>DASYUD010000001.1:0-104064 GCA_036001625.1 Gaiellaceae bacterium
GCCACCGAGCGCGAAGGCGAGCGACCGAAGAGCCTCGGGCACGAGCCGGTAGTAGGCCCACGTGCCTCGGCGTCGGACGTCGACGAGCCCCGCCTCGCGAAGGACCTTCAGATGGTGGGAGACGGTGGGCTGGGAGACGCCAAAGTTCAGCTCGCACACACACGTCTCCCCCTTCGCGGCCAGCCGGTTGACGATGGCAAGCCGGGTCGGGTCGGCAAGCGCCTTGAAGCGCGTCGCGAGCCCAGCGACCTCCCTGTCTCGGAGCGGAGGCGAGCCTGGAGCGCAGCAACTGACCGTGGCGATCTTCTTCATTGACGCCCATCAATATATCAGCTAGCCTTGTATCGAAGTTCATCAATATAAGGAGGAGTCCTCGTGAACACCTTCCACCTCTCGCTCGATGTGCCCGACCTCGGCGGCGCCGTCCGCTTCTACGAGGAGCTCTTCGGGGTTGCGCCTGCCAAGCAGAAGCCCGGGTACGCGAAATTCGAGCTTGCCGACCCACCGGTGGCGCTCGCGCTCCAGCAGTCGGGGCGGCAGGGGCTCTCCCACCTCGGGATCCGCGTCGAGTCGACCGACGAGGTCGAGTCCGCGTCGGCACGCCTCTCCGAGAGCGGGCTGGCCACCTTCGACGAGCGCGACACGACGTGCTGCTATGCCAGGCAGGACAAGGTCTGGGTCAGCGATCCGGCCGGGAACCGCTGGGAGATATACACGCTGCTCGAAGACGTCGACGACGAGCATGAGCACGCGGCCGCCGCGTCGTGCAGCTGCTGCTGAGGTCACGGGATCAGACGTTGAATCGAATCTGCAGGACGTCGCCGTCGGCGAGGACGTAATCCTTCCCTTCCAGGCGCTGGAGCCCCCGGCGGGCCGCCTCCGCCCGGCCGCCGGCTTCGACGAGCTCGCTCCAGCCAACCACCTCGCAGCGGATGAAGCCGCGCGCCATGTCGGTGTGGACCGCGGCTGCGGCGTCGAGCGCCGTCTGTCCACGGCGCAGGGTCCACGCCCGCGTCTCCTTCTCGTTGCCCGTGAAGAACGTGATCAGGCCGAGCTCCTCGAATAGGTAATCGTGGAGGGACTCGAGCGGCGGCGGGCCCTCGCGGAATGCAGCCGCCTCGGGAGGCTCGAGCTCGGCCAGCTCCGCTTCGAGCTGGAAGTCGATTCCGTTCTCGCCCCCATTCGCGAGCCACACGATGGGCTTGGTCGTCAGCGGCTCGAGCTCGGGCGGCGTCTCCTCCTGATAGTCGCCGAGCTGCCGTCCGGCTTCCAGGTGCGCGAGCACCCGCTCGAGGTCCTCGACCTGCTTGCGTAGAGCGGGGTCGCCCGACTTCGCCTGCGTGCGCACGCGCTCGAGCCGCCGTTCGACATGATCGCGGTCGGCGACTACCAGCTCGAGCAGGAGCGCCTCACGGTCGCCCGCCGGGTCGACGTCCTGGCCGAAGTTTCGCCCCACGGCGAACAGGGCGTCCACCTGGCGGAGCTCTCCGAGCACGGCCGGGCTCAGTCCCGGCGGATCGACGACATGCATCGTGGCAGGCGTCGCCTTCGCCGAGTGGAGAGCGGACGCGAGCGGGTCGAGCCGCTCGTCGGGAATCGCGGCGACGCCCAGATGGGCCTTTCCGTAAGCGTCCGCGCCGGCACGCGTCAGCGCCTTGAACACGGTCGTCTTGCCCGAGCCGGGAAGGCCGACCAGACCCACGTCGAGCGGCACGGTAATGACGGTACCGCCCACCTCCTCCCCGATGCGATCCTAGCGACGAAAAACGCACGCATGGGTGACGGGACCGTGCCGAGTCTGTGTCAGCGCCTACGACCGGGCGACGTGCCTCTGGAGCGAGCCGAGGGCGCGGTGCTGGAGGGATTTCACCGCCCCTTCGGTCTTGCCGAGGACTGTCGCCACCTCGGCGTTCCCGAAGCCGAACAGGAACTTGAGCGTCAGCACCTGGCGCTGCTCGGCCGAGAGCCGTTCGATCAGCTCGAGCATCCCCGTGCGACCGAGCGAGTCGATCGCCTGCTCCTCCGCCGACAACTCGGCGCCTCGCGGCTCCGGCACCTCCTCCTCGGCCTGCACGCGCCGGCTCGCCCGGAAGTGATCCATCGCAAGGTTGTGCGCGATCCGGAAGAGCCAGGCCGAGAACGGAACCGCCTGCCAGCGGAAGCGCCCGATCGCCTCGAGCATCTTCAGGAACGTCTGCGTCGTGAGGTCCTCCGCGTCGTGCCGGTTGCCGACGCTCAGGTGGAGATAGCTGTAGATGCGGTCGAAATGCAGGAGGTAGAGCTCTTCGAGCGCCTCGCGGTCACCGCTTTGAGCCCTCTGGACAAGGACGCGCACTCCTTCGTACGCGCCGCTGCGTCCGCCCGCCGAGTCCAGCTCCTTCACCACCATCTTTTTTGAGGATGCCCGCGTCGGGCCGCGGCGTAACACGGCCTCAGCCGCCGCTGAAGCCGACCCGTCCCTCACGCGAGAAGCGCTTGACGTACACGATCCGGCTGAGCACGAGCGAGTAGCGCCCGTCCTCGGCCTCCAAACGGAAGGAGGCGTCGCCGGTCGCGCCGACCGTCTTCTCGAGCTCGTCTGCGGTCGTGGGCTCGACATAGGCGCTCATGACCTGGCCTCCGTCGAAGCCGACCTCGATCCGCACGCGCTCCTCAGCCACTCGCCACCAACTCCGCGAGCACGCCGTGGACGGAGTCGGGATGGACGAACGCCACCTCGAGCCCGAAGAGGCCGCGGTGCGGCTCCTCGTCGATCAGCTCGACACCCTGCTCGGCGAGGCCGCGAAGCTCGCCTCGGAGGTCGCTCACTTCGTAGGCGATGTGGTGCATGCCCGGGCCTCGCTTGGCCAGGAACTTGCCGACGGGCGTCTCCTCGCCGAGTGAAGCGAGCAGCTCGACCCGGCTTCGGCCGACCCGGACCGCGGCCGCCTCGACGCCCTGCTCGACGACGGTCTCGCGCCGCTCGAGCTCTGCGCCGAAGAGCCGGCGGTACGTCTCGAGCGCCTCGTCGAGGTCGTCCACCGCAACGCCGAGATGGTGTATCCCCTTCGCCTGCACGCGATGAGGATGCTAGCGGTCGCGCTGCTAGCGACTGTCAGGCGTCCGAGGGTCGGGCTGCTCGGCGTCCTCCTCGACGCTCTTGAGCTGCACGACCCGGCCCACGGTCTCGCTCGACTGCGACTCGGGCTCGAGGTCTCCGAGCAGCGCGAGGATCTCGTCACGGACCAGCGTCTCCTTCTCGAGTAGGGCGTGCGCAAGCCGGTCGAGCGCCGAGCGGTGCTTCGTAATCAGGCGGACGGCCTCCTCGTATGCGTCGTCGGTGAGGCGCGCCTGCTCCTGGTCGCGCACGCGCTTCGTCTCTTCCGAGAGGGCGTAGTTGTCCGCGCGCATCGTCCGCGAGACGATGCCCTCGGACATTCCGTATTCGAAGACCATGGCCCGCGCGAGCTCGGTCACTTTCTCGAGGTCGTTCGCGGCTCCGTTCGTGACTCGGCCGAAGACGACCTGCTCGGCGGCCCGCCCGGCGAGCGCGATCTTCATCCAGTCCACGTACTCCTCACGCGTGTGCAGATAGCGCTCCTCATCCGGCAGGTTGAACGTGTACCCGAGCGCGCCGCCGCGGGGGACGATCGTCGCCTTCTGGACGGGAAAGCCCCCTCCCATCAGCTGCGACATGAGCGCATGACCGCCCTCGTGGTAGGCGAGGATTCGCTTCTCCTTCTCGGACATCACGCGCCGCTGCTGGAGCCCGGCGATGATGCGCTCCATCGCGGAGTCGAAATGCACGTGGTGGATGTACTGCTTGTTCTCGCGCCCGGCGAAGATGGCCGCTTCATTCGCGATGTTCGCCAGGTCGGCACCTGTGAGGCCCGCCGTCTGGCGCGCGATGACGGCGAGATCGACGTCGGCGGCAAGCGGCTTTCCGCGCGTGTGCACGGTCAGGATCGCCTCGCGTCCGGCCAGATCGGGCGGCGAGACGAGGACCTGCCGGTCGAACCGACCGGGGCGAAGAAGCGCGGTATCGAGGTCCTGGAGGCGGTTCGACGCTGCCATGACGACGACCTGGTCGCGATTGTTGAACCCATCGAGCTCGACGAGGAGCTGGTTCAAGGTCTGATCCTGCTCGCGGTTGAAGCCGTGCCCGGTGCGCGCGGAGCCGACGGCGTCGAGCTCGTCGATGAAGACGATTGCGGGCGCATCCTTTCGCGCCTGCTCGAAGAGCTTGCGGATGCGGGCGGCGCCGAGCCCGGCGAACATCTCAACGAAGGCCGAGGCGCTCTGCGAGTAGAAGTTCGCACCCGACTCGTGAGCAACCGCCTTCGCGAGCAGCGTCTTTCCGGTCCCCGGCGGCCCGTACAGCAGGATCCCCTTCGGCACGCGCGCCCCGAGACGCGCGAAGCGCTTGGAGTCGCGAAGAAAGTCGACGATCTCCTGCATCTCCGCCCGTGCCTCCTCGAGCCCGGCCACCTCATCCCAGGTGACCGACGACTTGGACGTCGCATGCACGTGCTTCGGCTTCACCCGCGGCATCACCTGGAGGGTGCGCCAGAGCAGGTAGATGATCATTCCGAACATGAGGAGCGGCAGCCAGATCAGAGCCATCTGACCCACCCCGCTCAAGATGTGACCGATGTCGGGCATGACCTCGCTCGTAATCGGCACCGCGAGGTGCGACCTGTAGCAGCGAAACGGATCTAGCCGAGCGAGACGACGACTTCGTCGGCCGTCGTGAACTTCACGCCGGCCTTGCGCCAGGCAGCCGTGCAGGCCTCGACGCGCTCCTCGTCGAGCCCGCGCGCCGCATCCTCGACGAAGCGCACGCGCCGTCCGCGAAGGAGGAAGCCCTGGATCGCCGCGTCGTCGCAGACGTCGGTGGCGACTCCGAAGACGACGATCTCAGCGGGATCGAGCGCGTCGAGCAGCGGATCGGCGTTCGGGTTCGTGAAGACGTTGAAGTTCTTCTTCAGGAGGAGGATCTCGCGGCGGCCGGCGACGAGCCCGGGCACGAGGGCCGGGGGGAAGGGGAGGTGCGACAGCGGCAGCGGATCGGCCTGCTCGGTCTCGGGGACCTTCTGCGCCCCGCGAGTCCCACGGAGGCAGTGCGGGGGGTAGGTGTTCCGGAAGTCCGGCTCGTCGGAGATCTCGGGGTCGGTTAGCTCGTGGTCGTCGGCGGAGGCGACGTGGACGACGCCTGCCTCACGCGCGGCCTCGACGAGCCGGCGCATCGCCGGTGCCGTCTCTTCGGCGCCGGGCACATAGAGCTTCCCGTCGGGGAGCATGAAGTCCACCTGCGTGTCGACGTCCCAGAGGATCTGATTCTGCTTCGTCACGGTCCCGTCACCCACGCGTGCGGAGTTGCTCGGTACGATCGGCTTGGGGAGGAGGTTGGGGGAACCTATTCAACGCGTTCGAGGCGCGAGTTCGGACGGAAGCGGCGGCCGACCTTGGCCGCCGGACGGCCGTCGGCGAGCACGACGTCAGCGGTGAAATCGTTCTGGCCGCGAATCAGCGACGAGCCCACGCCGTAGGCGTCGACCGGAACTTCGCGGCGCTCGAACTCCTCGATCTTCTCGACCGTGAAGCCGCCCGAGACGACGATCTTGACCGGCTCGAAGCCGTCGGCGTCGAGTGCCTCTCGCACCTTCCGGACGAGCCGCTCGTTGACGCCAGTCGGCTTGAACTCGCCGAGCTCGTCCCACAAGGAGCGATCGACGAGATTCTCGGACGTGTCGAGCCGGACGCCCCACAGCCGCGGCCCCAGCGCACGCGCCACCTCGAGTGCGGTCTCGACAGAGTTGTTCTCGAAGTCGACGAGGACGGTGACGTTCAGGTCCGGCGGTGCCCACTCGGCGAACTTCGTCGCCGCAAGCACGGTGTTGCCCCCGTAGGACGCAATCAGCGAGTGCGGCACCGTGCCGACTCCCTTCCCGCCCCACCAGGAAGCCTGCTCGTCGGTCGTCACTCCGACCGGGGCGCCGACGATCTGCCCCGCGACGTAGGCGGCGTAGCCGTCCCCGGTCTGAACGCGCTGGTGGTCGTGCCGGGCCGGCATGAAGATGATCGGCTTGCCGCCCGCGGCCTCGAGCACGTGCACGACGTTCGTCGTGATCAGCGTTCGCCGGGCGAGCACGCCGAGGTAGAGCGTCTCGAGGTGGGCGAAGAGCGTGTAGTCGCCCTCGATCAACATCGCCGTCTCGTAGGGCTCGATCCGGTCGCCGTCGAAGAGGGCGTGCACGGTCAGCGCCTCCCAGTCGTGCGAGCAGAGCTTGAGAATCGCGATCGCCTCGTCCATGCCGCCCAGGTAGGCGGGCTTCTTCTGAAAGACCTGCATCACGACGCGCGGGTGCCGTTCGTCCCGGAGCAGAGCCGCGCGCGAGTGATTGAAGTAGGCGTCGGTGTAGTACCCGTCGCGCATCTTCTCGACAGGCAGGTCGAAGATCTCAGGCGGCAGCCGCCGGATCGCGACGCCGTCAGTCCGAGTGGCCATGCTCGAGCTCGAGACAGGCGCCGAGCGCCGCCTCGGCGACCTCCAGCTGCTCGGGGGTCGGCTCGGCCGTCGCCAGCCGGTGCTGAATCTCGTGGCCGGGACGCGCGAGCGCCTTCGAGACGCGGTGCTCTGGATTGCGCACCATCCAGGCGAAGATCTCGGTCGAGGCGGCAAGCGCGCCGAGGGACGCCATCGCGCGCGCCGCAAGCCGGAATCGGGTCGGGGCGCGCGCGGCCAGTGCATTGCCGATCGCGAGCGTGCCCAGCAGCGGCCCGAGCAAATGCGTGCCGCAGCGCTCGTGCTCCTTCTCGCGGGCCTCTCCGTGCTCGTAGCTCCCGATCGCGATGTGCTCGGCGCCGTGGTACGCGGCAAGATCGGGGCTACGGAGGGCGACCGCCGCCGGAGCGAGCGAGGCGATCGCGGCGACGAGCTCCTGTGCCGCCGGCCCGAGCCTCCGCGAGCCGCGCGCCAGCTGTACTGCGACCGCGCCCGCGACCATGGCCGTCAAGACGCGCGGCCGCTCGAACGGGAGCTTCGCTTGAGGAAGCCGGCGCCGCACGCGCGGCAGCAGCGTCACCACCTCGGCAAGCCGGGCCGGCCCGCGCAGAAGAGGATTGCCGACCGACGCCGCCCGGTAGCGCTTGAAGTCGGAAGCGACCTCGAGCCTGCCGTCGGGCAGCCGGATCGCGCAGGCCCAGGCGTTGGGCCCATGAACGAGCACACCGTTCGCCAGCGCCATCCCACCCAGCCGAACCTCGTTCTCGGTCATCGTCCTGAGGTTATCGACTCATAGTCGAATTCCGCAAACCGCTACTGCTCCCCCATCGCCCGGGCTGCGTAGCGCAAGAACTCGACGCCGAGCTCGAGATCGTCGACCCGCACGCGCTCGTCGGCCGAGTGGACGAGCCGCGTGGCGAGCTGCGAGTCCATATAGCGCATCGGGAAGAATCCGTAGGCGACCGTTCCGAAGGCGGCGCGCAGCCAGTGGCTGTCGGTGAAACCCGCGAGGCAGATCGGCGCGACCGCCGCACCGGGCTCCGTCTCGGCCACCCACGATTCGATCGCATCCCAGAGCGGCCCCTCCATCGGCGAGCGCGTGCCGCCCTGTCCTTCCACCCACTCCAGCTCGTAGTCGCCCTCCCCGAGCACCTCGCGCAGGACCCCCTCCGCTTCGGCCTGCGTCTGACCGGGAAGCAGACGGCAGTCGACGGTCACGTCGCAGAGCGCAGGGATCACGTTCCGCTTCTGCGAGGCGCTCACCATCGTCGGCGCGACCGTCATGCCGACAAGCGGCTCGACGAGCTCGGCGGCGAGGGGATCCACGGCCCGCGCTAGCGCAACGACCTGCTCGGCGTCCGCCGGCGGCTCGCCGGTGACCGTCTCGAAGAGAGCAGTCATCTCGGGCTCGAGCCGGGGCTCGGGCGCAAACTCTGCAAGCCGCTCGATCAAGTGCGCCGCCTTGACGAGCGCGTTGTCGGCGATCCCCGGCATCGACGCATGGCCGCTGCGGCCGTGCACCCGCAGGTGGAACGGCGAGCTCATCTTCTCGGCGGGCGAGCAGAGGTAGAAGGCCCGCCCGCCCAGCTCGACCCGGTCGCCCGCGCCCTCGTTCAGCGAATACTCGGCCCGCACCGCATCGGGGTGCTCGCGGCAGAGCCATGAGAGCCCGAAGTCGTCGCCCACCTCCTCGTCGGCGGCCGCGACGAAGATCAGGTCGCCCGCCGGCTCGAACCCCTCGCGCGCCAGCGAGGCGACAGCGACGGCGGTCGCGGCGACCTCGCCCTTCATGTCGAGCGCGCCGCGGCCCCAGACCTCACCCTCCCGCAGCTCGCCCGACCACGGGTCGACCTGCCACTCGGAGGGGTCGGCGAGCACAGTGTCGGTGTGCGAGAGGAGCGCGAGGCTCGGGCCGCCCCGCCCCGGGATCCGGGCGACGATGTTCGCGCGCTCCGGCACCTTCGCGTAGAGCTCGCAGGCGACTCCGCTCTCCTCGAGGTAGTCGCGGAGAAGGTCCGCCGCCCGAGTCTCGTTCCCGGGCGGGTTGACCGTATCGAGGCGAATCAGCTCCCGCAGGAGCTCGACTACCTCGTCCCGCAGCGACACTGCTGCGCTCAGCGGCGGGTCCCGTACACGAGCAGCCATTCGCGGTCGTGGTCGATCTCGCCGTTGCTGCGGTAGTTCGACTCGAAGAAGTCGACCCACGCCTGATGGAACTCCTCGCCCCGCTCGTCGTCGAGCGAGTCCGCAAGCGTCTTCGTGGGGCCGTAACTCGAAGAGAAGAGCTCCCAGTAGTCCTCGCCGGACGGGACCCGGAGGTGCGAGACATGCCGCTCGAGGTCGAGCTCGAACGCGTCACCCAGAAGCTCCCGCACGTGATTCTCGTCGCCCCAGGCAAAGGGACTGCCTGCGCCTTCGGGCGGCGGCGGGGCAAACGGCTTCATCATCCCGAACATCTTCGCGAGACCGCCCTCGGGGGTCCAGTTCGCAAGCCCTATTCGCCCCCCGGGCTTGACGACGCGCGCCAGCTCCCCGGCGGTCGCCCCGTGGTCCGGCGCAAACATGATCCCGCAGGTCGACGAGAGCGCAGCGAAAGCTCCGTCCTCGAGATCGAGGTTCTCGCAGTCGCCGACGCGGTAGTCGATCTCGAGCCCGCGCTCCTGCGCGCGTTCCTTCGCAGTCTCGATCAGCACGGGCGCGAGGTCGACGCCGGTGACAGCGGCGCCGCGCTCCGCCGCGCGCTCGGAGACCGCACCCGTCCCGCAGGCGAGATCGAGCCATCGGTCGCCCGCTTGCGGATCGAGGCGGTCGACCACGAGCTCGTGAATGTCCGCAATCGTCTCCGTGATGTTCTGGTAGGGGCCGGTCCCCCACATCACGCTCTGCCGCTCCTTCAGATCCTCGAAAGCCATCTACTCCTCCTTCTTGGCCAGCTCGGTCAGCTCGTTTCTCGCGTCCCAGAGCTCGGGATAGAAGCGGCGGTGGATCAGCCCGCCGAGGAGCTCGACCGGCGTGCCCTGTGTTCCGACGACCTCGCCGCCGATGATCCGCTCGACGACCTTGAAGTGGCGGACGCGCCAGAGCGTCGCCCGTTCGTCCCACTCCGTGAGGCATTCCGCGAGCTGATAGAGCTCCTCATGCTCGCGACCTCGCTGGTAAAGCTCGACCACGGAGAGGCCGGCCTCGCGCCGCAGCTCGTGGAAGGCGGCGCCGAGGTCGGGCGAGACACGGCGCACGCCGTTCCAGCCGGGCGAGTCGAAGCCGCTGCCGTGACCGAGCACAGGGCGGATGCTCCGTGTGTACTCCCACGGCGACATCTGCTCGAGCATGTCGAGCAGCCCGATGATCGTCCTCATCGCCTCGTTCGCCCGCCGCAGCAGCCGGATCGCCGCCGCGAGCTCCCGCTCGCGGAGCAGGCCCGTCGCCGTCTCGACCTCGAACCACGCGAGCTTCAGCCAGAGCTCGGAAGACTGGTGGACGGTCTGGAAGAGGAGCTCGTCACGGTGTGCCATCTCGTCCGGCGTCTTCTGGAGCGAGAGAAGCTCGTCCGTGCGGAGGTAGCGCTCGTAGTCGCTCGCGCCGCGGCCCGGCAGGATCGGCGAGTAGTCCTCCTCCCCCTCCGGCGTGCCGTCTCCCTGGCCGGGAGGCACCTCCGTCGCGTCGCGGCTCGTCACAGGCGGAGCATACTTCTGGGCGATGGCGGACCTCTTCTCCGACGCCGCGCACGAACGCCTGCCCGGGGTGGCGCCGCTTGCGCTCCGCATGCGTCCCCAGCGGCTGGAGGATTTCGTCGGCCAGGAGCAGATCCTCGGCGAGGGCTCAGCTCTGCGCCTGGCAATCGCCGAGGACCGTGTCGGCTCTGCGATCCTCTACGGCCCGCCGGGAAGCGGCAAGACGACGCTGGCACGCGTGATCGCAGCGACGACCGGCGCCGCCTTCGAGGAGCTCTCCGCGGTCTCGGCGACGGTCGGCCAGGTCAGAGAGGTGATCTCCGGCGCGCGAGAGCGGCTCGGCGCGACCGGCCAGCGAACGATCCTCTTCCTCGACGAGATCCATCGCTTCAACAAGGCGCAGCAGGACACGCTGCTCCCTGCCGTCGAGGAGGGGTTGGTGACGCTGATCGGCGCGACGACCGAGAACCCGTACTTCGAGGTCAACTCGGCGCTCCTCTCACGCTGCCAGATCTACGAGCTCCTGACGCTCTCGGACGACGAGCTCGAGGTCGTCGTTCGCCGGGGCGCCGCGACGCTCGGTACCGAGGCCTCGGACGAGCTCGTCGCCCTGATCGCTCGACGCGCGGGCGGCGACGCGCGGAACGCGCTCAACATCCTCGAGCTCTCGTCCCAAACGGCCACGGCCGAGGGACAGTCCCCCGAGGCGCGCCACATCGAGGACGCCGCGCGTAAGCGGCCGCTCGTCTATGACAAGGGCGGCGACGCGCACTACGACTTCATCTCCGCCTTCATCAAGTCGATGCGAGGCTCCGATCCGGACGCGGCCGTGTACTACCTGGCGGCGATGCTCGAGGGCGGCGAGGATCCGCGCTTCATTGCCCGGCGGATGATCGTGCTCGCCTCCGAGGACATCGGCAACGCCGACCCGCGCGCGCTCCTCGTCGCCGTCGCTGCGTCACAGGCGGTCGAGCACGTCGGCCTTCCAGAGGCGCGGCTCAATCTGGCGCAGGCCGCGATCTACCTCGCGCGCGCGGCGAAGTCGAACGCCGTCATCACAGCCCTCGGCGAGGCGACGAAGGACGCGCGCGAGCACGGCCACATCCGCCCGCCGGACGCACTCCGCAGCGCGAGCTACTACGGCGCGAAGAAGCTCGGCCGCGGCAAGGGCTACGTCTACCCTCACTCCGATCCGAGCGGGTTCGAGGTCGACCACCTGCCCGGCCCGCTCAAAGGCCGGCGGTACTATCGGCCGTCCAGTTCAGGCGAGGAGAGGGAGGACGATGGCGACTGAGAAGACAGCGCGGGCGACCTGGGAGGGCGACCTGTCCGGCTCCGGCCGCGTCTCGACCGAGAGCGGAGCAGTCACCGAGCAGCGGATGACGTGGTCGGCTCGAGCGGAGGGGGTCGAAGGCGCGAGTCCCGAGGAGCTGATCGCGGCGGCGCACGCGAGTTGCGTTTCGATGGCGCTGGCACACGCTCTAGCCCAGGAGGGCGCGTCGCCGAAGCGCCTCGACACAGACGCCAAGGCGACGTTCGACAAGGCCGGCGACGGCTTCCGGATGACGACGATGAAGCTGACGGTTCGCGGCGAGGTCGAGGGGATCGACGAGGCACGGTTTCGCGAGGTCGCCGAGCAAGCGAAGGAGAACTGCCCCGTCTCGCAGGCATTGAAGGGGAACGTCGAAATCAGCCTCGACGCGGCCCTGGATTAGTCGCTGCCCTTCTCGATCCGCCGCGCCGCGAACTCGCCGAAGTCGCCGCCGAGCGAGCGGTAGCCCGCCGCAGCTGCCGCGACGTCGTACTCCGTCCGCCGGAACTCGAAGTCGCCGTCCCAGGTCGCCCAGGCCGAGCGGACGTCCCCGTCGAGCGGCATGCCGACGCTGCCCGGATTGACGAGGTCAGTGCCGTTCGGCCCGGGCCGCCGGAACTGCTGGTGGCTGTGCCCGAAGACGATCGTCTGGTCGCGCACGCCGGCGAGGAGCCGCTCCTCTCCCTCCTGAGGCGCGGGCGCGAAGCTGTCGTCGTCGGCAAGCGGGGAGCCGTGGACGTAGAGGATCCCATCGAGCTCTGCCTGGGCAGGCAGCCCGTAGAGCCACTCGACCAGGTCCTCGTCGAAGGAGCCGCGGAAGAGGTCGTACGTCTCCATCACCTCGGGCCGGTCGTGCGGGGGATCGCGAAGCCAGCGCTCGCCGTTGCCCCGGATCCAGGTCGCGTCGGAAAGCTCGCGGAGACGCGCGATCGTTTCCTCGGGCCACGGGCTAGGGGTGCCGTAGTCGCCGCCGAGCAGCCAGCGGTCGACGCCTTCGGCCTCCGCCTCCGCAAGCACCTCCCCAAGCGCCGGCAGGTTGCCGTGGATGTCGTAGAGGACGCCGAGCACGCCAGATAGGCTCGCACCGATGAAGATCGTGTGCCTGGTCAAGCAGGTTCCCGCAGTCGGCGCGATCGAGTTCGACGAGGAGACGAAGACCCTCAAGCGCGAGTGCGTTCCGCTCGAGCTGAACGCCTTCGACCGCTACGCCGTCGCGCACGGGGCGGCGCTCCGGAATGCGGCCGACGGCGAGGTGGTGGCGATGACGATGGGGCCGCCGCAGGCCGAAGAGGTCCTCCGCGAGTGCCTCTCGCTCGGAGCCGATCGGGCCGTCCACCTGTCCGACCGCGCCTTTGCGGTCGCCGACACGCTCGGCACCTCCCGAACGCTCTCGCTCGCACTTCGCAAGGAGGGCGCGGACGTCGTCCTCTGCGGCCGCAAGACGCTCGACTCGGAGACCTGGCAGGTGCCGCCCGAGGTCGCCGGCTTCCTGGACTGGCCTCACCTGACGAACGTGCTCGCGATCGAGCTCGAAGACGGACGCCTCCGCGTCACACGCGCGACCGACGAGGGCGAGGAGATCTACGAGGTGGGGCCGCCGGTCGTGCTGTCGGTCTCGCTCCCGCCGGGCGACGAAGCTGAGAGCAGAGACGGGCCAATCCAGGTCTGGCAGGCAGCCGACCTGGTCTCCGACCTCGCGCCGAACGACAAGCGCTTCGGCCAGACGGGCTCGCCGACGCGCGTCCTCGCAGTCCGCGACTCGCGGCCGGAACGCAGGGGATTCCAGACGGAGAGCGTCGAGGAAGCGAAGCGCGCAATCGGAGAGCTGCTCGCCGAACGGGCGCCCGAGCAGTCGTCCTGGGAGAAGCCTGGACACATCGCCGAACGGCCTGGCGCGACGTACGACTGCTGGTCGGTCGTCGAGCTCGCCGGCGGCCGGCCGCGGCGCGTCTCGCTCGAACTGCTTGCGCGCGGGCGCGAGCTCGCCGGGAAGCTCGGCGGGCGCAACGTCGCGCTGCTGATCGGCCACGACCTGGACGCGGCCGTGAGCGAGCTCGCGCACCACGGCGCGGAGGTCATCCACACGGCCGAGGATCCCGCCCTCGCGGACTACCACCCGGAGCTCTGGGCCGCGGTGCTGCGCCGCGTCCTCACCGAACAGCGCCCGCACGTCGTCCTCATCCCGGCGACCGCCCGCGGCCGCGACTTCGGGCCGCGGGCCGCAGGCGAGCTCGAGCTGGGGATGACCGGGGACTGCGTCGGCGTCGACATCGTGAAGGCCGGCCGCCTGCTCCAGCAGAAGCCCGCCTTTGGCGGAAACATCGTCTCCGTGATCATGGGCTCGACAACGCCTCAGCTCGCGACGGTGCGCCCCCGCATGTACGAGCCGCTCGAGCCGCGAGACGATGCCGAAGCGGAGGTCCGGCAGCTCCCGCTCGACCGCCTGCCCGAGCCGCGGGCGCGACTGGTCGAGCGGAGCGCCTCCGACGGAGGCGCCGAGCTCGAGGAAGCCGACGTCGTCGTCTGCGCGGGGCCCGGCGTGGACAGGGACGAGGTCGAGACGCTCGCCGCGCAGGAGGGCGTCGCGGTCGGCGGCTCGCGCGGGTCCGCCTTCCCTCCCGGCCGTCAAATCGGCCTCCTCGGACGCCCGGTGGCCCCCCGCGTGCTGGTAGCTCTCGAGGGCCCGGGCGACGACGAGCAGCTGAGCGGCTTCGTCAAGGCCGGCGTCGTCGTCGCGCTCGCCGTCGACGCGGGCTCGCCGATGCTCTCCGCAGCCGACGTCGGGCTAACCGGCGATTGGCACGAGACGCTGCCGCCGCTTCAGGAGGCCGTCTCGAAGGCGATGCGTTAAGTGGCGGACGCGGAGCAGATGACAGAGGCGCCCGAGGGCACGGTCCGAGTCCTCCTCGCGGACGATGACGAGGTGTTCTTGGCTTCCCTCCGGCTGCTCATCGAGCAGCAGCCCGAGCTGTCCGTCGTCGGCACCGCGACCAACGGCCTCGCCGCGCTCGAGCTCGTCGACCAGCTTGCGCCCGAAGCCGCTGTTCTCGACCTCCACATGCCGCTTCTCGACGGAGTGAGCGCCGTCGCGCGTCTTCGCCGCGACCATCCGCACCTCTGCCTGATCGCGCTCACGGGCGATGATGCCCCGGCTCTCCACCAGGCGGCGAAGGACTCCGGCGCCGACGACGTGTTGTTGAAGACGCAGCTCCTCGACACCCTGGTCAAACGGCTGGCGGCGGCCCGCGCGCCGGCCGAGTGACCTGGCAGCGAGTCCGATACTCTGAAGCCCGCTTCATTACGCGGCGAGGTAGCTCAGTCGGTAGAGCACACGGCTGAAAACCGTGGTGTCGCCGGTTCGATTCCGGCCCTCGCCACCTCTCGACACGGCAAGCGCCAAAAAAGGACGTCCGGGCCGGTGCTACCGCGCCGCGAACGTCCTCTTGGGATGGAGGTTAGCCCCCGTCCTTCTTGCGGGCAAGAAGGGATGTCCCGTTACCAGCCGCAAATTCCGCAAAGTCCGTGAAACCTCGCCTCGAGAGCTCGGCCCGGAGGCGCTCGGGCGGCACGTAGATCGGCGTCTGCGGCCCCACCGAGAACGAGAACAGCGCCGAGCCGCCGGTCGCGAGGACGCGGGCCAGCTCGTCGAAGAAGGGGATCATGTTCGAGAGCGTCACGAGCTCGAACGAGTCGTCGGGGTAGGGGAGCCGCTGGGCATCGGCCTCCTCGAAGCGGATGCGCCCTGCAAGCTCGGGCGGACTCTTGCGGCGCGCCTCCGCCAGCATCGACCCGGAGAGGTCGACGCCGACGACCTCGGCGTCCGGGAAGCGGCGCGCGACCGTGAACGCGCCTACGCCCGTCCCCGTCCCCACGTCGAGCGCCCGGCGCGGCGGCGTCTCGACCGCCTCGAGCGCGGTCTCGAACGGGGCGAACGACTCCGGGCTGCGCATCGAGTCCCAGACGGGTGCGAGGCGGTCGAACTGCAACCGTGTCAGCCCTCGCAGGAAGCGCCAGGACCGGGGCTGCCGCACTACCTGGTTCGTCGTAAACCGGGCGAACCTTCGGCCGAGCCCCTGAAGGATGCTCACTCGGCGACCCTGATCCGGACTTCGACCCCCGGCTGCGCCGAGAACGTCTCGGCCGCGCTACCGCCGCTGATTGCGATCGCGATGTTCTCGTATGCGTCCTCGTAGAGGATGATCTCGCCCCCGCGCGCGTCGGTAAACGTGCGCGCCGCGATCGCGTAGTAGAGCTCCTCGCCCAGCTCGAGCTCGACCTGCCGGCCTGGCTCGATCGCCAGCCGTTCGAGGTGCTTCCGCGTCAGGTTCAGCTGCATGTTCCCGAAGCGGTCGACGTACAGGCAGCGGGCACGGATCCGCCGGTCGCTGACATCGGGCTGGGGGAGCTCGAGCCGCGCCAGCGAGCTCGGGTCGACAGCCGGGCCGAGCTCCTCGATCGCAAGGCCGCGCGCAAGGTGCGCGGCCGCCGGCGAGAAGATGTCGCGACCGTGGAAGGTCGCCGACACCGGCTCGAGCGCGTACTTGCGGTTCGTGAGCTCGTGCGCCGCTTCGATCCCGTCGAGCCCTTCCGCCGCGGGGACGAGGAGGCCGTTGTCGGGACCGACATAGAGACGCCCGTCCCGGCCGCGCAAGGCGAGCTCCCGCCGGTCGCCACCGACTCCGGGATCGACGACCGCCAGGTGCACGCCCTCCGGCAGGTAGGGGAGCGTGTTCGCGAGTACGAGCGCTCCCATGAGCACGTTCTGCGGAGCGATGCCGTGCGTGATGTCGATGATCTCGACCTCCGGCGCGATCCTCTTCATGACGCCGTGGCAGATGCCGACGAAGTCGTCTTCGAGCCCGAAGTCGGTGAGGAACGTGACGAACACCGTCACGCTGAAGCTACTCGATTCACGGCCCCGACAAGGCCTTCGAGGTCGTGCGTCTCGGCCTCCGCGACCACCCGCAGGCCGGCCCCCTTGGCCACTCTCGTCGTCTGCGGCCCGATCGTGACAGCCGTGATGTCGGCGCCCAGCTCGGCGAACGAGCGAGCGGCAGAGGCTGAGGCGAGCACGACGAGGTCGCCCTCGGGCGCCTCCGCCGGGCGCACGAGCCGCGTGCGGTAGAGCGGGACGAACTCGGCGCCGAGCTCCTCGATCGGCCGGCGGCGCGCGCCCTCCGCCGCGGCGAAGAGAACACGGCCTGCCGGCCGCGGGAACTCGGCAAGCAGGCCGTCCTGCGATGAGACCCGCGGGACGAACGCAGGCTCGATGCCCTCCTCACGAAGGGTCTCGGCCGTGCCTGGGCCGACCGCGGCGACCTTCGGCAGCTCGCCCCGGGCACGCCTGGCGAGCTCACGGGCCCCGTTCGGGCTCGTCACGATCACCCAGTCGTACCCCGCGACCTCGACGGGCCCCTCCAGCGGCTCGATCTCGATCAGGGGGCACGCCACCACCTCGTGCCCGAGCTCCTCGAGGCGCGCCACGAGCGGGCCCGCCTGGTCGCGAGGCCTCGTGACGATCACCTTCACGCGGCAGCGAGGGCGCGCAGCTCGGCCGCGAGGGCCTCGGGGTCACTGCCCGTCCGCCGCTCGACCCAGCGCCCGTCCGGGTCGGCGACAAGCGCCGTCAGCGTCCGGCCGTCGTGGTGGGCGGCGATCGGAGCGAGACAGCCGCCCCCGATCGCCGCGACGCACGCGCGCTCGGCGTCGACGCGGCGACGCGTCTCGGAGTCGTCGGCGGAAGCGACCAGCTCCTCCTCCCCTGCACGCACCTGGAGAGCGAGCGCGCCCTGGCCGGCCTCCGGGAGCAGCTCGTGCGGGTCGAATCGGTGCCCGATCTCTGCGGCGAGCCCGAGCCGATCGAGGCCGCAGGCCGCGAGCACGACGGCGTCGAGGCCTCGCTCGCCCCGCTTTCGGAGACGCGTGTCGATGTTCCCGCGCAGGGGCTCGATCGAGAGCGAGGGCTCAAGCGCGAGCAGTTGCGCCCGACGGCGAGCCGACGCCGTCCCGACGCGCATCCCCGGCCGCACCCCGTCCGCGCCACAGAGCGCGTCGCGCGGGTCCTCCCGGGGCAGGTAAGCACCGACAACCAGTCCGGCCGTGTCGGTCGACGTCATGTCCTTCGCGGAGTGGACAGCCACTTCGACGCGCCCGGCGAGAAGCGCCTCCTCGAGCTCCTTCACGAAGACGCCGCGCTCGCCGATCTCGCCGAACGGCTTCGTCCGGTCGCGGTCGCCCGCGGTCGTGATCGGCACGAGCGCGATCTCGACGCCGGGCCCCCGGAGACGGTCGGCCGCGAGCTCGGCCTGGGTGAGCGCGAGCCTACTTCCCCTGCTGCCGATGCGAATCAGCACTGCCGTCCTCCTCGCCGAGCCCGAAGAGGTCCCGGGCGACGTCGACGTAGCCCGCTCCCTCGGTCGCGGCCGCCTGCTTCATCCGCACGATCGGGAGGTGCAGGAGCTTGTTCACGATCTGCGTGGTCAGCGACTCGACCGTGCGCCGCTCGCTTTCGGAGAGGCCGCCGAGCCGGCCCTCGGCCTTAGCGAGCTCGCCGGAGCGGATTTGCTCCGCCCGCTCGCGCAGCGACGCGATCGCCGGCACGACGTCGAGTGAGGCCAGCCAGTCCCGGAAGCGCGCCGCTTCCTGAGCGACGATCGCCTCGGCTCGCGGCGCCTCACGCCGTCGGCCGCTCAAGCTCTCGCTGACGACCGCCTGGAGGTCGTCGATGTCGTAGAGGTAGCAAGCGTCGAGCTCCGAGACAGCGGGATCGACGTCCCGCGGCACCGCGAGGTCGATGAGGAACAGCGGGCGTCCCTTACGGCCCTCCGCAGCCGCGGCTACGGCGCCACGGTCGAGAACGATGCCGGGCGAGCTCGTCGACGAGACGACGACGTCTGCCCGGGCGAGCTCCTCCGCCACGCGGTCGAGGGGGACGGCTCTCGCGCCGAAGCTCTCGGCGAGCGCCCGAGCGTGCTCGAGCGTCCGGCTCGCGACCCCCGTGATCGCCGCCCCGCGCGCGGCCAGGCTGCGCGCCGCCAGCTCGCTCACCTCGCCCGCGCCGACGAGGAGCACTCGGCAGCCGTCCAGTTCGCCGAAGACCTGCTGCGCCAGCGCGGCCGCGGCGGAGGAGACCGAGGCCGGGCTCTCACCGATCGCAGTCTCCGTACGAACCTTCTTGCCCGCGTGCAGCGCCTGCCTGAAGAGCCGGTCGAGGACCGGGCCGCACGTTCCCGCCTCGTACGCGGCGCGCACCTGCCCGAGAATCTCTCCCTCGCCCGGCACCATCGAGTCGAGCCCAGCCGCAACACGAAAGAGATGGAGCGCGGCCGCCTCGTCGCGGAGCCGGTAGAGCTCCGGCTCGCCCCCGGCGAGCGCGCTGACCGCCCGCTCCTCTGTCTGCTCCGAATCCGAGTGGGCCAGGTAGAGCTCGGTTCGGTTGCAGGTCGAGAGGCAGACAGCCTCGCCGCCGGCCGCGAGGCGCCGCGCGAGCTCGGCGGCGGCCTCCGGGTCGAGGGCGACCTGCTCCCGCACCTCAACCGGCGCGAGCCTGTGCGAAGTGCCGACGAGGACGAGGCTCATGTGAAGTGGCCCGTCGGCAGGCCGAGGCGCAGGACGATGACGAGCGCGAACCCGGCAATCGCCAGGTAGGCGGCGCGCCGCCCGCGCCAGCCCGCCCCGTAGCGGAGGACGAGAAAGGCGCCGTAGACGGCCCACGCAGCCACGGTGAGCCCGATCAAGGGGTCGAGGTCGGACCGGTCGCGTACCCGCGCGAAACCGGCCGCCATGCCGAGCGTCAGGAGCGGCAGCGCGCCCGCAACCGTGCGGCCGACGAGCCCGTCGAGAGTGGCGAGCGAGGGAGCCCGGAAGCGAAGGACGGACGGGCTCCGCCGCTTCAGCAGCCGCTCTTGCCAGAGATAGAGGGCGGCGATCGCCGCGGCGAGCGTCAAACCTGCGAAGCCCGCCAGCACAAGGCCGACGTGGAGGACCAGGAAGAGCGTCGAGTAGCGGCTCTCGCCGGAGGCTCCTACACCGCCTGCGGCATATGAAATTGCGAGGAGCAGGGCGGCGAGCGGCATCACGACGAGCCCGAGCAGGCGGAAGCGCGGCCGGCAGCCCCAGATCAGGTAGGCGCCGACGACCAGCCAGACGAAGAGGTTGAGCGACCCCGCCCAGGTGGCCCACGGGAACCCGTCGGCCCGCGCGGCCTGCACGACGAGGAGCGCCGTCTGGACGAGCCAGCCCACCCGCACGCCCCAGGTCGCCAGCCGCCCGAGCGCTCCCGGCCGTCGAACGTCGCCCGCATAGGCGACCGCCGCCTCGCCGTAGGCGAGCAGCGCAGGCCAGAAGAGAAGCTCAGCCACCGCGCCTCTCCCGGGCCAGGCGGATCAGGTCGGAGACCTCCTCCTCGAGCCGGGCGACCTTCAGAGCGATGATGACGAGGTAGACCAGGACGGCCCCGAGCAGCACGAGGTAGGCCGCCGTCACGTATTTCTCGGCCGTGGTCATGCAAGCAGCTCCCGCAGCTCGCGCAGGCTCGCGTCCACGCGCTTGCCGGCGAGCTCGACACGGTAGAGCGTGGCCGCGAGGGCAAGCACCCCGGCCAGGCAGATGCAGAAGGCGAGCAGCATCTCCCCGGGCAGATTCGCGCCCTCGTGCGTGAAGATCGTGGGGTGCAGGATTGTCCCGGCGATGCGGACGGCGAGGAAGCTGACGGGGATCAACGCCGCGCCGAAGAGGGCGTAGACGGCCGAGTTTCGCTCGCGGCGCGGCCCGGCCTCGATCGAGTAGCGCAACATGAAGTAGGCGGAGTAGAAGAGGAACAGGATCAGAAAGAGCACGAGCTGCCGCTCGCCCCAGGTCCACCAGTGGCCCCACGAGATCTTCGCCCAGATCGAGCCGGTGACCAGGGTGAGCAGGCCGAAGATGACGCCCATGTGGATCGCGGTGTAGCTCTCGAGGTCGTAGCGCGCTTCGCCCGTCCAGAGCAGCCGCAGCGCCTTCCAGGCGCCGAAGCCGAAGCACGCATACGCGGTCAGTGCGATCGGAACGTGGACGTAGAAGATCTTCTGGCTGAAGCCCTGATCGGCGTCCTCGGGCGCCCAGAAGAGCGCCAGCGCAATGCCGCCGACGAGGAGGCCCGCCGCCGCGAGCGCGAATCCGCTATTCCGTAACGACGTACTCAAAGCTCGCCCAGGAGAGAATCGCAAAAACCGCGTCGTAGAGGCCGAGAAACCCGAGGAAAGAGGCCGGATTCGTGGCCACGCTCGCGCCGACACCGCCGATGACGACGGGGATCGCGAGCGGCAGGAAGAGGAGCGGCAGCAGCAGCTCGCGAGCGCGGCTCGCGGCCGCGATCGCGGCGAGCAGAGTGCCGATGGCCGCAATGCCGACGTCCGCGAGCGCGACGGCCGCGACGAGCTCCCAGCCGATCGCGTGGAAGAAGAGCGCGAACGCGGGCAGGGCGACGAGCTCGGCGAGGACGAGGAAAGCGGTCACGCCGATCGTCTTGCCGAGCCAGATCGCGCTCCGGTCGCAGGGAGCGAGCACGAGGCCGTCGAGCAACCCCTGCTCGCGCTCCGCGGCGAAGGCGCGGGTGAGCCCGAGGAGCGCTGTGAAGACGATGGCGATCCAGAGGAGACCGGTCTCGGCACGCGTCGAGGAGTCCGCGGGGAGCGCGAAATGGAAGACGACGAGGGCGGAGACGACGAAGAGCAGCATCGCCGGCAGCGTGTCGCGCGAGCGGAGCTCGAGGAGGAGATCCTTGCGCGCGAGCGCGGCGACGTCGGCGGCGTAGCCGGTCATGCGAGGGCGAGCCGAGCGGTCGCGCGGGTCGCGAGTGAGTCCGGATTGTGCGTGGCGACCAGGGCCGTGCGGCCGCCGCGCACGGCAAGCTCCAGATACAGGAGCTTCGCACCCTCGGCGTCGAGGCCGTCGAAGGGCTCGTCGAGGAGCAGCAGATCGGGCTCGTGCAGGAACGTCCGGCAGAGGGCGAGCCGCTGGAGCATGCCGCGGGAGAAGCTGGCGGCGCGCTCGTTTCGCTCGCGCCAGAGGCCGAAGCGCTCGAGCATGGCGCCGCAGCGCTCGCGCCGCTCGGGGATGCGGTAGAGGCGCCCGTAGAGGTCGAGGTTCTCGAGCGCGGTCAGCTCGCCATAGACCAGCGGCTCATGGGCAAGAAAGCCGATCGCGCCGCGAGACGCGTCGACCTCGATCTCGCCGGAGGTCGGCGCCGCGAGTCCCGCACAGAGCCGCAGCAGCGTCGTCTTTCCGGAGCCATTCGGTCCCGTGACGAGCACAAAGCCGCCACGCGGCACCTCGAGGTCGAGGTCTTCGAGAACGCGTTTGTCGCCGAAGCGCTTCGAGAGGTTCCGGGCCGTGATCACCGCCCGAGTCTAGTCCCGCCGCGCTGGGGCCACCCCAGTCCTCCTCCCGATTTGAGCCTAATGAAGAACCTGTCAGGTGTGAGTGACACGGATGTCACGAAAGCGTGACTTCTAGAGGAGCGCGTCGGCGAGCACGAACGCACAGAAGGCGAGGCTGATGGCGCCGTTCATCGTGAAGAACGCCGTGTCCAGCCGGCGGACATCTCCCGGGCGCACCAGGGAATGCTCATAGGCCAGGAGCGCGGCCACGGAAAGGACACCCAGCCAATAGAGGACGCCGACCTCGAGCCAGAGCCCCGCGCCCACGAGTAGCGCGACGGTCAAGACATGCAGGAGACGCGCCCCCCAAAAGGCGCCCCGCTCGCCGAACCGCGTCGCGACCGAGTGCAGTCCGTCGCGCCGGTCGACCTCGAGGTCGAGCAGCGCGTAGAAGAGATCGAACCCCGCGACCCAGCACGCCACGCCGCCGCCCAGGAGCCACGCCTCAAGCGGCAGTTCGCCCCTGATCGCAACCCAGGCCCCGACTGGTGCGAGGCCGTCCACGGCTCCGAGCCACAGGTGAGAGAGCCACGTGAACCGCTTCAGGTACGGATAGACGACGAAGCCCACGACGGGGATCGGCCACAGCCAGCGCACGAGCGGGTCGAGCTGGAAGACCGCGAGCAGGAAGACGGCAAGCGACGCGAGGCAGAAGAGCGCGACCTGCCGCCCCGTCAGCCGTCCGGCCGGCAGCTCACGCGTAGCGGTCCGCGGGTTGCGCGCGTCGATGCCCGCGTCTATCAGCCGGTTCAGCCCCATCGCCAGCGAGCGGGCCCCGACCATCGCCACAGTCACCCAGAGCAAGTCGTGCGCGGTCGGCATGCCGTCGACCGCGAGGAACGCGCCGACGTAGGCAAACGGCAGCGCGAAGACGGTGTGCTCGATCTTCACGAGCGCCGCGAAGCGACGCGGATAGTCCGCGGCGATCACGTCTGGCGGTGAGCGGTCTCCTCGCCGGCGAGCAGGTGAAGCGCGTGCTCCAGCGCCGGACGCAGCACGGCGTAGCCGTCGCGGCAGCCGCCCACGGAACCCGGCAGGTTCACGACGAGCGTCTGCGCGCGCACCCCCGCAGTCCCGCGTGAGAGAAGGCCGTGCGGAGTCTTCGCGATCGAGTCTGCCCGGAGCGCCTCCGCGATCCCCGGCGCCGCGCGCTCCAGAACGCTCATCGTCGCCTCCGGGGTCACGTCACGCGGGCCGAGCCCCGTTCCCCCCGTCGTCAGTACGAGCTGCGCCTCGCCGGTGAGCTCCTCGATCGCCTCCGCGATGGCGTCGCGCTCGTCGGGAACGACCCGCCGGACGACCTCGTACCCGTCGCTCCGCAAGAGCTGCTCGAGCAGGTCGCCGCTCGCGTCCTCGCGCGTGCCCATGTCGACGCCGTCCGAGACGGTCAGGACGGCGGCCTTCAAACAGGCTCCTTCGTCTTCTCGACGAGCCTCACCTCGGAAAGCACCATCCCATCGTCGACCGCCTTCGCCATGTCGTAGATGGTGAGCGCGGCGACGGCCGCGCCGACCAGCGCTTCCATCTCGACGCCGGTCTGCGCCGTGGTCTCGGCCGACGCGGTGATCTCGACCGCTTCCTCCTCGACCGACACGGAGACGTCCACGTGTGACAGCGGCAGCGGGTGGCACAGCGGGATCAGCTCGCTCGTCCGCTTCGCGGCCATGATCCCGGCAAGCTGCGCCGCGGCCAGGGCGTCGCCCTTCGGCAGCTGGCGCAGCCGCCTCGCGGTCGCGGGCGCCATGCGCAGGCTCGCCCGCGCCACGGCCCGCCTCCGCGAGAGCTCCTTGCCGCCGACGTCGACCATCCGCACGCGGCCGGTCTCGTCGATGTGCGACAGCTCGCTCACGACCGCGTGGCGCGCACGGCCCAGTGGTCGAGGTCGGCGAGCTGCGTCTCCAGCCAGGCCGCGACGTCGTGGGTCCGGACCTGCTCGCGGATCGCCTCGATCCGCGCCCGCCGCTCCTCGCCGGGCATCGTCAGCGCCGCGTGGATCGCCTCGGCCTGGGCCTCGATGTCGAACGGGTTGACCGAAAGCGCCCATGCCCCGAGCTCTTCGTGGGCGCCCGCGTTCTCCGAGAGGATGAGGACGCCGTCCCGCTCGTTCACGAGGGGCGCCTCCTTCGCAACGAGATTGAGCCCGTCGAAGATCGCGTTCACGAGGAGCGCGTCGTACTGCTTGTAGGCGGCGACGGACTGAGCGAAGTTGTCCTCGATGCGGAGGTCGATCGGCGTCCACGCGTTGCGCTGGAAGCGGTCGTTCACGGCGCGCGCGGAACGCTGGATCGCCCCAAGGTACTCGGCGTACTCAGGGATCTCCTGCCGCGAGGGGTCGAGGAGCGCCAACATCGTGACCCTGCCGTGCATCTCAGGGTGCGTCTCGAGGTAGAACTCGAAGGCGCGGAAGCCGCGGCGCACGTTCTTCGACGGATCCGTTCGGTCGACGCGGAGGACGAGGAACTCGGGCCGCCGCCTCGCGATCTCCCGCTCGAGCGCGAGCACGTGCGGGCTCTCCGCGAGCTCCTCGAACTCGCTTGGCTCGACGGAGATCGGTCGCGCCGCGACGAAGGTGCGCCCGCCGTCGTGGGCCGCGACGCTCTCGTCGAAGTCGCACTCGGCTCCCGCGAGATCACGAGCTGAGCGAAGGAAGTTTCGCCGCCAGCGGTCCGTGTGGAAGCCGACGACGTCGTTGGCGAGCAGCCCGTCGTGGATCGCGAGCCTGATCTCCTCCGGCAGAACGCGCCAGGTGTCCGGCTCCGGCCACGGAATGTGGACGAAGTGCGACAGCTGCGCGTCGGGCCGGCGCGCCCGCACGAGCCTCGGGACGAGGTACAGGTGGTAGTCGTGGAAGAGCACTGCCGCCTCCGAGTCCGCGTCTAGCTCCGCGACGACCGCGTCCGCAAACGCTGCGTTCACGGGCACGTAACCCTCGTCCCAGGCGTAGTGGAGGCCGCGGTCGATGTCGGGTGAGTAGGCGAGCGCCCAGAGATGGTGCTGGAGGAACCAAAGCGTGGGGTTCGAGACGACGTTGTAGAACCTGTCGTACGCCGCGGCGTCGTGCGCAACGAGCCGCAGACGGTACGAAGACCCGTCGCGGGCAACCTCCTGGATCGCCTCGCCTCCGGCCTCGGCAGCGACGACGCGATCCTCCTCGCTCATCGTGCTCGCGATCCAGGTGACGTCGTGGTGGGCGACGAGGCTTCGCAGCGCCGTGACCAGGCCGCCCCCGCCGCGGCGAGCCACACGATTGCCCTCCTCGTCGCGGACGAACGAGGCCGGCCCCCGGTTGGAAACGACGATCAGCCTGCGGCGCTCGGCCATCCGAGTGGACCCTAGCGCGCGCGTGGTTGATTTCAATCCGACGCGCGCGAGAGGCGGCAGCGGTTGCTAGGCGGAGCTCGCGGCGGTGACGAGCGCGGTCTCGCCGAGATCGTTCCCGTCGAGCCGGTTGAAGAGCGCCAGCCAGTCGCGGAGCAGGCGCGGCATGAGGAAGCGGCGGCGTACGTCTTCCTTCCCACGGCGGCCCCGGGCGGCCGCGCCGGACGGCTCGTCCAGGATCTCCCGACAGGCGTCGGCGCACTCGGCCGGCGAATCGACGAGCCAGCCCGTTTCGCCGGGCGTGATCTGGGAGACGATCCCCCCGGCCCGACCGGCGACAGTCGGCCGCGCTTTCCAGAGCGCCTCGGTGACGGTGAGGCCGAAGCCTTCGCGGATCGACTTCTGGAGCACCGCGGCCGAGTGCACCTGGAACGCATTCACCTCGACCGAGCCGATGTTGTTGAGGTTCGAGAGGATGAAGATGTCCGGGTCGCCGGCCGCATGGGCGACGGTGCGGTTGTAGTAGTCCCAGCCCTCCGGGTCGTCGTGCGCCATCGAGCCAACGAGCGCGAGCTGCACCTCCGGATGCGTCTGCTTCACGAACCGGTAGCTGTCGATGACGCCGAGCGGGTCCTTCCACGGGTCGAAACGCGAGATCTGCGTCAGAAGCGGGCGCTCGAGGTGAATGCCGAACTGGTCGACGACGTAGGCGGCGTCGTCAGCCGAGAGCGCCATGTTCTTCGGCGTCAGCGGGTCGATCGCGGGCGGCCAGATGTACGCCTCTCGCAGTGCAACGCCCTCCGGCACGTACTCGGGCCGGTGGAAGATGGCCGCGTCGTAGCGCTCGAGCGAGGGCGCGAGGAAGCTCAGCACGTCCCGGTTCGGCGTCGAGAGATCGAGATGGCAGCGCCAGATCCAGCGCGCCGTCGAGCTCGGGAAATGCTCGACCATCGCAGCCGGCTGCGGATCGTGGACGATGACGAAGTCGTACTCGTCCTCGAACTCGGCGGCGTTCGCCGCGGTGTAGCGGCGGTACGTCTGCTCTTGCCTGGAGGTGAGGCCGCGCGCGTCGCCCTGGAGCGCGTTGTGAATCGTCTTCGTGACGGCGAAGAACTCGTCCGTGCCTGTGATGATCCGCCACTCGACGTCGAGGCCGACATCCTGCATCAACGGAACGAGCGCATAGTTGATCTCAGCAACGCCGCCGCCAAACGCGGTTGTGGACAGATGAGCGATGCGCTTACCTGCCAAGGGCTCCGCGAGACGGCGAATCTCGTCCATCAGACCGCCTGCTGTGAGCGAGGCGTAGTCCGAGAGGGACTTATGTCCGACGTTGACAAGGTGGAGCATGGGTAAGTCCCGGCGTCAGCACGATACTCACGGTGATCGGCTAGTCGTCGAGAAACTTGACGAAGCGGAGCCGCGAGCCGCGCCCGGCGCTGCGCTCGCCCGTCTCGAACTCGTCTGCGATCGCCTTGATGATGGCGATTCCGAGCCCGCCCTCCCCGAGATTCTCCCCGCCCGGCCCGCGGCCCGCGATGTCGAAGCCGGGACCGTCATCGGCCACCTCGACCACGAGCCGATCCGGCTGGAGGCTGTACGAGACCTCGACGATTCCCTCGCCCCCTTCGACGTACCCGTGTCGCACGGAGTTCGAGCAGGCCTCCGTGACGGCGAGCTTCAGGTCGCCGAGCGTCTCCTCACTCAGCGGCCGCAGGCGGGAGAGCCCGCTCAGCGCGAGCCGGACGAGGGCGATGTACTCCGGCTTCGCGGGAATGGTCAGGCGAATGGAGGAGCCGTCAGCGACGGCCGCCGCAGACTGTCCTTGCGCAGACATCGGCTCGGTTCCCTTCGGTTTGCCCCCTGGCCCCGTTTCTAACCGGGAGAGCGGCTCGCCGGCGACCTGCTAGCGGCCGGTCTCGGGCGCCTGGGAGCGCGAGCCCAGGCGCACACGGACGACGCGGCGCTCCTCGCCGCGAACGATGGTCAGCCGGGCAACCTCCCCGGGAAGCTTGCCGCTCACGAAACGGACCACGTCGTCCGCGGTGCTCACAGGACGACCGTCGATGGCGACCACGACGTCGCCGCCCCGGGTTACCGACAGGCCGTTGAAGGTCTCCTCGCCGCTGCCGCCGCGGAGGCCGGCGTCGTCTGCCGGGCTGCCCTTCTTCACCGAGGCCACGATCGCGCCACGGCTGGCCGCGTACCCAAAGTGACGCGCGAGCGTCGGCGTCAGGTCCTCGGTTGTGACGCCCATGTAGGCATAGACGACGCGCCCGGTCGCGGCGAGCTGGCGCATCGAGCGCCAGGCCGCGTTGATCGGAACCGCGAAGCCGACGCCCTCGGCCCCGCCGGACTCGCTCCGGATCTGCGCGTTGATCCCGATCACCCGGCCGCCCGCGTCGAAGAGCGGTCCGCCCGAGTTCCCGTGTGTGATTGGAGCATCCGTCTGAATCGCGTCGACGACCTTGTACCCCGCCGTGAGCGACGAGATGGATCGGTGGATGGCCGACACGACGCCGACCGCGATCGAGTCCTCGTTGCCGAACGGAGTGCCCATCGCCGCGACCGGGTCGCCGGCTTCGACTCGCGCGGAATCGCCGAGCGGTATCGGAGACAGAGCGTGCGCACGCGGAGCGACGCGTAGCAGGCCGACGTCGTCGTAGACGTCCCAGCCGACGATCTTGGCGCCGATCCGGTCACCGTCCTTGAACCCGACGAACACCCGGCTCGCCCCGCTCGTCTCCGACGCCTCGCCCGCGTTCGTGATCACATGGGCGCTCGTGAGGATGTAGCCGCGCTCCGAGACGACGAACCCCGATCCCTGCGCAGCGTGCCGGTCGCCCTCGTCGAAGAAGGCGAAGATCGTGACCACGCCGGGCGAGCGGGCCGCGTAGATCCGTGCGGGCGCAAAGCCGTTGCCGAGCAGAGGGCGAGCGCTGACGCCGGCGGGCTCGCCGCCGTCGAGGTTCAGGCCCGGGCTGTCCTCCGCCAGGTAGACGGTCTTCGCAGGACCGTCGAGCGTCCCCGTCGCCTTCGCGCCCAGCAGCGATGCCGCCCCGCCGAGAACGGCGGCGGCGAGAGCGACGACCACAATCGGAAACCCCCTGCGCACGAGGTCCAACTGTAGCCGCGGACCGGGCGTTTGCCCGCCGTCCGGTCGGTTGTCTATATTGACAACTTCACTCGATCGACGGAGAGGAGGTGCCCGAGGCAGCAGGCAGCGAGAACGTGAACACCGTCCGTCCGGGCTCTGAGGCTAGCGCCAGCTCGCCGTGCATCACCTCGGCGAGCTCACGCGCGATCGCAAGCCCGAGGCCGCTCCCCGAGGCCACTCCGCCGTCACCGCGGTAGAAGCGCTCGAATACGTGGCCGGCGTGCTCGGCAGCGATTCCCGGGCCGTCGTCCTCTACGGCGAGGACCACGTGCTCCCCGTCCCGCTCAGTGCGGACGCGCACGCGAGTGCCCGCGGGAGTGTGGCGGAGCGCGTTCTCGACGAGCGCGCGGCCGACCTGGAGCACCCGCTGCTCGTCGCCGAGGCCGGTGGCGCTCCCGTCGAGGGCGGGCTCGAGCTCGTGCTCGCTCGCCTGCGCAAGCGCCTCGAACTCCTCGATCAGGAGCTCGGCCACACGTGCGAGGTCGACAGGCTCGCGGTCGACGCGCAGCCGTCCCGCGTCGATCCGCGAGAGGTCGAGCAGCTCGCCGGCGAGCTTCGTGAGGCGCTCGACCTGTTCTCGCATGCGCGCGAGGAACTCCTGTCTCGTCGGGTCATCGAGCTCCTCGTCCGCGAGCAGCTCGAGGTGGCCGCCCAGCGAGAAAAGGGGCGTCCGCAGCTCGTGCGACGCGTTGGCGATGAACTCGCGGCGTGCGTGCTCGAGCCGGGCGAGGCGCTGGCGCATGCGCTCGAAGGCGCGCGCGAGCTCGCCGAGCTCGTCCCGGCTCTCGTCCTCGATCGGCTGGTCGAACCTGCCGCCGGCGATGCGGTCGGCGGCGCGCTCGAGCCGGCGAATGCGGCGCGCGAAATAGGCCGCGCCCCCGTAGCCGAGGAGCAGCGCCGCGGCCAGGGCGAGCGCAGCAGCGACGAGCAGCCGCCGCTCCACGAGCTTCACGCTCCCCAGCGCGTCGCGCAGCGAGCTCGAGACGAGCACGACGTGGCTGCCGTCGAGCACTTCGCCCGCCTCGGCGTACTTCGTCCCCGCGTGTGAGACAACCGACTGCTTCGGACGGAGCGTCTGCGCGACTTCCCGCGCGACCGGGTCGTCGCCGATGGCGACTGCGCCGCCTGCGCCCCCGTCCGCGATGTTGAGCAGCGAGAGCGGCCTGTTGAGCTCGATGGTGAAGATCGTGACCCGCGTGTTGGTCGCGGACGCGAACGCATCGGCGAGATCCTGCGGATTCGCTCGCAGCTCCGGATGGACCGGCCACTGGTCGGAGATGCGCGAGGCCACCCGCGCGACCTGCGCCTTCCGCGAGTCGACAAGACGCCGCTCGAGCGACGGGACGACGATCAGGTAGACGAATGCGAGCGCGCCGGCGACGACGAGCAGGAGCGCGAGGCTGAGGCGCGCACCGACCGTCTGCAGCTTGCTCACGGCTCTTGAAAGCGGTAGCCCGCGCCGCGGACGGTCAGGATCAGCTCGGGCTCGCTCGGATCCCGCTCGAGCTTCTCGCGCAGGTGCCGCACGTGGACGTCGATCGTGCGCGGCTCCCGGTAAGCCGAATCGCCCCAGATCGCCTCGAGCAGCGCGCGGCGGCTCAAGACGCGTCCCGGCTGCGCAACGAGAGTCCGCAGGAGCTCGAACTCGACGTACGTCAGGTCGAGCGGCTTCCCGTCGAGACTCGCGGAGCGGCGCTCAGGATCGACTCTCACGCCCCCGACCTCGAGCGGCTCCGCAGGGGGCGCGTCGCGGCGGGCCGAGCCCGCCCGTCGCAGGAGCGCACGAACACGGCTGCGGAACTCGCGGATCGAGAAGGGCTTCGTGATGTAGTCGTCGGCGCCGAGCTCGAGCCCGAGGACCGTGTCGAACTCGTCGTCACGGGCCGTGAGCATGATGATCGGCACCGAGCTCTCTGCACGAAGCCGCTTGCACACCTCGAGACCGTCGATCTTCGGGAGCATGATGTCGAGGACGACGAGGTCGATCGGCTCGGCGGCGAAACGCCGCAGCGCCTCCTCACCGTCTCGTGCGGAGACGACGCGGAACCCGTCACGCTCGAGCGGGTAGGTGAGGAGCTTCTGAACCGAGTCCTCGTCGTCGACGAGGAGGATGGTCGAAGAGTCGGGCATTACGGCCGTGGGCGCGGCTTGCGACAGGCCGTACCTACTATAGCCCCGCATGGCGGCCTCCCCGCCCTTCTCCGGTCGACACCGGGCTCGGCCCGGCTCGCTCGACCGGCCGGTCAACGGCCGCATGTACCGCGGCACCTGGCTCCTGGCCGGGATTCCGCTGCTCGCGGCCGCGTTCTCGGTCTCGCACCCTGTCCCGCTGCGGCCGCCCCGGCTGCCGCCCGACTTCGACAGCGTGACCGCGAGGCAGTTCGCAGAGCAGCTCGCAGAGCGCTATCCCAACCGCTCGCCCGGCTCGGACAAGGCGGCGGAAGCGGCTGCCTGGGTCGCGGGACAGCTCTCGCAGTACGGCTTCCGCACCGAGGCCGACCGTTTTCACGCGAAAATCCCGGGCCGCGGCCGCGTCCAGCTCGAGAACCTGCTCGCGTTCCGGCAGGGCCGCTCGACACAGGCGATCGTCGTCGTCGCGCACCGCGACAACTCCGGGAGCAGCCCCGGGGCGAACGACAACGCCTCCGGCACGGCGGCGCTGCTCGAGCTTGCCCGGTCTTACGCGACGCCGCGCGCGCCGCCGAGGCCCCCCGAGCCGAACCACACGATCCTCTTCCTCTCCACGGACGGCGGCGCCTTCGGCGGTCTCGGCGCCGAGCGCTTCGCGACTCACTCGCCCTACCGCGACCGCGTGGTTGCGGTGATCAACCTCGACTCGATCGCCGGCGCGGGCCGCCCGCGCCTGGTCTTCGCCGGCGACCGCCCCCGCTCGCCGTCGGCGGCGCTCGTGCGGACGGCGGCCGCCCGTATCCTCGAACAGACGAGGGCCGAGCCGGTGCGGCCGAGCGCGCTCGGACAGCTCGTCGATCTCGCCTTTCCGTTCAGCCTCTACGAGCAGGCGCCGTTCATCGCACAAGGCGTGGCGGCGGTCACACTCACCTCGGCCGGCGACCGGCCGCCGCCCGCCTTCGGCGACAGTCCCGAACGCCTGAACACCGGCCGCCTCGCCGGGATCGGCCGCTCCGCGCACGCCCTCCTCGGGTCGCTCGACGACGAGGCCGAGCTCGCCGAGGGCACCTCGAGCTATGTCTACCTCGGCTCCCGCGTGGTGCGGGGATGGGCGGTCGTGCTCATCCTCTGCGCGGCGCTCCTTCCCTGCCTGGCCGTCATCGTCGATCTCTTCGCACGACTGCGCCGGAGGCACGTTCCCCTGGCCCCAGCGCTCCGCAGCTATCGAAGCCGGCTGAGCTTCTGGCTCTTCGCCGTGGTCGTCTTCGAGCTCTTCGCCTTCGTCGGGATCTGGGACACGGGCGCAGCGAGACCGTTGTCGCCCGAGGGCTCCCCCGGGACACGGTGGCCGCTCGGCGGTCTCGCCCTGTTTGCCTGCCTGCTCGGAGTGGGGTGGATCGTCGCCCGCGACCGTCTCCTGCCGCGGCGGCCTCTGCGCGAAGGCGACGAGCTCGCCGGGCAGATCGCCGCGCTGCTCGCGCTGGCGGTCCTCTCGCTCCTGCTGGTGGTGATCAATCCGTTCTCGATTCTCTTCCTGCTCCCCTCGCTCCACGCGTGGATCTGGCTCCCGCAGCTACGGCTTCGCTCGCCGGCGATCGCGGCGGCAACGCTCGCTGCCGGCTTCGCAGGGCCCCTGCTCCTGGTCGGCTCGTTCGCCGTCCGGCTCGACCTGGGGCTCGACGCTCCGTGGTACGTCGCCGAGCTCGCCGCGGTCGGGTTCGTTCCCTTCCCGACGCTCCTCGTCTTCGCAGCGTGGCTCGGGGTTGCGGGACAGCTCGCCGCGATCGTCGCCGGCCGCTACGCGCCCTATCCGAGCGCGGGAGAGCGCCCGCGCCTCGGGCCGGCGCGCCGGCTCGTTCGAGCAGTCCTGCTCACCGCCCGCCGGCGCCGGCGTACGGCGCCGCCCGACCGGGCGGTCGGCGGCTAGCCGAGGCGCAGGTAGTCGACGGCCTCGCCCGCTGCGAGCTCCCGGGTCCCCAGCCTGACGAGGACGAGCGCGTCCGCCGCCGCAGCCCGGGCGATCATGTGCGACTCGCGGCCCGGAAGCGGCTCGATCAGCGGCCCTTCGTCGTCTGAGGAGAGGCGTGCGCGGACGAGCTCGTCGCGAGCGGGATTCGGCTCGAGGGCACGGGTCAGACGCCCGCGTTCGAAGTGGGGGAGCGGGTCGGCCGCGCCTTGCAGGGCGAGCACGGCGGGACGGACGAAGAGCTCGAAGCCGACGAGGACCGAGACCGGGTTCCCGGGCAGCCCGAACACCAGGCGGTCGTCGAGGACACCGAACGAGATCGGCTTCCCCGGCTTGATCGAGACGCCCCAGAAAACCTCCTCGACGCCAAGCTCAGCCGCGACCTTCCGCACGAGGTCGTGCGGCCCGACGGAGACGCCGCCCGTGGTCACGAGCAGGTCGCCCGCAAGCCCGCGCGAGAGGGCCTCGCGGTGCGCCTCCTCGTCGTCCGCCACCGAGGCCAACCGCTCGACCTCGGCGCCTGCCGACTCCAGCTGGGCGACGAGCAGGAGGCCGTTCGCCTCGTAGATCTGTCCTGGCTCGAGCGGCTCCCCGGGGGCACGGAGCTCGCTCCCGGTGGCGAGCACGGCGGCGCGCGGCTGCCGCGCGCACCCGACCTCCGCGACTCCCGCCGCCGCAAGCGCCGCCACCTGCGGGGCGCCCAGCCGTGCGCCGCCGGCGACCACCACGTCCCCTCGTTGAACGTCTCCGCCGGCAGGGCGAAGGTTGGCGCCAACCGCAACGCGATCAGGAACCTCGACGCTGTTGTCATTGTCGACAACATACTCGAAGGGGATGACGGCATCGGCCCCCGCAGGCACGGCGCCGCCCGTGGCGATCCCCATCGCCTCCCCGGGCGCGAGCGCGCGGGGCGCGGGCCTGCCCGCGGCAATCCGGAACGGAACGGGAAGCGTCCCCGGCGTGTCCTCGGCGCGAACTGCGAACCCGTCCATCGCGGAGCTGTCGAAAGGAGGCAGGTCGACCAAGGCTACGGCCGCCTCGACCGTGACCCGCCCGGCGGCCTGGGCGACCGGCACCATCTCGGCGGGCAAGCGCCTCACCCGCCCGAGCACGAGCCGCTGCGCCTCCTCGAACGAGATCAGTTCAGGCGTGGAGCCGCCCATGGACCGGTCATACGCTACTGCCGCAGCGGGCAACACGGTCGCCGGGCACGACGGAGCCTGGTTAGGCTCCCGCCGTGATCTCGGTTGTCGTCCCCGTGCACGACGAAGAGCGCAGCGTGGGCCTGCTCTACGAGGAGCTCGAGGCCGCGCTCCAGCCCCTCGACGAGGCATGGGAGGTGATCTTCGTCGACGACGGCTCGCAGGACGGCTCGTTCGCCGCGCTCACCAGGCTGCACGCACGAGCTCCGAACGTGAGGGTCGTTCGCCTGCGCCGGAACTTCGGCAAGTCGGCCGCGCTCGCGGCCGGCTTCACCCAGGCGGAGGCGGACACGATCGTCACAATCGACGGTGATCTCCAGGACGACCCGGCCGAGATTCCTCGGTTGCTGGCGAAGCTGGAGGAAGGCTTCGACCTCGTTACCGGCTGGAAGGCGCACCGGCGCGACCCCTGGCGCCGCCGGGCGGTCTCGCGCATCTTCAACGCGGTCACGAGTCGTGTCTCCGGCCTGCGACTGCACGACATGAACTGCGGCCTGAAGGCCTACCGCGCAGAGGTTGTCCGCGGGCTCCCCCTGTACGGCGAGCTGCACCGCTTCCTCCCGGTGCTCGCCTACTACCGGGGCTACCGGGTCGCCGAGCTCCCCGTCAACCACCGCCCACGGCCCCACGGCCGTTCCAGCTACGGCCTCGAGCGCTACGCCCGAGGCTTCCTCGACCTGCTGACAGTGACGTTCATGGGGCGGTACCGCCACCGTCCGCTCCACCTCTTCGGCGGGCTCGGTCTCGTCCTCGGCACGCTCGGGACGGCCATCCTCGTCTACCTGACGGTGCTGAAAGCGACCGGCGAGGCGATCGGGCAACGGCCGCTGCTGACCCTCGGCGTCCTGCTCGCCGTCGTCGGCCTCCAGTTCTTCTCGCTCGGCCTGCTGAGCGAGATGATCACGAGCCACCACGAGGAGCGCGTGGGGACCGGCGAGCGCGAGGACGCACTCGTCGACGAGGTTCTTTCGTAGGAGCCGTCCGCAAGCAGGTGCGCGTCCTCTACTTCGGGACCTATGAGCGCGACTACCCGCGGAACGCCCAGGTGATCTCGTGCCTGCGGGAAGCGGGCGTGGAGGTGATCGAGCGCCACGCTCCAGTCTGGAAGCGCAGCCGAAACAACTGGGCGGCGCGCTCGGGAGCCGCCGTACGGCTCCTGGCCGCCGAGGCGCGGCTCTGGTGGCCGCCACGGGACGCGTTCGACGCCGTCGTCGTCGGCTACCCGGGCCACTTCGACGTCCCGCTCGCGCGCCGCGCCGCCGGCAAGCGCCCGCTCGTCTTCAACCCGCTCGTTGCGCTCCACGACACGTTCGTCGCGGACCGAGGGCGCTTCCGACGGGGGTCGTTCGCCGCCCGAATCCTCGCCGCCGTCGACCGCCGCGCGCTGCGGCTGCCCGATCTCGTCGTGGCCGATACGGAGGCGAACGCCGATTTCCTCGCCGAGCTCGGCGGCATCCCCCGCTCGAAACTGGACGTGTGCTTCGTCGGGGCGGAGGACCGGCTCTTCCATCCCGGCTGGCGGCCGGACGAGCCGTTCCGCTTCCTCTTCGTCGGGAAGATGATCCCGTTGCACGGAGTGGACACGATCCTCGAAGCGGCCCGTCTCGCCCCCGAGCTCGACCTGCGAGTCGTCGGCAGCGGCCAGCTCGACGCGCTCATGGAGCGGCGGCCCCCGAACGTCGAATGGGTCGACTGGGTCGAGTACGAGCAGCTGCCGCTCGAGTACTGGGGCGCCGGCTGCGCTCTCGGTGTCTTCGGCACCTCGGACAAGGCGCTGCGAGTGATCCCGAACAAGGCCTACCAGGCACTCGCGTGCGGAACGCCGCTTCTCACCGGCGACACACGCGGCGCGCGGGAGCTCCTCGTCGACGGTGAGAGCGCTCTGCTCGTGCCGCCCGGCGACCCGGCAGCGCTTGCGGCGGCGATGCGCCGAGTGGCGGGCGATCCCGAGCTCAGGCAGCGGCTCAGCATCGGCGGCCGCGCGGTCTACGAGGAGCGGGCGAGCGAAGAGGCGCTCGGCCCGCGGTGGCGCTCACTGATCGAGGGACTGCTCTAGAGCGGGAGCCTCGATGGCGGCCTCCGAGACTCACGAGTGGGGAACGGCGCCCGAGTTCGTCGGCCCCCGGCACGAGCTGCGCGAACGTCTCCTGCTTAAGCTCTTCCTCTCGGCCGAGCCTGGCAAGCACGTGCTAAACGTCGGCGCGGGCGCCGGGAGCTTCACCCTCAGGCTCGCTTCCCGCGGGTTCGAGGTGACGAGCGCCGACACGTCACCGGCTGCAGTGGAGGTCCTGCGGCGAGTGGTGGAGGGTGAGGTCGTGGAGGCGGACGTGACCGAGCTCCCCTTCTCCGACGGGTGTTTCGACGCGGCGGTGCTCGGCGAAGTGCTCGAGCACGTGGAGAACGACCGGGCCGCCCTCGCCGAGATCGCTCGCGTCTTGCGCCCGGAGGGCGTGCTTGCGCTCTCCGTCCCCGCAGGCCCAGCCCGTTTCGGCGTCAGCGACCGCTGGGCGGGTCACCTGCGCCGCTACTCACGCGAAGCGCTCATCGCAGCGTGCGAGGCGGGCGGATTTCGAGTCCGGCGCTGCGTCGCCTGGGGATTCCCGTTCGCGGCCCTCTACCATCGTCACCTCTATGAGCGACGCCTCCAGCGGCGCGGTGCCGCCCCGCCGAGACGCTGGGAAGGGCCCGCTCTCGCCGTCCTCTCCGCCCTCCTCCAGGTCGACCGGCTCTTCGTCGGCGTCGAACGGGGAGCGCTCGGTTATCTCCTTCTGGCTGCGCGCGGCTACTAGGAGGGCTTGGCGGAACGTTGCTCAGCGCTGGGTTCCGCCTCCTGGTCCGCGGACGCTCCTCTGGACGGCCATCGCCGCTTACGCGGTGGGCTTCGGAGCGTTCTCCGTCCTTCGTCACCTCGCCTTCAACACGGGCCGCTTCGACCTCGGCAACATGGCGCAGGCGGTCTGGGCGACCGCCCACGGGCATCCGCTCACGGTCACCGACCTCCAGGGTGCACAGGTCTCGCGGCTCGGGTCACACGTCGACCCGCTCCTCGTCCTCTTCGCCCCCCTCTGGTGGGCGTGGCCGAGCCCGAACATGCTGCTGGCAGCCCAGGCGGGCGCGATCGCGCTCGGCGCACTGCCCGTCTTCTGGCTTGCCCGCAGGCACCTCGGATCCGAGCGGGCCGGGCTCGGCTTTGCCCTCGCCTACCTGCTCTACCCGCCGGTGCAGTGGCTCGCCCTGGACGACTTCCATCCGGTCGCACTCGCCTGCCCGCTGCTGCTGTACGCCTTCTGGTACCTCGGCGAGGACCGGCTCGTCCCGTTCGCCGCGTTCGCCGCGCTCGCCGCTCTGACGAAAGAGGAGATCCCGCTCGTCCTGGCCGGAATGGGCGTCTGGTATGCGCTCGCACGGCACCGCGTCGCGGCCGGAAGCGCGATCGCCGCGGTCGGAATCACCGCCGCCGTCGCCTTCATCGAGCTCGTCATGCCCCACTTCGACGGCGCCGCTTCCTCCGGCTTCTCCCAGCGCTACGACGAGGTCGGCGGCTCGCCCAGCGGCATTCTGCACACGGCGGTGACGGATCCGGCCGTCTTCTTCCGGACTGCTTTCGATTCGATCGGAGTGCGGTACCTCGCCGAGCTGGCGCTACCGCTTGCCGGCCTCTTCCTGCTCGCGCCGCTTGCTCTCCTCGTGGCGCTGCCCGAGCTCGCGCTCAACCTCCTCTCGTCGACGCCGACCCAAACGTCCATCCATTTCCACTACACCGCGGGCGCCGTCGCCCCGCTCGTCGCCGCCTCGGTGCTCGGCGCCGGCAGGCTCGCGGGCGGCAACCAGCGGCGAGGCGTGGCCCTCGCGCTTGCCGCGGTCGCAGTCACACTCGCCTCGAACTACCGACTCGGCGCGGTGCCACTCTGGCGGGATCTCCCCGGCGGCCAGTCCTACCAGGCCCATGCCTCACACGTGTCGTCCCACGACCGCATCAGCGAGCGGGCGCTCGACCTCATCCCCGAGGATGCGGTCGTGAGCGCGACGAACTCCCTCGGCGCTCACCTCTCGGCACGCCGGCGCTTCCTCAGCTTCCCGCACATCGAGGACGCCGAATGGATCGCCGCCGACGAGACCCGGTCCGGGTACGCCGACCGCTACAACCCGTTCGCGACCGCCGTCGGGCTCGCCCGCCTTCGCCGGAATCCCGAGTGGCGGCTCGTCTTCGAGGAGGACGGCGTCCTCGTCTTCAAGCGCGTCTGACGAGCCCCCTGCTGAGAGTTGCGAGCAGCAGCGCATAGAGAGCCAGAAGTGCGAGGTCGCGAGCGACGACGAGCCAGACGATTCCCTCGAGGGCGAAGACATCGTGGTAGTGGAAGAACCAGATCTGCCCGAGCACGAGCGAGGCGGCGAGAAGCGCAACCGCCCCGAGGCCCGCTCGGCCGGGAACCAGCAGGACGAGCGGAATCAGCCAGACGAGGTACTGCGGCGAGACGAACCGGTTGAAGACGAGGAAGCCGGCGGTCGCGGCGGCGAACGCAATTGCCAGCCGCTCGGGATCGCGCCGGGCCCGGGCATAGACGGCCCAGACCGTGACGACAGCCGCGGCTTGGAGGAGCGAGAGAACTGTTGCCAGCGCGTCGGGCAGCGAGCCTGCGAGATCGCGCGAGGCGGCTCCGGTGGCGCCGCGGACGACCGTCGCGTCGTAGAGCCCGAGGCGGTGGGCGCCGAGGAGGAGGGCCGCGCCGAGGCTCTCGATCTGGAGGCCTCGGGACGACTGCGCGTGGAAGCTGTCCCAGAGCCCACCCGGAGCAAGGACCGCGAACGGGAGGACGACCGCCGCGGAGACCGCAGCGAGCAGGAGCAGAGCCATCGCGGCCCGGCGGCGGCCGAAGAGGGCCCAGGCATAGGCCACCGCCGGCGGGACGAGGATGATCGGATAGAGCTTCGCAGGCACCGCCAGGCCCAGAAGCCCGAACGCGAGCAGCTCGCGTCTCCGCAGTAGGGCTGCGAGCGCACCGACCGTGAGCGCCGCGGGCCAGAGGTCGTAGGTGTTCAGCGAGATTGGCCCGACCGCGATCGGCGAGAGGGCGAAGAGCGCGGCGGCAGCGTAGAGCCGCCGCCCGCGAACGCCCAACGTGATCAAAGCGAGCACAACCGCGAAGAGCGCGGCGAGCCCGCAGAGCGCCATCAGCGACTTGAAGGCGAAGTTGTAGTCGCCCGCGGGGAGCGCCGCGGGCGGCAGGAAGACGGCGAATGCGCCCGGCGGGTACTCGACGAAGACGTCCCGGTACGGCAGGTCGCCGCGGAACAGGCCGTCCGCGTAGACGCCGTACAGGTGGACGTCCCGGTAGCGCTCGGCCCGGAAGAGGCCTCCGTCGGGGACCGCGCACGCGGCGAGAAAGACCGGCGTCGCGAGAGCGGTCACGAGCCCAGCGAGCCGCAGCTCACCGGAGCCGTCTTCTCGCCTGCTAGCCAGGCGGCGGCGGGGAAGGAGGAGGCGGCGGCTCGGGCGGGGGCGGAGGCAGCGGCTCCGGCGGCGGAGGCAGCGGTTGATGCGGGGGCGGAGGCAGCGGCTCGGGCGGCGGCGGGGGCGGCTCCGGTCTCCGCGGGGCCTTCTTCTTCTCCTTCTCGGTCGTCGCCGGCGGGGCGTAGTAGTAGCCCTGCGACTGGGAGGCCTCGCCGGCGTACTGCCCGCGGGTGAAGGGGCGCCAGACCGGCTCGGAGCGCGGCTCTGGGAACTCGAACACGCGCGACGAGCCGATCGCGCTCTCCACGAAGATCCGCCAGATCGTCGCCGGGAACGTTCCCCCCGCGACCGCGATCCCGTGGACGCTCGTCATTGGAATCTCGGCCTGCGGATAGCCGACCCAGACCGTCGCCGAGAGGTTCGGCGTGAACCCACAGAACCACGCGTCCGCATGATCGTCCGTCGTTCCGGTCTTACCGGCCGCGGGCCGCCCGATCGCAGCGCCCGTGCCTGTGCCGGCCCGGATGTTGTCCTCGAGAATGCTCGTCACCTCGGCCGCGACCCAGTCGGGGATCACGCGGTGCCGATCCGGCCTGCCCCAGCCGGCGTCGGTGTCCTCATTCCCGTCCGCGAGCTCGACCTTGCGGATCGCCATCGGCTTCGAGTAGATGCCGCCGGCTGCCAGTGTCGCGTACGCCGAGGCCATGTCGAGAGGCGAGACCCCGATCGAGCCAAGGCCGAGCGAGGGCACATAGGCGCCCTCCTTCGTCTTCAGGGTCGAGCGCACGCCGAGACGGTGCGCCATCGCGGCCACCTTCTCCGGACCGAGGTCGAGCGTCAGCCGCGCGAAGACCGTGTTGTCCGACTGGAGCGTCGCCTGCGAGATCGGGATCGAGCCCGAGTACGTGTGACTGTAGGTCGAGACGTCCCAGGCGTCGGAGTAGGGGTCCGGCTGGTAGTGGAGCGGCGCGGAGAGGTAGGTGGTCGTGTCGGGGTTCACCCCTTCGGCGACCGCCTCGGTCAAGACGTACGCCTTGAAGGTCGAGCCGGCCTGCCGGCGAGCCTGCGCAGCAAGGTTGAACTGGTTGCCGGCGCGCCCCGGGATAACCGCCGTCATCGTCTTGATCGCTCCAGTCCGCGGGTCGATAGCGACAATCGCCGCGGCCGGGTCGGAGTCGTAGTAGAGAGTCTCGCGGATCGCCCTGTTCGCGCCTCGCTGAAAGCGCCGGTCGATCGTCGTGTACACCCGGAGGCCCCCTGATCGGACCGTCTCGGCCCCGTACTTCTTCACGAGCTCGTCGCGCACGAAGCCGAAGAAATACGGCTCGTGGATGCGTGTGTAGATCCTGCCGGGCTTCAGCCTCAGGTTGGTGACGCGGATCGCCTCCTGATAGTTGCCGTAGGTGATGTCGCCGTTCTGGTACATCGCCTGGAGGACGCGGTTCCGCCGCGCGATCGCCCGCGACGGGAAATCGAACGGGTCGTAGTCCGAGGGAGCCTGCGGCAGCCCGGCGAGAAGCGACGCCTGGAGCAACGTCAGCTTCCGAGCCGGCCGCGAGAAGAACGTCTGCGCGGCGGCCTCGATCCCGTACGCGTGGTTGCCGTAGTAGACGGCGTTCATGTAGTCGGCGAGGATCGTGTCCTTCGACCAGTTCCGGCTGAGCTTCACGGCCAGGCAGGCCTCGACGAGCTTCCGCTTCAGCGTCCGGTCGTGCTTTCGGATGTAGAGAGTGCGGACGAGCTGCTGTGTGATCGTCGAGCCGCCTTCCACGGCCCGGCCGGCACGGACGTCGGCGACGAGCGCGCGGCCAATGCCCTCGAAGTCGACGCCGCCGTGGCTGTAGAAGCGGCGATCCTCGATCGCGACCGTCGCCTTCCGCATCCACTTGCTGACCTCGGCGAGCGGGACCGGCTCGCGGTTCCTCTCGGCCGGAATCGAGCCGAGCAGCGAGCCGTCGGCGGCGTAGACGAACGAGTTCTGTCCGATCGAGGCCGGCCTCAGCGAATCGAGGTCGCACTCGTGCCTGATCGATGCCGCGCCGCCGAAGCCGACCGCGCCGAGAGTGGCGCCGGCCGCAACGAGCAGGAACGTCACGATCGCGAGTCGGCGGCGGCGGCGGGCCCGCTGGCGGCGGCGCTGGCGGCCGCGGTTCGGCAAGTCGAACCGGGCCGGCCTCCGGGAGCGCGGGCCGTTCGGAGGCGGTGGGCTCACAGGAGCCCCTGTGTGCGAAGGCGCCGGTGCGCCCGCGCGCGGAGGTCGGCTTCGAGGCGCTCGGCGGCCTCGTCGTCCGGCGCCCAGGCGCGAACGGTCACGGTCGCAGCCCCGTTCAGGCTCGTGACGAGCACTTCGGCGCGGGGCTCGCCCGCCGTCTCCGTACGCAGCAGGTCGACCACCGCGTCCAGATCCCTGTCGAGCGGCACCTGCACGGTTATCTCGGCGAGCTTCTCCCGACTGACGATGGTGGAGTTTCGAATGGTATCCGAGGCCAGCTTCTCGTTCGGGATGACGAGGCGGGTGTTGTCGACCGTGCGGATGAAGGTGTACGTGAGGCCGATCTCCTCGACGACGCCGTCGACGCCGTCGACCGTGACGCGGTCTCCGAGCCGCAGCGGCTGAGTGAACGCGATGACGACTCCGGCCACGAAGTTGGCGAGCGGGCGCTGGGCGGCGAGCCCGACGACGAGGCCGACGACGGCCGACGAGGCGAGGAGTCCGCCGGCAATTGCACGCACCTGAGGCACGGCGAGCGCCGCGAACAGGATGCCGACCGCGAAGATCGCCGTCATCAGGCTCCGGCGGAGCACGCGGTAGCGGGTGACCGCCTCTGGCGGCAGCTCACGGCGTGCCATCCGCCTGTCGACGAGCTTCGCAGCGACTGCCGCGAGCACGATCACGCCGCCGACGGCGAGCAGGCGGTGCCACGGCTCCATGGGCGCTCTATTCGACGGCGGGGCGGCCCCTCCTCAGCGTGGGCCGCGGCCCCGGGCGCGCAGTACCGGCGCAGATTTGGCGCTCTGGCGCGCGGCTTTCTCGGCTAGCCTCGAGGGCGGGTGGCGGGTGGAACACTCCCCACCTGGGTGGGGATCAGAGCGGTAGCGGCTTCCGGCCGGAGAACCCCTCTTCGAGGCCGTGCCAGAACGCAACTTCGTCCTCCCCGAGGCGCCAGCAGAGGAGAACGTCCTCCCCTTCACGACGCGCGGGAAAGTCCACGAGCCCTTCGTCCAGATCCTTGACGAGCGCGCCGAGCTCGTGGATCAGCGCAACACAACGCGCGATGCCCGCCACCTCTTCGTCGAGACGCTCCTGCACCTCCTGGAGCTCGTGCGGCTCGACGTTGCCTCCGTTCCCCGCAATCCGCCCGATCAGCGACGCCTGCCGATCCTGAAGGTCGCCGAGCGCGCGCCGGTGCCGGACCAGCTCTTCGGTCAGCGGCCGCACCTCGTCCAGCGTCTCGTTCGCGTCCTCCGGCGTGAAGTAGCGTGCGGCCACGCCCGTATGATCCGGCCGTCGTGAGCACGGGTCAACGGCCTCGCGAGTTGCGAACCGGTGTCGCCCTCACCCAGACGGCCTCTGGCAGTGGGTGACATAAGAACGGCGGATCTCGACGCGGTCACGCTCGACGTCTACGGAACGCTCGTCACGCTTGTCGATCCCGTTCCGAAGCTTGCGGACGCCCTGCGCACCCGCGGCGTCGAGCGGTCGGAGGACCGGATCGCCGCCGGCCTCGAGGCCGAGATGGCCTACTACGGCCCGCGCTCTCACGAGGGCGCCGACGTGGAGAGCCTCGCGCGGCTGGGGGAGGCGTGCGCGCGGGTCTTCCTCGAGGCCGTCGGCTCCGACCTCCCGCCGGACGAGTTCGCGCCTACCTACGTCGAGGCGCTCGAGTTCGAGGTCGTACCGGGTGTCCCGAACGCTCTGCGTGCGCTCCGCGCTCGCGGGCTCGAGCTCGCGGTCTGCTCAAACTGGGACGTGAGCCTTCACGAGCGGCTCGCAGCGCTCGGGCTCAGCCCCTTCTTCACTCACGTCGTCACGGCCGCCGAGGTCGGCGCCCGCAAGCCCGACCCCGCCCCCTTTCGCCGCGCGCTCGAGCTCCTCGCCGTTCCACCCGAGCGGGCCCTCCACGTCGGCGACGACGCAAGCGACAGGAACGGCGCCCTCGCGGCGGGCATGCGCTTCGCCCCCGCCCCGCTCGAGCACGTGATCGAAGAGCTCACGTGACGGGGCGAGTTGCCGGGTGGGGCCTCTTCGTCGTCGCCTTTTCGTCTCTCAACTACGCCGCGCGCTTCTTCGCGGGCCCCGACGACCGCGGTGAGGTCGCCTATCGCTACGCGTCCTCGGTCGGAGCGCTCGTCGAGTACGGCTTGATCTTCGGAATCGTGCTCTGGATCAGCCGCGGGACGAATCTCCGCGAGACGCTCGCCCTCCGACGACCTCGCTCGTGGAGCAAGGCCGCCACGATCTCAGTCGGGGTTGTGATCTCTGTCGTTCTCGTGACGTTCGCCCTCGCGCCGGTCGGGAACGCCGGCGAGGAACAGGGCATCGCTCCCAGCTCTTGGGACTCACGCCGCATCGGTCAGTTCGTGGCCTTCGCGTTCGTGGTCGCCCTCGTCGGGCCTCTCGTCGAGGAGCTGATGTTCCGAGGCGTCGGTTACAGCCTCCTGGAGCCCTACGGGCAGACGGTCGCAATCGTCGTCGTCGGTCTAGCCTTTGCCCTCGTCCACGGGCTCCTCGTCGGCTTTCCGATCATCGCCGCGTTCGGCCTCGGCCTCGCGTACCTCCGCAGCCGGACGGGAAGCGTCTACCCCTGCATCCTGCTCCACGCCGCCTTCAACGGAACCGCGCTCGCGCTTGGCGTCACCAGCTGAAGTTAGCCTGCCTGCAATGCGGCGCCTTCTGGTGCTCTCGCTCTTCTTCTGCTCGGCGTCGACGGCGAACGCGGCACCGACCGTCGCCGTGCACGCGGAGCCCGCGATCGGTCAGGCGCCTCTCGAGGTGACGCTCACCGCGGGCGGTGACGCTGTCTCCTACAGCTGGGACCTCGGTGACGGCGCACGGGCAGACGGACCTGTCGTCCATCACCGCTACGAGGCGGGGCGCTACACGGCGACGGTCACGGCGACGGGCCCGGACGGAACCGCTCAGGCTTCCCTCACGGTCACCGCACTCAGGCTCTCACTCGACGGGCCGCAGACTGCGACGTACGGGCGCCGGGCGGCCTTCCGGGGTCGCCTCTACCCCGTAATCCCAGGCGCCTCGATCTCGCTCCTCGCGGGCGAGACGGCGGTCGCAACCGCCAGGACGAGCCCCGACGGCCGCTTCCGTTTCCGGCCCCGAGCCGGGGTCCAGGCGACCTACGTCGCCCGCTTCGGGTCGGTCGCCTCGAACGAGGTCGCACTTCGAGTGCGGCCCGGCCTCGACGTCTCGCTTCCAAGGTCGCGGATGCTCGGGCAGCCGCTCGTGCTGCGCGCAGTCGTGCGGCCTGCGGCGTCCGGCAGGCTCGCGCTGCGCATCTGGCGCTCGGGGCGCAGGCTCAGACTGCGCCGCTTCGGTCCGCACGCGGCCCTCCGGCTGAGCACGAGGCGGGCCGGTGACTACGTCGTGCGCATCGCCGTCCTCCCGGAGAACGGCTTCGCCGCGCGACGCGTGACCGTGCGCTCGAGCGTCTACCTGCCCTACCTCTCGCTCGGCTCGCGCGGCCCGAGCGTCCGGATTCTCGAGCGCCGGCTCGCGCAGCTTCGCTACGCCCTGCGAGGAGTCGACGGCCTCTACGCCGACGACACGTCGGACGCGGTGCTCGCCTTCCAGAAGGTGAACGGGATGACCCGGACCGGCCACGTCAATCCTGCGGTCTGGCGCCGACTCCGGAGAGCGCACGTGCCCTCGCCCCGTTACCGCCGCGGCCACCATCTCGAGGTCGACAAGAGCCGGCAGGTGCTCTTCGAGGTGCAGGGCGGCCGGGTCGTGAGAATCGTGCACGTCTCGACAGGCGCCACCGGGAACACACCGGTCGGCCGCTGGCACGTCTACAGCAAGGTGCCCGGCTGGAGCTGGGTCCTCTGGTACCCGATGTTCTTCCTCCGCGGCTTCGCCATCCACGGCTACCCCTCAGTGCCTGCCTACCCGGCATCCCACGGCTGTGTCCGCACACCGATGTGGATAGCCCCGACTCTCTTCGCCTCGAACTCCTACGGCGAGACGGTCTACGTCTTCTACTAGGTCCTGGACGATTGGGATCTCCGTCGTGCTCGCGTTGGGTGCGGTCGTCGTCGTGGCCTCGGTGCTTCCGGAGGAGAAGGGACGCGCGGTCGCCTGGCACGATCTGTCATCGCAGGTCGGGCCGCTGAGGATCGTCCGCCCCGAGGCCCGGGTCTTCCGCGACCGTGCGACGCTCGCCGACTACCTGCACCGTGCCGGCGCCCGCCGGGCCGCGCCGTCGGTCGACTTCTCCGCCCGCCAGCTCCTGCTCGTCTCGCCCGGGCCCCGCTCGAGCACGGGATACGCGGTGGGGGTGCCGAGCGTGCGCGAGCACGGGGGGGATCTCACCGTCCGGGTACGGGAGCGAACGCCGAGGCTTGACGAGCGCGTCACGGCCCGCGTCACCTTTCCCTACCGGTTGCTCAGCCTGCCGGCGGGGAAGGACGTCGACGTCGACTGGTTGGGCCGCTAGCTCTCTTCGGCTTCGTCGCCGACTGCGAACTGGTCGGGCGAGACGTCGTCGAGGAACTGCCTGAACTCGTCGACGATCTCCTCCTCGTTCATATCCTCGCCCTCGAACTCGATCGCAGACTCCTCGATCACGTCGTCTGCAGCGAAGATCGGCGCGTCCGCCCTCACGGCGAGCGCGATCGCGTCGGACGGGCGGGAGTCGATCTCGACCTCCGAGCCGTTCTGCTGGACCGTGATGCTCGCGTAGAACGTGCTCTCCTTGAGCTCCGTCACGGTGATCCGGACGACCTGGGCGTCGAGCTGCTCGAGCATGTCGGTGACGAGGTCATGCGTCATCGGCCGCGGTGTCGACGCGCCCTGGAGCTTCATGAGGATCGCGGCCGCCTCGGGATGGCCAATCCAGATCGGAAGGAACTTGTTGCCGCCGGCGGTCTTCAGCAAGACGATGGGCTGCTTGCTGCCCAAGTCGAAGCTGACCCCGTAGATGAGCATTTCGTGCATCAGCGAGCCTCGGCTCATCTTAGCGCGGTGCCCCGGCGCCAACCTCCCCCCAACCCGGGGAGGAGCGCCTGCAGGCCTCCGCTACAATCGGCCGCCGCGGGCGATTAGCTCAGTTGGTTAGAGCGCCGCTCTGATAAGGCGGAGGTCCGTGGTTCGAATCCACGATCGCCCATCGCGAAAGCCCATGGGGCTCTTCACCCCTCGCGGGTGCCGTTTCGTCGCGCTCGGACTATGAGGGCGGCGGGCAAAGGAATAAGATGAAGCTCCTGCGGATTGCGGTTACCTCAATGCTGGCGCTGGGAATCTTGGCGTCGGCTCAGTTTGCTCAAGCGTCTCCGGCCTGGAATGGCCGGATCGCTTTCGAGCGAATCGAGATCGAGAACGCCTACACGCACGGCGTGTACGTCATGAACTCGAGCGGCAGCCGCCAGACGAGACTCACCGACGGCGAGTGGCCGTCGTGGTCGCCCGACGGGACGCAAATCGCCTTTTCGACCACGCGCGATGGCAACTCCGAGATCTACGTCATGAACTCCGACGGCACCGATCCACGGCGCCTGACGAGCAATACCGCCCCCGACTGGGATCCGGCATGGTCGCCCGACGGGACGCACATCGCCTTCACCAGCTCGCGGGATACCCGACCCGACGGGCTCCCGAACGGGGAGATCTATGTCATGAACGCCGGCGGCAGCGGCCAGACGAACCTCAGCAACGACCCTGGCTGGGACGAGATGGCGGCATGGTCGCCCGACGGCTCACGAATCGCGTTTGCGGGATCAGGTGATATCTACGTCATGAACGCCGACGGCAGCGGCAAGACGGCGCTGACGTCAACGCCCAGCCTGGCCGAGGGCGCCGCGGATTGGTCACCCGACGGGACCCAGATCGCTTTCGCAGGGCAACGGCCACCGTTCTTCGACCTGGACGTGTTCGTGATGGACGCTGATGGCTCGGATGAGCGCAACATCACGCACAACCCGGCAACCAGCGATCGCTTCCCGAGCTGGTCGCCCGACAGCCGCGAGATCGTCTTCTCGAGCTTCGTCGGCAATGACGACTCGACGGAGAACCTGTTCGTCATCAAGCTTCGGAACGCCAAGATCTCCCAGCTGACGAACGCAGCAGTCGCCTGGCACCCCGCCGTGAGGCCGTAGGCCGACGCCGCGCCGAACGCGGTCTACGCAAGGAAGTCAGTGGAGGATGCGGGTCCGCAGGAGATAGTCCTCGACGACGAGCAGGAAGGCCTCGTCACGCGCGATCTCGGTCAGCGTCCCCTTGGTGTGCTGGTCCAGCTCGGCCGTGTGCGCAAGCTCCGACAGGAACGGCCCCAGCCGGCCCTTCTGGGAAAGTGCGGCCATGCGCAGGAAGATTCGGCGCGCCTCGCGGTCCTGCGAGATCGCCTCCAGGGACTCCAGATCCTGCATCCACTCGCCGAGCATCTAGCTCATAACGCCACGCCCCGCCCAGCGGTTACGGCGCCGCCCGCTCGAGCGCCTCGGCGAGCTCTTCGAGCCGCTGTTCGCTCTCGACGGCGATCTCCAGGCCGCGCGCGCTGACCCGAGCAGGGAAGCCCGTCAGCCGCTCGGCGGCGAGCCGAACTCGCTCTGCGAGCTGTGGATCGGCGGGCGGGCGGCGCTTCCGCTTCGTCCGTGCGCCCGACCACCGTGCCTCGCGCTCAGCCGCTCGAACCGACAACCCCTGCCGCACGATCTTGCGGGCGAGGCGGCGGCGCCCCTCCTGATCAGGCACGGCCAGTACCGCTCGCGCATGACCCTCGGTCAGCTCGCCGCGCTCGACCATGGCGAGCACGTCGTCCGACAGCTCAAGCAGCCGCAACCGGTTGGAGACGGCCGGCTTCGAGCCGCCCACGCGCTCTGCGATCTCCCCGAGCGACAGTCCGAACTCGTCCGTGAGGAGCGCCAAGGCGCGGGCCTCCTCGACGGGTGAGAGGTCCTCGCGGGCCACGTTCTCGACGAGACCGAGCAGGAGCGCGTCGCGGTCGGCGGCCTCTCGGACCAGTGCCGGCAGGGTGGCGATGCCCGCCTCCCGCGCAGCCCGCCAGCGCCGCTCGCCCGCAATCAGCTCGTAGCCCCCGGCGGGCCGGGGGCGCAAGACGACGGGCTGGATGATCCCCTGAGCCCGGATCGACTCCGCAAGGCCGGCCGTCGCCTCGTGGTCGAAGCGCTTCCGCGGCTGGCGCGGGTTCGGGTGAATCAGCTCAACCGGCACCTGGGCGAGATCGGTCGCGGCACCGCCACCGATCAGGACCTCGAGGCCCCGGCCGAGCCCGCGCCGAGTACTAGGGACGCTCGACAAGCTCCATCGCCACCTTCCAGTAGGCCTCCGCGCCGGGTGAGCGCGGGTCGTAGGTGATCACCGGCTCGCCATGGCTGGGAGCCTCGGCTACTCGCACCGAGCGCGGCACGCGCGAGCGGAAGAGAAGCGGGCCGAAGTGCCGCTCGAGCTCGGCGGCCACGTCTGCCGATAGCCGCGTCCGCCCGTCTACCATCGTCAGCAGGACCCCGGCGAGGGCGAGAGCAGGATTCAGCCTCATCCGAATCAGCCCGAGCGAGTTCAGGAGCTGGGAAAGACCCTCGAGCGCGTAGTACTCGGCCTGCACCGGGACGAGCACCCGGTTCGCTGCGGCAAGCGCGTTCACTGTCAGCGGTCCGAGCGAGGGCGGGCAGTCGATGAAGACGAACGCGTGCGACTCGCCGGCGGGCGCCAGTGTCTCCGCCAGGAACTGCTCGCCGTCTCCGCGGCGCGCGAGCTCCGCCGCCGTGCCGGCCAGGTCCGGCTTGGACGGAATCAGGTCGAGATTCGGAAAGCGCGTGGGCCGCATGAGCTCGGCCGGCGGCACACCGTCGAGGAGGTCGCAGCTCGACGCGCCGTTCGCGCGCTCGCCGAGGCCCGAAGTCGCATTCGCCTGCGGGTCGAGATCGACCAGGAGCACGCGCTCGCCCGCCTGTGCGAGACAGGCCGCGAGGTTGACGGCGGTCGTCGTCTTCCCGACGCCGCCCTTCTGGTTCGCGACGGCGTAGATGCGCCCGGGCACACGGCCACTGTAGTTAGGCGAGAGGACGTTTCCGGGCCATTCCGGCGCGGCGCGGGAACCCCGGCGGAGTCGGCCCGAGCTTCCGCACGACGGCCAATCCTGCCCGCTTCTCGGGCCGCCCCCCGGCGAGCCGCTCGGCTGCAATCGCAAGCTTGCCGACATCGGCCGAGGGGCCCAGCCAGATCACAACCGCTCCGCCCGGCCGGATGAGCGGAAGGCACCACTCGAGCGCGACCGGGGGAGCGGCGAGCGCTTTTGCCGTCGCGACTCCGTAGTAGTCGGTCTCCTGCTCTTCGGCTCGGCCGCGAATTACTCGCACGTTCGGAAACTCGGACGCGGCCCGCTCGAGGAAGCGCACCTTCCGCGCATTCGCCTCGAGCAGTGTCACTTCTCGCTCCGGAAGAGCCGCCGCGAGCGGGATCCCGGGCGAGCCGCCCCCCGAGCCGACATCCACGATAGGCCCCTCGAAGCTGCGGACGACGTCGGCTGCCCGCAGCGCATCCTCGACGAGCATCGCCCAGGCCTCTTCGAGCTCGGAAATCGACGTCAGGCCCGGCGTGGCCAGGACGGCGTCGAGCCATTGGCGCAGCCGCTCGTCCCTCAACCGGTGGGCGAGATGACGACGAAGCGGTTCGGCTCGGTGCCCTCGCTGCTCGTCTCCACGCCCTCGTACTCCTTCAGCCGCAGGTGCACCGTCTTCCGCTCGACGGCGGTCATCGGCTCGAGCTCGACACGCGAACGTGTTGCCACCGCCTCCTCGGCGCTCCGGACGGCGAGCGTCTCGAGCGCCGCGCGGCGGCGCTCCCGGTAGCCGGCAGCGTCCACGACGACGTCCTTGCGGTCTTCGGGTCGCGTACGCCAGAGGATGGCATTGACGAGGTACTGGATGGCGTCGATCGTCTGCCCGTGCTTGCCGATCAGAAGACCGAGGTTCGACCCCGAGCAGGACGCCGTCAGAACGTCTTCCTCCTCACTGATCTGGATTCGGCACCGCACTCCGATCCCGCTTGTGATTCGCTCGAGCAGGTCGGTGACCTGGGCGGCGAGCTCGCTCTGCGGTTGTTGCTCAGGCCCGTCTGCCGCGGCGGAATCGATCGACGCAATCACCCGCGCAGGTGTGTACCCGACGCCGAGCAGGCCGCGCTCGCCCTCCGAGACGACCTGGAAGCGGACGGCTCCCTTGTCGAGGTCGGGATGGAGCTTCTCCAGCTCGCGCAGCGCCGACCACTTCGCCTCACCGACGGTCTCGCCCGTCGCCTCGACCTGCCGCAGGTCCTCGTTCATGCGCTCACCGGCGCGCCCGCTTCTTCTTGCGTCTCACGCGCTTCGGAGGCGCGGTGGGCGAAGGTTGCTGTGGCGCCGCCTGCCGCTTCGCGCCGTCCCCCGTTTCGGGCTCGGGCTCGCCCCGCGGCGGCGTCCGCGACGAGCGCTTCGCGGAAGGAGGCGCCTTCTTCGGCACTAGGCTGCGCGTGACCACGCCCTGCCCGACCGTCCAGAGGTTCGTCGTCACCCAGTAGAGGACCAGGCCGGTGGGGAAGTTCACGAGCACCGGTATGAAGGCGACGGGGAGGATCATCATCAGCGTCCGCTGCGTCTTGTCCATCGTCGCCGACATGAAGTACGTCGAGGTGAGCTGGCTGGCGGCGTAGATGCCAAGCATCAGGTAGCCGGACCAGTGAGCGTTCGCATGATCCGCGATGTCCGGCAAGAGGCCTAGCCAGGAGCGGTTGTCACCCGGATGGAAGAAGTCTTCCGAATGGCGCAGGACGAGGTAGAGCGCGATGAAGACGGGAAACTGGAAGAGGATCGGCAGGCACGGGGCCGCGGGATTGACGTTGTTCTCCCGGTAGAACTTCATCAGCTCCTCGTTGCGCTTCTGTTTGTCGTGCTTGAAGCGCTGCTGGATCGACTTCATCTCCGGCATGTGCGCCTGCATCGCCTGCATCGAGTGGATCTGCTTGACGGTGAGTGGGACCATCGCGACGCGCACGAGCACGGTCAGGGCCACGATCGACCACGCCCAGGGCAGCCCGAGCGCACCGTGGGGCCCCAGCCATTCGAGGATGCTGCGAAGGACGTCTTCGAGCGGAGTGAGCGGGCTCGCCAGGATCATCGGAAGACCCTCTGCTGCTCGACGTAGTCGACCCCGCCGCGGCTCCAGGGGTTGCACCGGAGGAGCCGCCAGCCTGCGAGCACCATTCCGCGCGCGAGCCCGTAACGGCGGAGCGCGTCAATTGCGTACTGCGAGCAGGAGGGGTGGTACTTGCAGCCACCGGGGAAGAGGACGCCGAGCGTGTAGCGGTAGAGGTAGACGAGGCCGACGCCCAGATAGCGTGGAAGCCGAAACACCGTGGTCACGCGGCCGCCTTCCGCAACACCTCGTCCACGCGCTCGCCGAGCCACTCGAAGCCGCGCGAAGACGCCGCCTCGGCCAGTCCTGGGCGCACGATCAGCACGTAGTCGCAGGCCGGCGGGACCCACTCGAGGCGCGAGCGCCAGAGCTCGCGAAGCTGGCGTTTGATGCGCGTGCGAACGGTTGCATCCCCCGTCCCCTTCGGCACGGCGATCCCGAGCCGGGGCTCATCGCCCTCTTCACGCGGGAACCAGTAGAGGACGAGGAACCGGGTCGAGACCGACCGGCCGTGCCGGTAGACAGCGTCGAAGTCCCGGGAGCGGGTGAGGCGGTACCGCCGGTGCACCTGCTCGGTTACGCCGACAGCCGCTTGCGGCCTCGAGCGCGCCGTCGCTTCAGGATCGCCCGGCCGGCCCGCGTCGCCATGCGCGCGCGGAATCCGTGTCGGCGCTTCCTGCGGCGCACATTCGGTTGGTAGGTCCGCTTCACGGTGAGGGAAAAGAAAAAGAGGAACGAGCGCCCTTTTTCTCGGGCGACGAGCCAGTATAGACGAGCGGTTCGCCCATACGTTTTCCACAGTGTCACGACCTGTTTACAGGTTTGAAAAACCGCTGCGAGGGGGCATCTGCGGGCTCTCGGGCGATCAGCCCGGCGCCGACTTTCCACACCTGTGGAGGAAGGTGTGGACTGCAGAAAAGTACCTGGAAATCAGCCCCTTTCTGCACACCGGTCGAGGCCGTTGAGTGGCTTCGGCGACGCTGTTATGCTCGTTTCCTTTCCGGCGACGAGGGAGTTGGGACCGGCGTCTTGGTACGCCAGCAAGAGCTGACAGCAGCGAATCTCTGGACCGAGGTCTCAGGCCGTCTCAAAGAGGCGCTCAACGACACGACGTTCGGCACGTGGTTCGGCGACGTCTCGAGCCGCGAGCTGACCGACGAGGCATTCGTCCTCTCCGTCCCGAACGACTTCACACGCCAGTGGATCGAGGGGCATTTCCTCGACCTGATCGGCGCCGCGGTGCGCGATGCAACCGGTGGCGAGCGGCGAATCCGGCTCGCGATCGACGAGGGCGTGCAGCTCACCCCGCTACCGGACCCCACGGCCCCGGCACGGCCGGGCTCCGAGATGAACCCGAAGTACACCTTCGACTCCTTCGTGATCGGCTCCTCGAACCGCTTCGCCCACGCGGCGGCCCTTGCCGTCGCCGAGGCCCCGGCGCAGGCGTACAACCCGCTCTTCATCTACGGCGGGACCGGGCTCGGGAAGACACACCTGCTCCAGGCGATCGGGCAATACGTCCGCGAGCACCTGCACAAGCTCTCCGTCCGCTACATCACCAGCGAGTCGTTCATGAACGACTTCATCAACTCGCTCCGGGACAAGCGGATCGAAGGCTTCAAGCAGCGCTACCGCACCTACGACCTGCTCCTCATCGACGACATCCAGGTCCTCGAGCACAAGGAGCGGATCCAGGAAGAGTTCTTCCACACTTTCAACTCGCTCTACGAGGCGGGGCGCCAGATCGTGATCTCGTCCGATCGGCCGCCTCGCGAGATCTCGACGCTCGAGGAGCGTCTGCGCTCGCGGTTCGAGTGGGGCCTCATCACCGACATCCAGCCTCCTGACCTCGAGACCCGCATCGCAATCCTGCGCAAGAAGGTCAAGACCGACGCCATCCACGTACCGGACCCGCAGGTGCTGACCTTCGTCGCGGGCCGCGTGTCGACGAACATCCGAGAGCTCGAGGGCGCGCTGACCCGCGTCGTCGCGTTCTCAAGCCTTACCGGCCGGCCCATGTCGGTCGACCTGGCCCAGGACGTCCTGAAGGAAGTCTTCCCGCAGGGCGAGGCGCCCGAGGTCTCGATTGAGCGGATCCAGACAACCGTCTCCGAGCGCTTCGGACTCTCGATGGTCGAGCTCTGCAGCGACCGGCGCTCGCAAAACATCGTCTATCCGCGACAGGTCGCGATGTATCTCTCCCGGGAGCTGACGGATGCGTCGCTTCCGAAGATCGGTCGGGAGTTCGGCGGGCGCGACCACACAACCGTGATCCACGCCACCTCGAAGATCGCGCGCATGATCCGAGAGGACCGCTCTGTTTACAACCTTGTGCAAGAGCTCACCGCGCGCATCAAGCAAACTCGCTGAAACTGGGGACAAGTGGACACGTCGACGAGGGGCATGTTGAAAGCGAACGGCTCTCCACAAGGCGCACCCCCAGCGCAAGCGCGCGCGGCAAACGGGATAGTGGCGTCGTCCCCGCTATCCACACTCCTTACTGCTACTACAAGCTTTTTCTAAATGGTTGAGATAGAAACTGTAATTGGAGCCACGGTGAAGATCACCTGCGCGAGAGATGAGCTCACTCGCGCTCTCTCGCTCGTGGGGAGAGCGGTGTCGACCCGTGCCACCGTGCAGGTGCTGGGTGGGATCCTCGTCAGGGCTGGTGACGGGCGGGTCGATCTGGCTGCGACCGACATGGAGCTCTCGCTCCGGCGTGCGCTCGACTGTCAGGTCGAAGGTGAGGGAGCAGTCGTGGTTCCGGGCCGGCTGCTCGTCGACCTTGCGCGACTCCTGCCCGAGAGCGAGGTCGTACTCGAACAGAAGCCGGAGCACGGCGTTCTCGAGGTCACCTGTGGCACTGCGAGCTATCGCCTCAATACGTACAGCGCCGAGGACTTCCCGAAGCTGCCGGAGGTAGAGACCGCGCAGACCTTCACGGTCGACCGCGCCGCTTTCCTCGAGACCGTCTCGCGCGTCGCGCGTGCAGCCTCCCGTGACGAGTCGCGCCCGGTGCTCACGGGGATCCTCGTTCGCTTCGAGGGCGGCAAGCTCGTGATGGCGGCAACCGACTCGTACCGGCTCTCCGTGAAGGAGACCGAGCTGACTGGCGGCGAGGCATCCGACCTCGAGGCGATCGTGCCGGCTCGTGCGCTGACGGAGCTGACGCGGATCGCGCAGGACTCGGCCGAGCTCCAGGTCGGGGTGCAGGAGAACCACGTCGTCTTCGCCGCCGGCGACGTCTGGTTGACGACGCGCCGGATCGACGGGCAGTTTCCGAACTACAAGCAGCTGCTGCCCGAGACCTTCGAGCACGAGGTGATGCTGCCGCGCGAGGAGTTCCTGGACGTCGTGCGCCGCACCTCCGTGATGGCACAGCGGAACTCTCCGCTGCGCCTGCGCTTTGCAGACGGCGAGCTGACGGTCTCGGCTCAGACCCAGGACGTGGGAGAGGCCCGGGAGACGCTGCCCGTCCCGTTCGCCGGCGATGCGCTCGAGATCGGCTTCAATCCCGACTTTCTCCGTGAGGGCCTCGAGTCGGTGGAGGGCGACGAGGTCGCTCTACGGCTCATCAGCCCGCTCCGGCCGGGCTTGCTCCGGGCCGAGGCGGAGGACTTCTCCTACTTGATCATGCCGATCCGCCTGGCTGGTTAGACGCGTGGTCGGGAATCCGCGCGGCTGATCGTTCGGACGCTCACGCTTCGCGACTTTCGCTCCTACGCCGCGCTCGAGCTGGGGCTCGAGCCGGGAATCGTGCTCGCTGTCGGCGAGAACGGCGCGGGCAAGACGAACCTGCTCGAGGCACTGCATGTGGGCACACAGGGGTTCTCGCCGCGGACGAGGAACGACGGACAGCTGGTTCGCTTCGGCGCGGAGGCGGGCCGGGTCGAGCTTGCCGGTGAGCGTGGTGGATCGCCGTTGGAAGTGGAGGTGACGCTTCGCCGCGGCGAGGCGAAGCGCGCGAAGCTGAACGGCGCTGCGCTTCGGGCTGCCGAGCAGCTGCGGGCGGAGGTTCAGACTCTCGTCTTCACGCCGGACCGCCTCGTGGTTGTGAAGGGTGGGCCGGCCGCTCGACGCGCGTACTTCGACCGCGCGCTCGGCCGGCTCTTCCCGGCGCGCGCAGGGGTGCCCGCGGAGTACGGCGCCGCCGTGGCGCAGCGGAATGCCTCTCTTCGGCGGGTCGCGATCGGCGTGTCGTCGCGGGACGCAGTCGCGCCGTGGACGCAGAGAGTGGCAGCGCTTGGCGAAGCGCTCGTGGTCGCCCGTAGGGAGATCGTGTCGGTGCTCGGCCCGGTCTTCGGTGAACGGGCCGGCGAGCTCGGCCTCGAGGGAGCTGAGCTCCGCTACGAGGCGGAGAGGCCGAGCGTGGAGGCGCTGGAGCTTCGTCTGGAGGAGGACCTGGAGCGCGGGACGACGGGTCTCGGCCCTCACCTCGACGACGTGGAGATCGCCTCCGGGGGCCGTGATCTTCGCCGCTTCGGCTCGCAGGGTGAGCAGCGGCTCGCGGTGCTCTCGCTGCTGCTCGCCGAGGCGCAGTTGCTCGCCGAGCGCGGGCCGGCGCCTCCGCTGCTGCTCCTGGACGACGTCCTCTCGGAGCTGGATGAGGGCAGGCGCCGAGCCCTGGCCGAGCGGCTCGATGGACCTGGGCAGGTGCTCGTGACGGCTACGGCCGCCTCATCGCTGCCGCTCGAGCCGAGCCAGCTCGTCGAGGTGCGGTCGGGCTCGGCAAGGAGCGTGAGCTGAGCATGTGGAAGCGGATCGGCGATCACGTGCAGGGTGAGCTCGCCCGGTTCGGGCCCGCCGCGGGCATGACCGAGATCGTGCGCGCCTGGCCCGCAGCCCTCGGCGAGCAGATCGCTCTGAACGCCTGGCCGGCCCGGCTTGCGCGCGACGGCACGCTGCACGTGGCGACTTCGTCCTCGGCATGGGCCTTCGAGCTCGCCCAGCTCGAGCCGAAGCTACGTGAGCGCCTGCGAGAGGAGCTCGGCGAAGCCACGCCGGCGAGGGTGCGCTTCGCCCCCGGGAAGCTCCCGGAGCCCCCCGCCGAAGGGGGGCCTACGAGCGCAAGGAGCACAAGAGATCCTACGGAGAAGGATCTCGAGCTGGCCGAGTCGATGGCAGCCGAGATCGAGGATGAAAGTCTGCGCAAAATCGTTGCGAAAGCGGCTGCCGCGAGCCTCGCGAGACGGCCCTGACGGCCGCTTCATCTGGTACACTTCGAGTAGCCCAAAAAGCCGGGTTATGCAGGGCTTTTTTTAATGGCTGAAGCTGCCTATACCTCAAAAGACATCACCGTTCTCGAGGGCCTCGAGCCGGTCCGGCTGCGCCCGGGAATGTACATCGGCTCGACGGGCTCGCGAGGCCTTCATCACCTCGTCTACGAGGTGGTCGACAACTCGGTCGATGAGGCGATCGCAGGGCGCGCCGACTTCGTCCAGGTCACGCTCCATCCCGACAATTCGGTGACCGTTCGGGACAACGGCTCCGGCATCCCCGTTGGGGCGATGGCCGACCAGGGCGGCCTGTCCGCTCTGACGGTCGTCCTCACGAAGCTCCACGCGGGCGGCAAGTTCGGAGGCGATAGCTACAAGGTCTCCGGCGGCCTGCACGGAGTCGGAGTCTCCGTCGTCAACGCGCTCTCCGAATGGCTCGTCGCGGAGGTGCACCGCGACGGGAAGATCTGGCGCCAGGAGTTCGCCCGGGGTGAGCCGACGACCGAGCTGAAGAAGATCGGCCCGACCAAGCGAACGGGGACGACGATCTCGTTCTTCCCGGACCAGGAGATCCTCGAGGAGGTCGAGTGGTCGACCGAGACGCTTGCGCAGCGGCTGCGAGAGACGGCGTTCCTAACGAAGGGGCTGCGGATCGTCCTCACGGACGAGCGCGCCGGCGGCGAGCAGGTCGAGTTCCATTACGAGGGGGGCATCCGCGACTTCATCGCCTACGTGAACGAGGCGAAGGACCCCGTCCACAAGCACATCGTCTACTTCGAGGGCGAGAGCGAGCAGGGCAAGGTCGAGGTCGCGATGCAGTGGAACACGAAGTACGTCGAATCGGTCTTCTCGTTCGCCAACAACATCAACACCCATGAGGGCGGAAGCCACCTTTCCGGCTTCAAGGCGGCCCTCACCGGGACGCTCAACAAATACGCGCGGAGCATGGACCTTCTGAAGGAGAAGGAAGAGAACCTCGAGGGCGAGGACGTCCGCGAGGGGCTCGCTGCCGTCATCTCCGTGAAGCTTCGCGAGCCGCAGTTCGAGGGGCAGACCAAGACGAAGCTCGGGAACCCGGGCGTTCGCGGCCTCGTCGAGCAGACGGTCAACGCGAAGCTCGCGCAGTTTCTCGAGGAGAACCCGACCGACGCGAAGCAGATCATCCAGAAGGCGATCTCGGCTTCCCGTGCGCGCCAGGCGGCTCGGAAGGCCCGCGACCTCACTCGGCGGAAGGGCGCCTTCGGGGGCGGCATGGCAAAGAAGTTCGCCGACTGCCAGCTCCGCGACCCCGAGCTGACGGAGGTGTTCATCGTCGAGGGCGACTCCGCGGGCGGGCTCGCGAAGCAGGCACGCGACAAGTCGAACCAGGCCGTGCTGCCCCTGCGCGGCAAGATCATCAACTCCGAGAAGAACCGCCTGAACAAGGTGCTCTCGAACGCCGAGATCCAGTCGCTCGTGCAGGTGATCGGCACCGGGATCGGCGACGAGTTCGACATCGCCAAGCTCCGCTACCACCGGATCGTCGTGATGACGGACGCCGACGTGGACGGCGCCCACATCCGCACACTCGTTCTCACGTTCCTCTACCGGCACATGACCGAGCTGTTCGACCGCGGGCACATCTACATTGCCGTCCCCCCGCTCTACCTCGTCAAGCTCGGGAACCAGCAGAGCTATCTCGAGAAGGAATCGCAGCTCGAGGAGCTCCTCGTCCGCGAGCGCTTCCCCGAGCTGCAGATCGAAGCCAGGGGCGGCGCCGCGGTGAAGCTCACGCCTACGAAGTACGGGCGGCTCCAGCGCGCGCTGAACGAGTTCGAGGGCTGGACCGCCCGTCTGCGCTCGGACTTCGGCAATCAGGCCGCAGACTTCGTGATCACCCACCGGCTCGTGGAGACGGGAGTCACCTCACCTGCCGAGGCCGCCGAGGCGATCGAGGCGGCGCCGGGGAACGGCTACACGTTCTCGGTTCTCGAGAAAGACGACGCCGGCGTGAAGGTCAAGATCATCGAGACCGAGACGAGCACGGCCGAGCACGTCGTGGTGCCGGCCGAGCTCTTCGCCTCGCCGATCTACGCGAACGTGCGCAAGGCCTACGGGCGCCTGACCGAGATCGTCGGCGGGCTGCCCCCCTTCGACGTCCGGCTCGGAAAGCGCAAGGAGATCGCCGAGACTTTCGAGGCGCTGCGCGGGCGGGCGCTCGAGCTCGGCAAGCACGGGATGCAGATCACGCGTTTCAAGGGCCTCGGCGAGATGAACGAGGACGAGCTGTGGATGACGACGATGGATCCCGCGCGGCGCATGCTGATTCGCGCCGAGGTCGAGGACGCGACTGCCGCCGACCTCTGGTTCTCGCGTCTCATGGGCGACGAGGTCGAGCCGCGGCGTCTGTTCATCGAAGAGAACGCGCTCGAAGTGCGTTTCCTGGATGTCTGAGCTGACGCCGCCGGCGGGCGGACGGGTCGAGGCTCGCGAGCTCGACCAGGAAGTTCGCTCGAGCTTCCTCGACTACGCCATGAGCGTGATCGTCTCGCGGGCGCTGCCGGACGCGCGCGATGGGCTGAAGCCGGTGCACCGCCGGGTGCTCTACAGCATGCACGAGGCGGGCCTTCAGCCGAACCGCCCGACACGCAAGAGCGCGAGGGTAGTCGGCGACGTGATGGGGAGCTACCACCCGCACGGCGACTCGGCTATCTACGACGCCCTCGTGCGGCTCGCGCAGCCCTTCTCGATGCGCTACCCGCTCGTTCAGGGGCAGGGGTATTTCGGCTCCGTCGACGGCGACTCGGCGGCTGCGATGCGCTACTGCCTGGCGCCAGGCACGCGGGTCGCGACGCCGCACGGCACGCTCCGCATCGAGGAGCTCGTCGGGCGAACGAAGGCGAACTCCGAGCGCGAGGCCGCGTTCGAGGTGCTCGATCGGCTCGGCAGGCCGGTCCGCGTCTCAAAGGTCTTCCACTCAGGAGAGCACCCGACGCTGCGACTGCGTACTCGCGAGGGCTTCGAGCTCACCGGAACGCACAACCACCCGGTGCTCTGCCTGGTGGAAGTGGCCGGAGTGCCGCTCCTGATGTGGAAGCTGCTCGAGGAGCTGCGCACCGGCGACAGAGTGCTCATCTCCAGGACTCCCCGTCGCGAGAACGATGCACCTTCCTGTGAAGAGGAGCAGCTCGCCCTGCTCGCCGGCGCTTTCGTCGCCGAGGGGTGGGCAAGCGAGGAGCGCGCCGGCTTCAACAATGTCGACCGCGACTTCTTCCATTCCGTGGTCGGGGCGTACGACGCCGTCGTGGGCGGCCCCCGCTACGTCTACGAGCGGGTCATCAACTCCGGGAGTGTTCTCCGCGAGCTCGATGTGCAGAACCTCGACTCCTTTCGGGAGAGCCCGCTTGCACCTTTGCTCGGCACCGCAAGCTCCGAGAAGCGGGTCCCCGATTTCGTCTGGCGAGCCGGCTCGAGCTTCAAGCGGTCCTTCCTCCAGGCGCTCTTCACGGGCGACGGCTCGTTCTCATCGCTGCCGCGGAAGAGCATCCAGATCTCCTATTCGACGTACAGCGAGCAGCTCGCTCGGGATGTTCAGATCCTGCTGCTGGAGTACGGCGTCCTCGCGCGCATCTGCCGCTATGCGAAGGGCGAGCTCAAGGTTGTCATCAGCAACCGTCGGGATGCCCGCCTGTTTGCGCGCAGGATCGGCTTTCTGGGCGCCAAGCAGCAGAAGCTCGAGGCCGGCCTTGCAGCCCTACCCGAGCGCAGCCGCGCGATGAGCCGCGACTACGCCCCGTTCGTCGCGGACTACATCAGGAGCGAAGCCGAGCCGGGCTGGCTGCGCAAGAACAACATCGACCGCGTGGAGCGGTGGGAGCGCGGCGGTGCGGCGATCCTCGAGCGGATCCAGTCCGAGGAGGTGCGGGGCGTCGTCGAGCCGCTTGTCTCGGGCGACTACTACTACGCGACGGTCGAGTCCGTCACCGACGCGGGTGTTCAGCCGGTCTACTCGCTCAAGGTCGAGTCAAGCGACCACGCCTTTCTCACGAACGGCTTCGTGAGCCACAACACCGAGTGCCGATTGTCACGAATTGCGACGGAGATGCTTCGCGACATCGACGCCGACACCGTCGACTTCGTCCCGAACTACGACGAGTCGCGGCGGATGCCCGACGTCCTTCCGTCCCGTTTCCCGAATCTGCTCGTCAACGGCTCGACCGGGATCGCTGTCGGCATGGCGACGAACATTCCGCCGCACCGGCTGGGTGAGGTGATCGACGCCGTGACTACGCTCATCGACGAGCCGGACGCCGACGTCGAGCGCCTGATGAAGCACGTCAAGGGCCCGGACTTCCCGACCGGAGGCTCGATCGTCGGCCGCTCGGGCATCCGCGACGCCTACCGGACGGGCCGCGGCCGCATCATCGTCCGGGGCCACGCCCACATCGAGGAGCTCCGCGGCGGCAAGCAGGCGATCATCATCACCCAGCTGCCGTACGGCGTCCGCAAGGGTGGCGAGGGTGGTCTGATCGAGAAGATCGCCGAGCTCGTCGAGAGCAAGGTGCTGACCGAGGTGCCGATGAGCGACGACGCTCTGGCCGACCACTCCGACAAGACCGGCATGCGGATCTACGTCGAGCTGAAGCGCGATGCGGTGCCCCAGGTTGCCCTCAACAAGATCTTCAAGCACACGCCGCTCCAGACGACCTTCGGCTACAACGCCGTCGCGCTCGTCAACGGCGTGCCCCGCACGCTCAGCCTGCTGGAGCTGATCCAGTACTACGTCGACTACCAGCGCCAGGTGGTCACGCGTCGCTCGAAGTACGAGCTGCGCAGGGCGGAAGAGCGCGCTCACGTCCTCGAGGGCTACCTGAAGGCGCTCGACGACCTCGACGCCGTCATCGCGCTGATCCGAGCCTCCGCCGATCCCGACGAGGCACGCGCCGGCCTCATCGCCCAGTTCGAGTTCTCCGAGATCCAGGCGCAGGCGATCCTCGACCTGCGGCTCCAGCGGCTGACCGGCCTCGAGCGGAAGCGGATCCAGGACGAATACGACGACCTCCAGGAGCGGATCGCCGAGCTGCGCTCGATTCTCGGCGACGAGGCGCGCATCGACGAGGTGATCAAGGAAGAGCTCCTCGAGATCAAGGAGATCTACGGCAAAAACGATGACCGCCGAACTGAGATCGTCGCGGCAGAGGAGGAGCTCGAGCTCGAGGACCTGATCGCCGAGGAGGACATGGTCATCGCGATCACCCGCTCGGGCTACATCAAGCGTCTACCGGTGACCACGTACCGCGAGCAGCGCCGGGGCGGCATTGGCGTCATGGGCATGGAGATGAAGGAGGACGACTACATCGAGCACCTGTTCGTCGCCTCGACGCACGACTACCTCCTGTTCTTCACGTCGGTCGGCAAGATCTACCGGCTGAAGGTGCACGAGCTTCCCCTCGGCACGCGGCAGTCGAAGGGGCGTGCGATCGCGAACTTCCTTCCCTTCCGCCAGAGCGAGACGATCCGGGCAGTCATCGCGACGCGGGACTTCAAGGAGGCCGAGTACCTCGTGCTGGCGACGAAGAAGGGAGTCGTCAAGAAGACGAAGTTCGAGGAGTACAACACCCCCTTGAAGGCGGACGGGATCATTGCGATCAACCTCCGCAAGGACGACGAGGTGATCGGCCTGATTCCGTCCTCCGGCAATGACGACCTGCTGATGGTCTCCCGGAAGGGGCAGGCGATTCGCTTCCACGAGAGCCAGGCGCGGCCGATGGGCCGCGCGACAGGCGGCGTCCGGGGGATGAACCTCCGCAAGGGCGACGAGGTGATCGCGATCACCCTCGCCGAGAACGACACGGACCTCCTCGTCGTCACCGTGAACGGCTACGGCAAGCGGACGCGCGTCGAGGACTATCCGGTCAAGGGCCGCGGGGGGCTGGGCGTGAAGACGGTTCAGCTGACCGAGGCGCGCGGTCAGCTCGCCGGCGCGCGCGTCGTGCGGGACGGCTACCAGGTGATGCTGATCTCGACGGGCGGCACGGTCATTCGAATTCCGGTGGAGGACGTCAAGCGCCTCGGCAGGTCGACGCAGGGCGTGATCGTCATGCGCCTGCGCAAGAGCGAACGGGTATCGACGCTGGCGCCGGTCGTCGAGTCCGAAGCCGTGGAGGCCGAAGAAGCTGAAGAAGACCCGGCCGAGCCGGCGGAATAGCGACCAATATCAGCCGGTCTTCGGGGAATACCCTTCACAAAAACGACGAGGAGCGATATACCTTCCCGACGAGGGGTCCGCAGTCTCCGCCGGGAGAAGAATCGAATGGCCGCGAGCAGACAAGTTGATCTCCTCGAACCCATCGACCTCGCCGACCACCTCGACAAGATCGAGCTCTATCTCGGCCAGGTCTGCCAGATCGCCGGCATCTCGAAGATGCAGCTCGACTACTGGACGAACAAGGCCCAGATCCCGACCAAGGGCCGCAAGCAGCGGATCTACGACATGGACGCGGTCGAGACCGTGATGCTGATCAAGCAGGCCAAGGACAAGGGCCTCAACCTCGGCGCGGCGATCGAGGCCGCGCACCGCTTTCGCGAGCTCAACGCGCCGGGTAAGCGCTAGCTGGGCCGGGCCGCCGCGCGCAAGGCGGCTGCGGCCTCCTCGGGAGGCAGCCAGTTGACGTAGAGCCCGGCTCCGAGCTCGAGCCCGGCGAGAATGGTCAGGCGAGGCAGGACCTCGACGTGCCAGTGCGCGCCGGCGTGCAGCCACGCGTTGAGCGGAAGCGGCCCCTCGAGATCGCGTAGCCGGCGGATCGCCTCGGCGAGGAGGCGGAGCGCGTTCGCGAGCGCGGTCTCGTCCGGGCGCGGCACGTGCTCACGAGGGGCGATGAGGAGCTCGTAGGGCAGGCGGCCCGCGATCGCCGCCCGCAGCGACACGCTTCCCTGGAGGGCGATCTCGAGTGCGTCGTCGCGGAGAAGGCCGCAGAGCGCGCAGTCATCCTCTTCGAGGCGAGGAAGCTCCTCGACGACTGCGGGCGGCAGGTCGCGCAGCCACACGAGTTGCGAGTGGCTGTGCGGGAGGCTTGCGCCCGCCTCCCGGCCCTCATTGAGAACGAGCTGGACGTGCTCGAAACCTTCCTTGCGTGCGAGCTCCATCCGCTTGTGCCAGGCCAAGGCGACCGACGCGAGCTCGGCCTCGCCGAGCTCCGCGAGCGAGCGCGCATGCCGCGGGGTGTGGACGACGACCTCCTGGCGCTCGAAGGCGGGATAGAGGTTCGGCACGACGCGCACCTGCCAGCCCGGGGTGTCGGGCATCCGCTCCCCCGGGGCGATCGCGAAGGTCTCCGGCGGCGTCCGGTCCTCCCGGCCTTCGCAGAACGGGCACTGTTCGAGCTCTTCGCCGCTTGGCGGCTCGAAGTCGCCTCGCCTTGCGCCGGGACGCGTCGCACGTCCAGGGGCGATGACGACGGTCCTGCCCGAGATCGGGTCGCGCCGAACTTCCGGAGTCAGCTCTCGGGCCTGTACCCGCCGGAGCTCTCGATCAACGGCCGGAAGAGCTCGATCGGCAGCGGCAGGATGATCGTCGACGAGCGCTCGGAGCTGATCTCGAGCATCGTCTGGAGGAACCGGAGCTGGAGCGACATCGGGTTCTCGGCCAGCACCATGGCGGCGTCCTTCAGCCGCTCGGACGCCTGGAACTCACCCTCGGCGGCGATTACCTTCGCGCGGCGCTCGCGCTCGGCCTCGGCCTGGCGCGCCATTGCGCGCTGCATGCCCCCGGGGATCTCGACGTCCTTGACCTCGACGATCGAGACCTTGATTCCCCACGGCGAGGTCGCCTCGTCGATGATCTGCTGGAGGATCGCGTTGATCTTGTCCCGCTCCGAGAGAAGCTCGTCGAGGGAGTGCTGTCCGAGGACGCTTCTGAGAGTGGTCTGCGAGATCTGCGAGGTGGCGACCATGAAGTTCTCGACCTGCACGATCGCCTTCTCCGGGTCGATGATCCGGAAGTAGGCGACCGCGTTCACTCGGACGGGCACGTTGTCCTTCGTGATCACCTCCTGCGGCGGGACGTTCAGCGTCACCGTTCGCAGGTCGACTCGAACCATCTTGTCGATGATCGGGATGAGCAGGAAGAGGCCGGGCCCCTTCGGCGGCGAGTTGAGGCGACCGAGTCGGAAGATGACGCCGCGCTCGTACTCCCGCGCGACACGGATCGCCGACGAGAGCACGATCAGCAAAACGACGGCGACGGCTGCGACGGCGATCAGGGCAGGCAAGACGACTCTCCTTTTGTCGGAGGCGTGATCCTAAAGGTGTTCCCCTTCGCTACGAGCTTCAATCGGCTCGGCCGGTCTGTCCACCTCGAGCACGAGGCCGTCCTCGACGTCCGCAACCTGCACCGATGTTCCGGCCGCGATCGGATCGCCGTGAGTGCGCGCCTGCCAGAGCTCGCCGCGGACGAAGACAAGCCCCGTCGGCGCGAGCGCCTCGCGGACGACGCCCATCTGCCCGACGAGCTCGCTGCGGCCCGTCACCGGTGGAACCCGCCTGACCTGGACGATCTTGAACGCGACGAGCGCCATCATCCCGGTAAGCGTGGCGGCGATCGCCAGCACTGCCGGAAGCGAGACCTTGTACGTGTTGCCTGCAGGCTCGAAGAGGAGGAGCGAGCCGATCACGAAGCAGACCGAGCCCGCGAGCGTGATGGCTCCGTGCGTCGGGACGAACGCCTCCGCGGCGAAGAAGGCGAAGGCGAGCAGCATGAGCAGCAAGCCGGCTGCGCTGATCGGTAGCACCTGGAGGCCGAACAGCCCGAGGATCAGCGAGATCGCACCGACGGTGCCCGGGAAGATGAGGCCGGGATTCCACAGCTCGACGATGATCCCCAGCGTCCCGATCGACATGAAGAGGACGATCAGGTTCGGGTCGATGAGCGTGTCGAGAATCTTCTTCCAGAGCGACATGTCGACGGTGTCGATTTCGGCGCCGGCAGTGTGGAGGACATAGCCGTTGGGCTTCGTCTTGCGTCCGTCGATCTTGTCGAGCAGCGCAGGCAGGGTCCGTGCCATGACGTCGATGACGTTCTGTTGGAGTGCCTCGGTGGCGCCCAGGTTCGAAGCACGGCGGACGGCTGCGTCGGCCCACTGCACGTTGCGCCCATGCTCCCGCGCGAGCTCGCGCAGGGAGGCCGCCGCGTCGTTCACGACCTTCCGCCGCAGGTCCTTGCCGATGTTGCCGCCGCCGACGTTGATCGGCGTCGAGGAGCCGATGTTTGTCTGCGGGGCCATCGCGAGCAGATCGGCGGCCTGGCCGATCCAGACCCCGGCCGACGCGGCCCGCGCTCCTTCGGGCGAGACGTAGACGATGACGGGCACCTTCGAAGCGAGCTCCGCCTTGACGATCTTCTCCATCGAGGAGCCGAGCCCGCCGGGCGTGTCGAGCAGGATGACGACCGCGCTGTAGCCGTCGCCGCTCGCTCGGTGGATCTCGTCGGTCACGTAGTCCTGCGTGACCGGGTTGACGTCGTTCTCGAACTTGACCGCGAGGACGCGAGGCCGGGCCGACGCGGCGGATGCAGTGGCGCAGAGGGTCAGAATCGCGGTCAGCGAGAGGAAAAACGCCCGCAGCAGCGGCCCTTTCACTTGTAAGAATTCTATCTGGGAAGGGGGTTCAGGGCTTGAGCCGAAGGACGGTCTCTGCTTCCGTAGGGAGCGCCGCCGCCATGAAGTCCCTCGTCCTCGCCGCCCTCCTCCTCGTTCTCGCGCCCGGAACCGCGTACGGCGCCGGGACCTCGTTGGTCAGCCGTGACCTTCCGGTCGGCGGCAGCCGCTCAGTCGCGGTCGCCCGGTTCAACCTCGTCGGCCTTCGCTGGCAGGGGTCGGGAATGGTCCTGTTCCGGACCCGGAGCCCGGCGGGGCACTGGAGCAACTGGCAGCCGGCGGCGCCCGAGGACGAGGACCGGCCGGACCCGCGCAGCCACGAGCTGAGGCGCCGCGGCTGGGAGATCGGGAACCCGTACTGGACCGGGCCGTCGAACCGGATCCGGGTCAGAACCTACGGGCGCGTCCGCCGGATTCGGGCGAGCTTCGTCCGGAGCCCGGTCGAGCGCGCTCGCGTGCGCTCGGTCGCGGTCGCCGGATCTCCGCTCATTCTCTCGCGCCTCGCTTGGCGTGCGAACGAACGGATCCGGCGGGGTCGGCCCGAGTACGCCGACACGGTGCGCTTCGCGGTCGTGCACCACACGGCGGGCTCGAACACGTACACCCGGGCCCAGTCGGCGGCAATCGTCCGCGGCATCCAGCGCTATCACGTGCTCGGCAACGGCTGGGACGACATCGGCTACAACTTCCTCGTCGACAAGTACGGCCAGATCTTCGAAGGCCGGTTCGGTGGGGTCGACCGGAACGTCGTCGGCGCGCACGCGCAGGGCTTCAACGAGGGGTCGGTCGGGGTCGCCCTGATCGGCAACTACGACGTCGGCGGCGGCGTCACGCCCGCGGCGCGGGCTGCGCTGATTCGGCTGCTCGCGTGGCGGCTCGACGTCGCACACGTCGATCCGCTGACGGTCTTCAGCTGGCCCTCGGGCGGCAATCCCCGGTTCCCCGCCGGCGTCCCGGTCACGCTGCGCTCGATCGCCGGGCACCGCGACACCGGCTTCACCTCGTGCCCCGGGAGCCGGTTGTACAGCGAGCTGAACTCGATCGCGCGCAGCGTCGGGCAGACGGGGTTGCCGAAGCTCTACTTCCCGCGGGTGACGGGCGCACCCGGCGGGTACGTCCGCTTCACCGCGAGGCTCTCGGAGCCGCTTGACTGGTCGGTGCTCGTGACCGACGCGGGCGGGACGCTCGTTGCGAGTGGCGAAGGGAGCGGCGCCAACGTGAGTTGGGCGTGGGACGCCCGAACCGTCCCTGCCGGCCGCTACAGGTATGCGATCGACGCCGGACCGACCGTTCGGCCGGCGACGGGCGTCGTCGCGGGGACCTCCGCACAGTCCACGCTGACTGCTCTCGCGCGGCCGGCGGTGATCACGCCGAACGGTGACGGCCTGAGCGAACGCACGACCGTCCGCTACCGGCTCCGCGCGCCCGCCCTCGTCACCGCGACGGTCGTCGACGCGGGCGGCCTACCGTTGACGACGCTGTTCAGCGAGCAGAAGCTCGCCGGGACGTATGAATTCCGCTGGGATGCGGCGGGCATCCCCGACGGGCGCTACGGAATCCTGCTCACCGCGCGCAACGCTCTGGGAATCGAGACGACCGCGACGGTCGCCGTGACCGTCGACCGGACGCTCGCTGCTTTTCGCGTGGTGCCGGCGGTCTTCTCGCCGAACGGCGACGGCCGGCTGGACACGACAAGCTTCCGATTCGTCCTGAACGGGCCTGCCCGCGTGTCGCTCTTCGTGCGACGCGGCGCGCGGGTGATCGGCCAGGTCTTCTCGGATCGGCTCGAGGCGGGCCCGCAGGCGATCGAGTGGAACGGACGCTTTCGGCAGCGGGTCGCCGAGCGCGAGTACCGCGCCGACCTGCGCGCGACGTCGGCCGTGGCGACCACCACGCAGACCGTCGCCTTTGCAGTCGACGTGACGCCGCCGCTCCTGAGGCTTCTCTCGCCGTTGCCGCCGACGTTTTCGATCAACGAGCCCGGATTCGTGACGCTAGTCCTCGACGACGGCAGGACGATCGTGGAGCGCCGGCTGCTGCCGGGCCGGTTCACGATCGATCCGGGCGGGCCCTTCGTGCGGCTGCGGGCGAGCGCCCGCGATTTCGCCGGCAACGAGAGCCCACCGGTCGTGTATCCCTAGGCTCTTCGCCGAGTACCGGCCTGTGCGACCCAGTCGTCGTAGCCGCGCTCGAGCCGCTCGAGAAGCGTGACGAGGAGCTCGGCGCGGTCGACTGGTCGACCCGCCTCGACGAGGAGCGAGGTCGCGGGATGCTCGACGTCTCCTGGGAGCTCGTCCTCCGTGATGTTGACGTTGATCCCGATCCCGAGCGTGACCCGTCCTTCGCTTGCCTCGGCGAGGATGCCGGCTGCCTTCCGTCCGCCGAGTAGGACGTCGTTGGGCAGCTTGATCTGCGGCTCGAGGCCGGTCACCACCACGATCGCCTCGACACAGGCCTCGCCGGCGACGAGCGAGAGCTCGGGCAGCCGCGGCGGGTCAACAGCCGGTTCCAACAGGATCGAGCAGAGCACGCTCGTGCCCAGAGGCGAGAGCCAACGCCTGCCGAGCCGTCCACGACCCTCGGTCTGCTCCTCGGCGACGGCGACCGCGCCTTCGCCGAGCTCCGGGCCGAGCAGCCGTTGCGTCGAGGGGCAGGCCTCGGCGTAGAGGTAAGGGCGGCCGAAGCGGCCGCGGAGCCGTGGCAGGACCACATCGGGGCCCAGTGAGTCGGTCATCCGGGACCCGGGAACGTACCTTCGATTGCGACCACTAGACTAAGCGGCGGCGTGGAAACCCGCCTTGACAACGTTCCGTTCGGGCGGGCAGAGATCGAGGCGATCCTGCCGCACCGCGAGCCGTTCCTCCTCATCGACGAGGTCGTGCAGCTCGAGCCGGGTGGGCTTGTGGTCGCCCGCAAGCGGGTGCGCTCCGACGACTGGTATCTCGCGGGCCACTTTCCCGGGCGGCCGATCATGCCCGGCGTCCTCATCGTCGAGGCGATGGCGCAGACGGGCGCGATCGCCGTTCTGTCGCGGGAGGAAAACCGCGGCCGACTCGCGCTCTTCGCGGGCATCGACGGCGTTCGCTTCAAGCGGGTGGTAGAGCCGGGCGACGAGCTCGAGCTGACCTGCGACCTCGAGCGGGTGAGAGGCCCGATCGGCAAGGGTCGCGCGGAGGCGCGGGTCGACGGCGAGCTCGCCGCGCGCGCGACGCTGATCTTCGCGGTGGAGCGATGATCGGCACCGCGACCTCCAACGGGCGGATCTCGATCACCGGCATCGGCTCCTACGCGCCCGAGCGGGTGATGACGAACGACGAGCTGGCGCAGATCGTCGAGACTTCCGACCAGTGGATCGTCGAGCGGACCGGGATCCGCGAGCGCCGGGTGGCCGGGCCCGACGAGGCTCTCTCCGACCTCTCGCTCCCGGCCGCGGTGGACGCGCTCGAGCAGTCGGGGCTCGACCCGGCTTCGCTCGATCTCGTCATCGTGGCGACGGTGACCCCCGACATGGCGTTCCCCTCCACAGGGGCGATCCTCGCCGATCGCCTGGGCGCAAAGGACGCCGCGGCCTACGACCTGTCGGCCGGCTGCACCGGCTTCGTGTACGCGCTCGCCCAGGCCCACGGGATGCTTGCGGGCGGCCTCGTCGACCGCGTGCTCGTGGTCGGGGGAGACGTTCTCTCGCGGATCGTCGACTGGGAGGACCGCAGCACGTGCGTCCTGTTCGGCGACGGCGCGGGTGCGGTCGTGCTGGAGCGCGTCCGTGAGGGCGGGTTTCTGGGCTTCGAGCTCGGCGCGGACGGGTCGGGGGGGTCGCAGCTCTACATGCCGGCCGGAGGGTCGCGCGCCCCGGCCACGGCGGAGACGGTCGCCTCGCGACAGCATTTCGCGAAGATGAACGGCCGCGAGGTCTTCAAGTTCGCGACCCGTGTGCTCGTCGACTCGGCGGAGAGGATCCTCGACGAATGCGGCGTGCCGGTGAGCGAGGTCGACGTCTACGTGCCGCACCAGGCCAACGTGCGCATCATCGACCACGCCCGTCGCAAGCTCGGCATCCCCGAGGAACGGACGGTCGTCAACGTCGACCGCTACGGGAATACTTCATCAGGCTCGATCCCGCTCGCGCTCGGCGACGCAGAGGTCGACGGACGCCTGCGCGCGGGCGAGCTCGTGCTGATGACAGGGATGGGAGCCGGCCTCACGTGGGGCTCGGCGCTGATCGAATGGACGGCGAACGGGAAAGGTGGAAAGGGATGAGCAAGGTTGCGTTCTGCTTTCCAGGGCAGGGGTCGCTCGAGGCGGGAATGGGCAAGGAGATCGCCGACTCCGTTCCGGAGGCGATGGACGTGTTCCGGGAGGGGAGCGAGGCATCCGGGCTCGACCTCGCGCGCCTCTGCTTCGAGGCTCCTCTGGAGGAGCTCGTGGAGACCGACGTTCAGCAGCCGGCGCTCGTGGCGACGAGTCTCGCCGTCCTCGCCGCGCTGCGGGCCCGGGGCTTCGAGCCGGACTACGTGGTCGGTCACTCGGTCGGAGAGTTCGCGGCGCTGGCGGCTGCGTCCTCGTTGACTCCCGCGGAGTCGATTGCGCTCGTGCGTGAGCGAGGCCTCGCCATGGCCGAGGCGGCACGAGTTTGCAACGGGGCGATGGCAGCGATCCTCGGCCTCGAGGACGAGGTCGTGGAGCGGCTCTGTGACGAGATCGACGGAGTCTGGCCCGCGAACTACAACTGCCCGGGCCAGATCGTCGTCTCGGGGGAGCAGGAGGCGGTCAGCGAGGTCTGCGCGAAGGCCGAGGCGCTCGGCGCTCGCCGGACTGTGAGGCTGAAGGTGTCGGGCGCGTTTCACAGCCCGCTCGTCGCTCGCGCGGCCGATCGCCTGCGCCCCGCCCTCGAGCGTGTGCGCTTCCGCGAGCCGGTCGCGCCGTTCATGTCGACCGTGACCGCCAAGATCGAGCCCGCACAGCGCTTCGCCTCGCTGCTCGTCGAGCAGCTGACCGCCCCGGTGCGCTTCACCCAGGCTGCGCGTGGGCTCGTCGGCGAGGGTGTGCGCACGTTCGTCGAGGTCGGGCCGAGCAGTGTCCTCGCGGGGCTCGTCAGGCGGATCGACCGCACCGCGAAGGCGGTCTCGGTCAACAACCTCGCCGGGCTGAAGAAGGTCGAGGAGCTAACTGCCTGAGTTCTGCTCTCTGGAGGGACGGACAGCGCTCGTCACCGGCGGTTCTCGCGGCATTGGCCGCGCGATCGCGCTCGAGCTCGGGCGGGCCGGAGCGTCGGTCGTGCTCGGCTATCACTCGGCCGCCGAGGAAGCGGACGCAGTCGCGAAGGAGATCGGTGGGCGGGCGGTGCAGGCGGATGTCTCGAACGCTGACGAGGCGCGCGCGCTCGTGGAGGAGGCGGGCGACCTCGCGGTGCTCGTCAACAACGCGGGGCTCACGCGCGACGGTGTCCTCGCTCGCATGTCCGACGACGACTGGCGCTCGGTGATCGAGACGAACCTGAGCAGCGTCTTCTACACGTGCCGCGCGGCGGCGCGCGGCATGATGCGCCGCCGGTCAGGGACGATCGTGAACGTCTCGAGCATCGTCGGCGTGCACGGGAACTGGGGCCAGACGAACTACGGCGCGTCGAAGGCCGGGATCATCGGCTTCACGAAGTCGCTCGCACGCGAGCTCGGGAGCCGCGGCGTGCGCGCGAACGTGGTCGCTCCGGGCTACGTCCGCACGAGACTGACCGACGCGCTGCCCGCAGACGCGCGTGAGGCGATGCTCACCAACACGCCGCTCGGGCGGCTCGGAGAGCCCGAGGACGTCGCCGGAGCGGTACGGTTCCTCTGTTCCGACGAGGCCTCGTTCATCACGGGCGAGGTGCTGCTCGTCGACGGGGGTTTAGGGATGTGAGCGACTTTTCTCAGAACGGGCGCCGCCGGGTCGTGATCACCGGCCTTGGCGCGGTGACCCCGCTTGGCAACGACGTCGAGACGAGCTGGCAGAGCCTCATCGAGGGTCGATCGGGTGCGGCGCCGATCGAGCAGTGGGACGCAAGCGAGTATCCCGTGACCTTCGCCTGCGAGCTAAAGGACTTCGACCCCGCGCAGTGGATCGACTACAAGCGGGCCCGGCGGATGGACCGCTTCGCGCAGATGATCGTGGCGGCTGCTCGCCAGGCCGAGGCGGACTCGGGCCTGAACGTCGAGCCAGAGGCCGAGCGGATCGGCGGATCGATCGCCACCGGCATCGGCGGCCTGAGGGCGTTCCAGGACTGTTACGACGTGCTGCTCGCGCGCGGCCCGGAGCGCGTGAACCCGTTCTCGATCCCGCAGATCATCCCGAACATGGGAGCCGCCTGGGTCTCGATGGAGCTCGGCACGCGGGGACCGCTCGCCTCGCAGTGCACGGCCTGCGCGGCGTCGAACATGGCGATAGGGGACGCGGCGGACATGATCCGCCTCGGTCGGGCGGACGTCGTCTTCGCGGGGGGGACCGAGGCGGGGATCACTCCGGTCGGTATCGCGGGCTTCAGCGCGATGCGCGCGCTCTCGCGGCGCAACGACGAGCCCGAAAAGGCGAGCCGCCCGTTCGACGCCGGGCGGAGCGGCTTCGTGATGGGCGAGGCGGGCGCAGTTGTCGTGCTCGAGGACCTGGAGCACGCGCGGGCACGCGGGGCGAAGATCTACGCCGAGCTTCTCGGCTACGGGCTGTCCTCCGACGCGGCCCACGTCACCGAGCCGGACCCCACCGGCGAGAATCCTGCGCGCGCGATGAAGATGGCCTTTCGCGATGCCGGCATCTCGCCGGAGGACGTCGACTACATCAACGCGCACGGGACCTCGACGCCGCTCGGGGACGCGAGCGAGACGAAGGTGATCAAGCTCGCGCTCGGGGAGGAGTTAGCACGGCGGACCCCTGTTTCTTCGACGAAGGGGGCGACGGGACACTGCCTCGGCGCCGCCGGCGCGGTCGAGGCGATCTTCACGATTCTGGCCGTCAACCGGAACACGCTGCCACCGACCATCAACTACGAGTCGCCCGACCCCGACTGCGACCTCGACTACGTGCCGAACGAGGCGCGCGAGGCCGACGTGCGGATCGGTGTCTCCAACTCATTCGGCTTCGGCGGCCACAACGCCTGCATCGTGCTGCGCGAGCTGGCGGACGAGTAGGACGAGGAATGTGCGCCGGTGCCAGACTGAAGTCCGGCACCGGATCGAGGGCTGATCGCCGATGAGGACGCGCTGGGCAACCTTCGACTGCTACGGGACGTTGATCGACTGGAACCGGGGAATCCACGACGAGCTCGAGCGTCTCTTCGGCGTGACGGAGGCTCCCCGCCTCCTGAAGCGCTACCACGAGCTCGAGCCGGAGCTCGAAGCCGAGTCGTTCCGCACCTACCGCGAGGTGCTGACGCTCGGGCTCGAGCGCGTCATGCAGGAGGAGGGCGTCCAGCTCCCGGAGGGCGAATCGGGCGCCTTTGCCCGGTCGCTGCCCGAGTGGCTGCCCTTCCCCGAGGTGCCCGCCGCGCTCTCCGAGCTGAGGAACCGCGGTTGGAAGCTCGCCATTCTCTCCAACACCGACCGCGATCTCATCGCGGCGTCACAGCGACAGCTCGGCGTGCCGGTCGACCTCGCGATCGTGGCCGAAGACGTGCACTCGTACAAGCCGGCTCACGGCCACTGGCAGCGCTTCTTCGAGGCGACGGAGGCCGACCGCGAGCGGCATGCTCATGTTGCGGCAAGCCTCTTCCACGACATCGCGCCGGCGCGGGAGCTGGGCTTGACCTCGGTGTGGGTCAATCGCCTAGGCGAGGAGCCCGATCCGGAGCCGGACCGGGAGATCCCGGACCTCTCGCCGCTTCCGGACGTTCTCGACGAGCTCGTCTCCGCATGAGCAGCGGGGTGGCCATCCGGGCGCCGAGACCAGACGAGGCGGAAGCTGCGGCCGTGTTCCTGAACGAACATTCGAGGCGGCTGCACGGGACGGACTCCGAGTCGCCCGCGGAGCTCCGCAACTACTGGGAGCTGCCCGACGTCGACCCTGAACGCGACGTATTCCTCGCCGAGGGCCCTGACGGGGAGCTGAACGGATACGCCGACGTCGGGTCCTTCGGCGGCGCCACCTGGCTCGACGTTCGAGGCTTCGAGCCGACTGTGCTCCGCCCTCTCCTCGAGGCAGCGGAGGCCCGCGCACGGGAGAAGAGGCCCGGGATGCCGCTCCGCGGATCGGTGAGCGAAAAGGATCGAGTCCTCCGTGACCTCTTCGAGAGCGCGGGCTACCGGGTGGTTCGCCATTCGTTTCGAATGGTGATCGACCTCGAAGGTGAGCTGCCGGCGCCGCGGTGGCCGGACGGCTTCTCGGTGCGCACGTTCGAGGAGGGCGAAGAGCGCCGCGTCTACGAGGCGCAGATGGACTCCTTCGCCGATACGTGGTCGTTCGCGCGCGACCCGTTCGAGGATTGGGCACAGTGGTTCTTGGGACATCCCTCCTTCGACCCCGAGCTCTGGTACCTGGCCGAGGCGGAAGAAGGGGACTTGGCCGGGATTGCGCTGACACGCCCAATGGAGACCGAGACCGGGGTCGGGTGGGTCGACATCCTCGGAGTACGCCCGGCGTTTCGGCGTCGCGGCCTTGCGATCGCTCTCCTCGAGCATGTCTTCCAGGAGTTCGCCCGTCGTGGCTTCGAGCGCATGGGTCTCGGCGTGGACGCCGAGAATCCGACGGGCGCGGTCCGGCTCTACGAGCGCGCAGGGATGCGCGTAGACCGCCGAGGCCTTCAATACGAAAGTGTTCAGGGATAATCGGGCGGTGGCCAGCCGACCGCGCATCGACGTCTCCATCGAGCACCGGAACCTGCCGAGTGAGCCCCGGGACGAGAAGCCTCACCCGAACACCTGCCCTTCCTGCGGCTCGCACTACCGGGAGGACGAGCTCGAGCGGAATCTCCGCGTCTGTCCGCACTGCGGCCATCACTTCCCGGTCGGGGCCCGCGCGCGGATCGCGCAGCTCTCCGACGACGGAAGGTTCGAGGAGGAAGCGGCCGAGCTCCGGTCGGAGGACCCGCTCGAATTCTTCGACCTCCGGCCCTACACGGAGCGGCTGGCCGAGGCAGAGGTCTCGACCGGCCTCGGCGACGCGTTGGTGATCGGCCGCGCCGCAATCGAAGGCCGACCATGCGAGCTCGCGGTGATGGACTTCTCGTTCATGGGCGGCTCGATGGGCAGCGTCGTCGGCGAGAAGGTTTGCCGCGCGTGCGAGTCGGCGGCCGAGCGCGGCGTGCCGCTCGTGGCCGTCACAGCCTCGGGCGGCGCTCGCATGCAGGAGGGGATCCTCTCGCTCATGCAGCTGCCCAAGACGGTCTGCGCCGTCGAGGATCTGCGAGACGCTCGGTGTGGCTTCATCACTGTCCTGACACACCCGACTACCGCGGGTGTCCTGGCGAGCTTCGCGAGCCTCGGTGACGTGATGGTGGCCGAGCCGGGTGCGCTGCTCGCCTTCACGGGCCCTCGGGTCGTACAGCAGACCACGCGCGAGAAGCTCCCGGACGATTTCGGCCTGGCAGAGTCGAACCTCCGCTACGGCCACCTCGACGCGATCGTGCCCAGGCCGGAGCTGCGCGCGTTCCTCGGCCGGGTTCTGCGAGTCTTTGCGAATGGCGAGTAACGCCGAGCTGCACCTTCGCGAGCGGCTGAGCCGGCTTCGAGCCCTGCCGCTGCTCCGGGGCACCCGCGTCTCGGGCGAGCTCGAGCGCCTCCAGCGTCAGCTCGACCGCATCGAGGCGGAGCCGACGGATGAGGAAATCTGGCGGTCGGTCGAGCTCGCACGGCACTCCCAACGCCCCTACACGCTCGACTACGTCGAGCGGCTCTTCGAGGATTTCGTCGAGCTGCACGGAGATCGGGCCCGGGCTGAGGATCCCGCGCTCGTCACCGGCCTCGGACGGTTCCGAGGACGGACGATCGCCCTCATCGGTCAGCAGAAGGGTCGAGACCTGAACGAGCGGACGCGGCGGAACTTCGGCATGCCCCATCCGGAGGGCTACCGAAAGGGGATGCGAGTGATGGAGATCGCCCAGCGGCACAATTTCCCGCTCGTCACGTTCCTCGACTCGCCGGGCGCGTATCCCGGAGTCGCCGCCGAGCAGCACGGGCAGGGCGGCGCGATCGCCCGCTCGCAGGCCCTCATGGCGCGCCTGACCGTGCCGATCGTCGCCTGCATCATCGGCGAGGGGAATTCGGGCGGCGCGATCGCGATCGGCCTCGTCGACCGGGTGCTGATGCAGGAGAACGCGATCTACTCGGTCATCACGCCTGAGGGTTGCGCCGCCATCCTCTGGCGCGACGCAGGTGAGGCGCGCAGCGCGGCGGCCGCCTTCAAGCCCGACGCGGTCCACTGCCTCGAGCTCGAGGTGATCGACGAGATCGTCAAGGAGCCGCAGGGAGGGGCCCACCTGAACCACGAGGAGGCCGGGCGGTTGCTGGCGGACGCGCTCGGCGAGTCGCTCGACGAGCTGGCTGCGATTCCAGGCGAGGAGCTTCGGCGCCGTCGCCGCGACCGGTACCGCGCGGTCGGCATCTACTCGGTTCGCCAGGGCGGCGAGCCCGCTCTCAAGGGCGGTCCCTGAGAGTTTTCCACAGGCTTCCCGGACCCGTCGTCCACAGGATCCACAACGTTTTCCCCCGGTTCCCGGTCTCGGAATGCGCCGAGGCCGGGACTCGCCCGGCCTCGAACGCTGACCCCCTGGTGTTGGGATGATCTTCAGGGCACGTGCGTCCCTGGTCCTGAGTCATATGTGTCCACGCGGACGAAGTTCAAACATTCCACCACCCCTTATGAGCCGGCAGGCAAGCTAGGCGCGTGGCTGATCTCGAGAAGTACCGCCGGAAGCGAAAACCCGGCGCGACTCCTGAGCCGTTCCCGAAGCGTCGCGCGAGCGGCGCGCGTCGCCGCCCGACCTTCGTCGTCCAGCGTCACGACGCGCGGCGGCTCCACTACGACTTCCGGCTCGAGCGCAACGGGGCGCTCGCAAGCTGGGCCGTGCCCAAGGGGATTCCACTGGAGCCCGGCTCGCAGCGGCTTGCGGTCCACGTCGAGGACCACCCGCTCGAGTACGCGACATTCGAGGGCGAGATCCCGAAGGGCCAGTACGGTGCCGGCACAGTCGAGATCTGGGACCGCGGCACCTACGAGCTCGTCGAGGAGAAGCCTGACGGGGGGCTCACCGTCCGCCTCGACGGCGAGCGGCTGAGCGGCACCTACGCCCTCGTCCCGGCGAAGCTCTCGGGCGATCCGAAGAACTGGCTGATCCTCCGCAAGCGCGAGGATGGAACGGCGGCCACGGGAAAGGGCGGCGCCTACCGGCCGATGCTCGCCACGCTCGAGGAGAGAGTGCCGAAGGGCGACGGCTGGCTGTTCGAGATCAAGTGGGACGGCTATCGGATCATCGCCCGGATCGCCGGGGGCGATGCCGAGCTGCGCTCACGCCGAGACCAGGACTACACCAAGCGTTTCGCGAACGTGGCGAAGGAGCTGCCGAAGGCGCTGAAGACGCCGGACTGTGTCGTCGACGGGGAGGTGTGCGCGCTCGACGAGCAGGGCCGCCCGAGCTTCTCGGCGATGCAGCAGGGCAAGCGGGGGACGCCGATCGTCTACTACGTGTTCGATCTGCTTGAGGTCGAGGGCGAGCCGCTCGTCGATCTCCCGCTCGTCGAGCGACGTAAGCGGCTGGAGAAGCTCCTCGACCGGCGGAACCGAACGGTCCGGCTGTCGGAGGGTTTCGACGACGGCGAGACGCTGCTCCGTGCTGTGAAGCAGCAGGGGCTCGAGGGAATCGTCGCCAAGCGGCTCGACTCACGGTATGCGGTCGGCCGGCGCACCCGCGACTGGCTGAAGATCAAGCCGGGAGGCCGTCAGGAATTCGTCATCGCCGGCTACACGAAGGGGCAGGGCCGCCGGGCGGGCGCGTTCGGGTCGCTCGTGCTCGGCGTCTACCGCGGCGGCGAGCTGTCTTACGTCGGCAACTGCGGGACCGGCTTCAGCGACGAGGAGATCGAGCGATTGCTCGGGAAGCTTCGGCCGCTCGAACGTGAGACGTCGCCGTTCCCGGTGGTCCCCAACATGCCGAGGGTGCGCAAGGGCGACGTCGTCTGGGTCGAGCCGAAGCTTGTCTGCGAGGTCGACTTCGTCGAGTGGACGCATGACGGCCATCTGCGCGCGCCTTCGTACCAGGGGCTGCGCGAAGACAAGGATCCCCGCGAGGTGCGGCGCGAGGAGCCGATGGCGAGCGAGGTCCGCAAGGGCAAGCGGGTGCTCAAGCTCTCGAACCTCGACAAGCCCTTCTGGCCGGAGGAGGGGATCACGAAGGGCGACCTCCTCTCGTACTACCGGCGGATCGCGCCGGTCGTCGTTCCTCACCTCCGCGACCGCCCGTTCACGATGAAGCGCTATCCCGACGGCTGGCAGGGCCCGCACTTCTTCCAGAAGGACGCTCCCAAGCACATGCCTGATTGGATCCTGACGCGCTCGTACCGCTCGACCTCGCGCGAGAGCCGGCAGAAGCGCACGATCGCCTACCCGCTCGTGAACGACGAGCTCGCGCTCCTCTGGATGGTGAACATGGGCTGCATCGACCTGAACACCTGGTACTCGCGGGTCGACAAGCCAGACCGACCAGACTGGGTGCTCTTCGACCTCGATCCCTCGCCGGACGTCGGCTTCCGGGAGACAGTCCAAGTCGCGCTGCTGGTGAAGGAGGCGCTCGACGCGCTCGAGCTCGAGAGCTTCGTGAAGACGAGCGGCGCGGATGGGATTCACGTGCTCGTGCCCATTGCGCGCCGCTATACGTACGGGGACACGCGCGAGTTCTCGGCGATCATCGCCGGTGCACTGGCGCGGACGCACCGCGGGCTCGTGACGACCGAGTGGTCGAAGGCGAAGCGCCGCGGGGTCCTGATCGACTCGAACCAGAACGGAGAAGGGAAGACGATCGCCTCCGTCTACTCGGTGCGGCCGAAGGCGGGCGCGCCCGTCTCGACACCGCTGCGCTGGGAGGAGGTGAAGGAGGATCTCGAGCCGGCCGCGTTCACGATGGAGGCCGTCCTCGGCCGAGTCGAGCGGCATGGCGACCTCTTCGACGGCGTACTGAACGCGAAGCAGTCGCTCGGCAAAGCGCTCAGGGCGCTGCGCTGAATCCGAACAGAAAGTTCTCGGCGCTAGACCGCGGCCGCCGCGGGCATTCGCTCGCCGGAGAGAACGCGTTCGAGCGCGGCGACACACTTGGCGTCGAACGATGTGCCGCTTTCCTCACGCAGGAGGGCGACCGCGCGCTCGTGGGGCCACGCGTCTCGGTAGACGCGCCGGGAGATGAGCGCGTCGTAGACGTCGCAGACGGCGAGGATGCGCGCGTCGAAAGAGATCAGTGAGCCGCTGGCGCCGTGTGGGTAACCCGATCCGTCGAGCCGTTCGTGATGGTCTCGGACGAGTTGCCGGACATCCTCGGTGAAGCCGAGGTCGACAAGCATCTTCTCGCCCCATTCCGGATGGCGCTTGACGATGTCGAACTCCTCGTCCGTCAGCGGCCCGGGCTTCTGCAGAACCGCGTCGGGAACCGAGAGCTTCCCGATGTCATGAACAAGACCGCCTGTCGCCAGCGCGCGCAGGCGTCCGCGCGAGAGCCCGAGCTCCTCGCCGACCTGGACCGCTCGGAGCGCCACCCGGCGGGTGTGCTCCTCGGTGTACTCGTCCTTCTGCGCCAGGCAAACGGTGAGCGCGCGGACATGCGCGCCGAGAAACGCCTCTTCGGTGGTGACGAGGTCGACGCCGCAGACGTCCCCCACCAGCGGCCGTGACTGGGCAGCCCGACGGAGGTCGAGGGCGACCGGCACCCCGACGACGACGATGCCGAGCAGCTCGAAACCGTGTCCAAGCCACCAACCGAGCTCCATGAAGTTGAGCAGCATGGCGGGCGGGAGGGCGGAGGCGAGCCAGACGATGCCGACCGCGACAACGAGATCGGCGCGCCGACGTGTCAGGAGGAACGTTCGTATTGCGCGTAGCGTCAGCAGTCCGAACAGGGCGAGTCCGATCGCCAAGAGGGTCAGCGCTGCCGGGCTCCCGGTCGCGGGCACGCTGGGAACAGCACTCGGAATCAGCATCCCGATTGTGCCCAGCGAGGTGACGGCTGCGAGCAGCAGGACCTGAAGGACAAGGAGCGTGCGCAGGCTTCTCGGCCGGCGAAGGGCGGGCAGCGCGGACAACGCAAGCACGGCCGCGCCGACGGGCAGCGTCGCACCGCCCGTGAAGGCGACGACTCCGTTCATGCCGATCAGCACTCCGGGCGTCGCGATCCCGTGGAGGGCGAGCAGCGACGCCATGACGGAGAAGGCGGTCCCGACCAGGACCGTCCGACCGTCGCGGCGCCTTGCTCCCGCGATCGTCAGCGCTACCGCCGCGACCGCGGCGGCGAGCGCCGTGAGGCCGACACCCCTGAAATGAACTTGGGCTCCGAAATGAGCGTGCCGGTGCGACAGGAATAGAAGCGCGGCGAACGGAAGCAAGGCCGCGGCGGCGCCGAGCGTGAGGGCCGGAACGACGTGCTCGGTTGTGCTGCGCCGCATGCTTCGAAGGTGATCGGGCGAGTGGCGTGTGGCCCTGTCCCTCGAACGAGGGATAAATGCAGCGCCAGTCGTTCTACCATCGGCCCGTGGCCGGAATCCAGGTCTCCGTCATCGGCAGCGGCCCGGAGCACGAAGCTTCCGCCGAAGAGGTCGGCCGCCTTCTCGCCGAGCGCGGCTGCACCGTCGTCACGGGCGGGCTCGGTGAGGTGATGGCCGCGGCGGCGCGCGGCGCGAAGGCCGGAGGCGGGACGACGATCGGGATCCTTCCCGGCGAACGCCGCGCCGACGCAAACGAATGGATCGACCACGCAGTCGTCACCGGCATCGGCCATGCTCGCAACCTCGCCGTCGTGGCCTCGGGCGACGCCGTGATCGCCGTCGGGGGCAGCTGGGGCACTCTGGCCGAGATCGCGTTCGCACGTCGCCTGGGGAGGCCGGTCGTCGTCCTCGAGCCGGGCTGGCAGCTAGAGGGCGAGGGTATCGATCGGGCCGCGACGCCAGCCGAGGCGGTCGAGCGCGCGCTCTCGCTAGTCCGCGCGTAGAAGGGGCCGCGTCAGGCAGGTGGGGCCGCCGTCGCCCTTCAGCGAGAGCTCCTCGCCCCGGAAGACCCGCACGTCGACGCCTTCCCGCTCCATCCGGCGGCGCGTCTCGAGGTTGCCGTCGAGCGCCAGCGCGACGCGTGGCGCCAGCGCGAGCACGTTGCAGCCCATCGAGTCGAATTCCTCGTCGGGTACCTCCACGACGCGCACGCCCCGCTCCGCGAGCAGCTCGACCAGGCGGACCGGGAGGAGCGGCAGGTAGACGAGGGCGAGATCGTCGTCGAGCGGGCTGATCAGCGAGAGCAGATGGAGCACCTCGCCGGGGCCCCGCAGGTGCGGGAGGTCGAACGAGATCACCTCGACCTCGGGCAGCGCCTGCGCGAGCCGCGTGATCCCCGCATCGTTTGTCCGGTAGCCGCGGCCGACGAGGAGCGTCCGGTTGTCGAGCCAGAGCGTGTCTCCACCCTCGGCGCAGGCCGGCTCCTCGAGCTCGGCCGCGACCGGGATGCCGACCGCCTCGAAGTCGGCCGCCATCGCCGGGGCCTCGCTGCGCCTCCCCTTCTTCCCGGGTCGGAGGAGGATCGCCCCGGTGTCGGCGACGAGAGCCGGGTCGTAGACGTAGATCGCGTCCGGGTCCCCCTGGACCGCGTTCTCCGTTCGGACGATCTCCGCGCCGCCTTCGGCCAGGAGCTCGCAGAAGAGCTCGTGCTCGGCTGCGATTCGTTCCCGATCAGGCTCGGCGCGCCAGCCGAAGTCGCGCCAGCGCGAGAAGTCGACGCCGGCTGGACTGCGCACGAGCACGCGGCGCAGCGTCGCGGTCATGCTCTGGCAGCCGTACCTCAGTCCTGTACCTCCGCTAGCCGGCGCTCGAGGAAGGAGCGCTCGACGGGGTTCGCGGCGAGGGCGAGCGCCCGCGCGTAGCTCTCGGCCGCCTCGCGGGCACGGCCGCTGCGCCGCAGCAGGTCGGCGCGGGCGGCATGCAGGAGGTGGTAGCCCTGCAGGTCCTCGAGCTCCTCGAGCAGGGCGAGGCCCAGCTCCGCCCCCTCGGCCATGGCCACGGCAACGGCTCGGTTGAGCTCGACGACCGGAGAGGGGCTCACGTGAGCCAGCTCGTCGTAGAGGGCCGAGATCTGCGCCCAGTCGGTCTCCTCCGGCCGCGTCGCGCGGGCATGGAGGGCCGCAATGGCCGCCTGGAGCTGGTACGGGCCCGGCTGCCGAAGAGCAAGGGCGCGATCGAGGACGCGCAGACCTTCCTCGATGCGGGCCTGGTCCCAGCGTGAGCGGTCCTGGTCCTCGAGCAGCACAAGCTCTCCGGTCGCGTCGGTTCTCGCCGAGCGCCGCGAGTCCTGGAGCAGCATGAGCGCGAGCAGCCCGAGCGCCTCGCCCTCGTCGGGCATGAGCACCGCGAGCAGCTTGCCGAGCCGGATCGCCTCGTCGGAGAGCTCGCGCCGCACCAGCTCGTCGCCCGCCGTTGCCGAGTAGCCCTCGTTGAAGATCAGGTAAAGGACGGCGAGCACCGAGCGGAGGCGGTCGGGGAGCAGGTGATCGGGCGGGACCTCGATCGGGATGAGGGCGCCCCGGATCTTGCGCTTCGCCCGCACGAGGCGCTGGGCGAGCGTGGGCTCCGGCACGAGGAAGGCCCGCGCGATCTCGGCGGTCGTCAGCCCACCGACCATGCGCAGCGTGAGCGGCACGCGGGCGTCCGTGGCCAGTGCCGGATGGCAGCACGCGAAGATCAGGCCCAGGCGCTCGTCGGGGATCGAGCTCATTTCCATGTCCTCCTCCGGGCCCGGGGCGAGCGCGGCCAGCCGAGCCAGTACCTCGGTCTTGCGGGCCAGCGCGCGCTCGCGCCGCAGCCGATCGACCGCGCGGTTTCGGGCCGTGGCCAGGATCCAGGCGCCGGGGTTCCGCGGCGCCTCTTCGCCCCAGCGCTCGAGCGCGGTTGCGAAGGCGTCCTGGACTGCGTCTTCGGCGAGACCGAGATCGCCGGTCGCACGTGCCAGGGCAGCGACCGAGCGCCCCCACTCCTCGCGGAAGACCCGCGCGACGTCGGCTATGCCTCCACCTCCACTTCGCGCATCACCACGGGTCGCACCTCGATGGTTCCCTCGCGGGCGGAAGGGATCTTCGCCGCCCACTCGATCGCCTCGTCGAGCGACTCGGCCTCGACGAGGTAGTAACCGCCGAGCACCTCCTTCGTCTCGGCGAAGGGGCCGTCGGTGGCGAGTGTCTCGCTGTCGCGCACGCGGACGGCCGTCGCCGTCGAGCTTGGCTGCAGCTCGTGCGAGCCGACGAGCTTCCCGCTCTCGCGCAGCTCGCGGCTGAGCGCGAAGTACTCCTCGTACATCGCGTCGCGCTCCTCCTCGCTGCGCGACGCCTCGCCTTCCTCCGAGCCGTAGATCAGGAGCATGTACTGCATCTCGACCTCCTTCGGTGGATTACACCCTGACGACGAACGAGGTGAGGGAAAATCGACAACTAGGGGGCTTCGAGCATTCGCCGCAGCAGCTCCAGCGCGCCCGCCTTGTCGAGCGGCTCGTTGAGGTTCCCGCACTTGGGAGACTGCACACAGGATGGGCAGCCGCTCTCGCACGGGCAGCCCTCGAGCATCCGCGCGGTGTCCTCGACCCAGCCCTCGAAGGCCTCGAACCCGCGCTCGGCGATGCCGACGCCGCCCGCGTGCCCGTCGTAGACGAACACCGTCGGCCGCCCGGTCTGGAAGTGGAGGTTCGTCGAGAGGCCGCCGATGTCCCAGCGGTCGCACATCGCCCAGAGCGGGAGGATTGCGATCATCGCGTGCTCGGCTGCGTGCAGCGTGCCGAGGAGTTGCGGCATCTGCTCGAAGCCGGCCAGCTGATCGGGCTCGGGCACGTACCAGACCGCTTCCGTCTCGAAGGTCGTCTGCGGCAGGTCGAGCGCCACGAGCTCGAGCGTGGACTGGTCGCGGATCGCCTTGCGCTGGTAGCCGACGACCTGCTCCGTGACGCTGACACGGCCGAACGCCAGCTCGAGGCCGAGCCTCTGCTCGGTGCGCAGCGCTTCCTCGATCGCCGTCGTCGTCTCCTTCTTCGCCTGGGTGTAGTAGTCGCTCGTGAACGGCTCGACGAGGGCGCTGCGTGCGGTCAGGTCGAGCGCGACGACTCGGTAGCTCTCGCCCAAGTGGAGGTAGATCGCTCCCTCGTGGACCGTCGAGTACGCGCGGTCGCGCTCGATCGTGCCCAGCACCGAGCCGGTCTGCGTCTCGACAACGGCGAAGGTGTCTGGGCTCGTCGAGCGGAGGCCGATGCGAGCAGCAGGGTAGTCCCGGCCCGCCCAGACGTAGCCGGCCTTCGTCTTCTTCAGCTCGGGATGCTCGGCGGCGCGGCGTAGCGCTTCGGCGCCGAGGATCTCCGTGTCCGCGTCGTCGAGCGGTGCCTCGAACGCTGCGGCAGCGACGTGTCCGTCGAGGACTCGCGGATTCTCGTGGTCGAGGATCGCCGCCTCGACGCGCCGCTCGAGGAGCGTTTCCGGCTCGCGCATGAAGTACTGGTCGAGTGCGTCCTCGCTCGCGACGAGCACGGCCAGCCCGTGTCCCCGGCGGCCGGCCCGACCCCACTGCTGGCGCAGGCTGGCAACCGTGCCGGGGAAGCCAACGGAGATGACGCAGTCGAGCGCTCCGACGTCGATCCCGAGCTCGAGCGCGTTCGTTGCGCTGACGCCGAGCAGCTCGCCCGCAAAGAGCCGCTGCTCGATCTCGCGTCGTTGCGCAGGTGTGTAACCGGCGCGGTACGGCGAGAGCGCGGATGCGTCGCCGAGCCGTTCGGCCGTGAACTTGTGGATCAGCTCCGCAGCCCTGCGGCTCTTGGCGAAGACGAGCGTGCGCAGGCCGCGGGAGACGAGGTCGGCCATGAGCTTCGACGCCTCGGCGAGCGCGCTCCCGCGCAGGCCCAGATCCTCGTCGAGGAGCGGTGGGTTCCAGAGCGCGACGGTGCGCTCGGCCCTTGGTGCGCCGTCATCCTCGATCACCGTGAAATCGAGCCCCGTCAGCGAACCTGCGAGCTCGCCCGGGTTGCCGATCGTCGCGGAGGCGAGTAGGAACTGGGGGTCGGCGCCGTAGACACGTGCGAGCCGGCGTAGCCGGCGCAGGACGTTCCCGACGTGCGAGCCGAAGACGCCCCGGTAAACGTGGGCCTCGTCGACGACGACGTAGCGGAGATTCGAGAGGACGTCGCCCCAGCGGTCGTGGTGTGGCAGGACGCCGATGTGCAGCATGTCCGGGTTGGTCAGGATCAGGTTCGCCCACTTGCGGATCTGCCAGCGGCGCTCGCTCTCGGTGTCGCCGTCGTAGATCGCGGGGCGGATGCGCTTGACCTTCAGCTCAGCGAGCGATCGGATCTGGTCCTGGGCGAGCGCCTTTGTGGGATAGAGGTAGAGCGCGCGCAGCTTCGGCTCCTCGGAGAGCGCCGCGAGGACGGGCAGGTTGAAGGCGAGCGTCTTGCCGCTCGCAGTCCCGGTCGTGACGACCAAGTGCTCGCCCCGCGCTGCCGCCTCCCAGGCCTCGGCCTGGTGGGAGTAGAGCGAGTCGATTCCATGGGCCTCGAGTCGCTCGAGCAGGGCGGTTGGCAGATCGGAAGGCAACGGCGACGCCTTTGCCTCCCGTGCCGGCTCGGCGCCAAGGTGAGCGAGTTCCTCACCCTGGAGCAGGTCGTCCCGGAGCGCGCCTGCGGTCGCTGCGCTACTCGGCGTCTTCAACGGTGCGGAGCATCCGGACGACGAGGATCACCACTGCTGTGACCGTCGCGAGCGTCAGTCCGGCCTCGACGATCGGCGCGAGATACACGGGCCTGCCGTCGATCTCGAACGCGAGGGACCCGAGGCCGCCGCTGAAGAGGTCCAGCAAGCCGCTCTCGTTCTCGGATTCCTTCTGGGTCCAGAACTGGATGACCGCAGAGAAGATCGAGCGGGCGAAGTCCAGAAATGCGAATCCGAGAGCGGCGCCTGCCGCCAGGTCGAGAATCCACGTGTCGGCCAGCAACCCGACGAATCTGCGGAACATCGAGCCGATCGTAACGTTCCCTCACTGTCGGCACCGAAGGGCGAGCGTGTTTGGATACTCGCGAGTCTTCAGCTCCTCGAACTGCTCGAGCCGGAAGCCCACCTCCAGGAAGGACTCGAGGAAGAGGCCGAGGGGGAGGTGCATCGCGCCGACCTTGGCGCGAAGCCCGTGGGGCGAGATTGCAGGCCCCTCGTCATAGCGGCCTGTCTGCCAGTAACCAGGATGGAGCTCGGGAACTCCTTCGGCCGAGATGAACCTCGAGTGCGGCCCCACGAAGCAAGCGTGGGCACCGACGTAGACGAACGGGCCGCCGGGTCGCAGAACCCGGGCCACCTCCCGCACGAGCGCCGTGAAGTCCTCGACGTCCGTATGCGTCCACATCGAGACGACGGCGTCGAATGTCGCATCGTCGAACGGCAGATTGGCTGCGTCGGCCTGCACGACCTCGACGCCACGCTCACGTGCGAGGCGAAGTTGATCCTCCGAGATATCGACGCCGAGCGCGGTCCAACCGTGCTCGGCCAGAACGGCGGTGTGGGAGCCCGTCCCGCAGCCGACATCGAGCAACCGTCCGGGCCCATCGCCGAGGAGCCGCAGCATGGCCTCGCGCGGCTCCGTCGCGCGGTCCCCCGTTGCAAGCTCGCGGTCGTACCACTCGGCGATCCCGTCGTAGCGTGCATGGCTCACATCGGTGATGCTAGCCTCGGCTTACCGGGGTGCCCCGTCGAGGGGCTGAGATCACACCCGCTGAACCTGATCCGGGTAATGCCGGCGAAGGGAGTCGATTGTCAGTATCACGCTGCCTCACAATTGCCGGTTCCGACTCGGGCGGCGGCGCCGGCATTCAGGCCGACCTGAAGGCCTTTGCCGCTGCGGGTTGCCACGGCATGAGCGCGATAGTCGCGCTCACGGCGCAGAACACAGTGGGCGTCTCGGCCGTCGAGGAGCTGCCGCCGGCGTTTGTCGTGGCACAGCTCGAAGCGGTCTTCGACGACATCGGCGTCGATGCGGCGAAGACCGGGATGCTTTTCTCGCGACCGCTCATCGGGACAGTCGCCGACTTCCTCGAGGAGCACCGAGTCCCGCTCGTCGTCGACCCGGTCATGATTGCGAGCTCGGGTGCGAAGCTCCTCCAGGACGACGCGGTCGAGACCCTCGTCGACCTGCTCTTTCCGCTCTCCTCGGTCGTCACCCCGAATCTGCCCGAGGCCGAGGCGCTCGCGGGCGGCCCGGCAACGCGCCGCGAGCTCGCCGAGCGGATTCACGAGCTGGGGGCGCCCGCCGTCGTCGTCACGGGGGGGCACGGCGAGGAGCCCGTCGACCACCTCTTCGACGGCCGCGAGCACGTCGAGATCCCGGTCGAACGGCATGACGTGGCCGCGACACACGGGGCCGGCTGCACGCACTCGGCGACGCTTGCCGCGCTCCTGGCGCGCGGGGAGAGTCTCGCGGAGGCGGCACGCGGCGCGGCTCGCGCGGCGTCCGAGGCTGTCCGGAACGGGCTCGTCGAGATCGGCCGTGGCGAAGGGCCGGTCGACGTCCTCGCGGTGAGGGGAGCGGCATGACCCTCTCCACGGGCGGCGACCTTCGCGCCCTCCGCGAGCGGAAGCCGCTCGTCCATCAGATCACGAACTACGTCGTCATGAACGAGACCGCGAACGCGACGCTCGCGCTCGGCGCGCTGCCGGTGATGGCGCACGCGAAGGAAGAGGTCGAGGAGATGGCGAGCGTGGCGGGCGCGCTCGTGCTCAACATCGGAACGCTCTCGCAGCCCTGGATCGAGGCGATGCTGCTTGCGGGGAAGGCAGCGAACCACGCCGGCGCGCCCGTGGTGCTCGACCCCGTCGGTGCAGGGGCGACGCGGCTTCGCACCGACACGGCGAAGCGGATCCTGAGCGAGGTGAAGATCGCCGTCCTCCGGGGCAACGCGGCCGAGGTGGCGACACTGGCCGGGCGGGAGGCCGAGATCCGCGGCGTGGAGTCGATCGGCGCAAGCGACTCCGGCGGCGAGCTGGCGAGAGCGGCCGCAGCCGAGCTGGGCTGCGTCGCCGCGGTCACGGGGCCGGTCGATCACGTCTCGGACGGCGAGCGTGTCGTCGCCGTCGCGAACGGCCACGAGCTCCTCGGGACGGTGAGCGGGACGGGCTGCATGGCGACATCAATCACGGGCTGCTTCCTCGCAGTGGCTTCCGACCGACCCCTCGAGGCGGCGGCTGAAGCGCTGGTCGCCTTCGGCGTGGCGGGCGAGGACGCGGCCCGAGACGCGAAGGGACCGGGCACCTTTCACGCAGGGCTCTACGACGCGCTCTACAACCTCGATCCGGACACGATCGACTCACGGGCCAAGGTCGACGAATGAGGTTGCACGCGATCGTCAGCGACCTCGAGACCGCGCGCAGGGCGGTCGAGGGCGGCGCGACGGTTGTGCAGCTCCGGCTGAAGGGCGCCTCGACGGCCGAGGTGGTCGAGGCAGGCAGGTCCTTCCACGACTTGCCCGCGACGTTCGTAGTCAACGACGACGTCGAGGCGGCGATCGAGTTGAAAGCGGACGGAGTGCACCTGGGCAGAGACGACCCGGGCGCCGAGCGTGCGCTCGAGGCGGGCCTCCTCCTCGGACGCTCGGCGGCGAGCGTGGACGAGGCGCGAGTCGGAAAGGCGCTCGGCGCGACGTACATCGGCGCCGGTCCGGTCTGGGAAACGCCGTCCAAGCCGGATGCCGATCCTGCGATCGGGCTCGAAGGGCTTGCGGAGATCTGCGAGGCCGTCTCGATTCCGGTGATCGCGATCGGAGGCATCGACGCGACGAACGCGGCGGAATGCGTGGCGGCGGGAGCCGCAGGCGTCGCCGTCGTTCGGGCTGCCCTCGACGCGAAGGCGATCGATGAGGCTCTCACAGCTCGGTGAGCTCGGCCTGCTGGCCGAGCTGGAACAGCGTGGGCTCGCCAGGCAGATCGAGAACGACGCGGCCCAGCTCGGAGACGGCCTCGTCGTCACCCAGGACGCGCTAGTCGAGGGCGTCCACTTTCGTCTCGACTGGCTGACCTGGCGGGAGCTGGGCTTCCGGGCCGCCGCCGTCAACCTGAGCGACCTCGCCGCGTCGGGAGCAGAGCCGGAAGGGCTCGTCGTCGCGCTCGCGATACCCGGTCACACCCCGCTCGACGACGTGCTCGAGCTCTACGAGGGGCTGAACGAGCCCGGCGTGCCCGTCGTCGGGGGAGACACGAGCCGTGCAGACTGCGTCACGCTGAGCGTCACCGCCCTCGGCCACTCCGAGCGCGTCCCGGGTCGAGGAGGAGCCGAGCCGGGGGACCTACTCGTCGTGACCGGCCCGCTCGGTGCGGGCGGAGCGGCCTTCCGCCGGCAGCGCTTCACGCCTCCGCCGATGCGCCTGGCCGAGGGAATGGAGCTCGCACGGCGCGCGAACGCCTTGCTCGACATCTCCGACGGGCTCGCGGTCGATGCCGGGCACATAGCCGCCAGGTCGGGGGTGCGCTGCGTCATCGAGCTCGACGAGGTGCCGCTCGCGCAAGGCGCCGAGCTCGAGGACCTTGGCTTCGGGGAGGACTACGAGCTCCTCGCCGCGGTCGCCGAGCCGGGCGGCTTCGCCGAGATCGGCCGGTGCGAGGAGGGCGCGGGCGTAGCTCTCCTGCTCCGCGGGCAGCCGTTCGAGCTCGGAGGCTGGGACCACTTTGCTTGACGCGCGCGGCACCTTCCGCGACGCTGCGGGAGGGCGTGATCCAGTACATCGTCAGGCGGGCGCTCTGGGCTGTCGTGCTCGTCTTCGCCATCACGATGGTCAGCTACGCGCTCTTCTTCCTCGTCCCGGCCGATCCGGGGCGGGTTGGGCGAGGGCCCGCGCGGGAAACGACCAATCTCCGCGAGTCGGTCGAGATCAAGGGGCCGGTCTACAAGGAGTACGGACAGTTCCTATGGAGGATCGGGCACGGGTCCTTTGGGGAGTCGTGGGTGAACAGTCGCGAGGTGAACCAGGTCGTCTTCGAGGCCATGCCTGTGACGTTGTCGCTCGTTCTGGGCGGCGCGGTGATGTGGATCCTGCTCGCCGTGCCGATCGGAGTCCTCTCGGCCTTGAGGCCGCGATCGCTCCTCGACCGGCTGATGACGGTCCTTGTCCTGGTCGGCGTGTCGGCCCACCCGGTCTGGCTTGGACTGATCCTGTCCTACTTCTTCGGTCGGAGCCGGCTCTTCCCCTTCGGCGGCTACTGCGACCTGACCGCCCCGACATACGTCTGCAACGGGTTCGCGCAGTGGGCTTGGCACCTGTTCCTCCCCTGGCTGACCTTCGCCCTGCTGTACGCGGCGCTGTACTCGCGGATGATCCGCGCAAGCGTCATCGAGACGATGAACGAGGACTACGTGCGCACAGCCCGTGCGAAGGGCGCCCCCCGCTGGCGTGTCCTGCGCTCGCATGTCCTGCGCAACGCGATGCTGCCGGTGGTGACGATGCTCGGCATGGACCTGGGCTACTGGATGTCGAACGCGGTCTTCGTCGAGTCGGTCTTCGGGCTTCCCGGAGTCGGCCGCCTGCTCACCACGAGCCTGTCACGACGCGACCTGCCGGTGATGATGTCGATCGTCGTCTTCGTCTCCCTGCTGATCGTGGTCCTGAACTTCGTCGTCGATCTGCTCTATGCGGCGATCGACCCTCGGGTCAGGGTGGGCCGGGGAGGAGGTGAGGGTCGGCAGGTGAGCGCGCGCGGCCCGAAGACTGCCGTCAGCTCGGCGGAACAGCCTGCCTGAGGGCCAGGAGCTAGGAAAGCCAGGCGGCCCAGGCGCGCTCGTAGTGCGGGCGCGAGCGGGCGCCGACCACGGTCTCCCGCGCCTCGCCGCCTTCGAAGAGAATCGCCGTCGGGATCGAGAGGACGCCGTAGCGGCCGGCGACTTCGGGGTTCTCGTCGATGTTCAGCTTCGCGAACTCCACGCGGCCTGCGTGCGTCTCGGCGAGGGCGCTCAGGATCGGCTCCACCGCCTTGCAGGGACCACACCAGGGCGCCCAGAAGTCGATGACGACCGGCCGGCCGGCCGCGAGGACCTCGGCGTCGAAGTCGGCGTCCGTGATCTCCCGCACGCGCGACAGGCTACAGGCGCCCCGCGAGCGCCCGTAACCGCAGAACCGGCACCTTCCAGACCGCCTCGAGCACGATCGCGTTGCTCATCTTCGACCCGCCGACCTCACGGTCCGCGAAGTGGATGGGCACTTCGACGACCCGGAAGCCGGCGCGGAGCGCGCGGTAGGTCGTCTCGATCTGAAAGGCGTAGCCGAGCGAGGAGATGGCGTCGAGGTCGATCGTCTCGAGCACGGTGCGCCGGTAGCACTTGAAGCCGCCCGTGAGGTCGCGGATGCCGAGCTGGAGGAAAGCCTGGGCGTATAGCGAGCCGCCACGCGAGATGAGCCTTCGCAGCAGCCCCCAGTTCCGCGTGCCTCCCCCCCGGACATAGCGTGAGCCGAGCACGAGGTCGGCTTTCTCGGCCGTCGCAGCGAGCCTCGGCACGTCCGCCGGATCGTGCGAGAAGTCGCAGTCCATCTCGAAGACGAGGTCGGCCCCAAGCTCGAGCGCGCGCCGGAAGCCGGCGAGGTAGGCGGGGCCGAGCCCCTCCTTCCGCTTGCGGTGCAGAACGTGGACCCAGGGCAGCTCGGCGGCGAGCCGGTCGGCGATCTCGCCGGTGCCGTCCGGAGAAGCGTCGTCGATCACGAGCACCTCGAGACCCTCCATGCCGAGCCCGCCGAGGGCGCGCACCATCGGCTCCAGGTTCTCGCGCTCGTTGTAGGTCGGCAGGCAGATGACTATGCGCACGGCCCTATCATCGCCGGGGTGGCGAAGACACTCCCGCGCAACGCCGAGGTCGCCGAGCAGTTCGAGCTTCTGGCTGACTTCCTCGAGCTCGAGGGCAGCGACCAGTTCCGGCCGCTCGCCTACCGCCGGGCGGCGCAGCGGATGCGCGAGACCGGTGGGTCGATCGCACAGCTGGCCGTCGAGGGCAAGGCCAAGGAGCTGTCGGGGATCGGCAAGGTGATCGAGGAGAAGATCGTCCAGATCGTCGAGGACGGCCAGATCACGGCGCTCGCCGAGCGGCGAGCCCGCATTCCGCCCGACGTCGTCGAGTTCATGCACCTGCCGGGCCTCGGGCCGAAGACGGCGCGCCGCATCTGGCAGGAGCTCGGTGTCGCGACGCTCGGCGAGCTCGAGCAGGCGGCCAGATCGGAACGGCTGCGCACGCTCGCCGGGCTCGGCGCGAAGACCGAGGAGAACGTGCTCCGCGCGCTCGCCACGCCCCGCGAGGAGATAGAGCGCCGGCCGCTTCTCGGCCAAGCCTTGCCGGCGGTACGCGTGGTCGTCTCCGTCCTCCGCGAGCATCCGGCGGCCGACCAGGTCAGCGAGGCCGGCAGTGTCCGGCGCCTCAAGGAGCAGGTGCGCGACCTCGACATCATCGCCACGGCGAGCGATCCGTCCGCCCTGACGAGCTACCTGACGGAGCTCGCGTGGGTCGACGAGGTCGTCGCGAAGGGGAACACGAAAGCGACCGTCGTCTCCAATGAAGGCCTGCGTTTCGACCTCCGCGTCGTGCCGCCTGATTCCTACGGCAACCTGCTGCAGCACTTCACGGGCTCGAAGCAACACAACCTGGCGCTTCGTGAGGACGCCGTTCGCCGGAAGCTCTCTGTCTCGGAGTACGGCGTGCAGGACGTAGAGAGCGGCGAGGTCTTCACCGACCGCACCGAGGAGGGGCTCTACGAACGGCTCGGGTATGCGTGGATCCCGCCCGAGCTCCGCGAGAACATGGGAGAGCTCGAGGCGGCGCGAGATGGTCGTCTGCCCGACCTCGTCGAGCTCGCCGACCTCCGTGCGGACCTCCACTCACACTCGACCTGGTCGGCGGACGGCAAGAACACGATCGAGGAGATGGCGCTTGAAGCCCGTCGGCTCGGTCACTCCTATCTCGCCGTAACCGACCACTCGCACTACCTGCGGGAGGGGAGGCTCGAGGCGCAGAACCGTGAGCTCGAGGCCGTGCAGGAGCGGCTCGGGCGCTTTCGGCTATTGAAGGGGATCGAGGCCAACATCCGTGCGGACGGCGCGATCGACGTCTCCGACGACGTGCTCGCCGAGCGCGACTGGGTGATGGCATCGGTGCACTCCAGCCTTGACCGCGACCTCACCGGCCGCGTGCTGGCTGCGATGGAGAACCCGCACGTGGACTGCATCGGCCATCTGACCGGTCGGAAGCTGAACCGTCGTGCGCCGGCCGACGTCGACTTCGAGCGTGTCGTCGAGAAAGCGCTCGAGACGGGGACCTTTCTCGAGATCAACGCACAGCCCGACCGGCTCGATCTTCGCGACGCTCATGCGCGCCTGGCGGGCGAGGCGGGCGTGAAGATCGTGATCTCGAGCGACGCCCATCGGATCAGCGCCTTGGCGAACCTCGAGTTCGGCGTCGCGCAGGCCCGCCGCGCTTGGCTCGGGCCCGATCAGATTCTGAACACGCGGCGCTGGGGCGAGGTCAAGCGGCTGCTCAAGAAGGCATGAAATTCCGGTCGGTCATCTTCGACCTCTGGCAGACGCTCGTTCCCTGGCAGGTGGACGAGGCGAACCGCTTCTACGACCGGATGGCCGACGCCGTCGGCGTCGAGCGGGGTCGCTTCCGAGAGGTCTGGCTTGCCGGGCGACCGAGCCGGGAGACCGGCCCGATCGCGGATCATCTCCGAGCGCTGCTCGGCGATCTCGAGGTCGATGGGGACATCGATGAGCTGATCGCGCTGAGACGGGATTGGACGAAGCGCTCGCTCATTCCACGCGCGGACGCGCTCGAGACCCTCGCCGAGCTCCGGCGTCGCGGCCATCGCCTCGGCCTGATCAGCGTCTGCTCACAGGACGTTCCCGAGGTCTGGGACGAGACGCCGCTCGCAGGCTCGCTCGACGAGACGGTGTTCTCGTGCGAGGTCGGAATCTCGAAGCCCGATCCACGGATCTACGAGATCGCGTGCGAGCGGCTCGACGTCGAGCCGGCCGAGTGCCTCTTCGTCGGCGACGGCGCGAACGACGAGCTGCCCGGCGCCGAGCGCGCCGGCATGACCGCCGTCCAGCTCCGCGTTCCGGGCGAGACGCTCACACCCGACGGCGAGGCTTGGGAAGGCGCATCGATCGAGTCGCTCGAAGAGGTCCTCGAGCTCGCCTAGGGCCGCCAGTCGGGTTGGTCGGCGGTCTCGTCGCCGAGGTCGCTCGCGTTCCCCACGAGGTCGACGACGACCAGGCTCGATGCTCCGTTGGGATCCAGGTCCGAGCGGATGAACGCGAGCAGGCGGTCGTCCGGAGACCACGTCGGCGCGCCGTCGATTCCTTCGTACAGCCGGCGCGCGGGCGCGTTGCCGGTCCGCAGATACAGATCCGATTGCTCGGTCAGAGTGTTGTACGAGCCGTACGCCAACGTCTGGCCGTCGTGGGACCAGGCGAAGAAGCCGCCTCCCCGGACCAGCAGGCTTCTGCTCCCATCCGGGCGCAGAAGCCAGATGCCGTCCCGGCCGAGGAATCCGATCGAGCGGTGGTCGGGAGCCCAGCGCGGGCTGGTCTCCCTTCCGCGCGTCCTGGTCAAGCGGTGCGGCTGTCCGCCCCCGATCGTAACGATCCAGAGGTCGCCTCCACTCGCGAAGACGACGCGTTTGCCGTCAGACGACCAGTCCGGCCGGTCCCGGCAGAACCGGTCAACGGTTCGGAGGACGATTCGGCGCACGCGGCGGCTCCCGACATCGAGAACGGCAAGCGAGCATTGCCGCCCGATGCGCCGGCGGAGCGCGATGCGTCTGCCGCCGGGCGACCACGCCGGTGCGGCGTCAGCGCCATGACCCCGGGTCAGCCGGGCGATGCTTCGTCCCGACGCCTCAATTGCATAGAGGCGGGGTCCGCCGCCGATCTCGCGCTCGGCGATCAGGCGCTTTCCGTTCGGCGACCAGGCTGGCTCGGCGCCCCCCTTCAGCGTGCGGATCACCCCGCCGTTTGGTCGCACGAGAACGATCGAGTACGACACGTCACCCCGCGTCAGAGCGAGCATGTTGCCTCGAGGGGACCACTTCGGATGACGACCCCGGTTCGTGAGCCGGCGCAAGCCCGATCCGTCGGCACGCACCGTGCACACCTGGAACCGGCGGACGGCGCAATCGAAGGCGATCCTCCTCCCGTCGGGCGACCAGCTGGCGCTCCCGCTGTACCCCTCGGGCCGGAGCCTGCGCAGGTTCGTTCCGTCCGGATGGACGACGTACAGGCCGTCGCCCATGAATGCGATCCGACGTCCGTCCGGTGACCAGGCTGGATCCGTCTCGTCGGCGATCCCAGAACTCGTCAGATTCAGCTTCTGCCGGTTCGTGCCGTCGGCATTCATCGTCACGAGGTCGCCGAAGTTCTCGGCGTCGAGGAAGACGAGTCGCTTGCCGTCGGGCGACCAGTCCGGGCTGTAGCCGTCGCCGAGATCTCGGACGCGCCCTGTGCGGAGGTCGACGACATCGACCCGCTCGCGACTCCCGTTGTAGTGGCTGAACGCGACGCGGGCTCCGTCCGAAGACCACGACGGGTCAGAATCGTCGCGGCCGCTCACAGTGACGACGTGCCGGTGACTCCCGTCGGCGAGCATCACGACGAGGTCTCGATCGAGCCGGTTGCTGGCAAAAGCGATCGGTGGTGGCTTTGCGAGCGGAGCTCCGTCCGCGCCGGCAACGGACGCAGCGAGAACGACGACGGCAAAGACTGAGGCGGCGCGCACGATGAGGAAACGTACGACCGCTCCGTTAGATGCTCGTGGTCCTTCTGTAAAGAGTTAGGTGACGAGACGCCGGCGCCCTCAGATCCGCCGCAAGATCTCCAGCAGCTCCGCAGGCGAGCTGACGACGATGTCGGCTCGGACGGCGAGCTCGGGCGGCGCCTCGTCGGAGGCGACGGCGATGCGGACGGCGAGCTCGAGCGGATCGAGCGCGCGGAAGGCGTCTAGGTCGGTCGTGTCGTCGCCCGCGTAGAGCGCGCGGTGGAGGTCCCTTTCGGTGAGGAGGCGCCGCACCGCCGTGCCCTTGTCGGCCTGGACCGGAGGCCGCACCTCGAGCACCTTGCGCCCGAAGCGCGGGACGAGCCCCGCCTCTCGAGCCCGCTCGGCCACCTCCTCCAGGTACTCGAGCGCAGCCTCCTCGTCACCGGCCTGGCGGTAGTGGAACGAGACGGAGAGACCCTTGTCCTCTACAGGCCAGTCGACCGCAGCGGCGAAGGAGCGCATCCGATCCCGCCACCGGTCTGCCTCCGGCTCGAGCTCGAGGCCGTGGACGCCGACGTAGCGCACACCTTCGACGTCGACGAGCCGACGCGCGTCTTCGCCGGTGCGGCCGCTGATGCAGGCGACGAGCGCGTAGCGGCCCGCCAGTCGTTCCACCTCGCTGCGCGCGTCAGCGGGGACTCGGGCATCCTCCGGCCGCGGGACGATGGGCGCGAGCGTGCCGTCGACGTCGAGGAGGATCGCGGCCCTCTCGGGGCTCTCCGCGAGCCGGGCGAGCGGATCGGCGGCCTGCACCAACCCTAGGATACGGCCGTGCGGCTAGTCGTCATCGGGCTTGTGGCCGGCTTCTTCAGCGCACTCTTCGGGGTCGGCGGCGGGATCATCGTCGTGCCGCTGTTGATTCTCACCGCCGGGTTCCCGGAGCGCTCCGCGATGGCGACCTCGCTCGCCGCGATCGGCCTGATCGCCCTCGCCGGCTCGGTGTCGTATGCGCTCCACGGTGAGGTGCACCCGGCGTACGCCGCGCTGCTCGGCCTGCCCGCGGCGCTGGGAGCGGTCGCGGGAGCGACGCTTCAGCAGCGGCTTGCCACGCGGATGCTGACCTTCACCTTCGCCGCGCTGCTGGCCGCGATCGGCGTCTGGCTCCTCGTCTGATGCTCGAGATTGCCATTGCTCTCGTGCTCGGACTGGCGACGGGTGTGCTCTCCGGCCTCTACGGCGTTGGCGGCGGGCTCCTGTTCGTCCCCACGCTCGTACTGGTCTTCGGCCTCGGCCAGGTGGAGGCGGAAGCGACGTCGCTGCTCGCGATCCTGCCGACGGTCGCGGCGGGCGCGTGGCAGCAGCGGCGGTACGGCCACGTTCGCTGGGACGCGGCTCTCACCGTCGGGGTGGCGGCGATCGGAGGCGTCGAAGGCGGCGTCCTTGTCGCGAAGACCGTGCCGGAGGAGACGCTCCAACGGCTGTTCGCGCTCATTGTGCTCGCGGTCGCGGCACAGCTTGCTTGGCGGGCGCGCCGAGTATCCTGACCTCGTGAGGGAGCAGGACGAGCTCTGGATTCCGCTCGTCGACGAGCCGATCGGGGCGATCGTGAGCGAGATCGAGGCCGGGCACCCGGAGATCTCCCGGCTCGTCGAATCGCCCGAGAACATCCTGGCATTCCGCACGTTCGCCTACATCCGCGTCGGCGTCGTGCTCGGACGACTGCTGATGGAGAACGAGGTCGAGACCTACGACGGCTCCGAGACCTGGGTTCAGGCCCTGCTGCGGAACGCGGCCCACCGCGACGAGATCGTTGCCGAGGTGCGCGCCGTCGCCGAGGAGCTCGCCGAGGCCGATTCGAAGGAGAGCTTGGGACCTGACGAGGCGGCGCGCGAGCGCTTCCGCGCCTTCGCGCGCAGGGAGCTCGGAGATGCCTAGCCGCGGCGCGTGGCGCACGTCGGGCCGATGACCGATAATGCCCGCGTGGCCCGGCCGGTCCAAGCTGCACTCGGCGCCCTCCTCCTGGTCCTCTTTGCCGGCTCGGCAGGCGCGTCGTCGTCCGAGAGCGCAGCCCCCATTGCCAGGGCCTTCGCGATCCAGGTCGCCGTGCCGGGACAGCCCGGCGGCTCGGCCGCCGCGGTGTCGGCGCCTCCGGACGCAGTCGGCGTCGGCGGCTCGTTCGCCTACCCGGCCGACGGCTCGGTCGTGCGAGCCGGGGCGGTCACCTCGGGGGCGTTTTCGACTCCGGGCGCTTCCGCCAGCGCGAGCGCCTCGGCAGATGTCTCGTCCGTGGCGATCTTCGACGGTGACGTGACCGTGGACAGCGTGAACACGAAGGCCAGGGCCTCGGCGAGCTCCCGGGCCTCGCAGGCCAACTCCACGGGCTCGGCCGTCGGCGGGCTCGTCGTCCTCGGACAGGCGGTTGCGGCCGGGCCCGCCACGCGGGTCGCGCTCGGTGACTGGGGCTACGCCGTCGCGCTTCAGGAGGGTGCGGCCTCGCTCGACGAGCCCGGCACGAAGGGCGCCCGAGCGTTCGTCACCGGGCTCCAGGTGCGCCTCACCGCAGACCACAACGGTCTTCCCGCCGGCACCGAGATCATGGTCGGCTACGCGGAGGCTTCGGCGCAGGCCGACGTGCCGGCGAAGCCGGCTCGGAGCCGTCAGGGCACCGCGCCGCGAAAGGCCAGGGCGAAGGCGAAGCAGCCACGGAAACGCGGTCCCGGCATCGGGCCCGAGGTGCCCTCGCTCCTCCGTCGCCCGCCGCCGGACGTGCAGCCGCGGCTCACGGCGGGCGGCTACGTCTTCCCCGTGTACGGGCCGTCGTCGTTCGGAGACACGTTCGGTGCCCCCAGGGGAGACATCGCCTCGGGCTGGCACCACGGCGAGGACATCTTCGCTCAGCTCGGGGCGCCGATCCTCGCCGTCGCGGACGGCACCGTCTTCTCCGTTGGCTGGAATCAAATCGGCGGCTACCGCCTCTGGCTCCGCGACCTTCAGGGAAACGAGTTCTACTACGCGCACCTATCCGCCTACTCGCCCTTCGCGGTGAACGGGCGCGAGGTCAAGGCGGGCACAGTGCTCGCCTTCGTCGGAAACACCGGCGACGCGGAGGGCACGCCGTACCACCTCCACTTCGAGATTCATCCGGTCGGCTTGCTGTGGCAGGGATACGACGGCGCCGTGAAGCCCTATCCGTACCTCATGGCCTGGAAACGTCTGAAGGACGTCGAATTCGCCCAGGTGGCGGGCTGGGCACCGCCGGTCGCGCCCTCGAGCCATGCGCCGAAACCCGGCGCGATCCTTCTCTCCTCCACCGACATCTCGACCGCGGACGGCCTCGATCCCGGGTCGCTCGAGCGCACTCTCAGGCAGAAGGGGACCGAAAGCGTTCCCTAGCGACTACTTCGAGTTGCCCTCGCGGTACTCGAACTCCTCGCCCTCGCCGAAGATCTTGTCCTGAAGCCAGCGCCGCGCCCCCGGCCCCGTCACGGGGTTGAACAGGACGCCCAGGGCGATGCCGGTCAGGAGGAGCGTGGCGTTGCGCGCCGCGTGGGACGACCTACCCTGGACGCGGTCGGCTGCGTGACGAAGATCCTCGATCGCGTCGCGGAGGCTCTGCTGGATCTCCTTGTCGGTCGCCACCTTGGCGGCGACAGAGGTGATCGCCCGACCACCCAGGAGCTCGTCGTAGATCTCTCTGGCGGTTGCGATCGCGCTCTTCACGTCCTCACGCACGCGCTCGTCCTTGAACGCCCGCTCGATGTACGGCCTGACGTCCGCGGCGTGGTCCCACGCCCGGTCTTTCAGCTTGGCCATGCCGGTTCTTCCTTTCGGGTTGCTTTTTGTGCGCAGCTTCTACCCCTGTGGCACCGGGGACAAACGAGCCTATCGCGCGGAAGCGGCCTTCCGCTCGCGTGTGAGCGGGCGCGCCTGCGCGGGGGCGGGCAGGGCGCCATCGAAGGCCGCGGCGAGGACGTCCTCGACCGTGTCGACGAGGAGGAACTCGACCTCCTTGCGCGTCTCGTCGGGCAGCTCCTCGAGGTCGGGCTCGTTCTCGCGAGGGAGCACGACCTTCCCGATGCCGGCCCGCTGCGCGGCGAGCACCTTCTCGCGCACGCCGCCGATCGCGAGCACCTGCCCCGAGAGCGTCACCTCGCCGGTCATCGCGATCTCGTCCGAGACGGGCCGGCCGCTTGCCACCGAGACGATCGCGGTCGCCATCGTGATTCCGGCCGACGGGCCGTCCTTCGGCACCGCGCCCGCCGGGATGTGGACATGGACGTCGTGCTCGGCAAACCACTGCGGGTCGATGCCGAGCCGTTCGGAGTGGGCACGTACCCATGAGTGCGCGGCCTGCGCAGACTCCTGCATGACGTCGCCGAGTTGGCCGGTCACCTTCAGGCGACCCTCGCCGGGGTAGGCGGTCGCCTCGATGAAGAGGATGTCGCCGCCGACGGCGGTGACGGCGAGGCCGGTCGCGACGCCGGGGTCGGCGGTCCGCCTGCGCACCTCGCCGGCGAAGCGCCGCGGCCCGAGCCACTCGCGGACGCGCTTCTCGTCGACGCTCATGCGTTGGGTCTCGCCCTCGGCGATCCGGCGCGCGGCCTTCCGGCAGAGCGCGGCGATCTGCCGCTCGAGGTTGCGGACGCCCGCCTCACGCGTGTACTCCCTGATGACGAGCCGCAGGCCCTTGTCCCCGAAGGACACCTGCGAGCGCTTGAGCCCGTGCGCCTTCAGCTGCTTCGGAACGAGGTACTTGCGGGCGATGCCGAGCTTCTCCTCCTCGGTGTAGCCCGAGAGATGGATGACGTCCATCCGGTCCAGGAGTGGCGGGGGGATCGTCTCGAGGAGGTTCGCGGTGCAGATGAAGAGCACGCGCGACAGGTCGAAGGGCAGGTCGAGGTAATGGTCGCGGAAGGTGGAGTGCTGCTCCGGATCGAGCACTTCGAGCATCGCGCTCGCGGGGTCGCCGCGGAAGTCGGCGCCCATCTTGTCGATCTCGTCGATCAGGAAGACGGGGTTTCTCGACTCGGCGTCGCGCAGCGCGCGGATCACCGTTCCGGGCATGGCCCCGATGTAGGTGCGACGGTGGCCGCGGATCTCCGCCTCGTCGCGGACGCCGCCGACCGAGATCCGGATGAACTTGCGGCCCAGCGTCCGGGCGATCGAGTGGCCGAGGGAAGTCTTGCCGACTCCCGGCGGCCCGACGAAGCAGAGGATCGGCCCCGACAGGTCGTCCTTCAGCTTCGACACGGCGAGGTACTCGAGGATGCGCTCCTTCACCTTGTCGAGGTCGAAGTGGTCCTCGTCGAGGATTCGCCGTGCTCGCTCCAGGTCGAGGTTGTCGTCGGTCGTCTTGTCCCACGGAAGGCTGAGGATCCACTCGAGGTACGTGCGGATGACGCCGTACTCCGCCGCTGCGGAGGGCAGCTTCTCGAGTCGCGCGAGCTCGCGGTCGACTGCCTTGCGCGCGTCCTCGGGGAGCACGACCTCGGCTGCGCGCTCGCGCAGCTCCTTCAGCTCGGCCTGCTCGGGGTCACCCTCGCCGAGCTCGTCCTGGATCGCCTTCAGCTGCTGGCGGAGGAAGTACTCGCGCTGGGAGTTCTCCATCTCCGACTGGACCTGCGACTGGATCTTCGAGCCGAGCTCGGCGACTTCGAGCTCCCGGTTGAGGATCACTGTCAGCTCGCGCAGCCTCGCCTCGACGTCGTCCAGTTCGAGCAGCCGCTGCTTCTCCTCGGTCGCGAGCCTCAGCGTCGAGGCGACGAGATGGCAGAGCGCGCTCGGGTCGTCGACGTTTGCGGCGGCGAGCTGGAGCTCTTCGGGCAGGTAGGGGACGAGCGCGATCAGCCGTCCGAAGAGTGTCTGGACGTTCTGCGTGAGCGCTCGCGTCTGACGCGAGTCGTTGACGACGTCGGGAACTTCGACGAACCGGCCGACGAGGTAGGGCTCCTCCTCGATGCGTTCGAGGAGGCGGATTCGGCGGATGCCCTGGACGAGGACGCGCAACGAGCCGTCGGGAACGCGGATCATCTTCTGCACGACCGCGGCGGTCCCGACTTCGTAGAGGTCGTCCCAGCCGGGCTGGTCTACCTCGCGGTCGCGGGACGCGACGAGCGCGAGCAGGCGGTTGCGCGCGACGACGTCGTCCACCAGGCGGACGGAGCGCTCCTGCCCGATCGCGAGCGGCAGGACGGAGTCGGGGAAGACGACCGTGTCCTTGAGCGGGAGGACCGGTAGGCGTGAGGGGAGCTCGACCTCTTCGATGTCGAGCTGCTCGTCGAGGAGCTCGGTCACTTCGCGCCCCTCACGGGGATCGTCATCCGCTCCGGCTTGGCCGGCTTCGCCGCGAGCGGGAGCACGATCGTGAGCACCCCGCGTCGGTAAGTCGCCTTCGACCCCGCCACGTCGACGTCTTCGCCGAGCGCCACCTGGCGCTGGAAGCGCCCGTAGTCGACCTCCATCTGCTGGTACACGCGACCGGCGCAGCGCGGTCTCCGCCGTTCGCCCGAGATGACGAGAGTCCGTTCGTCGGCGTAGAGCTGGATCTTCGACGGGTCGACGCCGGCCAGCTCGACGACGATGGTCAAGGAGGCCGGCCGCTCGGTGCGGTAGCAGTCGATCTGCGGGCGGAAGCCGCCGCGCCGGCGAGTGAAGCGCGGCATTTGCCAGAGATCGGCGAAGAGCTCTTCCATCTCGTCGCGGAGGCGATCGATCGGGTCGGAAGGCATGGGTCGGATGGTAGCGCCCGGCCTGTGGGTGGCCGCACGGCGAGGTTCGCTTGACAGATGAGGCTAGTGTTCACTAACCTAGCCCGCGCTAACGGTAGAGCGAGCTGGAAGGAGAGCTGCATGGCACGTTGGGCCCGAACGGTGATCCGCTTCCGCTGGGCGGTCCTGACCGCCTGGATCGTTGCTGTCGTCGCTGCCATGGTGGCTTCGTCCGGCCTGTCCGACCTGCTCACCAACCGGTTCGTTCTCCCCGGGGCGGAGAGCGAGAAGGCGGCAGACATCCTCAAGACGCACTTCGGGCAGAAGCCGGAGGGCTCGTTCTCGCTAGTCGTCAAGGGCGCACCTGGCTCGGCGGGCTCGCTCGTGCCGAAGGTTCGCCTGGCCGCGCAGCGGGCGGCCGGGGAGCTCCCGACCGGCAAGGTGGCCGGCGTGCAAGTCTCAAAGGGCGTCGTCAGCGCAACTATCGTCTCGCAGCTCCTGCCGGCCGACGCCAAGCTCCACACCGACGCCATGCGGGAGGCCGCGGGCACGATCCCCGGCACCCAGACCTACCTCACGGGCCAGTCGGCGATCGAGCACGACCTCGACCCCGTTATGAGCCACGACCTCGTAGTCGGGGAGCTCTACATCGCGATTCCGATCGCGATGGCCATCCTGATCTTCGTCTTCGGCTCGCTTGCGTTCCTGCTCCCGATGATGCTCGCGGCCGCTGCGATCCCCGTCACCCTCGGCTTCGTGTGGATCTTCGCCAACTACATGACGCTCTCGACCTACCTGACGAACCTGGTCATGCTGATCGGCCTCGGCATCGCGATCGACTACTCGCTGCTCATGGTCTACCGCTACCGCGAGGAGCACCGGTCCGGCCGCAGCCGCGAAGAGGCCGTCGAGCGGACGTTGGAGACGGCAGGCCGCGCGGTCGTCTTCAGCGGAACCGCCGTGGCGATCGGCCTCGCGCTCATGCTCTTCATGCCTCTGCCGTTCATGCGCGGCTTCGGGCTCGCGGGGCTCCTGATTCCGCTCGTCTCGGTCCTCGCGGCGGTGACGCTCCTGCCGGTCCTCCTCTACTGGCTCGAGGACCGGCTCGATCGCGTCCG
>DASYUD010000002.1:0-2366 GCA_036001625.1 Gaiellaceae bacterium
CGGCATCCTCACGCCCGCCGTCACCGGCGGCGGCGAGGCGAATACGGGCTCTTTCGATGGCGTCGCGATCCATGGGCCGCAGCTTAGTCTTCATTCCGGATGTCGGCATGAGGACGTCCGATCTTGACTACGAGTTGCCGGCCGAGCTCATCGCGCAGCGGCCCCTTGCCCGTCGGGACGACTCGCGCTTGCTCGTGTACGAGCGTTCGAGGGGCCGGGTGGAACACACTCGCTTTGGCGACTTGCCGACGCTGCTTCCTGCCGAGACGCTCGTCGTGGTCAACGACACTCGTGTGCTTCCCGCGCGGCTGAAGCTGAGTCGCCCGGGCGGCGGGGAGGCCGAAGTCCTTCTGCTCGAGCGGCTCGAGGGCGATCAGTGGGAGGCACTCGCGCGACCGAGCCGGCGCTTGAAGCAGGGGATGCGGCTCGGAGCGGTGGAGTTCCTCGAGAGCCTGGGTGGGGGTCGCTGGCGGATCAGGCTCACCGGCGAGCCGGCGGGGGAGGCTCCCCTGCCGCCCTACATCACTGAGCCGCTCGCGGATCCGGAGCGGTACCAGACGGTCTACGCGGCGGAGACCGGATCTGCGGCCGCGCCGACGGCAGGATTGCATTTCACGCCCGAGCTCCTGAGCCGGCTCGAGATCGAGCGGGTCAGGCTCCACGTCGGTCTCGACACCTTCCGCCCCATCACCGCCGAGACGCTCGGTGGGCATGAGCTGCACAGCGAGCGGTACGAGGTCGAGCCCGACGCCTGGGAGCGGATCCGCGCGGCGTCGCACGTGACCGCGATCGGGACGACCACGGTGCGGGTGCTCGAATCGCTCGCGCGCGGTGCACCGCTCGCGGGGCGCACGAGCCTCTTCGTGACCCCCGGATTCGGGTTCGCGCGCGTGAACGCGCTCGTAACGAACTTCCACCTGCCGCGCTCGTCGCTCCTGGCGCTCGTCATGGCCTTTGCGGGAATCGAGGAGACGAGGCGACTCTACGCGCTCGCGATCGAGGAGCGCTATCGCTTCTACTCGTTCGGCGACGCCATGCTGATCTTGTGAGGGGCCACCCCTTGCCTCCTCCCGGATTCAGCATACGCAGGGAAACTTCGCGTGTGTTGCGCGGAGTGGGGCGAAAGAGGAAAAAGGGGGCACGGTGAGCTTCGAGATCACCGCGACCGACGCCGAGGCCCGGGCCGGCGTACTCCACACCTCGCACGGCGATGTGCCCACCCCCGCCTTCATGCCCGTGGGGACGAAGGCGACGGTCAAGGGGCTCGACCCCGTTCGCCTGCGGGAGCTCGGCACCACCATCCTGCTCGCAAACACCTACCACCTGCACTTCCGGCCGGGAGCCGAGCTGATCGAGGAGCTTGGCGGCCTGCACGCGTTCATGGCCTGGGACGGGCCGATCCTCACCGATTCCGGGGGCTTCCAGGTCTTCTCGCTGCGCGACACGATCAGTGCTGTCGACGAGGATGGGGTTACGTTCCGGTCGGTGTACGACGGGCAGCCGGCGCGCTTGACGCCCGAGCTGGCCGCCGACGTCCAGCGCCGGCTCGGGTCCGACGTCGCCATGTGCCTGGACGTCTGCCCTCCGGCGGACGTCTCGCGCCCGGAGCTCGAGCTCGCGACCGAGACGACGACGCGCTGGGCCGAGCGGCAGCTCGCCGCGCCGCGCGCCGAAGGCCAGCTCCTGTTCGCGGTGGCGCAAGGCGGAACCGATCGCGACCTTCGTCGCCGCTCGATCGAGGAGCTGGCGACGCTCGGGTTCGACGGGCTCGCGCTCGGCGGACTCAGCGTGGGGGAGGAGCGCGGAGCCATGCTCGAGACCGTGTCGTGGGCGGCACCGCTCCTACCGGCCGACCGGCCCCGCTACTTCATGGGCATCGGGGATCCAGCAGGCATTCTGGAGGTCGTCGCCCGCGGAATCGACATGTTCGACTGCGTGCTGCCCACTCGCCTCGGCCGGACGGGCTCTGCGCTCACCCGGGAGGGGCGCCTGAACCTCCGAAACGCGCGGTTCGCGCGCGACCCGCAGCCTCTGGACGAGGATTGCCCCTGTTCGGCGTGTAGCCGCTTCAGCCGTGCGTACCTGCGCCATCTGGTCAACCAACACGAGCTCCTCGGCTTGATACTTTTGTCGGAGCACAACGTCCGATTCCTGCTCGACTTGACGGCTGGGGCGCGGGCGGCGATCGAGCGAGGTGAGCTCGCCGCGTACAAGGCGGCGGCCCTCCACCGCCTCGAGCAAGCCACCGCAGCGCCAGGCCAGGAGGTTTCTCGTGGGTAGTGGTTTCTTCCTCGTCCTTCTAGCGATGTTCGCCTTCCTGTACTTCCTGCTGATCCGCCCGCAGCGGGCCCAGCAGCGGAAGCATG
>DASYUD010000003.1:0-41466 GCA_036001625.1 Gaiellaceae bacterium
AGAGGCTCCAACATAATGACGCTTCGTCGCCGGGGCGCGATGGTCGTTCCGAGGCAAGGACGCAGGGAGCGCCCAGGCTGGTCAGCCTGGGCGCGAGAGAGGACACAGCCTCGGGGCGAGCAGCGCGGCCCGGCGGCACAAGGCTCATTGTGTTGGAGCCTCTTAGTGTGGGGAAGAGACTAGGCCCGGTTTAGGGCCACTTGATGCCGATAGGAAGGATGAGAACCGTCGCAAGAAGGCCGAGTCGGTACAGCCAGGTGAACCGCAGCATGTTCGCTCCTTGAGGGTCAAGGCACGTCTCATGACGGGCCCCATCAAAGGATGCGGATGAAAATCGGGCTCGAATCACCCCGAAGGGTGGATGGAATCCCCCCGAAGGGTGAATTTCCCCGCAACGGGGGCCGGGACGGCAGCGATACTCTCCGCTGATGGACGCGCTCCGCATCATTCCGCTCGGGGGCATCGGTGAGATCGGCAAGAACCTGACCGTCTACGAGGCGGGCGGAGAGATCGTCGTCGTCGACGCGGGTCTCGCGTTCCCGCGCGACGAGCACCTGGGCGTCGACCTGATCCTGCCGGACTTCGCCTACCTGCGGGAGCGCGCGGACAGCGTGCGCGCGGTGCTGCTCACGCACGCGCACGAGGATCATGTGGGCGGGCTGCCGTACCTGCTCCGGGAGGTTCCGGTGCCGGAGATCTGGGGGACACGCCTCACGCTCGGGCTCGTCCAGTCGAAGCTCGACGAACATGGCCTGCTGCACGCCGTCGAGCTACGGGAGGCTCGCCCGGAGGACGGAGCGGTCGAGATCGGCCCGTTCCGTGCGGAGTTCGTCCGCATGGCGCACTCGGTGCCCGACACCGTTGCGATCGCGCTCTCCACCGGAGCAGTGCGCGTGCTCCACACCGGCGACTACAAGCTCGATCACACGCCGGTCGACGGCCTCCGGACGGATGTCGGGCGCCTCGCCGAGCTCGGCAATCGCGGCGTAGACCTCGTCCTCGGCGACTCGACGAACGCGGAGCGGCCCGGCGTGACGGGCTCCGAGCGGCTCGTCGGCGAGGCATTCCGCCAGATCATCCCGCTCCGCCAAGGTCGCATCCTCGTCGCCTGCTTCGCCTCCAACGTCCACCGGATGCAGCAGGCCGTCGACGTGGCCGTCGAGAGCGGCCGCAAGGTCTGCGTCGTCGGCCGGTCGATGCGGAAGAACCTCAACATCGCGCGCAACCTCGGGTACCTCGACGCGTCCGACGACACCTTCGTGCGCCCGCCCGAGCTCGCCGAGCTCGCGCCGCACGAGGCGCTAGTCCTCTGCACGGGCAGCCAGGGCGAGCCGCTCTCGGCGCTGACGCGGATCGCCTACAACGACCACCCTGCGGTGAGCGTCGATCGCGGCGACACCGTGATCGTCTCCGCGAAGCCGGTGCCGGGCAACGAGCTCCGGGTGCACGACACCATCAATCGTCTTGCGAAGTCGGGAGCGGAGGTGCTGCACCAGGAGATCGCGCCGGTGCATGTCTCAGGCCACGGAAACGCGGAGGAACTGCGGACGTTGCTCGGGCTCGTGCGGCCGAAGGCGGTGATGCCGGTCCACGGCGAGTACCGCATGCTCGCGGCGCACGCGCAGCTGGCCCGCGAGGGCGGCGTCCCGGCGGACTCGATCGTGATCGCCGAGAACGGCTCGGTCGTCGAGCTCGACGAGCGCGGCCCGCGGATCACCGATCAGGTCGAGACGGGTGTGACCTTCGTCGACGGCCTGGGTGTGGGCGACGTGCGCGACGTGGCGCTCCGCGACCGCAGACACCTCTCCGAGGACGGCGTCCTCATCATCGTCGCGACGCTCGGCGCCAACGGGGCCCGGGCGGGCGCGCCCGAGCTGATCGCGCGCGGATTCGGTGACGCGAAGCCCTTGCTGGACGAGATGCGGGGCGAGGCGACGCGGGTCCTCGAGGAGTGCCTCGACCAGGACATCAGTGAGATCAAGCTCCTCCAGGAGCACCTCCACGACGCTGTCGGGCAGCTCGTCTACGACAGAACGGGGAGGCGCCCGATGATTTTGCCCGTCATAGTGGAAGTGTGAGCACTCTTCGAGCAGAACCGACCTGGGCCGACATCCTCGTGGACTATGCGCCCGAGGGCGCGACCGCGCAGCGGCTCGTCTCCCAGCTCGTCGCCTGTCAGGCGGCGGCGCTCGCTTTCTGCCGCCTGCTCGAGCGGTGGGCGAGGGGAGAGGCCGACCCCAGCACCCCGGGGAGGCGTGAGGCTGCCCTCCGCCGGGCCGCCGAGCGGGCGGAAACCGCCCTGGCGGGGCTCGAGCTCCCGCTCGGGCGCTACCTGCTCGAGCTCGAAGCCGACCAGGCCGAGGGCCGCTCCTGGTACGGCGAGCCCGGGCCCGCGGAGCTGGTCGAGTGGCAGCCCGTGCTGAAGCGAGCCGGCGTCCAAGCCTCGCCGGTCCGGGTGGCGCAGGCGTACCTCGAGCTGGCCGTGCTCGTGCGTGCTCTCGAGGGGCTCGCGGCAGCGGCTCGGATCCGCGCCGCTCCCGACCCGTCCTCGCTCTGGGCAGGCCTGTTCGACCTGCGTGAGAACCTCCTCGGCTGCGCCGTCGAGGATCTCCGCGCCCTGGCCGCCTAGCGAGGTCCACGCCCGACACGTGCGGAGGGATAGCCTCGCCCACGTCGAAACGACGCGGCGATGCCGCGACGCCGGAAAAAACGCCTGCTCAGGCCCCGCACACCCGCGCGGGTCAAGAAGACGAAGCGCGCGAAGAGGGCGAGGGGCCACCAGCACCCCGAGCTGATCGGGCTCGTCCTGGCCGCTCTCGGCGTCTTTCTGTCGACCGTCGTCTACCTCGGCTGGAGCGGCGGCCGAGTGGGGAACTGGCTGGAGAACGGCGTGGAGGCCGTCGTGGGCGGAGGCGTCTACGCGGTGCCGCTCGCGCTCCTCATCGTCGGCTCGCTGATGCTGGCCCGAAGCGATCTGGTCGACGTGCGGCCATTCCGAACCGGCGTTGCCGTCTCGACGGTCGGACTGCTCCTGGCCCTTGGGCCGCACGGCGGCTTCGGCGGCCGCGCGCTCAACGGGGCCTTCGGCACCCTCCTCGGGGACACCGGCGCCGCCATCGCCGGAGGAACGGGGCTCGTGGCGGGCGCATTGCTCCTCTCGGGTGCGTCCGCGGGCGCGCTTCTGCGCCGCTCCGGCACGGCGGTGCGACGCACGGCCGGCGCGGCTCGGCGCTCGCTCGACCGCGGGCTGCTCGAGCAGGTCGAGGAGCCGGCGGCGATCATCTCGACGGCGCCCGCGCGTCCGCCTGTCGATGCCGCATCGGAGTTCCCGGACGTCGTCGGCATCTCCGAACCGGCGCCGCTGATCCCGTTTCCGGACCAGGACACGCATGAATCTCCCGAGCAAGCCAGCCTGTTCGACGCCACGGTCGTCTCGAAGGACTACGAGCTCCCGGACCGAGGCGTCCTTCGCCACTCTGAGAAGCGGGGCGACGGGGGCGCCGACACGAGCGGCCACATCGCCCAGGTGCTCATGCAGGCGCTCGCGGACTTCGGCGTCGAGGCCTCGGTGATCGGCCAGATCGTGGGCCCGCGCGTGACGCGGTACGAGCTGCAACTTGCGCCCGGAACGAAGATGTCGAAGGTCTCTGCCCTCAAGGACGATCTCTCCTATGCCCTCGCGACGACCGAGATCCGCATTCTCGCGCCGATCCCGGGCAAGCAGGCCGTCGGGGTCGAGGTACCGAACCTGACCCCGAACCTCGTCACGCTGGGCGACATCTACGACGACCTGCCGCAGACGGCGAGCCCGCTCGCGGTCTGGCTCGGGAAGGACATCTCCGGAAACGCCGTCTGGACCGACCTCGCCCGGATGCCGCACATCCTCATCGCGGGCACGACCGGCTCCGGCAAGTCCGGCTGCATCAACACGATCCTCACCTCCGTCCTCCTCCGCGCGACCCCCGACGAGGTGCGGATGATCCTCATCGACCCGAAGCGGATCGAGCTCTCCTACTACGAGTCGATCCCGCACCTTCTGGCGCCCGTGGTCTCGAGCCCCAAGGAGGCGACCGCCGTCCTCGCCAACGTGCTCGGCGAGATGGACCGCCGATACGAGCGCCTGAGCGCGGTGCGGGCGCGGAACCTGCCCGAGGCGAACCGGGCCTTCCGCCAGCGCGGCGAGCCACAGCTTCCGTACCTGCTCGTCGTCATCGACGAGCTCGCCGACCTGATGATGATCTCGCCGCAGGCGGTGGAGGACGCGGTCATCCGCCTGGCGCAGAAGTCTCGCGCCGTCGGCATCCACCTCGTGCTAGCGACACAGCGGCCCTCGGTGGACGTGATCACCGGGATGATCAAGGCGAACGTGCCGTCTCGGATCGCGTTCGCCGTCTCGAGCCAGACCGACTCGCGGGTGATCATCGATCAGGGCGGCGCGGAGAGCCTCCTCGGCCAGGGCGACATGCTCTTCAAGCCGCTCGGCACCTCGCGGCTCCAGCGGCTCCAGGGCGCGTACGTGAGCGAGGACGAGATCGCGCTCGTCGTCGAGCAGTGCCGCGGCCAGCGCGAGCAGGAGCTGGACGAGTCGCTGCTGGAGGCGCCCGAGCCGCAGCCGGGCGAGGACGACCACGCAGACGAGGAGTTCGACCCCGACGAGGATCCGCTCCTCGACCGCGCGATCGAAGTGGTCGTCCAGGCGCAGACCGCCTCGACCTCGCTCCTCCAGCGCCGGCTCCGGGTCGGCTATACGCGGGCGGGACGCCTGATCGACATGCTCGAGCGCCGCGGGATCATCTCCGGCTACGAGGGCTCGAAGCCCCGCCGTGTGCTCGTCGACGAGGCCGCCCTCGACCGAGTCCTCGGCTAGCGCAGCCCGACTCGTTTAGCATCGCCCGCGGAACTCACAAGCGGGTCAGAGGAGGGTGCAAGTGACAGGAATGCGATTCAAGTGGCTCCTGGTGGCGCTGGGGGCTGCCTTGCTCGTCCTTGGCGCCGCGGCCTGCGGCGGCGGGAACGACAACGAGGGCGCGGGAACCACGACCGGCGCGGCGACGGACCAGATGAAGGTCGGCCTCGTCACCGACACCGGCGGGGTCGATGACCGCGGGTTCAACCAGTTCTCGATCGCCGGCCTCAAGAAGGCCGAGAGCGACTTCGGGCTGAAGACGCGCGTCTACGTCTCGAACTCGGCCGACGATTACAAGCCGAACATGACGGCGGCCGCCCAGGATGGCAACGGCCTGGTGGTCGCGGTCGGCTTCCTGCTCGGCCCGTCGACGATCGAGGTGGCGAAGGAGTTTCCCGACACCAGCTTCGCCGGCGTCGACCAGTTCTTCGGCGGAGAGGGTTGCGCGAAGGCCGGAACGTGCGAGCAGCCGAACGCCGTCGGCATGGTCTACCCGACCGAGGAGTCCGGCTATGAGGCGGGCGTCGTGGCGGCGCTGATGACGAAGACCGGCACCGTGTCGACGGTCGGCGGAAAGAAGATCCCGCCGGTCGACAACTGGATCGCGGGCTTCCAGCAGGCGGTCAAGGACACGAAGCCGGGCGTGAAGACGCTGAACGCCTACTCGCAGGACTTCGAGGACCTTGCCAAGTGCAAGGAGATCGCGATCGACCAGATCAACCAGGGGTCGGACGTCGTCTTCCAGGTGGCCGGGAAGTGCGGGCTCGGCGCTCTCGACGCGGCCTGCGAGAAGGGCAAGCTCGCGATCGGCGTCGACGTCGACCAATCGTCGCAAGGCGACTGCGTGATCACGAGCGCGCTGAAGCCGCTGGAGAGCTCCGTCTACGAGATCATCAAGGCCTTCAAGGAGGGCACGTTCAAGGGCGGCGTGAACAACTTCTACGGCGTGGCGCAGCTACCCGACGCGAAGCTGCTGACGGACTTCCACGGAAACGTGCCGCAGAGCGTGAAGGACGCGGTCGCCAAGGCGGACACGGACCTGAAGAGCGGGAAGATCGACCCGCCGGCTACGCTCGACAAGGTCAAGTAGGGAACGATCGGTACGGGGGCGGACGCTCCGTCCGCCCCCGTACGATCTCGACCGCATGAGCGAGGCGCCTCTCCTCGAGCTGAAGGGGATCGTCAAGCGCTTCCCCGGTGTCGTCGCCAACGACCGTGTCGACTTCGACCTGCACCGAGGCGAGGTGCACGCCCTGCTCGGCGAGAACGGGGCCGGCAAGTCCACGCTCATGAACGTCCTCTACGGCCTCTACCACCCGGACGAGGGCGAGATCCGGGTCAATGGGCAAACGGTCTCGATCCATTCGCCGAAAGACGCCATCGACCTCGGGATCGGGATGGTGCACCAGCACTTCATGCTCATCCCGGTGATGACCGTCGCCGAGAACATCGTCCTGGCGACGGAGCCGACGCGGGCCGGCATCGTCCTCGACTACGACGCCGCCGTTGCGCGCGTGGAGCAGATCGCGCGCAGCTTCAAGTTCGTCGTCGATCCCCGGGAGCGCGTCGAGAACATCGGCGTCGGACAGCAGCAGCGCGTGGAGATCCTGAAGGCCCTTTACCGCGGCGCCGACGTGCTCATCCTCGACGAGCCGACGGCCGTGCTGACGCCGCAGGAGGCGAATGAGCTGTTCGACATCCTGCGCACCCTGACCCGGGAGGGCATGTCCGTCGTCTTCATCAGCCACAAGCTGACCGAGGTGCTCCGGATCGCCGACCGGATCACCGTCCTCAGGCGCGGCAAGAAGATCGAGACGCTGCCCCGCGAGGGGGCGACGCCCGAGACCCTCGCGCGGCTGATGGTCGGGCGCGAGGTGCTCCTCAGGGTCGAGAAGAAACCCGCTGAGCCGGGCGAGCCGGTGTTGCGCGTCGAGGGCCTAACCGTCCGGGACGAAAGAGGGCTGGAGGCGGTCCGCGATGTCTCGTTCGAGGTGCGGACCGGCGAGATCGTCGGGCTGGCCGGCGTCGACGGGAACGGCCAGACAGAGCTGATCGACGCCCTCACCGGCCTGCGCAAGCCGGCCGGAGGACGGATCCGGGTAGGAGACACGGACATCTCGGGTGCGAGCGCGCGCCACGCGCTCGACGCCGGCGAGGGCCACATTCCGCAGGACCGTCAGCTCCGCGGGCTCGTGCTCGAGTTCAGCCTCGCAGAGAACCTGGCGCTGCACGACTACCGGCGCGAGCCGGACTCGCGATTCGGCTGGCTCTTCCCGCGCCGGCTCGTTACCCGCGCGCGAAGCCTCCTGCGCGAGTTCGACGTGCGCGGCGGACAGCCGCAAACGCCGGCCTCGGCCTTGTCGGGCGGTAACCAGCAGAAGCTCGTCGTCGCACGCGAGGTGAGCCGCGACCCGCGGGTGCTCGTCGCCGCACAGCCCACCCGGGGGCTCGACGTAGGCGCTATCGAGTTCGTCCACCAGCGCCTCGTCGAGGAGCGCGACGAGGGACGGGCCGTGCTCCTCGTCTCGCTGGAGCTCGACGAGGTCCTCTCGCTCTCCGACCGCATCCTCGTCATCTACGAGGGGCGAATCGTGGGCGAGTACGGGCCGGACGTGTCGGACGAGGAGCTGGGGATCGCTATGACGGGCGGTGCACGCGAGGACGCGGCGTGACCGAGCCGGTCGAGCCGCAGGAGCAAGGGGGCTTCTCAGGGCTCGCCGGGTTCTACGAGCGGGCGGGAGGCGTCATCGTTCCGCTCGCCGCGACGGCGGTCGCATTCCTGATCGGGGGCCTCGTCGTCCTCATCACCGGCCACAACCCCCTCACCGCGTACCGGGCGATCTTCGAAGGCACGGGGCTCAACTGGGTCTTCCCGTGGGTGCAGGGAGACGGCCGCGCCGAGGCGGCCCGCGATCTGCAGCAGACGCTTCGCGTGGCGACGCCACTCATGCTCACCGCGCTCGCGGTCGCGTTCGCCTTCCGCTGCGGCCTCTTCAACATCGGCGGCCAGGGTCAGTACTGGCTCGGGTTCATCGGGGCGCTCTGGGTCGGAACGCACCTGTCAGGCCTCGACAAGCCCATGCACGTCGCCGTCGGCATCCTCGCAGGCATCGTCTGCGGGGCGCTCTGGGGCGGAATCGCGGGCCTGCTGCGGGCGACGGTCGGAGCCCACGAGGTGATCACGACGATCATGCTCAACTGGATCGCGATCTTCGGCGGCCAGTATCTCTTCGAGCTCAACGGGCCGCTCCAGGGGGCGATCCCCTCGCTGCCCCGCTCCGAGGTGATCGACGACTCTGCGAAGCTCTGGATCGTCTGGGGCCACTTCCAGGCGCTCCACGCCGGCATCTTCATCGCCCTCGCCGCGCTCGTCGTCTACTACGTGGTGCTCAACCGGACGACACTGGGCTTCGAGGTCCGCGCGGTCGGCTTCAACCCGGAGGCTGCCCGTTACGGCGGGATCCCCGTGCGCCGCAGCTACTTCCTCGCCCTCGCCATCTCCGGCGCGTTTGCCGGGCTCGCCGGCGCGGTCGACGTGCTCGGCTTCAAGTACTCGGTCGACACGAGCGACTTCGGCAGCCAGGTGGGCTTCACCGGCATCGCCGTCGCGCTCCTCGGCCGCAACAAGCCCATCGGGATCCTCTTCGCCTCGTTGCTCTTCGCCGGCCTGCAGACGGGCACCTCGACGCGTCAGCTCGATCCCGACGTCTTCGATCCGGCGCTCGCCACCGACCTCGCGACGATGATCCAGGCGCTCGTCATCTTCTTCGTCGGCGCCGAGCTCCTGATCGTGTACGTCTGGCGCGCGCGCCGCTATCTGCGGATTCGGCCACCGACGCGCGAGGAGCCCGCCCTGTGATCGACGCGGCCCGCGACCGGCTCTTCGCGCGTACGGGTCGGCTCGCCGACGCGCGCGGGCTTGGCACGCTGGGCGTCCTGCTCGGGCTACTGGCGCTCTGGCTGGCGCTGCCGCCATGGACGGTGCGCGACCTTGCCGTCCCAATCGCGGTCGGCTTCCTCGCCGCCGCGTGCGGGGTTGCCGCCTTCGCGCGAGGAGAGCGCAGCGCAGGGGCGTGGGCGCTCGCCGCCGCGGTCCTCGGCACCGGCGCAGCGCTCTGGGCTCAGGGAGTCGAGCGAGACACTCTCGAAGGCATCTTCACGGCCGGCCTCGTCGCCTCGACGCTCCGGTTCGCGACCCCGCTCGCCTTCGCAGCGTGCGGCGGGATCTTCTCCGAGCGCTCGGGCGTCGTGAACATCGGGCTCGAGGGGATGATGCTGACGGGCGCCTTCTTCGCCGTCTGGGGCTCGATCTGGAGCGGAGCCTGGGTGGTCGGCCTCCTGATGGCCATGCTCTTCGGCGGCCTCCTGGCGCTTGTGCATGCGTTCTTCTCGATTCACCTCAGGGCCGACCAGATCGTCAGCGGCTTTGCCGTCAACTTCCTCGCGCTCGGGCTCACGGGCTACCTCTTCAGCTCGATCTATCCGGACGGAATTCCCAACGACCAGGTTGCCCGCGTGCCGAACGTCGACCTCGGCTTTCTCGACGGCGTCCCGGTCCTCGGCGATTTCCTCAACGGCGTCTTCGGCGAGCTCAACCTGCTCGTCTGGCTCATGTTCGCCGTCGTCATCCTCTCCTACGTCGTCCTCTTCAAGACACCGATCGGGCTCCGAATCCGCTCTGTGGGCGAGCATCCGCGCGCCGCTGACACTGTCGGAATCTCGGTCTACCGCGTGCGGTACCTTGCCGTCGTCACGTCCGGGGTGCTCGCCGCGCTGGGCGGCGCGTTCCTCTCGATCGGGTTCACCGGCACGTTCTCCGAGAACATGACGAGCGGGCGTGGCTTCATCGCGCTCGCGGCGGTCATCTTCGGCAAGTGGCGGCCCGGTTGGGCCTTCGTCGCCACGCTCCTCTTCGGGTTCGGCTTCGCGGTCTCGATCCCGCTCCAGCGCGAGGCGGACATCTCGGCGAACATCATCTCGACGCTGCCGTACGTGCTGACCTTGATCGCCGTCGCGGGCCTGATCGGCCGCTCGATCCCGCCAGCCGCCGTTGGCCGCCCCTACGTCAAGCAATGAGGCGCCGACTCGGCGGCGCCGACCAAAAAGGCCCGGCGGCTGTGCCGGCGCGGCCGAATGAGGCGCCTACTCGGCGGCTCTTGACTAATGCCTGGGATGCCTTCCACGCTTAACTCTCGCAGCGGGATCGCCTCTAACGGCGCAAGGCCGCGGAACCTCGCCGCCCGGGTCTCGGTCCTGCTTGGGCTGCTCGGGCTCGCCGCGATGCCGGCCGCCGCCGCTGTCACGGAGAGTCGCGAGGAGCTACGGCTCGTGCACGCGGGCGCCGCCGTGCCGGTCGCCGGCGCGCTCGCGCTCGGAGCGCTCTGGTCCGCCCGCCGCGCCAGGCGCAACCTCGAGCGGACGCTCGGCCGAGTGGGCGGGGGGCGTGCCGCGTTGGCCGGGCGGATCCTCGGCTGGCTCGCCCTCTACCTGGCGCTCGTCGGGGCCATCTCGCTCGCCGTCTACGCCTACCTCTATTACGTCCGCGGCTGAGGCCCCCTAGAATCCCAGGCTCCCGTGTTCGAGATTGGCAATAGCCTCCGCGAGGCTCGCCTGCGGCAGGGGCTCGACTTTCCGGAGATCGAGCAGGCGACCAAGATTCGCGGCAAGTACCTACGCGCGCTCGAGGAGGAGCAGTTCGAGGTGCTGCCCGCGCAGACGTACGTGAAGGGCTTCCTCCGCTCGTACGCCGACTTCCTCGGGCTCGACGGCCAGCTGTACGTCGACGAGTTCAACTCGCGCTACGTCCGCGGGGAGCTCGAGGCGGAGGAAGAGCAACCGCTCCGGCCTCGCCGCGAGCCAGGTTGGCCGGGCAGCTCGGCGTCCTTCCAGGGGAAGGTCGTCGTGATGACCCTCGCCGTCATCTTGGGCCTGACGGTCATCGTCTTTGCCGCCGCCAAGTTCGGGAAGGACCCGAAGCCGAACGTCTTGCTGAACAATTCTCCGTCGAGGAAGCACTCGCAGCGGCCGCTCGCACGCCTGGTCGTCTCGGCGGTGAACGGCGACTGCTACCTCGCCGTCTATCGCGGCGCGCGGAGCGGCAAGCCGCTCTACGAGGGCACGCTCGAGCTCGGGCAGAGCCGTCGCTTCGCCGGCGGCCGGCTCTGGGTCTATGTCTTCGCGCCTTTGAATCTGCGGCTGCGGCTGAACGGCAGGCCGGTCGACGTACCCGGCCGGGGGCAGGGACCGCGCCGGTGGCTCGTGGTGACGCCGAGGGGCGTCTCGGTCGCTCAGCCCCTCGCTTGACCGCGCGCGCGACGGTCGTCGTCACCGGCAGCGAGCTCATGCGCGGTGGGCGTCGCGACGAGAACGGCCCGTTTCTCGCCCGCGAGCTCGCCTCGCGGGGGCTGGAGCCGACGCGGATCACGCTGGTGGGCGACGAGGCGGGCGAGCTCGAGGCGGCGCTCCGGGAGGGTCTCCGGAGTGACCTCCTCGTCGTCTCGGGAGGCCTCGGCCCGACCCACGACGACCGCACGGTGGAAGCCCTCGCGGGCGCGGCCGGGCGCGAGGCGATCGTAGAGCCCCGTCTCGAGACCGAGATCGAGGGCATCTCGCGGCAGATCGCCGAGCGGCTCGGGCGGCCCTACGCGGACTTCGCTGAGGGCGTGCGCAAGCAGGCCACGATCCCGGAGGGCGCGATCGTGATCGGGATCGCAGGGACGGCGCCCGGGCTCGTGCTGGACGCCGGCGGCGCGGTCGCGGTCGTCCTGCCGGGGCCGCCGGCGGAGCTGCGACGCCTGTGGAGAGCTGCGCTCGACGCGAAGCCCGTGCGCCGTGTGCTGGCCCGCGTGGAACCTCTGAGGCGGCACGTGCTGCGCTTCTTCGGCGCCAGCGAGTCGGCGGTCGCGAAGGCGCTCGCCGAGGCAGGAGGGGAGCCCGAAGGCGTCGAGGCCACCGTCTGTGCCCACGACGGCGAGATCTGGGTGGAGCTCTTCGGCGAGTCGGAGGAGCTCGCCGGCGCTCTGGGGTCCGCGCTCGGGCGATACCTCTTCGCCGAGGACGACCGGCCGGTCGAGGAGCTCGTGCTCGAGGCAGCCCGAGCACGAGCGCTCTCCCTGGCCGTTGCCGAGTCGTGCACGGGGGGCCTCGTCGCGGCGCGGCTGACCTCGGTGCCGGGGTCGAGCGAGGTCTTCCGGGGCGGCATCGTCGCTTACGGGGACGAGGTGAAGGTCACACAGCTGGGCGTGCCCGACGAGATTCTCGCCGCTCACGGGGCGGTGTCGGCCGAGACGGCCGCGGCTATGGCCTCGGGGGCGCGCGAGCGCCTCCGAGCGGACGTCGCGGTGGCGGTGACCGGGATCGCCGGCCCCGGCGGCGGCACTCCCGAGAAGCCCGTCGGCCTCGTGCACATCCAGGCGCTCTCACCGGACGGCGAGGCGGGCCGTGAGTTGCGCCTTCCCGGCGACCGCGAGGTCGTGCGCAGCCGCGCGACCGCCGCAGCGCTTCATCTCGTGCGTGAGCTTCTCGGCACGAAGTCGTGACAGACACGTATGACTTCCCCCGCTAGCCTCGGCGACCGTGAGCGCCTACGGCTCTTCGTCGCCTTTCTGCTGCCCGAGACCGCGGTTCGGGCTCTCGTGCGCTGGCAACGCGACCAGCTGGGCGCGCCCGAGGGTGCTCGCATCGTTCCCGAGGGGAACCTGCACGTCACGGTCGCGTTCCTGGGCTCCCGGCCGGCTGGCGAGCTCCAGCCGATCGCCGGCGCTCTGCGCGCGGCCGCCGAGGACGCCGCCCCGCCGGTGCTCACCGCAGCTCGCTACCGCGAGACGCGCTCGGTCGGGATGCTCGTCTGCGACGACGAGCAGGGCCGCGCGAGTCGGATCGCGGAGGATGTCCACCGGCGCCTTCAGCAGCTCGGCGTCTACCAGCCGGAGAAGCGGCCGTGGCTTCCGCACCTCACAGTCGTCCGCTTCCGTGACCGGCCGCGGCTCCGGCCGCCGATCCCCGATCTCGGCCCCCTGACGATGTCCGGTTCTGCTGTTATGCATTCCGTGCTGCGGCCGTCCGGGGCCCAGTACGAAGTTCTCGAGTCGGTTCCGCTAGGAGGTGGATGAGGTTGGATCGCGAGCAGTCACTCGACGTCGCCCTCGGCCAGATCGAGCGTCAGTTCGGCAAGGGCTCGGTCATGCGCATGAACGACCACGCGCAGGTCGCCACGGGCGCCGTCTCGACGGGATCACTGACGCTCGACCTCGCCCTCGGAGTCGGTGGGCTCCCGCGCGGGCGCATCGTCGAGGTCTTCGGGCCCGAATCGTCGGGGAAGACGACCCTCGTCTACCACGTCATCGCCGAGGCCCAGCGCCGACACGGCATCTGCGCCTTCATCGACGCCGAGCACTCGATGGACCCGCAGTACGCGCGGCGAATCGGCGTCAACATCGACGAGCTGCTCGTCTCGCAGCCCGACAACGGCGAGCAGGCGCTCGAGATCGCCGAGCTCCTCATCCGCTCGGGCGCGCTCGACGTCGTCGCGGTCGACTCGGTCGCCGCGCTCACGCCGAAGGCCGAGATCGAAGGCGAGATGGGGGACAGCCACGTCGGCCTCCAGGCGCGGCTCATGAGCCAGGCGCTGCGCAAGCTCGCCGGCACGCTGAACCGCACCGACACGATCTGCCTCTTCACGAACCAGCTCCGCGAGAAGATCGGGGTCATGTTCGGCTCACCTGAAGTCACACCGGGCGGCCGCGCGCTGAAGTTCTACTCCTCGATCCGGCTCGACATCCGGCGCATCGAGACGCTCAAGGAGGGCGTCGAGGCAATCGGCAACCGGGTTCGCGTGAAGGTCGTGAAGAACAAGGTCGCGCCGCCGTTCAAGCAGGCTGAGTTCGACATCATCTACGGCTCCGGCGTCTCCTGGGAGGGCACGGTGCTGGAGGCCGGGATCGAGCGCAAGGCCGTCCAGAAATCGGGCTCCTACTTCAGCTTCGACGACGAGCGGCTCGGACAGGGCCGCCAGAACGCGGCCGCCTTCCTGCGCGAGCACCCCGACGTCGCCGAGAAGATCGTTCAGCGGATCCAGGCCGAGCTCGGGGAAGGGATCATCGCCTCCGCGCGGCTGTTGCCGGTGGCGACGGGGGAGGAGGCCGAACCTGCCGCCGCCGAAGAGGTTCCGGCCAAGGCCTAGCGTCACCGCTCTGCGCGCTGCCCCGCGCGGGCGCGTCCAGATCGAGCTCGACGGAGCGCTCTGGCGGACCGTGCCGCTCGAGGTCGTGATGGCGGCCGGGCTCGCCGTCGGCGTAGAGCTCGACAGGCCCCGGCTCCGGCGCCTGCGCACCGAGCTGAGGGAGCGCGACGCTCTTGCTCGAGCGGCGCGGGCGCTTCGCAGGCAGGACTTTTCCGAGCGGGCGCTCAGCGACCGGCTGGCACGCTCAGGAGTGGCGCCCGCTCCGCGGGCGGCCGCCGTTGCACGCCTGGCGGAGGCGGGGGCGATCGACGACGAACGCCTTGCGCGCCGGCGCGCCGAGCTGCTCGCGGAGCGCGGCGCGGGGAACGCCATGATCCGCGCCGACCTCGTGGGGCGAGGGATCTCCCCGGAGCTGGCGGCGGCGGCCGTTTCGGCCCTGGAGCCGGAGGCCGAGCGAGCCCGCCGTGTTGCCGAGGAGCGGGGGCCCAGCCTGCGAACGGCTCGCTATCTCGTTCGCCGAGGCTTCGCCGAGGACGCAATCGACGCCGCGGTCCCGAGCCCCATTGCGGAAGAGGGGTGATGGGCGTTACGATGTGCAGGCATCACTCGACATTTTTACCTGCACAAGCGCATTTTTCGAATCAGCTTCACAACTAAACCGAGGAAAGACCAGATGGCGACGAGCTTCCGAGAGGATCTGACGGCGAAGGTCTAGCCGTGCTCGCTGCGGCCCTGCCTGGGCCGTTCGCCGATTCGAAAATGACGCCATGCCGGTGGGAATGCCGGGCGAGCCCGCTCACGCGAGCGGACAACCGATCCCAGCCGGGCCCGCCCGGCGCGACCCCGAGGAGCGCCCATGGTCGTCGTCATCGCCGCCGTTGTGATCAGCGTTCTGGCGACGAGCGTGATCGTGCTCGTCGCGTTCCGTCTGCTCGGCGGCTCGAGCGTGGCAGAGGCGCGCCTCGAGGCCGAGACGATCCGCCGCGAGACGAAGATCGAGGCCCGCGAGGAGGCCGTCCGCGTCCGTGGCGAGGTTGAGCGCGAGGTACAGGAGCAGCGGGCGCGGATCACCAAGATCGAGGAGCGCGTGCTCGCGCGCGAGGACGACGTCGGCCGGCGGATGAAGGAGCTCGAGCGGCGGGAGCAGGGGCTCGCCGACCGGGAGACGAATGTCAAGGAGCTCCAGGAGAACCTGAAGGAGGCGAGGAAGCGAGAGCTCGAGGAGCTCGAGCGGATCGCCGGCATGACCGTGAACGAGGCGAAAGCGAGGCTCCTGGCGCAGTCGGAGGAGCTCATCCGGCACGAGCTTGGCCGCCGCGTCCGGCAACTCGAGGAAGAGGCTCAGACCGAGGCAAAGCGGCGCGCCCGGAACCTCGTCGCCGACGCCCTTCAACGCGTCGCGGCGAGCCACGCAGCGGAAACCACCTCCTCGCTGATCGAGCTGCCGTCCGACGACATGAAAGGACGCATCATCGGCCGCGAAGGTCGGAACATCCGGGCCCTCGAGCACCTCACCGGGGTGGACGTGATCGTCGACGACACTCCGCAGGCAGTCGTCCTCTCCTCGTTCGACCCGATCCGCCGGGAGATCGCAAAGATCACGCTGACGAAGCTCGTCGAGGACGGGCGCATCCAGCCGGCGCGGATCGAGGAGATGTACTACCAGTCGAAGACCGAGATGGAAGAGCACATTCGCCAAGCCGGCGAGCAGGCGGTCTTCGAGGCGAACTGCGGCGACTTCCACGAGGAGATCGTCAAGCTCCTCGGCCGGCTCAACTACCGGACGAGCTACGGCCAGAACGTCCTCAAGCACACGCTCGAGGTCGTCCATCTGGCAGGGCTGATGGCGACCGAGCTCGAGGCGGACGTGAAGACCGCGAAGCGCGCCGCCCTCTTGCACGACCTCGGCAAGGCGCTCACGCACGAGATCGAGGGCTCGCATACGGAGATCTCCGTGCAGTACGCGAGGCGGTACGGCGAGTCGCCCGGCGTCGTCCATGCAATCGAGGCGCACCACTACGATGTGCAGCCGCAGACGGTCGAGTCGGTGCTGGTGATCGCCGCCGACGCGATCTCGGGCGCCCGACCCGGTGCCCGCGGCGACAGCCTCGAGAACTACGTCAAGCGCCTTGCCGCCCTCGAGGAGCTGGCGACGAACAAGCCGGGGGTCGAGAAGGCATACGCGCTCCAGGCCGGGCGCGAGATCCGCGTCATCGTGAAGCCGGGCGAGATCGACGACGACGAGGCCGCGCTCCTCTCGCACGAGCTCGCGCGCGAGATCGAGGCCGAGCTCGAGTATCCCGGCCAGATCAAGGTGACCGTGATCCGCGAGTCCCGCAATATCGAGTTCGCGAAGTAGACGTCGCTTCGCTCGTCTTCACGGGGAAACCCCTGGTTTGGACGCGGGCGAACCCCTGGTTCCCCCGCGAGCCCCCTCCTTGCGGGCGGAGGCGTGGATCGATCGTTTCAGGAGCCGGCAGAGGTAGGCGCGCTGCGATCGTCTCCTCGCCGCAGTTAGCCTCCCGCCGGGCTGAGCCCGGCTCCGGCGGCGATTCTCACTCGCTCTCGGGCGGATTCAGGTCTTCCACTCCCGGGGGCTACCATTTGCAGCCGCTATGAAGCGCTACCACGTTACGACGTTTGGCTGCCAGATGAACGCTCACGACTCTGAGCGGATCAAGGGCATGCTCGAGGAGCTGGGTCTGGGCGAGGCCTTGTCGCAGGAAGAGGCCGACGTCATCGTCTTCAACACTTGCACCATCCGGGAGAAACCGGATCAGCGCTTCGCTGCGCACCTCGGCAACGCGAAGATGCTGAAGCTCGCCGATCCGGAGAAGGTGATCGCTGTCGGCGGCTGCTACGCGGAGGCTCAACGCGAGCGCCTCTTCGAGCTCTATCCGTTCGTGGACGTCGCCTTCGGGCCCGGGTCGATCCCGCACCTCGGCGAGTGGCTCGGCACGGGCGGTCAGGCTCCCCGCAGCCGTTTCGGCACGGGTGAGACGCGCGCCTTCGCCGGCACGCTCCCGATGCGCCGCGAGCGTCGCTTCCAGGCGTGGGTGCAGGTCTCGATGGGCTGCAACTCGGTCTGCTCGTACTGCATCGTGCCGGCCGTCCGAGGGCGGGAGGTCAGCCGCCGCCCCGGCGAGATCGTCGCCGAGGTGACGCGGCTCGCGCGCGACGGTGTCCGCGAGGTCACGCTGCTTGGCCAGAACGTCAATTCGTGGGGCCGCGATCTCCTCCCGGATGTGAAGACGGAGTTCGGCGAGCTCCTCCGCGCCTGCGACGCCGTCTCGGGAATCGAGCGGATCCGCTTCACGAGCCCGCACCCGAAGGACTTCCGGCGCGAGGTGATCGCCGCCATGGCCGAGTGCGGCGCGGTCTGCGAGCACGCTCACCTGCCGCTCCAGTCGGGGTCGAGCCGGATCCTGAAGGCGATGCGGCGCACCTACAGCCGGGAGCGCTACCTGCGGCTCGTCGGGGAGATGCGCGCGGCGATCTCCGATCTCGCCCTGACGACGGACATCATCGTCGGCTTCCCCGGCGAGAGCGAGCGGGACTTCGAGGAGACGCTCGAGGTCGTCGAGGAGGTCGGCTACGACGGCGCCTTCACCTTCGTCTTCTCACCCCGGCAGGGGACGGAGGCGGCGACGATGCCCGAGCAGGTTCCGGAGGAGGTCAAGCGGGAGCGGATCGAGCGCCTCGTTGAGGTCGTTCAGCGCAACGCGCGCGAGCGCAACCGGGAGCGGATCGGCCGAGTCGAGGAAGTGCTGGTCGAAGGGGCGAGCCGCACCGACTCGACGCTCCTGCGCGGCCGGACGCGCCGCAACATCACGGTCAACTTCGTCGGGGCGACGGTGCCGGGAGAACTGGTGGACGTGAGGATCGAGGGCGCGACCTCGACCACCCTCCGGGGCACCGAGCTGGCCGCTGTTGCAGCGTAGTCGCGACCTGCGCTGGGACGGGTGTCTCAACGTCCGCGACCTCGGAGGCCACCGAGCCGCGGACGGCTCCGAGACGCTCTTCGGCGCGATCGTCCGGGCGGACAGCCTGCGCCAGCTGACCTCTGAGGGCTGGCAGGCGGCCGTCGACTACGGCATCGGCACCATCGTCGACCTGCGGGGGGATCACGAGCGCGAGGTCGACCCACCCGCCGAGCCTCCCGTGGCGGTGCTGCACGTCCCGTTCATGGAAAACGACGAGCGCGAGTGGGAAGAGATCGAAACGGAGGTGGAGGCGGCGGCGAACGCTGCGCCCGACGTGGCCACCGCGACGCGCGATGTGTATCTGATCTTCCTCGAGCACTTCAGGGAGAACGTCGCCGCCGGCATCCAGGCCGTGGCGCGTGCGCCCGAGGGCGGGGTCGTCGTTCACTGCGTGGGCGGGAAGGACCGGACCGGCCTGCTCACGGCGTTCCTCCTGCACCTCGCGGGCGTGGACGTCGAGCAAATCGCCGACGACTACGCGCTCAGCGAAGAACGCCTGCGCCCGCGTCACGAGGCCTGGCTCGCCGAGGCGGAGACGGAGGCCGAGCGGGAGCGGCTACGGCGGATCTCGCAGACACCGGCGGCGTCGATCGTCGGGCTCTTCGACGAGCTCGAACGGCGCTACGGCACCGTGGAGGGGTACCTGCGCTCAGGCGGCGCGAGCGACGAGGATCTCGAGCTCGCGCGTGCTCGGCTCCGTGCCTGACCTGGTCCTTGCGATCTTCGGGCCGACGGCTTCCGGGAAGACCGCGGTTGCCGAGGCCCTCGCAGATCGGATCCCGGCAGAGATCGTGTCCGCCGACTCGATGCAGGTCTACCGTGGCCTGCCGATCCTCACGAACCAGTCCGGGCTCCCGATGCGGCTCGTCGGTGTCTGGCCGCTCGACCACGAGGCGTCGCTCGGCGAGTACCAGCAGCTCGCGCAGGCCGCGATCGACGAGATCCTCGCGGCCGGGGGCACGCCGGTGGTCGTCGGCGGCACCGGGCTCTACCTGCGCGCAGCGCTCGCCGACCTTCGGCTGCCCCCGGCACCGGAGCCCGGAACACGCGAGCGGTGGGAGAAGCTCTACGACAGCGAGGGCGCGCAGCATGCCCACGCGCTGCTCGCCGAGCTCGACCCCCGAGCGGCCGCAGCGGTGCATCCGAATGACCGGCGCCGCGTCGTCCGTGGGCTCGAGCTCGCCGGAAAACAGCGGGAACGCGATCGCCTCTGGAAGGACGAGACCCGTCACCCGACGCTCGTCTTCGGGCTCGAAGTGCCGAAGGACGAGCTTCACCGACGAATCGAGACGAGAGCGAACGCGATGTTTCAGGCCGGGGTCGTCGAGGAGGTGCGCCGCGCGCTCACCGGGGACGTGTCCTCGACCGCGCGACACGCAATGGGGCTGCGCGAGATCGCGGAGCTCCCCGAGGCGGCCGCCCGCGACGTGGTGATAGCCCGCACGAAGCGCTACGCGGCCTACCAGCGAAAATGGATGCGGCGAATTCCGGGCCTTGTTAGCCTGCCCGCGAACCGCCCCCCGGGCGAGATCGCCGATGCAATTCTCGAAGTGGCACGGGCTCGGCAACGACTACCTGCTGGTCGAGCGGGCTGAGCTTGCCTTCCCGCTGACACCCGCGCGCGTGCGGCGGCTCTGCGACTACCACTTCGGCGTCGGCTCGGACGGCATCGTCGAAGTCACCTCTGCGAACGGCGGCCGCGCCGAGGTCGTGATCTGGAACCCGGACGGCTCGACCGCGGAGCTCTCCGGCAACGGGACGCGCATCGCGGCACGCTGGCTCGCCCGGCGGAGCGGGGCGGGCACGGTGCGGATCTCCGTCGGCCCGCGTGAGGTCGTCGCCAGCATGCGAGACGGCAAGCAGGTCGAAATGGACATGGGCACGGTCGAGGTCGGCGACATGGAGACGATCGACGTCGCGGGTGAGCCCGTCGAGCTCGTCCCGGTGTCGGTCGGGAACCCGCACGCGGTCATCCGACGCGAGCCCGCGCGGGACGAGCTTCTACGTCTCGGCCCGCTCGTCGAGCGCCACGAGCGCTTCCCCGAGCGGACGAACGTGCAACTCGTGCGCGTCGAAGCCCCGCGCGAGGTCACGGTCGGGGTCTGGGAGCGGGGAGCGGGGGAGACCCTTTCTTCGGGCACGAGCGCGGTCGCGGTCGCGGGCGCCGCGGTCCGGCACGGGTGGTGCGAGAGCCCCGTCACGGTTCACCTGGCCGGCGGCGACCTCCTCGTGAGCCTCGACGACGCTTTGAACGCATGGCTCGTCGGGCCGGCCGAGGAGATCTGCCGCCTGGAGCTTTCAGAGGAGCTGGAGCTCTGAGATTCGCGAAGCGGCTCGACGCAGTGCCTCCGTACCTCTTCGCGGAGCTCGAGCGCAAGGTGACGGAGGCCGAGCGCGCGGGCATCGACGTGATCAGCCTCGGAATCGGCGATCCCGACCTGCCGACACCGCCTGCCGTGATCGAGGCTCTCGCCGAAGCGGCTCGTGACCCGCGCACGCACCAGTACCCCACAAACCACGGCACGGACGAGTTCCGGGCGGCCGCAACGGGGTTCTACCGCGACCGCTTCGGCATCGAGCTCGATCCCGCCGGCGAGGTGATCCCGGCGCTCGGAGGGAAGGAAGCCGTCGCTCACATCGCGCTGGCCTGCCTCGACCCCGGGGATGTGTGTCTCGCTCCCGACCCCGGCTATCCGCCGTATACCTCGGGCCCGGTCTTCGCGGGAGCGGACGTCCATTACCTGCCGCTGCGCGAGGAGAACGGATTCCTGCCCGAGCTCGACGGCGCGCCCGACGCGAACCTCCTCTACCTCAACTACCCGAACAACCCCACCGGCGCGACCGCGGAGCTCGACTTCTTCGAGCTCGCCGTCGCCTTCGCTCGTGAGCGCGACCTGGTCCTCGTCCATGACAATCCGTACTCGGAGGTCGCCTTCGACGGCTACAGGCCGCCGAGCTTCCTCGAGACGCCCGGCGCCAAGGAGGTCGGCATCGAGATCTTCTCGCTGTCCAAGGGCTGGAACATGACCGGCTGGCGCGCCGGCTTCGTCGCGGGAAACGCCGAGGTCGTCGAGCGCTACCGCAGGCTGAAGACGAATCTCGACTCCGGGATGTCCGGGGCCCTCCAGCATGCCGCCGCGGTGGCGCTGACCGCCGCCCGCGACTTTCCGCGCGAGATCTCCGAGGTCTATGCCCGCCGCCGGGACCTGCTCGCCGAAGGCCTCGCTGGGATCGGCCTCGAGGTCGAGCCGCCGCGCGCGACGCCGTACTTCTGGGTGCGGGTGCCCGAGGGCCACACCTCGGCGTCGTTCACCGAGCTCGTCCTCGATCGCGCATCGGTACTCGTCTCACCCGGCGATGCCTACGGTCCGAGCGGCGAAGGGTACGTGCGTCTCTCGCTCACGGTTCCCGACTCCCGTCTCGAAGAGGCGGTTCGCCGAATCACAGAAGCGCTAGTCATAATTCCGTCGTGACGCAGCACCAGCCGGATCCCGCACCGGGCGCAGAGCCCGAGCGGGGGTTCATCGTCGCAGTGCTGGGCTCCGGCGTCGATGCCGAGGACGAGCTGGGGGAGTTTCGCGAGCTCTCCCGCACCGCCGGCGTCGAGCCGGTCGGCGAGATCGTGCAGCGCCGGGCGCGGCCCGACGAGCGAACCTACGTCGGCAAGGGGAAGCTCGTGGCGCTCGAGCGGGCCTTCGCCGAGTCGGGCGCCGAGTCGCTGATCGTCGACGACGAGCTGGCGCCGGGGCAGCAGCGCCGGCTCGAGGACCGGCTCTCTGCGCGCGTCGTGGATCGGACACAGCTCATCCTCGACATCTTCGCCCAGCACGCCGTGAGCGCCGAGGGCAAGCTCCAGGTCGAGCTGGCGCAGCTCGAGTACAACCTCCCGCGGATGCGCGGCCTGTGGCAGCACCTCGAGCGGCTCGGGGGCGGCCTGGGCACGCGCGGCCCGGGCGAGAGCCAGCTCGAGACCGACCGCCGCCTTGCCCGCCGCCGGGTCACCGTCCTCAGGCGGAGGCTGCGCGATCTGAGCCGGCAACGTGCGACCCGCAGGAAGTCGCGCGAGCGCTCCCAGGTGCCGACCGTCGCCCTCGCCGGCTATACAAACGTCGGCAAGTCGACCCTGCTGAACGCGCTGACCGGGGCCGGCGCCTCGGTCCACGACCGGCTGTTCGAGACGCTCGACCCGACGACGCGCACGTTCGAGCACGACGGGCGCCGCTACCTCGTCACGGACACCGTGGGCTTCATCCGCCGCCTGCCCCACCAGCTCGTCGAGGGTTTCGCCGCTACCCTCGAGGAAACGCTCGCCGCCGACCTCGTGCTCCACGTCGTGGATGCGTCGGCGACGGACGAGCGGATCGAGGAGATGGTCGCCGCCGTCGAGGCCGTGCTCGGAGAGATCGGGGCCGACGAGCTGCCGGTGGAGGTCGTCCTCAACAAGATCGACGCGGTCGACTCCCTCAAGCGCCGCCGCCTCGCGAACCGGTTTCCGGGCGCGCCCCAGGTCTCGGCGCGGACGGGCGAGGCCCTCGAAGACGTACGCGCCGCCGTCGCCACCCGCTTTGCAGAGCGGTTCGAGGCGGTGCGCCTGCTTCTCCCCTATGCAGAGGGCGACAAGCTTGCGGAGCTCTACGAGCTCGGCGCGCCGATCGACGAGCGCATCGACAGCCCGGAGGGCGTGCTCGTGCGGGCGAGGCTCGCACACGGCGATCTGCGGCGATTCGCGCGGTATCTCGTCCTGGAGGCGGACGAGGCTTCGCAGGGCACAGGCCGCTGATGGAGCTTCACGTTCGCCGCCTGAGCGACGACGCGATCGTGCCTAGCCAGGCGTACCCCGGTGACGCGGGCCTCGATCTCGCCGCGTGCGAGCGGATCGAGCTCGGACCGGGGGAGAGGGCGGTCGTCGGCACGGGGCTCGCCGTGGCCATCCCGGATGGATACGCGGGTTTCGTCCAGCCGCGCTCCGGCCTCGCCGCCGAGCACGGGATCACGCTGCTCAACTCACCCGGCCTCATCGACTCGGGCTACCGGGGCGAGCTGAGGGTCGTCCTCCACAACACGGACGCGAATGGGCCCTTCGTAGTCGAGCACGGAATGCGGATCGCCCAGCTCGTGGTGCTTCCCGTCGCCGCGCTGGAGATCGCGGAGGTGGACGAGCTGCCCGACACCGAGCGGGGAGTCCGCGGCTTCGGCTCGTCGAGCCGTCCGGCGGCGCCGCAAGCGGCGCCTCGGCGCGTCTGATGGCCACGGAGCCGCGCATCCGTGTGTCTGCGATCCTGCGCTGGGGCGGCCGCCTCCTTCTCTGCCGGCACGAGAAGGAGGCGCGCGAGTACTGGCTGCTGCCGGGTGGCGGGGTCAAGTCGGGCGAGAGTCTCGTCCGCGCACTGCACCGCGAGCTTGCGGAGGAGGTGGGCGTCGAGGGCGAGCTGCCCGTCGAGGGACCGGTCGCGATCGTCGATTCGATCGCGCCGGCGCGCAGCTTCGCGGCGAAGCACGTCGTGCACATCATCTTCTCGGGCGACCTCGAGGGTCGCTCGCTCGAGGCGGTCACCTCGAAGGACGCTGCGGTGCGGGGTCACCGGCTGTTTGCGGTCGCCGAGCTCGAGGAGATCGTCCTCCACCCGCCGATCCAGCGCTTCCTGGCCCGCTGGCGCCCCGGTGACCCGATGGTCTACCTGGGCCCGCTCTGGGCGCCGTAGGGCTTCTCAGAGCCTCCTGCGGCCCCTTCGCGCACCTGCGCGCGTGTGCCAGGAGGGTTTGGCGAAATACAGTGTTGTGCCGCCGGGCCGTATTCCGCCAAACCCTCCTAGAAGCGTCCGCCGCGCTCGCGCGCCCTCGCAGCGGACACGAGATGCGCCTCGCGCTCGAGGTCATCCGCGAGGTCGTCCAGGGGCGGAGCCGCGCCGAGCCTGTGCGCGAGCGCCATGGCGAGCAGCCAGTCCGCGAGCCAAGGGTTGCGGGGCAGGAGGGGGCCGTGTAGGTACGTCCCGATCGCCCCTCCCTGACGGCAGCCCTCGTAGCCGCTCACGCCGTCGTTCCCGAACCCCGCGACGACCCGGCCGAGCGGCTGGGCCCCCTCGTCGAGCCTCGTCATCCCCGCATGGTTCTCGAAGCCCGCCAGCGTGCGGTGCTCGCCGGGCTCGGGCTCGCACTCGAGGAGGCAATCGCCGATCATCCGCCGATCGCCTGCCACGGTGTGGAGCGGAAAGAGCCCGGCGCCGGGCAGCTCCGCCCCGCTGCGGTCGCGGTAGAAACCCCCGAGGAGCTGATAGCCGCCGCACACGGCGAGGACGGCGGCCCCAGCGTCGACCGCCTCCCGGATCGCATCGCCCTTTGCGGCGAGATCCGGCGCGATGAGCGCCTGCTCGCGATCCTGGCCGCCTCCGATGTACAAGAGGTCGTGGGCGCCCGGACGAAGATCGTCGCCGAGCCCGATCGGCTCCACGTGCAAGCCGATCCCGCGCCACCGGGCCCGGTTTGCGAGCACGGCGATGTTGCCGCGGTCGGCGTAGATGTTCAGGTACTCCGGGTAGAGGTGCCCGACCCTGATTTCAGTGCCGTGGTCGGGCTGTCCGTGAGCGGATCGACTGGTCATTTCATGCGGCCCGCTCCCAGTAGGGCCGGACGAAGCCGCGCTTGGCCACGATCTCCCGCAACGCGAGCATTGCCGTGTACGTGGGGAGGACGACGAGCTCGCCGCCGGTAGGCGTCAGCTCGAGGCCGCGGTCGAGCGCGCGACCCAGCTCCGGCACGATCTCGATCGCATCGGCCGGAAAGCCTCCGTACTTGCAGCGCAAGGCCATCTCAGCCGCGCGGCTGCCGGTGGCGACGACCCGCTCGAGACCCTCGAGCAGCGGCTCGATGTCGACGTCCCAGATCCACGAGACATCGCGTCCGTCGGCGATCCCGTCGTTCAGCGCGAGGACGACCAGCGTCGGCGCCCCGCCGGCGACGAGCGTGCGCACCGCCTCGTTCGCGCCCGCCGGGTTCTTGACGAGCAGGACCAGCAGCCCCCGCTCGCCCACCGAGATCCGCTCGAAGCGCCCGAATGCAGCGGCGAACCGCTGGAGCCCGGCCGCGACCTCGTCGAGCTCGGCTCCGAGGGCGACGGCGAGCGACGCGGCGGCAACCGCGTTGTAGACGTTGTAGAGCCCTGGGACGCGCAGGCTCACGCGCCGCTCCCCGTGCGGGGTGACGAGAGTGAAGTCGACCCCCTCGAGGCCGCGCAGCTCGATTTCCCGCGCGGAGATGTCGAGCGAGGGCCGGCCGTGTCCACAGGCGGCACAGCGGTAGTCGCCGAGATGCCCCACGTAAGCCGCCGCGTAGTCGTAGGGGCGCCCGCAGACCAGGCACCACTTCGAGTCGGCCGCGTGCTGCAACTCGCCCGCATGCCGGGGATCCTCGAGGCCGAAGACGAGCCCGCCTGGACGCTCGCGTGCAAGGTCGCCCACCTGCGGGTCGTCGCCGTTCACGACGAGCCTCGCTTCCGGAGCGAGGTGGCGCACGGTCTCGCGCCAGCGCTCCGCGACGTGCTCGAGCTCGCCGTAGCGGTCGAGCTGGTCGCGAAAGAGGTTTCCGAGACAGAGAGCGCGCGGCCGCACGCGCCGCGCGACTTCGGGGAGGGCCGCCTCGTCGACCTCGAAGAGGCCCAGCTCGGCTCCGCCTGTCGAGAGCAAGGTGGAGGCGACCCCAGAGACGAGGTTCGCGCCCGAGGCGTTGTGGGCCAGGCGAACGCGGGGGGAGATGATCTCGGCCGCCATCGCGGCGGTCGTCGTCTTGCCGTTCGTAGCGGAGACGAGCGCCGCGCCCAGCGGCAGCCGGCTCGCCAACCGGTCGAGCGCGTCCGGGTCGAGGAGCGAGAGGACCTTGCCAGGTACCGTCGTTCCACCGCCTGTCCCGAGCAGGCGGGAAAGATGTGCCGCCGTTCGTGCGGCCGCGATTCCGGCGGCGAGAGGCAGGCGCGGTCGCACGCCGCCAGCGTACCCCCGATTCAGCCGCCCGGAGCCACATCCCTCGCGCGAGTGATCTTGCATGGCGCTACCCCAAAGGGTGATGAGTCGACCCCGCACCGAGCCTACGGTTGGGCGGATTTCTGTGGACAACTGCGGCTTTGCGCCTGGAGCGCGAAAAGGGAGAGGGAATGTCACGAGATAACAGCGGCACGCAGGGTGAAGTTCGCTCGAGCGCACTCTGGGGGACGGGGAATCGCGGAGGCGATTCGCGCGGCAATGCCCTGTGGGGCAAGGGTGGGCGAGGCTTCATCGCGATCCTGACCGTCCTCTTCGTCACGGCCATCCCGCTTGCGGGCGGCGCGACAACGACCAAGCCGGCCACGGCGCCGACCTACGTCGACCCGGTACTGCTTGCGAAGGCACAGAACTACCCGAACTCGCTCACGAAGATGATCATCCAGAGCTCCGACGGCGTTTTCGACGCGAGCGACGCGTTCCAGATCGCAGACGAGGATGACGGCAACTCCGACCGAGAGCACGTCAAGGGCACGTTCAAGTTCGTGAACGCCGTGGCGGTGACGCTGAAGGCGAAGAAGGTGCTCGTCCTGGCGAAGACCCCTGGCCTGACGATCACGAGCGACTCGAAGGTCAAGCTGAGTGGGAGCGTGACCCCGACCTCGAAGCAGGTCTGGCCGACGGCCGAGAACGTGCGCCCCCTCTACGGTGAGACCGACAAGTTCAGATCGACCACGCCGACGATCGCGATCGTCGACTCGGGCATCGACAAGAACCGGGCCGACTTCGACTTCGGCACCCGAGTGATTGCCGAGCGCGTGATCACGACGCTTCAGCCCAACTCGCCGGGCGACGGACGCGGGCACGGCACGTTCGTCGCCGGCCTCGCGGCGGGCAGCGCTGTCGACCAGGCCGGGGCTGCTCCGGCGGCCAAGCTCATCTCGCTCGACGTCATGGACGACCACGGCATGGCGCGCACGAGCGACGTGATCGCCGCTGCCGCGTGGATCCACCAGAACCGCGAGGCGTACAACATCCGGGTGGCGAACTTCTCGCTCCACTCGACCACGCCGAGCAACTTCACGAGGGACCCGCTCGACAAGGCGGTCGAGAAGCTGTGGTTCGCGGGCGTGACCGTCGTCGTCGCGTCGGGGAACTACGGCAGTCCAGATGGGCCGAGCGGCGTACCGTTCGCCCCGGGCAACGACCCGTTCGTGATCACGGTCGGAGCTGTCGACCTCGAGGGCTCGACGGCCGTGAGGCAGCACGACATCGCTGGGTGGTCGGCGTACGGCTACACGAGGGACGGTTTCCGCAAGCCTGAGCTGGCAGCGGCAGGCCGGTACGTGATCGGGCCCGTCCCGGCGACTGCGACGCTCCCGCTCGAGCGTCCCGACCACGTTGTCGCCCCTGGCTACATGCGGCTCTCGGGGACCTCGTTCGCGGCTCCGATCGTTGCGGGAGCGGCGGCCCAGATCCTCGCCCGGCACCCGACCTTCACGCCGGACCAGGTGAAGGGTGCGCTCATGCTGAGGGCGCGCTTCATCCCTGACGCTCCGCCGGGCTCGGCGGGAGTCGGCGAGCTGAACGCCGGGCGTGCGGCGGACGTGACCCTCCCGCCAAACCCGAACCTCGGCCTCAACCGGTTCGTCGTCCCGGATCCGGCCGGCGGCAAGACGCCCGTCTTCGCCGCGGCAAGCTGGACGGACGCGGCGAAGAGCGACGCGTCCTGGGATTCGGCCTCCTGGAGCGACGCCTCCTGGAGCGACGCGTCCTGGGATTCGGCCTCCTGGAGCGACGTCACCTGGAGCGACGTCTCCTGGACGGACGTCTCCTGGACGGACGTGCTCGCGGCGGCCGACGTCACCTGGGAGGACGCGGCCGAGAGCGACAACACGACGCCGGCCAACGACTACGTCATGACGCCCGAAGACGAAGCAGCGGCCGCGGCGGATCCGGATCTCGGGCCTCCGCCCCCACCGCTCCCGTAGCTCCGCGACCTGAGTACAGGGGCCGGGCTTCCAGCCTGGCCCCTGGCCTCCCTCGACCGGGGGATGCCAAGTGGACGTGCGGGCCCTACGTTGAGAGGCGGGATCACCCTCCCTGCTGCGGGCACCTGAAAGGGATTAGGAGAGACTGGACATGCGGCACGAGCGACGAATCGTGAGTGGGCCGTGAGCGCAGTGCCCACCGAGCTCGCCTTCGGCGAAGGGCCCGGCCCAGGGAGCGACGGCGGCCGGCGGCTCTCGCGGTCCGCGATGGCCTACCTCGTGGCGACGGCCGCGGCGGCCTGTGCGGCCACCATCCCCTTCCTCTCGCGGCTTCAGGACGAGCGCCACGGAGTTGGAGTCTGGACGACGTTCCTGCTGCTCGCAGGCGGCGCCGCGCTCGCGCAGATCTTGCTGGTGAAGACGCCGACGAACCACTCCTACCACGCGACGAACGTTTTCCTTATCCCGGCCGTCCTGCTCCTTCCGCCCGAGTTCGTGGTCGTGGTGGCCGTCGTGCAGCACATTCCGGCGTGGCTGAAGAACCGCACCGCCTGGTATCGCGAGTGCTTCAACATCTGCAACTACGTGCTTGCGACGCTCGGGGCCTGGGGCGCGGCGAGGCTCGTCCTGCACGCCGACTCGCTGATCCCGGACGGAAACCTGCGCTTCGCGGTCGCCGGTCTCGTTTGCTCGCTCGTCCTCGTCGGGCTCAATCACGCCATGTTGGCGCCGATGCTGGTGATGGGGGAGGGTCACTCGATCCGCGAGTCCGGCCTCTTCTCCTTTCACGGGCTCACGACCGAGTTCGTGCTCGCCGCGCTCGGCGTCGTGCTCGCGACCTTCTGGAACGCGAACCCGTGGCTCATTCCGTTCGCCATGGCACCCATCCTCCTGATCCACCGCTCGCTGTCGGTGCCCCAGCTCGAAGCCGAGGCGCGCGTGGACCCGAAGACCGGCCTTTTCAACGCGCGCCACTTCGGGCTCGCGCTGAACGAGGAAATCACGCGCGCGGAGCGGTTCGAGCGCCCACTCGCGCTGATCATGGCCGACCTCGACCTCCTGCGTGACATCAACAACTCGTACGGCCACCTCGCCGGCGACGCCGTGTTGAAGGGGATCGCGGAGGTCTTCCGGATGCACCTGCGCCACTACGACGTCCCGGCCCGCTTCGGCGGCGAGGAGTTCAGCATCCTGCTTCCGGAGACGACCGCCGAGGAGGCGTTCGAGATCGCCGAGCGCATCCGAAAAGAGGTCGCCGCGCGCGCCTTCGACGTCGAGACCTCGAGCCAGCCGATCCGGGCGACTATCTCGATCGGCGTCGCCGCCTTCCCGCGCGACGGCCAGGACGCAAACGAGCTCATCCACCAGGCGGACCTGGCCGTCTACCGGGCGAAGCTCCAGGGCCGAAACCGCGTGCTCGACGCGACTTCCGAGCCGCTCGCGGTGCCGGTCGACCGCAAGCCGCGCCTGGTCGCCATGCCGGAGACGAGCGACCACCTCACGCCGCTGCCCCCGGCCGTCGAGCTGATCCCGCCCGAGGAGCGGCGCCACCCGCGCACGCACGCGGTGCATGGACCACGCTTCGTGTCGCTCTCGCGCCGACTCGCCACGCTCGTGGGCCTCGTCAGCGCCGTCGGCATCTCTGCCGGCGTGCTGGGCATCCTGCTCGGCTCCAGCCACGACTTCTTCGCGCTCGTGGCGCTCGTCGTGCTCGTGGGGCTGGGCCAGGCGCTCGCGATCGAGGTGGACGACGGCGGCTCGATCTCGGTCAGCGCAGTCGGCTCCCTCGCCGGGGCTGCGCTCTTCGGCCCGCGTGCCGCACTCGTGCTCGCGGCGACGACTGCGATCGTCGAGTGGAGCGCCCGCCGCTCGGAGATCCACCGCGTCCTCTTCAACGTCGGCGCGCTATCCCTCGCGTCGTTGGCAGCGGCCGGGGTCTTCGCGGCCGGCTTCGACGGCACGATCGGCGACTTCGTGACGGCCGCGGCGGGTCTCGCCGCGGGCCTCGCGTACTTCGCGGTCAACACCGGCCTCCTCAGCGTCGCGATCGCGATGGAGGGGCACGAGCGAGTCTGGCGCGCGTGGCAGGAGCGATTCGCCTGGCTCGCGCCGCACTGGATCGTGTACGGCTTCGTCGGGGGCGTCATGGCGATCGCCTACCACGCGGCCGGCATCTACGCGCTCGCGGTGTTCGCCGTGCCGCTGCTTCTCATGCGCAAGACCCAGGAGGCCTATCTGCGGCACACCCAGCGCAGCGCCCAGAAGCTGCGGCGGGCCGCCGAGACGATCCAGACCCAGAACGTCTCGCTCGAACAGGCCAACCGCTTGCTCAAGGAGCGCTCGACGGCGGCCATGGAAAGCCTCTCGGCGACGGTCGACGCGCGCGACGCGTACACCGCCGGCCATTCACGGCGCGTGCAGCAGCTCGCTCTCGCCATCGGCCGCGAGCTCGGCCTCTCGCAGGCAGAGCTCGATCTCCTCGGCCATGCGGCCCTCTTCCACGACATCGGCAAGCTCGCCGTGCCCGACGCCATCCTGCTGAAGCCCGCTGTCCTCACCGACGAGGAGTGGGCGCTCATGCAGCGCCATTCCGACGAGGGCGCCCGCATCATCGACCGCCTCGGCTTCCTCAACGACGCTGTCCCCGCGATCCGGCATCACCACGAGCGCTTCGACGGGACCGGCTACCCGGACGGCCTACAAGGGGAGGAGATCCCGCTCGGCGCCCGCATCATCCACGTCGCCGACGCCCTCGACTCGATGCTGACGACCCGGATCTATCGCGCGGCGCGCCCGGCGCTCGAGGCCATGGAAGAGCTGAAGCGGGCCGCGGGGACGCAGTTCTGCCCGCGCTGCGTCGGGGCGCTCGAGCGCGTGCTGCCGCCGGACATCCTCGCCGACGCGGAAGCGCGACACGAGTTCCTGGCAGCGTCCTGAGCCAAAGAGCAACGCCCGCCTCCATGGCGCGCCTTGGTTGCCGGTTCGGTTCAGCAACTTAGGGCCAACTTGCATTCTGGTCAATGCGCTCTATTGTTATTGCCGTGCCTCGCAAACCGGCCCCGCTGCGCGCGCTCGCACGCATCGACCGGGAAGCGCTTGCCGAGTTCCAGGCGGGAATTCGCAGGCGCTACTCGGACGAGCAGATCCTCGCGCAACTCGCCGGCTGCGCAGAGCGGCTCGAGCGCTCGCCGACGATGCGGGAGTTCGAGGAGGATCCCGGCACCTCGGTCCACCCGCAGACCGTCATCCAGCACTTCGGGAGCTGGAACGAGGCGAAGCGCCGAGCGGGCCTCGTCCCACGCCGCTTCGCGCGGCCGGATGAGCTCGTGCGGCTTCTACGCGAGCTCGGGGAGCGGCTCGGCCGCGCGCCGACGGCCCGCGATCTCGACGAGCACCGAGCGTCGATGCCGTCGAAGTCGCTCTACTGGCACACCTTCGGGTCGCTGAAGAACGCGCTGCGCGAGGCCGGCTTCGACGTTCCTGTCGGGGAGGAGCGCCTCGAACGAGCGGTCGAGCAGGGCGCGGTGCTCGCACGTGCAGTCGGCCGGCTGCCGAAGTTCGCCGACTGGGCCGCCGCCCGGCGGGGCAACCCCGCGCTGATGAGCGAGTGGCAGGTCTATCGAATGCTCGAGCCGCAGCGAGACGCGTCGGCCTCTTCGGGTCGGCGCCGCCAAGTCGGCGCCTGGGCGACCTTCCAGTTCCTCGTCCGGGAGCGCCTGCGGGAGGAGGGGGCAGAGGTGTCGGCCGAGGGACGCCTGGTCAGGCAGCCGCGATCGCGGCAAGGCGCCGGAGGCAGACCGCGCCCTCGCGCGGCGCGCGCACGGCCGGGAGCGGCGTCTCCTCGAAGGCCCGGTCGGGCGTGAACCGCTCGGCGCCCGCGCACCGCCCGTCGACGAGCGAGACGAGGATGCCCTCCGGGAGCTCGAGCTTGCGCAGCCGCATCTCGACGTAGCGCTCGAGCACCTCGAGCGCGTCCTTCGTCGAGGCGAAAAAGACTTCGTGCCGGCCCTCGCCGAGCCAGAGTGGGCGACCGACACCACGCGCGACGAAGACCGTCCCGGGCCGCCGCTCGTCGACCCAGGCCGTGGCCATCGATCCGCGAAGCTCCTCGAAGGCCGCCGCCCGGCTGTTCTCGGCGCCGGCCAGGGCGAAAATCGCCTCGGAGTCGACGGTCATCTCCGGCTCCTCGCGCTCGAAGCCGCGGCGGGCGAAGACCTCTTCGTCGTTGACGATGATCCCGTTGTGCACGCCGATGACCGCGCCGTGTCTGATCGGGTGGTTGTTGGCGGCGATCGTCGGATGTCCCTTCGTGTAGTCGCGTACGTGGATGAGCGCCTCAGTCGCGTTGCGGGGCACTTCGATGCGCTCGAGGAGCGCGCTCGCGCCCGAGCGCTGCTTGTGCACCGCGACGGCTCCGGCCTCGATCCGATAGGCGTAACCGACTGCGTCGCCGCCCCGTTCCGCGATCGCCGCCATCAGCGCCTGCGCCGCGAGCGTCCGGTCGATCCGGCTCGTGGGTTGCAGGCTGTATCCGGCGATTCCGCACATGTCGTTGATCGTAGGAGCCCCGCCAGACGACCCCGGCTCGCTCGAATCGGCGGGCCCAGCAGGCTCCTACCTCTTTTCGACGAGCGGAATCGCTGGGAGTTAGAACTGGTTCGGCGGTACCGCCGGAGGCGAACTCCCTCAATCGAGGGTACTCGTCTAAGCCGCCCCCGTCGGCAGCCCGATACACGGCTCGATGGCCCGGCCGCTTCCTCAGCAACCGCCAGAAGCCGAACCTGCGGACGAGCCGAAACTCGAAGTCGTTCCCGACCCCGCGGCCCTCGACGAGCCCGCCGAGGCGGAGGAGCGCGACCCGTACGACGGCGTCGCCGCCGTCACGCAGGATCCGTTGAAGCTCTACGTTCGCCAGATCGGCGACGGCCCGTTGCTCACCCCTCAGGAAGAGCGCGAGCTCGCCAGGCGCAAGGACGAGGGCGACGAGGCGGCAAAGCGACGGCTGATCGAGTGCAACCTGCGGCTCGTGATGTCGATCACACGGAACTACACGAAGGCCGGCGTGCCGCTCCTCGACCTCATCCAGGAGGGGAATCTCGGGCTGATCCGCGCCGTCGAGAAGTTCGACTACAAGCTCGGATTCAAGCTCTCGACCTACGCGACCTGGTGGATCCGTCAGGCGGTCACGCGCGCGCTCGCCGACCAGGGCCGAACTATCCGCCTCCCGGTGCACGTCGCCGAGCAAACGAGGAAGGTGCTCCGCGCGCGGCGCATCCTTGCGCAGAAGCTGAACCGCGATCCGCTCATTCCCGAGATCGCGACGGAGAGTGGCTTCCCGGCCGAGCGGGTGCAGGAGCTGCTCGAGCTCGTCGAGGACCCGGTCAGCCTCGAGACTCCGGTGGGGGACGGGGAGAGCATCTACGGAGACCTGATCGAGGACACGAAGTCCGATCAGCCGGACGCCGCCACCGCAAAGCTACTGCGCTCGCACGAGCTGGCCGGAGCGCTGCGGCTCCTGAACCCGCGCATGCGGCGTGTGCTCGCCCTTCGCTTTGGGCTCGACGGCGAAAACCCGCAGACGCTCGAGCAGGTGGGTACCGGCCTTGGCATCACGCGTGAGCGCGTCCGACAGCTCGAGTCACGCGCGCTGCGTGAGCTGCGCAGCGTCGCGCCCGGCCTCCAGCTCTACCTCAGCGAGTAGCTCGGCCGCAGACGGCGCCCTAGCCGACGACCGACTCCATCTCGCGCAGCTTCGACAGGCGCCTGAGCGCGTGAACCTCGATCTGGCGGACGCGCTCGCGCGTCAGTCCGAGCGTCCGCCCGATCTCCTCGAGCGTTCTCGGCTCCGAGTCGGCGAGGCCGTACCGGAGGGCAATCACCTTCCGCTCGCGATCCGAGAGCGCGGCCAGCCCGCGGATGAGCGCCTGGCTGCGCAGCGCGATCTCGACCTCGTCTTCCGGAGAGGGGCCGTCGCCGGCGACGAAGTCCCCGAAGACGGCGTCCTCCTGCTCGCCGACCGGCTGGTCGAGGCTGGTCGAGGTCCGCGCGGCCGCCCGTACCTCACGCGCCTGGTCGATGGGGAGGCTCGCCTCCTCGGCGATCTCGGCGAGCGTCGGCTCGTGGCCGAGTTGCGTCCAGAGAAGCCGCTCGGCTTTGTTCATCTTCTGGAGGCGCTCGACGATGTGCACGGGCATTCTGATCGTCCGCGCCTTGTCGGCCAGGGCCCGCGCCACGGCCTGCCGGATCCACCAGGTGGCGTAGGTCGAGAACTTATAGCCCCGCCGCCAGTCGAACTTCTCGACCGCGCGGATGAGGCCGAGCGTCCCCTCCTGGATGAGGTCGAGGAACGGAAGGCCCTGGTTGCGATAGTTCTTTGCGATCGAGACGACGAGCCGGAGGTTCGACTGGATCATGGTCTGCTTCGCCTCGGGGTCGCCGCGCTCGATGCGCTTCGAGAGCTCGACCTCCTGCGCAGCCGTCAGCAGCGGGTGACGGCCCGCTTCGCGCAGGAACAGCTGCAGCGCGTCCGTCGTCGTCTCGTAGACGACCGGGGGCGGCGCCTGTTCCCGCCCGTCGTCGACGATCTCGATGCCGCGTTGGTCCAACTCTCGATGCAGAGCGTCCGTCTCGAGCACGTCGAGGCCGTGTGCGTCCACCAGTTCCGTCAGCTCCGAGGAACGGACAGAGCCCGTTTGCTCGGCAGCTTCGATGACTTGGCGAACGTCCTCGGCGCGAAGGACGTGCTCGATCTCGACTGTCATCTCGTTTTCGTTGTGTTTACCTGGGCGGAGGTCAGGCCAAACACGATAGCTCGTCGCGTGCCCTTGTCCAAACCGGGCGGCTCGACGCACGATAACGCGTGTTATGTCAAGTTCGAGATTGCGCCTGGAACCGGGGCTCTCCTCCCCAAGGTCGTCCACAGCCGGAGGTCGGAAGCTGTGGGGAATGGGGAGAACTGAATCTCGTGCAAATTGCGGGTCCGGTGTGCCGGACGGGTCTTGAACGGACGAGAGGGGCGGTCTAGTGTCGCTCCTGCGCCGAGCACGGGACGCGAGTAGGACGAAGCGAGGCCCGGCGACCGTAGGCGGAAGCCGAAAGTCGGCGGGGCTCGTGGACGAAAGCGAGACCGGCTCGGCGAACTTGTGGTCCAAAACCCAGAAGGTGCTCAGGGGTTAGGTTTCGGTGGTGCACCTGCGTCCGCCCAGCATCGACCGGGGAGTTACCTCGTTTCTCTGGGCCTGTGGGCTCGGGCTCTACCTCTGGCTCGGGATGATGTCCGTCGGCGTCTCTTCGGCGACGGCCTTCATCCTCGCGGCCGTGCTCGGAGGTGCGATCTTCCTGTACGTCCGGATCTACGGCGGTGACGAACCGCCGCGACGCGCCTAGACCACTTTCGGCTTCGTCCGGTGGTCGCCCACGAGCGCGGCCAGCAGTAGGCGCGCGAGCTCGTCGCCGATCGCCTCGCGAAGACGGATGATCGCCGACGGACGCCCGTGCTCGAAGCTGTTCAGCCGTGCACAGTGCTCGAGGATGAGGGCGAGCCCACGGCTCGTGTGCGGCGCTGCGGCGTCCATCTTGCTCCCGAATATCGGCCGCAGGCCCCCTCGCTACGATCCCCCCCGGGAGTGAGCAGGCCGGCCGCGAAACTACCGCGACCGGCCGAAACCTGCTCATTCCTTGACCTGCGGCCCTCCACTTGGGGGTGTGGGCTCGGCCCGCGGAGCGTCCGCGATGCCACCCTCGCGGATGTGCACACCACGGTCGTCGCTCGGCTCGCCGTTCCCAGCTGAGCCGTCCCCCGTCGCAGCTGCATCGGGCACGGCACGGCGCTCGCGCCGACCGCCAGGCTCGGTCCGTCGCCCCGTCGTATCGAACGTGAGGCCGAAGACGAGGCCGATGCCGAAGGCGATCCCGGCCCACCCGCGTCGGAGCCCCGTCACGAGCCCGTCCACTCCGATGTCTTCAGACCAGTTCCGCACGTGATCGCCAAGCCAGTAGCCGCTCGGCTCGACCGCCGCGAGCACCCAGCCGCCCGCGATCAGCACCGGCAGGAAGGCGATCAGGAAGACGTTGCCGGAGACACGAGGCCACCCCCACTTCGTCCAGCCCCCGAGCAGCTGGGACAACGCCATCACGAGGCCGCCCGCGGCGAGCAGGCCCGCGAAGGCCCAGAACTCGCCGCCCGAAGGATCGTCGCCGGCGATCGTCGCGCCGAGCCAGATGAGGAAGCCGGCCCCGGCAGCGCCGGCAAGCGTAATCACTCCTCTCGTCAAGCCGTACATCGCATCACCTCCACCCCGCTCCTTGCCCGCTCAGCGGGTTTTTCAGACGTCGCGCCCGTCAGTCGAGAAGGAGGCGGCGGGCGTCGAACTGTCCGGAGTCGAGCTCGGTTCTGAACTCCTCGACCATCCGCCCGGCATCGGCCCCGAAGACGTGCGAGAGGACGCCGATCTCAGGGTCGTTGTGAAACGGGAGGTCGACGTGCTCGTGGGAGACGAGGTTGACGGAGACCCGTTCGCACGCCGGGCAGCGCACGGCGAGCCCGAGTCCCCCGTCACCCGGCGCCAGGAGGAAGAACGAGGACGGGAAGACGGGGCGCGACCTGCCCTCGGGATAGCAGAAGAAGCTCCAGGGCCAGTCCCCCGCCTGGATGTGCCGGACGGCAAGGTCGGCGAGCTCGCCCGCCGCGTCCTCCAGGCGCGCCGTCATCAGGTTCAGGAAGGGCTCCGCCTCCAGGCCCAGCGGCGCCCAGTCGAGCTCGGCGTCGGAGACGAGCCCCGGATGCTCCTCGCCGCACGGGCACGCAAAGGAGACGTGGAAGACAGCCGGGTGGACAGCACCCGGAAGCCGGTCGAGGGCGCGGAACTCCGACAGGCGGACCCGCGTCTCGCCCCGCCTGGGGCAGGCAAACGTGTAGCGCGTCGTGATCGCGTCGTACATGCCTTCTCTGACGTTGTAATCGGCCGGTCGGACATGCGCCGTTAGCAACGAACGAGTGAACGAACCCTACGAAGGGATTGCGACCCGACCTCGCTCAGTAATGGATCAGCGAGAAGACGTCGTAGCCCGCGATCTGCTCGCGGCCGTTCAGGAAGTCGAGCTCGATGATGAACTCGATGCCGACGACCTCTCCGCCCAGCTGCTCGACGAGCCCGGCCATCGCCTTGGAGGTGCCGCCTGTGGCGAGGACGTCGTCGTGGATGAGGACGCGCGACCCCCCGGCGAAGGCGTCGGCCTGCAGCTCGAGCGCGTTCTCGCCGTACTCGAGCGCGTATTCCGCGCTGATCGTCTCGAGCGGGAGCTTTCCCGGCCGCCGTGCCGGCACGAAGCCGCAGCCGAGCTTGTATGCGAGCGCGGAGCCGATGAAGAAGCCGCGCGCCTCGCCGCCGACGACGATTTCCGGCTGCCGCGGCTCGGCCCACTCCGCGAGCAGGTCGATCGTCTCCGCAAGCGAGTCCCGGTCGGCGAGCAGCGGCATGATGTCCCGGAAGATGACGCCCTTCTGGGGCCAGTCCGGAACGTCCCGGATCTTGGCCTTGAGCTCGTCGACGCCCATCGGCGGCGTGCTAGACCGAGGCGAGGCGCCGCAGCGCGCGCCACAGGAGGAGCTGCGAGAGCTCCTGCGCGAGCTCGGCGAGGGTCTCGAGGTCCTCCAGTGCCGCCTGACGGCGCTCGGGTTTCCGCGAGCGGAGCGGCGGCCCGACGAGCTGCTCGAGGAGCAAGGCCTCGCGGTCGGCCGAGGTGCGGAACGCTCGCAGGTTGCGCGCGCCGATGCCGAAGGTCGAGAGACGGGCGCAGGCCGCGGCGATCTCGGCGTCGCCCGCTGCATACCGCTTCTCCCCCCCGTTCCCACGGGGTTCGAGCAGGCCGTACTCCTCCAGCTCGCGAACGAGCTGCGGCGTCCCGCCCGAGCGCTCGGCGAGCTCGCGCGCGTCGAGCTCCTCCTCCGGGCCCGCCAGGCCTGCGGCGCGCTGTCGCCGCTTCGTCCTCGCCACCGTCGGCGACGACAGCTCCTGGCGAATCACCCGGAGCGGCAGGAACTCGTCACGCTGGAGGCGCAGGATCGTCCGCAGGCGCTCGACGTCGTCCTCGTCGAAGAGCCTGTAGCCGCCCTGGGTGCGCTTCGGCGCGAGCAGCCCCTGGTCCTCGAGGTAGCGGATCTTGGAGATCGAGACGTCTGCGAACTCCTCGCGGAGGCGTCGACACACCGCTCCGATGTGCAACAAGCCGTCGCGTGAGGCTGACTGAACCGCGGTGCTCACGGCGAGAGGAAGGTCAGCTTGTACTTGCCGATCTGAAGCTCGTCGCCGTCCTCGACCTGGCCCGACTCGATCCGGCGCCGGTTCAGGAACGTTCCGTTCAGGCTGCCCTGGTCCTCGATGAAGAACTGCCCGTCGCGCCGCAGCACGAGAGCATGGCGCCGCGAGACCGTCACGTCGTCGAGGAAGATGTCGCAATCGGGCGAGCGCCCGACGGTGATGCGCTCCTTCTCGAGCAGGAAGTGCTCGCCTGCTCGGCCTCCCCCCGAGCGCACGACGAGCGCGGGTCCCTCGGTCTTGATCTCCTCGGCTATGGCCGCGGCCTCCTCCTCCCCCTCCTCGTGCGTATAGCTCATCGTCGTGTCCGATCCCGACTCGTCCCGCACCAGCAGGGCGCCGCACTTCGAGCAGTAGTTCGCCGCCTCCGGGTTCTGGAAGCCGCACTCCGGACAGTAGACATGGCTCAAGCCGGCTCTTCCTCGGCCGGCGGAGTCGCCTTTCCGGCGAGGATCCGCGCGAGACCCTCGATGTCGACCTGCTCGAGGACGCTCTGGCCCTCCGACCTCTTCAGCCGGGCGACGAGCTCGGCGCGCAGGATGTCGATCTTCCCGTGCAGCATGCGCCGGCGGTAGGACACCTCCTGCTCCTCCTCCGTAAGCTTGTCGATGAGGGCCTTCAGCTCGGTATCGGACAAGGTCGCAAAATCGGGAAGCGGTTCCACCTGGGCAGCCTTTCGCTCGGAAGGATGTGGGCCGCTGGCAAGTAAAGCAGCCGCGCGGCAAAGGTTCAACCTCAGCTTGAGATTCCGGCCTCTTCCTGAAGGACTTCCTCGACGAGGGCGCGGAGCTCGCGCTCGAGCTCGTTCGAAGCCTGCTCGTCGCGGCCCTCGGCGTAGATGTGGACAAGCGGCTCGTCGGGGTCCGGCAGCACCTGGGCCCAGCCGCGGCGGTCCCGCAGCTTGATCCCGTCGAGCAGGTCGAGGTCACGCCCCTTCAGGCGCTCGGTGAGAACGCGCATGACGAGGCCCTTCTGTGCCCATGGACAGGGGAGCTGGCGGTGGACGAGCGTGGACACCGGCAGCTTTGCGACCAGCGTCGAGATCGGCTGGCGGACCGGGGCCAGCAGCTCCAGGAGCTTGCAGAGGCTTGCCATCGCGTCGTAGGCGGGCAGGAAGTCGGGGAAGACGTAGCCGCCGCCGACTGCACCGGCGAAGATGACGCCGTCCTCCGCCGCCGCCTTGGTGAGCTCGCTCAACGAGGCAGGAGTGCGGACAACCTGGAGGCCGCTCCCTTTGACGAGGCGGTCGACCTGGCTCGTGACGGTGACCGGGAAGGCGAGCTTCCCGCGACGGCCGTTCGACCCGATGAGCCGCAGGAAGAGGAGGAGAGTCTGCTCGACCGGGATCTCGCGCCCACCCTCGTCGATCAGGTAGAGGCGCTCTGCGGCGCGGTCGAAGACGACGCCGAAGTCGGCGCCTACAGCCCCGACGAGCTTCTTCGTCTGGCCGATGAGGCCGCGCAGCGTCGCACTCGACCCCTCGGGCCAGTCGGCGGCGAAGGCATGGGCGGAGACGGCCTCGACGCCCAGCGAGCCGAGGACGAGGGGCAGGACGAGCGAGGCTGCCGAGTAGCCGTAGTCGACGACGACGCGGAACGTACGGGCGCGGATCGCGTCGACGTCGAGTGTCGAGAGCAGCTCTTCCGCGTAGCTTTCGCGCGCGCGCACGGGGTAGTCGACGTTGCCGACGGCGTCCGCGGCCGCGCGGCGGAGCTCCCCGCGTGAGAAGTGCTTCTCGACCTCTTTCTGGAGCGCGGCGGTCAGCTGGATGCCGGGCTCCTCGAAGAACCGGATCTGGACGACCTCCGGGTCAGCTGCGTTGAGACCGACGTGGAAGCCGGCCGCGTAGTCGTGCGTCTTCAGTAGGTGGCGCCCGACCGCGCTCGGGAGCACGCGCAGGTCGGCCACCTCGATGCCCGTCGAGTTCAGGCCGGCGATCATCGCGCGCTCGATCATGCGACAAGCCGCGGGCGCCTCCCGGCTCGCGACGACCCGCGCGTTGGTCGAGAGGGCCGTCCCGAGCGCCACCGCCAGCCGAGTGACGGTCTCGGGGGTCAGGTCGACGTTGACGAGCCCGGAGACGCCGTCCTTCTCGAACAGACTCGATGTCGCGCGCGACTCCCAGATCAGGCTCTCGTAGATCTGTGCCCCGCTCTCGACCTCCTTGTAGGGGTAAACGCGGACACCGGGCATGAGGACGCTCTCCTCGCCGATCTTGACCTCGTCGCCGATCGCGACCCCCTCCTGGAGGCGGGCATGGGCCCGGATGTCGCACGAGCGTCCGACGATCGCTCCCTCGACGAGCGCGCCGCGGCCGATGTGAGTGGAGGCGTCGATCACGGACCGCGCCGTGAGCGCACGCTCGCGAAGCGTGACGCTCGCCGAGAGCACCGAGTAGGCGCCGACGGTCGCGTCGGGTGCGATGCGACAGTAGTTCGAGATGAGGGCCGGCCCCTCGATGCGATCGAGGTCGTCAACCTCCGCCCCCTCCCCCAGCCAGACGTTGCCTCTCAGCCGGATGCCCGGGATGCTCAGCTTCACGCGCTCGTCCAGCGCGTCGAAGTTCGCCTGCCGGTACTGGTCGAGGTTGCCGACGTCTTGCCAGTAGCCGTCCATCGCGAAGCCGTAGAGCGGGCGGCCCATCTCGAGCAGCAGCGGGAAGAGCTCCTTCGAGAAGTCGAAGGGCCGGTCCGTCGGCACGTGCCGCAGAACCTCAGGCTCGAGCACGTAGACGCCCGTGTTGATCGTGTCGGAGAAGACCTGGCCCCAGGAGGGCTTCTCGAGGAAGCGCTCGATACGGCCCTGCTCGTCGGTGACGACGATCCCGAACTCGAGCGGGTTCGCGACCGACTTCAGGCCGATCGTGACCGCCGCCTCTCGCTTGCGGTGGAACTCGACGAGCTCCGTCAGGTCGAAGTCGCACAGCGCATCGCCGGAGATGACGAGGAACGTGTCGTCGAGCTTGTCCGCGGCGAGCCGGACGGAGCCGGCCGTCCCCAGGGGCGATTCCTCGACGGAGTACTCGATCTTGACCTCGAGGCTCTCGCCGTCGCCGAAGTAGCTGCGAATCGCCTGCGGCAGGAAGGCGACCGTGACGATGATGTCGTCGAAGCCGTGGG
>DASYUD010000004.1:0-86218 GCA_036001625.1 Gaiellaceae bacterium
CCCGCGCAAGGGCACGATCGCGGTCGGGAGCGATGCCGACATCGTCGTCTTCGACCCGGAGAAGAAGGTCACGATCTCAGCCTCGACCCATCACTCGAAGTCGGACTACAACCTCTTCGAGGGCACCGAGGTGACCGGGGCTCCGGAGATCGTCCTGCTACGCGGCCACGTCCTGGTCGAGGACGGCGAGCTCGTCGCGTCACCGGGCATCGGCCAGTACGTGCGGCGCGCCAAGTTCGGCCAGGAGCTGAAGGCCGAGCGCGCCGTCGCCTAAGGCCGACGCCTAGCGCGTCTGCGGGAAGCCAAGGTCGACCTTGCTCGTGGCCGAGTCCGGCCACCGTGACGTGACGACCTTGCCGCGCGTATAGAAGTTGATCCCCTCGGGGCCGTAGATGTGCGAGTCGCCGAAGAGGGACGACTTCCAGCCGCCGAACGAGTAGTAGGCGACCGGCACCGGGATCGGGACGTTGATCCCGATCATCCCCACCTGGGCCTCGAACTGGAACTGGCGCGCGGCGCCGCCGTCGCGCGTGAAGATCGCGACGCCGTTGCCGTACGGATTCTCGTTGACCATGCGCACGGCCTCGTCGTAGGTCTCAGCGCGCACGACCGAGAGCACGGGCCCGAAGATCTCGTCCTTGTAGGCGTCCATCTCCGGCGTGACGTTGTCGAGGAGCGAGACGCCGAGGAAGAAGCCGTCGCCGTCCGGGGTGGACTCCCGCCCGTCGGCGACGACGGTCGCTCCCTGCTCGCGTCCCTGATCGATGTACGAGGCCACTTTGTCGCGGTGCTCGCGGGTGATGAGCGGGCCCATCTCTGACTCGGGATCGTTGCCGGGGCCGACCTTCACCTTCGGCAGCCGCTCCTTGATCGCCTCGACGAGGGGATCGGCCGCGTCGCCGACCGCGACGACCGCAGAGACCGCCATGCAGCGCTCACCCGCCGACCCGTAGCCGGCGCTGACCGCTGCGTCCGCGGCCATCTCGATGTCCGCGTCCGGCAGGACGATCATGTGGTTCTTCGCTCCGCCGAGCGCCTGCACGCGCTTCCCGTTCGCCGAGGCGGTCGTATAGATGTACTTCGCGATCGGCGTCGAGCCGACGAAGCTGACGGCATCGATGTCGGGGTGCTCCAGGATCGCGTCGACGGCCACCTTGTCGCCGTGGACGACGTTGAAGACGCCGTCGGGGACGCCGGCCTCCCGCAGCAGCTCGGCCACATAGACCGACGCGGACGGGTCCTTCTCGGACGGCTTCAGCACGAACGTGTTGCCGCAGGCGAGCGCCGGCGCCCACATCCACATGGGCACCATCGCGGGGAAGTTGAAGGGCGTGATCCCGGCGGCGACGCCGAGCGGCTGCCGGATCGAGTACACATCGAAACCGGTGGAGGCCTGCTCGGAGAAGCTTCCGCGGAGCAGCGTCGGGATGCCGCACACGTGCTCGACCACCTCGAGCCCGCGCTGCACCTCGCCGAGCGCGTCGGAGAAGACCTTGCCGTGCTCGTCGGTGAGGAACTTCGCGATCTCCTCGCGGCGGTCGTGGACGAGCTCCCTGATCCGGAACAAGATGTCCTGGCGCTGCGAGAGTGAGGTCGCGCGCCAGGCCGGGAAGGCCTCCTTCGCGGCGGCGACCGCGCGGCCGACCTCCTCGGCCGAGGCGAAATCGACCTCGGCGGTCTGCACCCCAAGCGCCGGGTTGTAGACGGGGCCGCTCCGTCCCGACTCGCCGGGGACGGTCCGGCCTCCAATCCAGTGGCTGATCCGCTTGAGCTCGCGCTCGTCAGCGCGCTCGGGAGCCTGTACGACCTCGGTCATCTGCTTCCAGTCAGCCTAGCGCGGCGGAGCTAGAGTTGCCGCATGCCTCTCCGCGCGGCCGCCGCCTGCGCTCTGTTGATCGTGGCTGCGGCAGGCTGCGGAAAGGGCGAGAGCAGCTCGGAGGACTTCGCGCCCGCAGCGCCGCGCCCGGCGTCCGGAGCAGCGCCCTGGCCTGCGCCGCCGAACCCCATCGAGCTGACCCGGCGGGCGGGCCTCGCTCCGGAGAGGGCGGAGTACCTCCAGTACCACGTCCACGCCCATCTCGACGTGTTCGTCAACGGGAAGCCGGTGCGCGTTCCCGCCGGGATCGGCATCAACGTCGACGACCCCGGAGTGCATAGGGGCAAGACGGCTGACGGCACGTTTGCCTACGGTGGGATCGAGCTTTGCCACCGCGTCTGCATCTCGCCCCTGCACACCCACGCCGACGACGGGATCCTGCACACGGAGACGAAGACCGTGACGCCCAACCGGCTCGGTCAGTTCTTCACCGAGTGGAACGTTCGGCTCGACCACAAATGCGTCGGGGGTTACTGCGAGCCAAAGGCCCCGATCGCGATCTTCGTCAACGGCGAGCGCTACACGGGCGATCCTCGTGAGATCGAGCTCAGCGACCAGAAGGAGATCGCGATCGTGATCGGCTCGCCCCCGTCGTCGATTCCCTCGACGTTCCCGTAGGCTCACGTCATGGCCGTCGTCGATACGAACCGCGTCAAGGCCGACGACGCGCAATACGTCCTCCACTCGTGGTCGGTGCGCTCGGCGATCGATCCGCTTCCGGTCGCCGGCGCCGAGGGCCGGTACTTCTGGGACTACGACGGCAGGCGCTACCTCGACTTCGCCTCGCAGCTGGTCAACGTCTCCATCGGGCATCAGCACCCGAAGGTGGTCGCCGCGATCAAGGAGCAGGCGGACCGGCTCTGCACGATCGGGCCGATGATGGCGAACGAGAAGCGCTCCGAGCTCGCGCGGCTGCTCGCGGAGGTGACGCCGGGCGACCTGGCCATGTCCTTCTTCACGAACGGCGGCGCCGAGGCGAACGAGAACGCGATCAAGCTCGCGCGCTGGTACACGGGGCGGCAGAAGATCGTAGCCCGCTATCGCTCGTACCACGGCGCGACCGCGGGCGCGATCTCGCTGACCGGCGACCCGCGCCGCTGGCCGGCCGAGCCCGCGATCCCCGGCGTCGTTCGGATCTTCGATCCGTACACCTACCGCTGCCCCGCGGGCCACCCCGATCCGTGCCCGGTCTGCTCCGGCGCGCCGCACCTGGAGGAGGTGCTCCAGTACGAGAACCCGGAGTCGGTGGCCGCGGTCATCCTGGAGACGATCACCGGCACGAACGGCGTGATCGTCCCGCCGCCGGGTTATTTGCAGTCGGTACGAGAAGTCTGCGACCGCCACGGGATTGTCTTGATCCTCGACGAGATCATGGCCGGCTTCGGGCGCACCGGGAAGTGGTTCGCCTGCGAGCACTGGGACGTTGCGCCGGACATCATGACCGTCGCCAAGGGGATCAACTCCGGCTACGTGCCGCTCGGGGCGATGGTGATCTCGGAGCGGATAGCCAAGTGGGTACAGGACAAGTACTTCGCGGGCGGCCTCACGTACAGCGGGCACCCGCTGGCGTGTGCCGCGGGGGTGGCGTCGATCGAGGCCTTCCGCGAGGAGGGCATCGTCGAGAACGCAGCCGCGATGGGCGAGGTGCTCAGCGAGGCGCTGCCGCGCCTCGCTGACAAGCATCCGTCGATCGGCGAGGTCCGAGGCGTCGGCCTCTTCTGGGCGCTGGAGCTGGTCAAGGACCGGGAGACGCGCGAGCCACTCGTCCCGTTCAACGCCTCAGGCGAGGCGCTCGCGCCGATGGCGAAGGTGGCGAAGGCCGCCCTCGGACGCGGCCTCTACCTGATGACGCACTGGAACGTCATCATGATCTGCCCGCCGCTGACGATCACGCCCGAGGAGCTCGACGAAGGGCTCGAGATCCTCGACGAAGCGCTCGGCCTGGACTGACCCTTACTTCCTGAACCTCGCCAGGTCGGCGGCCGAGAACGGCTGCTGCATCCAGGGCGCGTCGGGAGCGCTTCGAAATGCGCGCCAGCCGACGGGAAGGTCGGCGACCTCGCGAATGCGCTCGTCGAGGTCGAGGACCTCGCCGAGCAGGATCTCCCGCGCGTCCTTCGGCTTGTCGGTCGTCCCGCACAGGAACTCCCATTTGCCGTCGGGATCGTGCGAGACGACCAGGATCGGATAGTCCTTGTCCAGGACGAACCTGGTCGTGTAGACGCGGTCGTCGGGCGGGTCTTCGAACGGCCAGATTTTCGTCACGACGGTGTCCCGACGTGAGCTGGGGCGGTGCGCGCAAGCTCGCGGCCGAGCCGAACGAAAAGTGCCTCGAGCGCGAGGCCGGCCTGGAGCTGGAGCTCCTCGAACAGCCGCCAGGTCTCGCGAACCGTCTCGGCCGCCGCCTCGGCGGCCGGTAGGCGCTCCACGACCGCATCCTCGCGGAGCTCGGCGAGCCGGTCGACGTGCGCGGCGGCGGTCTCGGCGCCCGCAGCGACGACGACGAGGTCTCGGTACCAGGCCTCCAGCTCTTCCAAGCACAGCAGGATCTCCTCACGCTCCGCCCCTCGCGCTGCTCGACGGACGCGCTGCTCGGCCTCACGCGGGGTGAGTTCGAGCTCCTCGTTCTCGGCGAGGGCGCGCTCCTTCGCCTCCGCCGCCCGCTCGGCGGCTATGCCCATCAGCGCGCCGGCCGCGTCCGCGGGCTCGAAGGCCGGGTCGCTGTAGACGGCCCGGGCGACCTCGAGAACGGCGGCCCGGCGCCGCGCAGCCTGTGGGTCGAGCAGTCGGTCGACCCGATCGAGCCGTCCGCCCGCGACCCGGGCGAGCGAGCGCGCCTCCTCCTCCGAGAGGGCCGGGGCCCGAGCAGCGATCTCCTCCCGAACGGTCTTCTCGGAGAGCCGCCGGAACGGAACGAGCTGGCAGCGCGAGCGGATCGTCTCCGATAGCGGGCCCAGGTCGTCGGCGACGAGCACCACGACCGCGTACGGCGGCGGCTCCTCGAGGTCCTTGAGGAGGGCGTCGGCCGCCTCGTCGTTCAGGAGGTGCGCCGAGAAGATCAGGTAGACGCGCCGGTCAGCCTCGAAGGGCCGCATGTGGAGGTCGTGGCGCAGCTCCCGGACGGCGTCGATCCGGATCTGGTCGCCGAGCGGCTCGAGCACGTAGAGGTCCGGGTGCGCGCGCCGCTCCACGCGCGCGTCCCCCCCGAGCAGCTCCGCGGCGAAGCCGAATGCGGCCCGCCGCTTCCCCACTCCCGGCGGTCCGTGGAAGAGGTACGCGTGCGCCGGCCCCTCGGCCAGCGCCGCGTCGAGCAGGCGCCTCGACTCCGCCTGCTCAGGAAAGCCCCGGAAGCCGCTCACGCACCTCCTTTGCGATCTCCGAGGCCGGCTTGGCTCCGTCGAGTGCGACGATGCGAGCCGCGAAGATCGAGCCCAGCTCGCGATAGGCCTTGTCGACCGCGATCAGGAACTCGCCCCCCTCCCGCTCGATCCGGTCGGAGGCGGAGCCGGAGCGCCGCGCCGCTTCCTCCGGATCGACGAGGAGCAGGAAGGTCACGTCCGGGAGGATGCCGCGGATCGCGTCGCTGTTCAAGGCAAGGATGCGGTCGACCCCCAGCCCGCGCGCGATCCCCTGGTAGGCGAGCGAGGAGTCGAGGTAGCGGTCGCAGATGACGTCCGCACCGCGCCCGAGTGCCGGCTTGATCACCCGCTCGACGAGCTCTGCCCGCGCGGCCGCGAACAGGGCGGCCTCCGCCCAGGGGGAGATCTCCGAATCCCCGAGGATCAAGTCGCGCACCTTCTCGCCGAGCTTCGTGCCGCCGGGCTCGCGCGTGGCGACCACCTCGCGGCCCGTTTCCTCGAGGTGCGTCGCCAGCAGCTCCACCTGCGTTGTCTTGCCCGAGCCGTCGAGGCCCTCGAAGGTCACGAACACGCGCCTAGGATACGAGCGTGCGGTCTCTTGTCACCGGGGGAGCGGGGTTCATCGGCTCGCACGTCGCGGAGGGGCTCCTTGCGCGCGGCGACGAGGTCGTCGTGCTCGACGACCTCTCCAACGGGAAGCGCGAAAACCTTCCCGAGGGCGCGCGCTTTGTGGAGGGCGACATCTGCGACTCCCAGAACGGCCTCTTCGCAGAGTTTCGGCCGGAGGTGTGCTTCCACCTCGCCGCGCAGGTCGACGTCCGCGTCTCGGTCGCGCGCCCTGAGCACGACGGGAGGGTCAACATCCTCGGCACCGTCCAGCTCCTCGAAGCAGCGCTCGAGCACGAGACTCAGATCGTGTTCAGCTCGACGGGAGGCGCCATCTACGGCGAGTGCGAGGGCCCTGCAACGGAGGACGCGCCACGGCGGCCGCTCGCCCCGTACGGGGTCTCGAAGCTCGCGGGCGAGGAGTACCTCGCCGCGTACAACCGCCTGCACGGGACGCGGCACGTCTCGCTCCGCTTCGGCAACGTCTACGGCCCTCGGCAGGACCCGCACGGCGAGGCGGGCGTGGTCGCGATCTTCTTCAACCGGCTCGCAAGCGGGGAGACGCCCAGGATCTTCGGCGACGGCCGCCAGACTCGGGACTACGTCTTCGTCGGCGACGTCGTGCGGGCGACGCTCGCGGCGGAGCAGCGCGACGGCGGCGTCTACAACGTGGGCACCGGACGCGAGACCTCGGTGCTCGAGCTCTTCGAGCTGTGCCGCCGCGTCGCAGGCAAGGACGTCGAGCCGGCATTCGCCCCACCGCGCCCCGGCGAGCTCGAGCGGAGCGTGCTCGATCCGGGCCGAGCGGTTGACGAGCTCGGCTGGCGACCGGAGCGGAATCTCGAGGAGGGGTTGCGCGAGACCTGGGAGTGGGTGACCTCCACCTAGGGTGGCCGTAGGGGCGCCAGCATTCGTCCTAGAATCAGCGGCGTGCGAGGGCCGGAGCTCCTACGGCGGGCCGTCCGCAGAGTCCTCGGCCCGAAGTTCGTCAAGCACTACGTCAACCCGAAACGGGTCCGCGGGCACCAGGTTCCCTATGACGCGAAGCGCTTCTTCGAATCCTGGCATCGGGCCTCGCCGGCGTCGCTCTCGGACGCGGACACGATCGCGGCGGAACGGAGCTCGCTCGCCACCCGCTTCCACTACAACGCCGTCGAGAACTCGATCATCGAGTGCCTCGCTGGACGCGGGGTCCCGCGCCCGCTCCGCGTGCTCGACGTGGGCTCGGGCGCCGGGCACTGGATCGACTTCTACTTCGAGGTCTTCGGCGCGGAGGAGGTCGTCGGGCTCGAGATCTCGGAGCCTGCCGTCCGAGCGCTCGAGGGGCGGTACGCCCACGTTCCCGGCGTGACGATCGTGGAGGCGGACGTCGGCGACACCGGCTTCGCGCTGGACGGTGAGTTCGAGATCGTCAACGCGATCGGCGTGATGTTCCACATCGTCGACGACGACCGCTGGGAACGCGCCGTTGCGGCGCTCGGCCGGCGGCTCGCCCCCGGCGGCGTCTTGGTCGTCGGCGGGCAGTTCGGGCACGTCACGCAGAATGTCCAGTTCCACCGGACCGACTCGTTCTCGAGCTGGGAGAACTTCCGGTCGGCCGCGGGCGAGACGGCGCTCGTGAACAAGCGAATCCGTTCGCTCAGGCGCTGGCGACGCTGTGCAGCCCGGGCAGGGCTGCGTGCCGCGTGCCTTCGCCGCACGCGGCAAAGCGGCTCGCTTCAGACCCCTGAGAACAACCTCCTCGTCCTCGTGAGAGAACCCGAGCGAAGCGCCCGTTTCAGCGGCTTGCCGAGGCGCAGCGCCCGCGACGGCGTCTTTCGGACGACCGAGTAGGGCGTCGGCACGCCCGCGAACGCTCGAAAGAACCGTTCCACGCCCCGGATGATCGAGCCCTCGAAGTCGAAGCCGAGCCCTTCCTCCGCGGCGTAGGCGATGCCCTTCCAGAGGAGCAGCGAGGCTGCGCCGCTCGTGCGGAGCTGGGGATCGCTGGCGCCGGCGAGGTAGTAGACCCACCGGTCGTCGCGGACGAAGTAGCCCCCGGCGTGCGTTCGCCCGTCACCGTCCCGGGCGAGCAGGATCCGGCGGGCGTTCCGTTCGGAGGCCTCCGCGTCGATGCGTCGCAATGCGGGCAGGTACCGCTCGACGCCTCCGATCTCCTGGTGGGCGGCGATTCTCAGGTGCACGTCCTGAAAAGCCTCGAGCGAGCCGTCCTCCACGGTGACGCCGCGTTTCTCAGCCTTTCGGATCTCGCGGCGGATGTTCTCGCGCGCGCCGGACAGGATCTCGCCGAGGTCGTTCACTCGCGGAAACCGCCATGTGTAGCGCGTGGTCTGGGTGAAGCCATGCCACCTGAGCGGCGTCCAGTAGTCGAAGGCGGGATTGCAGGCGGCCTCGATGTGGGCGGCCGCGCCGAGTGCCTCGGCGAGCTGCTCGAGGCGCTTCACTTCCTCCTCCCGCCGCCTGAGCTCGGAGTCCTTGGGCAGGAAGAGCGGTCCGAGGTAGGGGGTGAGCGGCGCGCCCTCGTGCACCTCGCCCCATCGCGTGCGGCGCACGACCGTCGGCCAGGCGGCGACGATCCCGGCCCCCTCGTTCAAGGTGTTCGCCCGCCAGCGTCCGCCGGCGACCGCGTCCAGCCACCATGAAGTCGCAAAGACGGAGCCTTGCGGCGAGGCGGCGACGAGCTCGTCGTAGTCCGCGGGCGTCATGCCTGCTGCAAGCGGCTGCCGCGCCCGGCCTCAAAGTGCGGCGGGACGGGGCGGCGTTGGGCGAGCTCGAGCCCGTGGCTCGAGGCGAAGCCGGAGACCTCCGAAAGGACGGCATGGGTGTCGGCACAGAGGTGCTCGTACGCGATGTCGAGGAACCGGTCGGCCCCGAGGCGATGCTTCGCGCTGTCGATCAGCGCGTGGATTCCGCGCACCTGGCCGGCCGCCTGGGCCTCCGGGGGTCGGCCGCGCAACCGGTCCACGTCCGGGGGCTCGGCCGACCACCAGGCGGCTTCGTCGCCGCGCACGGTCCGGCGCGCCTCGAGGATCGACGCGACATTGTCCGCCAGGTCGCGCTGGACGACCAGGAAGATCGCCTCGGGGAACGCCGCGCCGAGGGGCTCGAGCCGAAGCGAGTTGAGGAGATTCTTGAAGACGACGGGCCGACCCGCCGCGTCGCCCAGGGCGCGGACGGAGGCGCGCAGATCCCGGAGCGCCCCGGAGTCGGCTTCCTCCAGAGGAACGTGCTGGGGTGACTTGCGGAAGAACCGGTACCAGTACGGGCCGCATTCGCTGGGCGCGGCGAGCCCGTCCGTCCGGCCGTGATCAGACGAGAAGACGGCCGGAGGCTCGAGCCGGCGGCCGGCCACCCGCTCGACGAGCGCGGGGGCGCCATGGAGCCGGCAGTGGAGGTTCGAGAGGTAGCCGACGTCGAACCGGACGACGATCAGCTGGTAGAGAAGCGTGCTGCCCGAACGCGGGGCGCCGACGATGAAGACAGGCGGATGACTGAGCGGGATCTCGCCTGCGACGGCCTTTCGCAGCTCGATCCTGCCCAGCGCCCGGTTCAGCCCGGTCACGGAGCGTCGCCGGGCGAGGCGAGGAACCTGACGGGCCCGTCTCAGCATCCGGCACATGATGCCGTTTCAGCCGTTCACAACGTGTGTGGGCGGTACAACTAGGAGGAAGCGGCGGCGCGGGCGCGAATCCGTTCGGCCCGTGGAGCTCTCGGCCCCGTCCGTCCACCCGCTAGTCCGTCCCTGGCGCATCGCAACGCTCGTCGCGAGCGCGTTCGCCGCATTCGAGCTCCTCGTCCTCCTGATCATCGGCATCGCGTTCGTCGGCAAGCCGCTCTCGGCCCACGCGAAGGAGGCGGCGCTCACCCGCGCGACCGGCATCGCGCAGGTGCCGTCTCGGCCGGAGCCGCGGAACACGACCCTCTCGCGCGCGGAGACCTCGGTGCTCGTCCTGAACGGGAACGGCATCGCCGGGGCCGCGGCGGAGACCGCCTCGCGCGTGCGAGCGCGCGGGTACACGGTGGCGGCGACCGGAAACGCACGGACCGACAGCTCCGGGCAGACACTCGTCATGTACCGGCCGGGCCGCCGGCCCGAGGCGCAGCGGCTCGCCCGCGACCTCGGCGTCCGCCTCGTCGGCCCACTCGACGGGATGAGCGTGCGCAACCTGCTCGGCGCGCAGGTCGTTCTCGTCGTCGGCTCCTAGCGCCGCTTACGATCTCCCTCGTGCTCGACGAAGGGCGGAAGCAGGCCGAGGTCGACTACCCGGTCGCGATCGGCGAGGAGGGCCGGCGCTGGCTACGGACGAAGCCCTTCGGGAACTCCCCGCGCGAGACGGCCCGCCTGATCATCGACTTCGGCTACGTCGTCCAGCTGCTCGACCTCCAGCCGGGCATGCGTCTCTGCGAGTTCGGCTGCGGGCCGGGCTGGATGACTCGCTTCGCTGTCCGCCACGGAATCGAGGGGGTCGGGTACGACATCGCGCCGGAGATGATCGAGATCGCCCGCGAGCAGGCAGCGGCCGAGCGTCTCGACGCGCGGTTCGAGGTCGGCGATATGGAGGAGCTCGACCTCGGCCGCACCTTCGACGCGTGCCTGCTCTACGACGCGCTCCACCACACGCCGCGCACGGATCTCGTCCTCGGCTCGGCGCACCGAGCGCTGCGACCGGGCGGCCGTCTCCTGCTGGCCGAGCCGAACTGGCTTCACCGGTACCAGGGGCGGGAGGCGTCGGACGCATGGGGGACGACGGAGCTCGGATACACCCCCCGGCGCCTCAAGCGCCTGTTGCGCGAGACGGGCTTCGCGCAGATCGAGCGCTTCCATTCCGGCGGCAAGCGGCTCTACGGGAATTCACCGATCCAGATCCTTCGCCATCTCGCGGGGCCGCTCGTGTACCGGGCGCTCGGCCCCTTCTGGACGCAGATCTGGCTGCGCGCGACGGCGCGCTAGTGGCCGGCCGCCTTGCCGCCGCGGTCTCGCTCCGGAGCCGCCGGCGCAAGTTCCGCCTGTTCATGGAGCTGCTGCGGCCGGACGAGGAGACGAGCGTGGTCGACGTCGGCGCCACCGACACCGCCTTTGGCGAAGGCGAGGGTCTCGCGGCGACGCACAACTTCTTCGAGGCGATGTACCCATGGCCGCACCAGATCACCGCCGTCGCTCTCGGCGAGCTGCCGCGCTTCCAGGCCGCCTTTCCCGAGGTCCGTTGCGTCCGCGCCGACGGCCGCGACCTCCCCTTTGCCAACGGCGAGTTCGACGTCGGCTTCTCGAACGCGGTCGTCGAGCATCTCGGAGACCGCGCGTCGCAGGAGGTGTTCGTGCGCGAGCTCTGCCGGGTCGCACGGCGCGTGTTCGTGGCGACCCCGAACCGCTGGTTTCCGCTGGACCCGCACACGAGGCTCCCGCTCGTCCACTGGCTGCCGGGGCGACAGGGGCTGCTCGAGGCGCTCGGGAACGAGGAGACCCGGGGCCTACGCCCGCTGGGGCCGCGCGAGCTCCGCTCCCTCTTCCCCTACCCGGTGCGGCTCGTCAACACCGGCCTCACGCTCGTCGCCGTCGGCCCTCAGGACGCCTTGTAGCCCAGAAGGTCGTAGAAGGCGAAACGCTCGTTCCCGCTCACGAGCTCTGCCGGGCCGGCGAGCCGGGCGAGCTCGCTCTCGACCTGGACGCCGTGGTCGGCATAACCGAGCCGATCGACCCACACGCCCCGAAAGCCCACGGCCGAGACGATCGGCAGGAGCTCCGACACCGGCGCCGCCGCGAGCGGCGCGAACCGGTCGTCGGGCGGCCGCCCGCGCATCGCGCCGAAGCTCCAGCGCAGGTCGTGCGAGTGGAGGTAGCCGCGCACGGAGTCGTACGCGTACATCCCGCCGGGAGAGGGTGTCTCGGGGAAGCCCACGTAGGGCAGCTCGTACACCATCGCACCCGCCGGCAGGTGCTGCTCGATTCCGCGCACGAAGGCGTCGTCGCTTCTCCACTCGTCCGCCGCCGAGCGCTGCACCGCGAAGGCTGGGCTCGTCTGGTCGAGGCTGCCAAGCACGAGCACGGCGACGAGCGCGGCACCCCAGAGCACGCGCCGGGACCGAAGCCGGTCGACGAGAAGGCCGACCGCGAGCAAGGCGAAGAAGCCGATGAAGATCGAGAGCCGGTTCCATGCCCGGATCTGCGGCTCGACGAAGCCGATCAGCGTCGCTGGCCCGCCCGTCCAGGCGAGGATCAGCGCGACGAGGCTCGCCAGGCCCGCGCTTACATGGAGCGGCCCGATCAAGCGACTGCCGGGGCCGGCAAGATGGAGGAGGCAAACGGCGAGGAGCCACAGAAGGCCGGCCGCGGCGACCGCACCAAGGGCGGCGTTTGTCGTCGCCTCGGTCGGATCTGACCAGCGGTCGTAGCTCTGCCGCTTCCGGGCGAGCAGGCCGACCCGGTGCTGGCCCATCGGCAGCACGAGCTGCGCGGGCTTGAGGCCGTAGAGCTCGGACTCGCGCGGCTGACGGTGCGCCACCTGCCCGTTCGTCCCGTGCCGCGCCCAGTACGCGAGCGAGGGCGCGAGGGCGAGCACCGAGAACGCCACGATCGCGGATACAACGGCCCCCGCCTGAAGGAGCGGCGCGGCGCTCCGGCGCACGAGCGAGCGCAGCAGCGCCGCCACGACGACGAGCACGACCGTGAAGGCGGAGTAGTAGAACGACCCGGACGCCCACGAGATGACGAGGCAGAGCGCGAGCGTCGTCAGCGTCAGCCCGGACGCGTACGAGCGAACGCGCCCGCCGCCCGGCCGAGGACGCCTTGCGATGAGCGGCCGGTCGCCGAGGATCGCGAGCACGAGGTAGGCCCCCAGCGGGACGGCGTAGTAGGCCGAGAGCCAGAGGTGGGTCTCACCGCGGACGAAGTGGTAGGGAAGCAACGCGTAGAGCGAGGAGAAGACCACGGCCGCCGGGCGGGAGAGCCCGAGCGCCCGCAGGACGAGACAGGCGCTCACCGCCACGAGCGGGAAGGTGATGAGGAAGAGGAGGTTCATGACCGCCGCCGCATCGGAGGTGAAGAGCCCGAACAACTTCACGAGCAGGACGTTCAGCGGGTCTCCGTTCAGCACGGGGTAGTCGAAGAGCTGCTGCCCCGCCGGAGCGCCGAGCTCGGAGTTCCGCCAGTACCAGCCGTGCTCGAGAACGTCCTTGACGAACATGTGGTTCAGGTTCGCGTCGCCGAGGTACGAGTAGGGAACGTCGAGCCCGGCGCGCCACGGGCGCAGGACGAGCAGCGAGACGACCGTGCTCAGCCCCGCCGCAAGGGCCGCCGGGACGAGCTCGGCGCGCAGCCTCATCCCGGGAGCTTCTCGAGCTCGTCGCGCGCGGGGCCGTACGGGTCGAGCTCCGCGGCCCGCTCCAGCGCGCGGCGGGCGGCCTCATGGTCGGCGAGCTCGAGGTCGAAGCGACCGAGCTCGTACCACGTGACCCAGTTCAGCGGCTGGAGGTCGACGGCGCGAAGGTAGAGCCCGCGCGCCTTCGCCGGCCGTCCGCTCGCCTCCTCGGCAGCGGCCCACGCGTGCAGGGGCTCGATCGAGAGCGGATCGAGCGAGTGCGCGCTCTTCGCGGACTTGACCGCATCCTCGACCGAGCCGCGCTCGATCTCGGCATACACGTGATCGACCCGCCCGGCAGCGACCCTGGGCGCGGCGATCGAGTAGAGCACAGCCCAGGCGACGAGGATCGCCGCGAGCATCCAGAGCGGTCGGCGCCGGATGGGCAGAGGCGCGCGTCCCGCCGCGAGCAGGGCCCCGGTCAGGAAGAAGAGCGGGCCGCAGAGGGCGACGAAGTCCCAGTCGTAGTCGAGCGCGCCGTGGACCAGGAAGGTCGGAAGGGCGACGGCGAGCGCGCCGGCCGCCGCCCGCTCGGCGCCGTCGAGCCGACGAAGCGCGCGGAAGGCGCCGAGCAAAGCCGCGCCCGCGGCCCCGCCTGCGAGCAGGAGGCCGACGAGCCCGGTCTCGGCGGCGAACTGGAGCGGGAGGTCGTGCGGCTCGGTCACTTCGATCGGGCTCGTGCGCAGCCTGCGGTGGAGGAGCTCGAACGACGCGGCGCCGGTGCCGGCGAGCGGCTGTCCTTCGAACCCCTCCCACGCCTCCTTCCACCAGGCCCAGCGGTTGTTCAACGCGCCTTCCGTGAGGCGGCCCGGGTTCTGCGTGACGACGTCGTCGCCACGCAGAGGGTTCCCTTGCGACGCGACGATGCCGGCGCCGACCGCGAGCGCGGCCGCCGCCACGCCGGCGGCCAGGCGCAAGAGCAGCAGGCGGCGGCCCGGGCTCGGCCTGTAGCGGACGAGGAATGCAGCCGCGAAGGCAAGCGCGCCCCCGAGCACGAGGGCGACTGCGAACCAGGCACCGTCGTGGGCTCGCACGGCATGCGATTGGTCGTCCTCGGCGATCCCCGGCAGCGAGAGTGCGACGGCGAGCACTGCCGTCGCGGGCGCGCCGGCCCACACGAGCGCGGAGACGCTCTCGAAGCGCTCGCCCGAGAGATAGAGCCAGAGGCCGATCGCGACGAGCGCCGCCAGGATGCCTCCGCGTGAGTAGGTAAGGACGATCGTGACGATGAGGGCGGAGAGGACGGCTACGGCCCCCGCACGTACGACGCGCGCGTGGCCGGGACGGGTCGCGGCCCAGAGCGCGAGCGGGAGCCCGAAGACGGCGACGAGCGCGAGGGCGTTCCAGTAGCCCACAGGCGAGCGGAGGCGGGCGAAGCGCCCGTAGTCCTCGTAGAGCGCGGGCACGGCCTTTCCCGCCAGGGCCCAGAGGCAGGCGGCGCTGACAAGCCCGCCGGCGAGCCACGCGAGGAAGCGCGGCGCGACGGCCGAGCCCACGAAGGCGCCGACGACGGCGAAGGCGAGATAGACAAGCCCGCGGTTGAAGTAGTCCCAGGAACGGTCGGGCGCGGCCGACCAGAGAACGGACAGGCCGTTCCAGACGACGAAGGACGCGGCGAGGCCCGCGAACGCCAGCCCCTCTCGCCCGAGACTGGGCGCGGCCACGAGCCCCCAGAGTGCGGCGGCGCCGGCCGCGACCGCCGCGAGGACGCCGCCGCCGCCGATCCACGCGAGCCGCCCGTCGCTCGAGCCGTCGGCGAAGAAGAGGGAGGCGGCGAGAAGCAGGCCGGCCGTCGCGACCAGGGCCAGCGCTCCCGTCCGCATGGTCGAGGAAGCTAACACCTGGGCCCGCTTACAAAGGGTTTACAAGCGGCTTACGGGGGCATCACTCGCGCTCGACAGAATCTTGAACGTGTCGATCCCCTCGAAAAGGTAGGCTCGTCCCATCCGTCCGGTCTCGAACGCCGCCGTCAGCCTACTCGCCGCTGCCGCCGTATTCGGCGCCGTCCTCCTCGTCGTGGACGCCGCCCCGGCCTCGGCGGCGAAGCCTTGCTGGAAGAAGGTCATCGACGACTGGTACGACAACGGCCGCATCGACGGGGTCTACCCCCAGCGCTGCCTCGTCGAGGCCCGGCGCCATGTGCCCGAGGATCTTCGTGTGTACTCGACGATCGACGAGGAGCTCCAGAACGCACGCCAGGTGGCCGCGCGAGCGAGCTCGCGGCGCCCGGGGGGCGGCTCGCCCCGATCGACTGGCTCGGCCGGCGGCAACGGCCAGGCGCCGGCGGCGCGCAACGTGGCGGAGCCCGACCGGGGCCTCTTCAAGGCAACCTTCAAGAAGCTAGGGCCGCGCAACGCCGACTCCGTTCCGCTGCCTCTGCTCATCCTCGCGGGGCTCGCGCTGCTCCTGATCTCCGCGGGCGCCGCCGGCCTCGTAGCAAGGCGTCTCCAGGCCCGCCGCACGGCGGTTCCACCGGCCTCGCCGGCGCCCTGATCCGGTCCGGGCGCGATTCCGTCCGACCTGCGCTCTAAGTTGGCAGGTCCGCTCGCCGTCGGGTCCCTCCGCGGATAAGAGCGCTCCACATAAGCTTTGACCGGGAGGTAGAGATGGCGTCCGCCAAGCACGTTCAGCCCTCAGAAGCGCCCGCCGAGGAGATCCAAAACGTCGTCACCGACGACGCCGCGAGCGTCGACGTTCGCCGTTACTTCACCATTCCCGGACGCGATCCGTTCGAAGAGGTCGAGTGGGAGACGCGCGACGCCTTGATCCCGGGCAAGGAAAGGCCGGTGTTCGAGCAGAAGGGCGTCGAGTTCCCGAAGTTCTGGTCGCAGACGGCGACAAACATCGTCGCCCAGAAGTACTTCCGCGGCCGCATGGGCTCGCCCGACCGCGAGTCGAGCGTGCAGCAGATGATCGGCCGCGTCGTCTCGACGATCGGCGCCTGGGGCCGCGAGGGCGGGTACTTCGCGGGCGAGGAGGCCGAGACCTTCGAGGCGGAGCTGAAGGCGATCCTGGTCAACCAGTACGCGGCGTTCAACAGCCCCGTGTGGTTCAACGTCGGTTTCGAGGAGAAGCCCCAATGCAGCGCGTGTCAGGCGTACGACGCGCTCATCTCGACGCCGGACGGAATGGTGCAGATCGGCGAGCTCGTCGAGGGGGAGCAGATCGGCCGCGAGGTCTACGACTCGAACGGGACGACCCGGATCGTCGCTACGAAGGCGAACGGCCGGAAGCCTGTCTTCCGCGTCACGCTCCGCAACGGCAGCTTCGTCGAGGCGACGCCTGATCACGTCGTGAAGGCGGTCGCCGAACGGCGAACGGCTCCGCAGTGGCTGCGGATCGACCAGTTGAGTGCCGGGATGCGCATGCACTTGCACCCGCATCGCGCGAAGGTCCTCTCGCGTGTTCTTGCCCCGGTTGGCGGTCCGGAGGCGGCCGATTCCTTCCCAGTGAACGCCACGAGCGACGAAGGAGTCGTCACACAGGCCGAGGCCGCACTCGCGGGCTGGCTCCAGGCGGACGGCTTTGTCGGCCAGTACGCAAAGGGAACCAATCGCTCGCTGACGATCGAGTTCCAGGTTGCGGACGAGGACGAATACACGTGGGTTGCTCACAACCTGGATATCGCCCTACCAGAGGTGCACCGGCACGTTAGCGAGGTGAAGCGTGAGGACGGTTCGGTGTCGTGCCGCCGCATCCGTCTTTACGGCGAGCTGCTCCGCGATTTTGTCGAGGGCTGGGATCTCCTCGCTCGAGGCCAGGACATTCGTGTCCCGCGCCGGCTTTGGACCGCCCCCCACGACCAGATCGCCGCATACCTGAAGAGCATCTTCCAAGCCGACGGCTACGTCTCCGTGCAACGCGGTGACCAGGGGGAGAGCGCCCGGATCGCGTTCGCCGTCATCGGAGAATGCTGGGCCGAGGACGTGCAGCTGCTTCTCAACGTGCTAGGCATCTACTCCCGTCGGAGCCGAAAGCACGAGCGCCGGCCCGACCGTCATGACACGCACGAGGTTGCTATCTCGATCGGGTCAGAACGGGCGAGATTCGCCGAGCTCGTCGGTTTCGCCAGTAGCAAGAAGCAGAGGCAGCTGCTCGACTCGCTCGGCCTCCCGGGCTCGAAGCGGTGCCCTGACCTGCGCGAGGAGGAAATCGTCTCGATCGAACCGGTCGGTGTGCAGGAGGTCTACGACATCCAGACCGAGTCAGGCGAATACCTCTCGAACAACATCGTCGTCCACAACTGCTTCATCCTCTCTATCGAGGACTCGATGGAGTCGATCCTCGACTGGATCCGGCGCGAGGGGATCATCTTCCGCGGCGGCTCCGGCTCGGGCGTCAACCTCTCCAAGCTCCGGTCGTCGAAGGAACAGCTCTCGAAGGGCGGCTACGCCTCCGGGCCGGTCTCGTTCATGCGCGGCGCCGACGCGTCGGCCGGGACGATCAAGTCCGGCGGCAAGACGCGGCGTGCGGCGAAGATGGTCGTCCTCGACGCCGACCATCCCGACGTGGAGGAATTCATCTGGTGCAAGGCGCACGAGGAGGAGAAGGCGCGCGTGCTCGAGGCCGCGGGCTACGACATGTCGCTCGACTCGGGCGACTGGGCCTCGATCCAGTACCAGAACGCGAACAACTCCGTGCGCGTCACCGACGCGTTCATGCAGGCGGCCGCGGCGGGCGGCGACTGGAACCTGACCGCGCGGACAGACGGAACGGTCGTCGAGACGATGCCCGCCCGGAAGCTGCTCCGGGACATGGCCGAGGCGGCTTGGCGCTGCGCCGACCCGGGCGTCCAGTACGACACGACGATCAACTCGTGGCACACGCTGCCGAACACGGGCCGGATCAACGCTTCTAACCCGTGCTCCGAGTACATGTCCATTGATGACAGTGCTTGCAACCTCGCCTCCATCAACCTCATGAAGTTCCGCCGCGAGGACGGCGAGCTCGACGTCGAGGCGTTCGAGCACGCGGTCGACGTCATGTTCCTCGCCCAGGAGATCGCCGTCGGCTACTCCTCGTACCCGACGCCCGAGATCGAGCGCAACGCGAAGGCCTACCGCCAGCTCGGGCTCGGCTACGCGAACCTCGGCGCGCTGCTGATGGCGCGCGGGCTTCCGTACGACTCGGACGCGGGCCGGGCCTACGCAGCCGCGATCACCGCGCTGATGACGGGACGTGCGTACCGCAAGTCGGCCGAGATCGCATCGCGGATGGGTCCGTTCGCGGGCCATCAGCCGAATGCGGCCGCGATGATCGGCGTCATGGCGCAGCACCGCGCCGCGGTCGGCAACATCGAGAACACCGACTCGGTGCCCGACGATCTCCTCTCCGCCTGCCGGCGCGCCTGGGACGACGCTTTGGACATGGGTGAAGTGCACGGGTACCGAAATGCCCAGGCCAGTGTCCTCGCGCCGACGGGGACCATTTCTTTCATGATGGATTGCGACACAACCGGGGTCGAGCCCGACTTCTCGCTCGTCAAGTCGAAGAAGCTCGTGGGCGGCGGCGAGATCACGATCGTCAACCAGACGGTGAAGCTCGCGCTCGAGAAGCTCGGCTACGCGCCGAACGAGGCCGAGGAAGTCGTCGCGTTCGTCGACGAGCGGAACACGGTCGTCGGCGCGCCATACGTGAAGAAGGAGCATTACCCGGTCTTCGACTGCGCCGTCGGCGACCGCGCGATCCACTACATGGGGCACGTGAAGATGATGGGCGCCGTCCAGCCGTTCATCTCGGGCGCGATCTCGAAGACGGTGAACATGCCCGAGGAGGCCACGGTCGAGGACGTCTCGCAGCTCCTCACGGATGCGTGGAAGCTCGGCGTGAAGGCGATCGCGATCTATCGCGACAACTGCAAGGTCGCCCAGCCGCTCTCGAAGAAGAGCGGCGAGGCGCTCGCGGGCGTGGCCGCGCCGCCGGTCCCGCTGACCCAGCGGCGCCGGCTCCCCGAGGACCGGGTCGAGGTCGGCCGCAAGTTCCGCGTCGGCGACTACGAGGGCTACATCCACGTCGGTCTCTACGAGGACGGCACGCCGGGCGACATCTTCGTGGACATCGCCAAGGAGGGCACGACCCTGGCCGGCCTCATGAACTCGTTCATGATCTCGGTCTCCCTGGGCCTGCAGTACGGCGTGCCGCTCGAGGTCTACGTTTCGAAGTTCGCGCACATGCGCTTCGAGCCGAGCGGCCAGACGAACGACGCGGACATCCGGGTCGCCAAGTCGATCGTCGACTACGTCTTCCGCTGGATGGGCAAGAAGTTCCTCACTACAGACCAGCAGGAGGAGATCGGAATCCTCTCGCCCGAGGTCAAGGCGCGGCTAGCCGAGCGCTACAACGACACGGGCACGGAGGCGCCGGCGGAACCGGTCGAATCCCCCCCGCCGGGGCAAACAGCCCTCTTCAACGCGTGGGAAGACGCAGTCGAGTGCGCGAAGTGCGGAGGCCGGATGATCAGAACCGGCTCGTGCTACACGTGCCGAGACTGCGGCTCCAACACGGGCTGCTCCTAACAGCTCACGAGAATGTCGCGAAGGGGAGCATGCGCTCCCCTTCGTCGAGCAGCCGTTCAGCGCGGGCCCGCAGCCCTCTCGATCCAGACGTCTTCCAGGTCGCCGTACGCGGACGAAGTGACCGACGCGGGCTTTCTCTACGCCTACCGCGCTGGTGACGTCGATCAGCCCGACAACCGCGCCTTACGAGCAGCTCATAGCCTCCAGGTGCCGGTCGCATATTTCGTAGGGACGCGGCCAGGTTGGTACCAGGCGCTGTATCCCACCTACGTGACGCACGACGACCCAGGTGTTCGTCAGGTGCTCTTGGCTGTCGGAGCCATGGCCGGGCCAATCGACGATCCTGAACCTGTGCTCCCTCACGACCCCATTGCACGGCGCTACGCCATGCGGGAGGTGAGGGTCCGGTTGCATCAAGCCCGTTTCCGCAACCGTGTTCTTCCGGCCTATCGGTACCAGTGCACCGTCTGCAGGTTGAAGGAGAGGCGTCTCCTCGACGCCGCACATATCGCCGCCCACGTAGATCCTCGAGGAGCGCCGGCGGTCTCAAACGGGCTCAGCCTCTGTTCGATACACCGTCGCGCGTTCGATCAACGTCTTGTCGGCATTTCGCCGGACTATCGAGTGCACGTTTCCGAGCGACTGCTTCTCGACGAGGATGGGCCGATGCTGGAGGTACTGAAGACGTTCCAAGACTCGAGGATCGAGATTCCGCGCAGAAAGGATCTGCAGCCCGATCGTGATCTCTTAGCCGTGCGCTTCGAAGAGTTCGTCAAGGCTGCTTAGAGCCGGTGCGGCAACGCGGTGCGAGATTCACGCGCTTGTAGCAGTCTCACCGAGCGGCAAGCAAGGTTTCTGTTAGAGAACACCTGTGGAGACCGTCCTCGCGACCTTCGCCGGGCGTAGAGAAATGACATTCCGAGTGATTGCGGGAAGGGCAAATCCCGCTTACGATCCATAGGCAATCGCCGTCGTCAAGGGGGTTCAATCGTGCGTAGATTTGTCCTGGTCGTTGCCGTCGTCTCTGCGCTCTCGGCGGCAACCGCCTCTTCCGCTCTCGCCAACCACTCCTGGGGGAACTACCACTGGGCGCGAGCGGCAAACCCGTTCACCGTCCCGCTCGGGGACAGCGTCACCAACACTGCGTATTCGAACTGGGACGGCGCCCTGGCTGGGGCCTCGTTCGACTGGAGCCTGTCCAGCGTCCTCGACTCGCCCGTCGTTGCCCAGGGCGGCAACCCTAGGAATTGCCGCGGGACGAACGGCAGGATCCGGGTCTGCAACGCCACATACGGATTCAACGGCTGGCTCGGTCTTGCTCAGATCTGGATCTCCGGAAGCCACATCGTGCGGGGCACAGCCAAGATGAACGACAGCTACTTCAACAGTTCGTCCTACAGCTACACGAACGAGCGCCACGTGATGTGCCAGGAGGTCGGGCACGGGTACGGCCTCGCCCACCAGGACGAGTCCGGAGCGGACTTGAACACCTGCATGGACTACTCGCGGGCGCTCGACAACCCGAGCCCGAACGCTCACGACTACGAAGAGCTCGAGACGATCTACAACAGCCACGTCGACGGCGGAGCCGCCCCCACCTTCGCTCCCGCTACGAGCGAGCCGGTGAGAGTGACACGGAGCGACACCATCAGCTCCTCGCACATCGTTGCGTACTACGGGCACGGCTACCAGATCCACACGTTCATCACGTGGGCCCTCGGGAGCTAGAGCCAGCATGACCTCGTAGCAGTCAGGCCCCGGCACGGCGGGGTCTGACTGCTTCGGCAAGCAAGGTTTCTGTTAGAGAACACGTGTGGAGACCGTCCTCGCGACCTTTGCCTCCGCCTGGGGAGTCCTGATGGCGATCTCGCCGGCGCTGCAGATCCGCAAGATGCTGCACCACCGCTCCTCGCGCGAGGTCTCGATCGCCTACTTCTGGGTCCTGCAGGTCGGCTTCGCGCTCTGGCTCGCTTACGGGCTCACGATCGGCAACTACTTCCTCGTCGTCCCGAACGCGGTCGCCTTCTCCGTCTGCGCGACGACGATCGCCGTCGCGCTGCGCTACCGCCTCAGACCGGCGCCGGCAGGGTGAACCTGAGCGAGGGCCCGAGCCGCTGGGCGCCGAGCTTCCACGTCACGAGGTAAGTCCGCGGGCCGCGAGCCGGGAAGTTCCGCTGCCAAACCAGATTCCGTAGCAGACGTCGCCGCTCGGGCTGCAGTGGCTTGCGATCCGGCGCGCCTGCGCGGCCGGCGCCACAGCCGCGAGAGAGCCGCCGACCAGGAGGACGAGGGCGAGGCTCACGCGGGTCACGCCCTCTAGTCTGACGCGGGTGAGCGCCGAGCGCCTGCTGACGCCCGCATTCATCCGCGTGTGGCTGGCCACCTTCGGCGCATTCGCCTCGTTCGGCGTCGTCCTGCTCGCCCTCCCGCTCTACGCGAAGGACGAGCTCGGCGCCGGCAGCGTGGGGGTCGGCTTCGCCATGGGCGCCGCGAGCGTGAGCGCCGTCCTGCTCGGGCCGCCGTCCGGCCGGTTCGCCGACCGACGGGGCCGGCGCTCGCTCGTGCTCGGCGGGGCGGTCGTGATGGCCGTCTGCTACCTCGCGCTCGCGCTGAAGCCCTCGCTCGCCGCCGTCGTGGGAATCCGCTTCCTCGCCGGCGCGGGCGAGGCGGCCTTTGCAGTCGCGGCCTTTACGGTCGTCACCGACCTCGCGCCGGACGCGCGGAAGGGCGAAGCGATGAGCATCGTCACGATCGGCTCGTACCTGGGCCTGACGGTCGGGCCTGTGACCGCCGATCTCGTGCTCGGCGGCGATCGCTTCACGCTCGTCTGGCTGGTGGCCGCAGCCTGCGTCGTCCTTGCCGCGTCGGCGGTGCTGACGCTCGGCGAGACGAAGCCCCATTCGGAGGACGAAGCGCCGGCCGGGTGGCTGCCGCCGCGCGCCGCCCTCCTGCCCGGCCTGCTCGTCCTGCTCGCGCTCGTCGGCTTCGGCGGCTTCAACGCCTTCGCCGCCCTCTACGCGCGCGAGCTCGGCTTCGACCACCCCGGGCTCGCCTTCGCGCTCTTCGGCGGCGTGATCGTCCTTGTCAGGACGCTGGGACGGAAGCTTCCCGACACGCTCGGGCCGCGCCGCACCGTCGCCCTTTCCTTCGTCTGCATAGCGGCCGGACTGGCGATTGTCGGCGGCTGGCGTACGGTGCCCGGCCTCCTGGTGGGAACCGTCGTCTTTGCGACGGGTCAGGCGCTCACGTATCCGGCCGCCGTGCTGCTCGCGATGGAGGCGTCCGGCGCGGCCGAGCGGAGCGCGGTCGTCGGGGGTGTCACCGCCTTCGTCGACGTCGCGCTAGGCCTCGGCGCGTTCACCCTCGGGGCCGTCGCGGCAGTCGCCGGCTACGGCGGCGCGTTCCTCGTCGCCTCGGCCGTGGCGCTCAGCGGCCTCCTCGCGCTCGCGCCCCTGCGCGCAGCCCCGAGAGCAACGCGAGAGGCAGGCGCCTCCTCGCCGTAGCAAGCGCCTCGTCCAGCGCGGTTGTCGCCTCCGCGCCGTGGATGCCTTCGCCATGCCCGAAGAGGATGTGCTCGGGCGCGAGGCCGCCGAGCGCGCGGCGGGGCGGAGCCAGGCGCAGCACCGGATGGACGGCGATCCGCTCTCCGCCCGCGCGGAAGTAAAGCGCACTTCCCAGCGCGTCGGCGCAGACGAGAACGCGCTCAGCCGGGAACCAGAGCGCGACCTCGCGCCAGCCGCGCCGCCGCACGATGGCGATCACCTCAAACGGGGCGCCGGGCACGCCGTCGAACGGCGTCACGTGGAGCGTCACGCCGAGACGCTCTGCGAGCGCCGCGCAGTCGCGGCTGTGCCGGTCGATGAGCTGAACCACCCCGGCCGGTGCGCCCAGCGCGCGGATCCGCTCCTCGACGCCCGGCCCCTCCAGCGCGTCGGTCGACCAGACCCGCTCGCCGGCGAGGACGGCATGCGACGCGCGCTCCATGAGCTCCGGCTCGGCCGGACCCCAGCCGAAGCCGTGCTCGAACTCGTGGAAGAAGCGAACGTCCACCTCAGCGGAAGAGGTCGCGCTCGGGAGGCATGACGAGGTCGCGGGCGGTTCCGTTGCCGGCGAGCGAGAGACCGCGCACGATTGCCGCCGGGACCCCTGTCAGCTTGCCCATCACGAGCTCGGCCGCCCCGGCGATCTCGTCTGCGACGGCGATCGCCGTCGCATGCAGCTCGTAGCCGGTCACGTCGCGCCTGCCGGCAAGGTCGAGGAGCGTCGTCAACCCGGCGGCGCCAATTGCGACGTCGGTCGTCCCCCGGCGCCACGCGCGCCCGAAGGAGTCGCTGATGACGACGGCCACGCCGAGCGCGTCGCGAAGCCGCGCGGCCGAGGCGTCCGGGTCGATCGGGAGCAGGACGAGCGTGCCGGCGTCGGGGGCATTCGACGCGTCGACCCCGGCGGAGGCGCAGACGAAGCCATGCCGCGTCTCCGCGATCACGAGCGGCGGCCGGGCGCGGACGACCCGAGCCGCCTCGCGCAGGACGACCTCGAGACGGCGCGGGTCCTCGTCGCCGGCGAGCTCCCGCGCGCGCTCCGACGGCTCGACCTCGTCGAGTCGGACGACACGGCCCTCGGCCTTCGAGACGACCTTGTGCGCCACGACCAGGACGTCGCCGTCCTCGAAGCGGGCCGCCTCGGCAAGCAACGCAGCGAGGTCGTCTCCGGGGCGAATGTCCGGGACGCCCGCGAGCGGGATGACGCGGAGCTCGCTCAGGGAAGACCAGTCACGGACAGGCCCGTGTGCGTCTTGTAGCCCCGGTTGAGGTTGAGGAGAACCGCGGTCATGGCCTCGAGCGCCCGGGCTGTCGCCAGCGGGCCGGCGTCGAGCGCACGCCCGCTGACAATGCGTTCCGCCAGGTCGAGCACCAGCGCCTTCGCTTCCGGATCGTCGCCGCAGACAAATGCGTCTTCCTCAGGACGCGACGCGGCCAGCCTCCGCGCGGCCAGTGTGTGCAGGCCCGCGACGACAGGGACGTCGACCGTCTCGGAAACGCGCTCCGCAATCGAGTCTGACCTTCCTGAGGGCCGAGCGATGCCTTCGGCGAACTCGATCTCGGCCGCCACCGACAGCAGCGGAACGGCGAGCACCGCACGGAGCTCCCGTGCAGTCGTCACCGCTACCTCCGCGGGCACGGCGAGCACGACGAGCTCGGCGGCGCTGGCCGCTACCTCGTTCTTCTCGCCGCGAGCCCCGAGCTCGGCAGCGGCCTCTCGCGCTCGCTCTCCGTCACGGGAGCCGAGAATCACTTCCTCGCCGGCTTCGACGAGCCGAGTCGCGAGAGCGTGGCCGAACTTTCCCGTGCCGCCCAGGACCGCGACCTTCATCGCCGGACCGCTGCAGCCTCGAAGGCGGCCTCGGCGACACGACGACGTGCAGCCGCGTCGTTCATCAACGTGCGGGTGACGACGGGAGTCACGCCGAGATCGCCGGAGTCGTCGGCCTCGTCGAGGACGAGCGCGTCGATCAGGCCCTGGTAGCAGCCGGCGACGTGCGCGGGGCTCGTGCCGCCGGCGAAGCGGGCGAGCATCGCGTCGGCCGGCCCCTTGATGGTGCGCCCGCCGATCAGCGGGCTGACCGCGACGGCGGGCGCTCTTCGACGCCGGAGCGCGCTCCTGATCCCGTCGACTGCGAGGATCGGTCCGATGCTCAGGTAGGGATTGCTGGGAGCGATCGCGATCAGGTCGGCCAGCTCGAGCGCTTCCACGACGCCCGGCACGGCCCTCGCATCACCCTCGTATCGGAGGTCGGTCACCTCGTCGCGGTGGCCCCGCCCGACGTACCACTGCTGGAACGAGAACTCGCCGGCAGCCGTCTCGACCCACGTGCGCAAAGGGTCGTCGGTCGCAGGCAGCAGGGTCGCATCGACGCCGAAGGAGGAGGCGAGGCGCCTCGTGACGACCGAGAGCGGTTCACCCGCGCGCAACGCGAGCGTGCGGACGAGGTGGAGCCCGAGGTCGCGATCGCCGAGCTGGAACCACGTCTCGCCCCCGAGCGTCTCCACGGTCTCGAGCGCGTTCCACGTCTCGTCCCGCCGCCCCCAGCCGCGCTCCTCGTTGCCGAGCCCGGCGAGCGCATAGAGGATCGAGTCGAGATCGGGCGAGACGTGCAGCCCGAGAATCTCAGCGTCGTCGCCGACGTTGCCGACGATCGTGATCTCGTCGTGAGGGACGGTCTCCGCGACCGCCCGCGCGAAGCGCGCGCCGCCGAAGCCACCCGCGAGGACGACGAGCTTCACCGCGCGCTCGGTGCCGCTGCCACCGCGCGGGTGTGCGGCCCCACCCGTTCGGCGACGCGCTCGAGATCCGCGAGCGTGTCCACGTCGTCGGCGAGGTTCGCGCATGAGACGACGACGGATGGCACGCCGAGTTGCGAGGCATGCGATCGGAACTCCTCGGCACTGCCGGGCCCGTAAAGGGAGGCGAAGAGGGAAGGGTCGGCCAGCGCGAGCGCGTTCGTCGTGCCGTCTGCCGCCGGCGCGATGGCCATTCCGTCCTCCGGCAACGAGTCGAGGAGCGCGCGGACGTCGTCCGGCGTCAGGCATGGAAGGTCGGCGTTCACGATCGCGACGATGCCTTCGAGAGCCTCGAGTGCCTGCCGCACGGCCGAACCTTGACCGCTCTCGGCATCTGCGACGATCGTCGGCCCGACCGGGCGGCACGCTGCGAGGACGTCCTCCAGCATCGCGAGCGCGAGCTCCGTCCTGCCGTCCGCGTCGAGGCGTGTCTTTCCCGCCCGAAAGGGAACGACGATCGTAGGCGCCGCCGGGATCACTGCTCCGCCCCGCCCGGACCGCTCGTCGTCCACTCGCGCACCTCGTACCAGTGGGTGTCCCGCAGCGCCTCGGCCACCTTCGGGTCCGTGTGCTGCGCGTTGAAGACGTTGTGGTCGAGGTCGCAGCAGATGGCGACCGCTTCGAGCGGAACGTCGGGCAGGTTGGCGAGCGCCTCGCCCGGCAGCTTCGCCTCCGCCACGGTGTAGTGCTTGAACTGGAGGTCGGGCGCGATCTCCGTCAGCGCCGGCCAGTCGGGACAGCTGCGGGAGCTCACGCGGTCTCCACCCTCCCCGGCGCGTCGAGCGCGGACCACTCCGCGTCGAAGCGGACGGTGCCGCGCATGGCGTCCTCCGGATACACGAGGAACTCCGCAGCACGCTCGCGGTGGTGGTAGATCCGTGAGCGTTCCGGATCGGTGAGCGCCACTCCGAGCTGGAAGCGCCCGTCCGCGAGAGGAAGACGCTCCAGCTCGAGACGGATCCAGCGCCCCGCTCCCGGCTCTTCCCAGCCGAGCTCGGCGAGATCGTGCTCGACCGCCCCCACGAGTGCGCCGTCCTGCCGGCGGAACTCGACCGTCAGGCGCGGCGGCGGCAGGCCGTCGGTGCGCTCGATCCGAAGCCGAGCGACGAACGGCTCGCCGGAGCGGTACTGACGCCGCTCGGCGCCTTCCGCATCCTCGAGGACGAGCTCCGCGACGCGAGCCTCGCCGCTCCCCCACTCGTGCAGGCCCGCCTTCTTCTCCTCCGGATCCTCGTCGGCGGCGAGCAGCCGGTGGTAGCGCGCCACAGCCTTGTTCGTCTCGCCGTCGAACTCGACCTCGCCGGCCCGCAGGAGGATCGCCCGCTCGCACAGGCTCTCGACGGCGGCCGCGCTGTGCGAGACGAAGACGATCGTGCCGCCGCGGCTCTTGAACTCGTAGATCTTCCCGAAGCACTTGCGCTGGAAGGCCTCGTCACCGACCGCGAACACCTCGTCGAGCAGAATGACGTCGGCGTCCAGGTGGGTCGCAAGCGCGAACCCCAGGCGCATGTACATGCCCGAGGAGTACGTGCGCACGGGAAGGTCGATGAAGCGCTCGATCTCGGCGAAGGCGACGATCTCGTCCATCCGCTCACGGATGTATGCGCGGCCGAGGCCGTGGATGGCGCCGTTCAGGTAGACGTTCTCGCGCCCGGTGAACTCCGGGTGAAAGCCCGCGCCGAGCCCGAGCAGCGAGCCGATCGTCCCCCCCGCCTCGAGGCGGCCGCTCGTCGGCCCGAAGATCCCGGCGATCAGCCGCAAGAGCGTCGTCTTCCCCGAGCCGTTCCGCCCCATGAGGCCGACCGCCTCCCCGGGCTCGATCACGAACGACACGTCCCGCAGCGCCCAGATGTCGAACGCCCCCATCTCGCCGCGGCGCACGATGGCCTCTTTCAGCGTCACGTGCCGCTGCGGATGGACGCGGAAGCGGCGGCTCACCTGCTCAGCGACAATCGCGCCCGGTCTCACCCGTGCCCTCTCCCGTGCTGGGCTCATTGCTGGAACGGGCACCACCTGAGGGTACTGAAACGGTCTCCCGAACCAGGGCGGCAAGCCCCCTGACGAAAGCGGGGTCGTCGTTCAGCGACGGGATCCGCTCGAGCTCGAGGCCGAGCGCCTCGGCCCGCTCCCGGGCCTCGACGTCGAGGTCCCAGAGGACCTCGAGGTGATCGGAGACGAAGCCGATCGGGGCAACGAGCACCTTGCCCACTCCGGCCTCGGCGAGCGAGTCGAGCTCGACGAGGATGTCCGGGCCGAGCCAGGGCTCCCCGGTCGGGCTCGCGCTCTGAAAGGCGAACGACCATGCGTCGAGACCTGCCTTCTCCGCCACGAGCTGCGAGGTCTCGAGCAGCTGGTCACGGTAAGGATCGCCGTCGTCGAGGATGCGCGCGGGAAGGCTGTGTGCCGTGAAGACAACGTGCGCATCGGCGCCGCGCACGCGCTGGGCGAGCGCGTCCAGGTACGGCTCATGCGTGTGCCAGCTCTCGACGAATCGAACCTCGGCCCGGCCCGCGAGCGCCTCGAAGAGCCGCTTCTCGTAGCCGGCGATCGAGAGCCGCGAGTAGTGCGGGGCGAGCACGAGGCCGACGATCGTGTCGGCCCCTGTGTCGAGTGCGCGGTCGACCGCCTCCGAGATTCGCGGGCGCCAGTGCTTCATGCCGACGAGCACCGGCTCGCCCAGCTCACGCTCGAGGGCCGAGCGCTGTCGCTCCGTCACCTCGTCGAGCGGCGAGCGCCCGCCGATCCTCCGATAGCGCTCGGTCAGCTCTTCGACCGCCGCCGGCGAGACCGGGCGGCCTTCCCGGATGTCTGCGAGGTAGGCGGGGATGTCCTCCGCGGTCGAAGGGCTCCCGTAGGCCATCAAGATCACGGCGAGCTTCACGCGGCGACCGAGGCGGTGCGCTCGTGGACGAGCTCGACCAGGCGCCTGAGGTCGGCCGGGTCGGTGTCGGGCAAGACGCCGTGCCCGAGGTTGAAGACATGGCCAGGGCGTCCTTCCGCGTCGGCAAGGATCCGTTCCGCGGCCGCCTGGGCCCGAGCGAACGGGCCGAGCAGCAGGGCCGGGTCGAGGTTCCCCTGCACGCCGCGGTCGTAGCCGACTCGCTCCCAGGCCTCGCCGAGCGGCAGCCTCCAGTCGAGCCCGATCACGTCGCCGCCCGCCAGAACCATCGCCTCGAGGAGATGCGACGAGCCGGTGGCGAAATGGATCGTCGGCGCGTCGATCGACTCGAGGATGCGCCGGGAGTACGGCGCCGCGAACTCGTCGTAGTCCGTGACGGACAGAGCTCCAGCCCACGAGTCGAAGAGCTGAACGACATCCGCCCCGGCGGCCACCTTCGCCCGGAGGTACCGCACGAAGGTCTCGGTGAGCTTCTCCATCAGCGCGTGCCAGACATCGGGCGAGCCGTACATGAGCCGCTTCGTCTTCACGAAGTCGCGGGTCGGCTTCCCCTCGACCAGGTAACCCGCGACCGTGAAGGGGCCGCCGCAGAACCCCACGAGCGCCCGGTCCGGGGCGAGCTCCGAGCGAACCAGCCGGACGGCTTCGAGCACGAAGGGCACCGCTTCCGCGGGCTCGGGGACCCGCAAGCGCTCGACCTGCTCCATCGACTCGACCGGGTGCTCGACCACCGGGCCCACGTTCTCTACGAGCTCGACCTCGACCCCCATGCCGAGCACCGGCAGCATGATGTCGGCGAACATCACGGCAGCGTCGACGCCGTGCGCCTCCACCGGCTCGAGAGTCACCTGGGCGCAGAGCTCGGGCGACTGGCAGACCTCGAACAGCCCGTGGCGTTTGCGGATCTCCCGGTAGCCGGGGAGCGAACGACCGGCCTGGCGCATGAACCAGACGGGCGTGCGCTCCACCGGCTCGCGGCGACAGGCTCGAACGAGGAGGGGCTCGGCCACGTTTCTAGACTAATCGGATGATGCTGCCGGCCCCCCCGCACCGGGTCGCCGCCGGCCCGCTCGCTGTGCGGTGGCTCGGCTACCGGCTTCCACCGCATCGCGCCGGCGCCGCAGCGGTGGGCGAAGTCGAGCTCGAGAACGCGGGCTCCGTGGCCTGGCGGTCGCAGCCGGGCACCGGAGTTCATCTCTCGTACCACTGGCTCGACCTCCGGGGGAACCCGATCGTCTGGGCGGGAGCTTTCATCCTCCTGCCGAGCCGGGTCGAGCCGGGGGAGCGGATTTCCGTCTACGTCACCATCCGGGCGCCGGTTCCGCCCGGCCGCTACCGCCTCGCGCTCGACCTCGTCGACGAGGGCCGCTCCTGGTTCGCCGATCTCGGCAACGAGCGTCTCGAGCTCGAGGTCGACGTCCTGGAGCGCCTCGCCGAGCGGACCCTCGCCGTGCGCGTCGGCGAGGGCTCCGCGGAGCTGCGCGAGGCGACGAGCGCGGCGCTCGGAGCCCAGGAAGAGCCGGTCGCCGAGGACGGCGAGGCGACCGCGTTCCTCGGCGCAGGCTGCCGCCCCGCGCCTGACTGGAGCAGGCGAATCCTCGACGCGCACGCCGAGGGCTACGCGGCGGTCGCGGGGTCGGTCGCCCTGGACGGGGGCCTGCTGGCTCGGCGGCGGGCAACGGCGCTCAATCCCTGGCGGCCCGGGTTCGGCCGCGCCCCGAGCTTCGCCCATCCTCTGCTCTGCCCCTCGCTCGTCACCGAGCTCGTCGAGGCGGCTCCCTGGGCCGAGCCGGTCGCGGGCCTGCCGGCGCTCGACCAGAAGCAACTGGACGAGGCCTGGCTCTGCGATGGGCGGATCGTCGTCCGCGTCGCGGCTAGAGCTCTGCGGCGAGCCGGTCGTCCACCCGCCTGAAGACGACCGCCCCGAGCCCGAGAGCCGCAAGCGCCGCGACCACCGAGTAGACGACGTCGACCCCCGCCGGCATCTCCCCGAAGAAGAGCGGGTCGCGGATCGCGAGGACGAAGGGAGAGAGGAAGTTCCCGTAGTGCATGACGTCGACGACCCATTGCCGCTCAGCGACTCCCGGCAGCTGGTCGAACGTGTAGAAGATCGGCGTCAGGACGAACCAGGGCAGCATGATCGTGGCGACGAGGTGCTCGATGTCGCGGAAGAAGACGTTCGCGCTCGCCACGAGCACGGCAAGGCCGCAGACGAGGGCGACGAGGGGGACGATCAGGGGCAGGGCGACCCAGAACGTCGAGCGGGTCTCCGGGATGAGGACGAGGTTGAAGGGGAGAATGACCGCGAGCATGGCGAAGAAGGTGACGAGGTTCGAACCGACGACCGAGAGCGGCAGGAGCTGGCGCGGGAAGCGCACCTGCTTCACGAGCGAAGCGTGAGCGAGCAGGCTCCCGCTCGAGGTCTGGACGGCCGACTGGAAGAAGACCCACGTCAGCAGGCCGGCGAGGACGAAGAGCGGAAAGTGTTCGATCGAGACCGCTCTCAGCAGGATCGAGAAGAGCAGCGTGTACACGCCCATGAGCACGAGCGGGTTGACGAGCGTCCAGAACAGTCCCAGGACGGAGCCGCGGTACTTCACCTGGAGGTCGCGCCGGAAGAGATTCAGGAAGAGCTCGCGGTAGCGGAAGAGATCGGCGTAGACCGTCACGGGAGGCCAGTGTAGTGGGGGTGCGGTCCTGGACCAGACGCCTGCGCGGAGGCAGTGGGGGGCGGTTGCCGAGCCTCGGGCAGGACTACCAACGGGCCCACCGGGAGTACGTCGAAAGGATCGGTCCCGCAGCCGAGCCGTGGCTCCGGACGAAGCCGTTCAGTGCGCCGCCGTCCTTCGAGCTCGCCCTCTGCTTCCGAACCTTTGCCCACCTCGTCGAGAGGCTCGGCCTCGGCGTGCGGGCGCAGATCCTAGATGTCGGCTGCGGGCCCGGCTGGCTCAGCGAGTACCTGGCGCGCTGCGGTTACTGGGTGACGGGCGTCGACGTCTCCGAGGACATGGTCCGCATCGCGCGAGAGCGCGTCGCCAGGGTCGAGAGCCCGGTCGGGATGGATCTGGAGCCGCTGGCGGAGTTCCATGCCATGCCGGCGCTGGAGATCCCCTGGCGCGACCGATTCGACGCAGTCGTCCTCTACGACGCGATGCACCACCTGGAGGACGAGCGCGGGACGCTGCGGGTGCTGCACGACGCGCTCGTCCCCGGCGGGCGCATCTACATCCGCGAGGGAGTGCGCCCGGAGCCGGGTTCCGAGGGCGAGCGCATCCTGATCGCCGAGATGGAGGAGCACGGAACGCTCGAGTCCCCGTTCGACCCGGAGTACCTGCTGGAGGTCCTGGAGAAGGCGGGATTCCGCGACGTCACGCGCTTCGCCGAGGTGGATGTGCTCTACGACCTCGACGAGCCGGCCGCCGCGCTCGAGGACCTCGAGAAGCGCCTGCGCGAGCCGGACACCAACACGTTCCTCGCCGTGCGGCCCGTCCCCCGCACGCTCGCCGGCGACGCGAGCGGCTTCCGGGCCCGGATCGAGCAGGCAGGCGAGTGGAAGCGGCTCGCGAGTGGGCGCGGGCTGCTCCTGGCCGTCGTCGTCACGAACGTCGGCCGAAGCTTCTGGCCCGCCGGCGGGCCGTTCCCCTATCCCCAGGGCACGGTCAACGTGGGCACCTACCGGGACCGGCCGGAGGGACGTGCCGAGCTCGGCCGGACGCCGCTCCCGCACTCTCTGCCGCCGGGAGGATCGCTCGCCGTTGCGGTGCAGATCCCGGCCGAGGCGGCCGGCGAGGGCGGAGAGGTCACGATCGACCTCGTGCGGGAGGACATTTCCTGGTTCGGGGAGCTCGGCTCGGCGCCCCTCGTCGTGCGGCTGCCCGAGTAGCGCCCCACCGTGCGGATCGTCGTCGACGTGTCGCCGCTCTCGCTGCCGAGAACCGGCATCGGCAACTACCTGCTGGGCATGCTGCGCGGGATCGCCGAAGAGGGGGGCGGTCGCCACGAGCTCGTCGCCTTCGCGCTCGTCGGGCCGCGCGGAGCCCGGCGAGTCCGGGAGGCCCTCGCGGACGTGCCTGTCGAGCAGAGCATCGCCGTCGTCCCGCCCTCCTCTCATACCTGGCGCACGGCCTGGAGCCGACTCGGGCGGCCGGCGGTCGAGCGCGTCGCGGGGCGGCTCGACGTCTTCCACTTCTCCGACTGGATGTACCCCCGGCAGCGGAGCGGGGTGCGCGCGACGACCGTCTACGACCTGACACCCCTCCGCTTCCCGAACTGGGTCGCGCCCCTCACGCGCCGCATGCACGGCCGCAAGTACGACAACGCGGCACGCACCTGCGACGTCGTCTTCGCGATCTCCGAGTTCACCGCCCGCGACGCCGCGGAGCTCCTTCCTTTCCCGCGCGAGCGGATCCGCGTCGCCTATCCGGGCGTCGGCGAGCGCTTCTCCCCCGAAGGAGATCGAACCGACCTCGGCGCCCCCTACGTGCTCGCCGTTTTCACTCTCGAGCCGCGGAAGAACGTGGGCACGCTCGTCGAGGCCTTTGCGCTGGTCCGAGCCCGCCGGCCGGAGCTCCTCCTGGCCGTGGCCGGTCCCGAGGTGCCCTGGGCGAAGAGCCCGCTCGCGGGCGAGGGCGTCCGTGGGCTCGGCTTCGTGCCCGACGAGAAGCTCCCTTCCCTCTACCGGGGCGCGAGCGCCTTCGTCTATCCCTCGCTCTTCGAGGGCTTCGGAATCCCAGTCGTCGAGGCGATGGCGAGCGGCGTGCCGGTCGTCGCGTCTTCGCACGCCTCGCTCGACGAGGCGGCAGGCGACGCGGCGATCCGGGCCGATCCGCGCAGCCCGCAGGCCCTCGCCGATGCCGTCGAGCGCGCGCTCGTCGAGCGAGAGCGTCTCGTCCCCCACGGGCTTGCCCATGCCGCCCGGTTCACGTGGCGCGCGTGCGGCGAGGCGCACCTCGCGGGCTACTCGGCTGGGCTCTGACACACTTCGGGGCGTGCCATGCCCGAGCTCCGAGTCGGGATCGACGTCTCTCCGCTCGCCCTGACCCGGGCCGGCACCGCTCGCTACGTCACCAGCCTCCTCGCCGCCCTGGCGGCCGAACGTTCGCTCGAGCTGCGCCGCTATTCCTTCGGCGGGCCCGGCCGCGCGACCCGGGTCGTCCGTGACACCGCGTGGTACCTGGCCGCGTTGCCCTTGGCCGCTCGACGCGACCGCCTCGACGTCCTCCATTGCCCATCCGTGCGCGCTCCATTCCGTTCGCGGATGCCGCTCGTCGTCACGGTCCACGACCTCGCGATGCTCCGCCATCCCCCGGCCTTCAATCGGTGGACCCGCGCCTACAGCGCGTTCGCGCTGCCCCGCGTCGCGCGCGCGGCGAGCGCGATCGTGACCGGCTCGAGCTTCACCCGCGACGAGCTCGGCGAGCTGCTCGGGGTGCCGGCGGAGAAGGTGCGTGTGATCCCGTACGGAGTCGGCCCGCCTTTCACGGCAGCCGGGCCCCGCGCGGAGGGCGACTACGTGCTCGCAGTCTCGACGCTGGAGCCGCGAAAGAACCTGCCGCGCCTCGTCGAGGGCTTTCGGCGAGCGCGGCTCGACGGCTGCGAGCTGCGGGTCGTAGGCGCGCCGGGGTGGGGCGGGGTCGCAGTCGGCGGCGCGAAGGTGCGCTGGCTTCCGGATGTGGGCGACAAGGAGCTCGCGCGCCTCTACCGGGGCGCGCGATGCGTCGCCTACCTCTCGCTGTACGAGGGCTTCGGGCTACCCGTCCTGGAGGCGATGGCCTGCGGCGCGCCGGTCGTCACCTCGACCGCGCCTCCGTTCGGGGAGTTCGCCGGCGGCGTTGCGGTCAGCGTCGACGCGCAGGATCCCGAGGCGATTGCCGCCGGGCTCGAGGATGCCTCTCGTCGCCGCGACGAGCTGGGCGCGCTCGGCCCGCGGCGGGCGGCCGAGTTCGAGTGGGCGCGTGCCGCCCGAGCAACACTCGACGTCTACCGCGAGGTCGCCGCGTGAGACCCGACGTCCTGCTCGACGCCGACGTCCTCGGACGGCGGCGCACCGGCGACGAGTCCTACGTCGAGGCCCTTCTGCGCGAGCTGCCGCCGCTCGCTCCGGATCTCCGTTTCGCCGCAGTCACGCGGCACCCCGAGCGCGTGCCCGCCGGGGTCGAGGCGATCCGCCTTCCCGCCCGCAGCCAGTTCCTCCGAATGGGAATCCGGCTCCCGCTCGCCTTGCGGCGCCTGCGGCCTGCGTTGCTGCACACGCTCTACGTCCTGCCGCCCGGCTTCGGCGGGCGAACGGTCGTCACCGTCCACGACCTCTCCTTCGAGCGCTACCCGGAGCTGATGACGCCGCGCGACCGCCTCCTCTTCCGGGGCTTCGTGCCCCGTTCGGCGCGCCGCGCCGACCGCGTGCTGACGGGCTCGGAGTGGACGCGCCGGGACCTCGTCGAGCGGTACCGCCTGCCCGGCGAGAACGTGGCCGTCACCCCGTACGGTGTCGACCCCGCGTTTCGGCCCGACGGCCCCCGCCCCGACCGGCCGCCCTATGCGCTCTTCGTCGGCGCGATCCAGCCTCGCAAGGACCCGGTCGCGGCGGTCGAAGCGCTCGCGCTACTCAACGGCGACCTCGGGCTCGTGCTCGTCGGGCCCGAGAAGCGCGGCGGCGAGGAGGTGGCGCGTACGGCCGCCCGGATCGGCGTGAAGCACCGAGTGGAGGTCGTCGGCCACGTCGATCGCGAGGAGCTCGCCGAGCTCTACCGCGGCGCCGCGTGCCTCGTCTTCCCGTCGCGCTACGAAGGCTTCGGACTGCCCGTGCTGGAGGCGATGGCCTCGGGAACGCCCGTCGTCGCCTCGAGCGCAGGCGCGGTCCCGGAGGTGGCGGGCGACGCGGCCATCCTCGTCGAGCCGGCCGACCCCGCTGCGCTCGCCGAGGGCATCTCCCGCGCGCTCACCGATCGGGATCGACTCGTGGCGGCCGGCCTCGAGCGCGCTCGCCGGTTCAGCTGGGCCGAGACCGCGCGGCGGACGCTCGAGGTCTACCGGGAGCTCCTGTGACCCGGCCCGAGGTGGCAGCCGTCGTCGTCACGCACGGGCCGACCCCGGACCTGAAGGACTGCCTCGCCGCGCTCGCCCCCCAGGTGGACGAGCTCGTCGTCGTCGCCAACCCGCCGGCGCCGACGTCGCTCCCCTTCGGTGTGGAACTGATCGAGAACGAGCGCCCGGCCGGGTTCGCGGCCAACGCGAACCGCGGCTTCGCCGCGACGAGCGCGCCGTTCGTCCTCGTCGCCAACCCCGACACGAGGGCGACACCCGACGCGGTGGCGATCCTCCGCGACTTCGCGGCCGCGCGCCCGCGTTGCGGGGTCGCCGGCCCGCGGCTGCTCAACCGCGACGGCACCTTGCAGTCCTCCCGGCGCCGCTTCCCGACTGTCTCCGGGACCCTCGTGCGGCGCACTCCGCTCCGCCTGGTCTTCCGCCCCCAGGAGCGGCAGCGCTCGCACTACCTGCTGGACGAGCGCCCGACCGGCGCGGTCGAGTCCGACTGGCTCCTCGCCGCCTTCCTCCTCCTGCGCCGCGAGCTTGTCGACCAGCTCGGCGGCTTCGACCCAGGCTTCCGCCTGTACGGCGAGGACATCGACCTCTGCTACCGGGCGGCCAGGGCAGGCTGGGAGCGGTGGTACGTCCCCACGGCCGTCGTCTTCCACGAGCACCAGGCCTTGACCGACCGCCGCTTCCTCACCAGGCGGACGATCTGGCATTGGCGAGGGATCCTCCGCTTCGTGCGGAAGCACCCCGAGCGGCTGCGCGCGCTCTAGCGACTGAGCGTCGTCACCGGAAGCGCGACTCCCGGCGCTCCGTAGAATCTCTGCCGTGCAGCCAGGGGTGCAATCAGGCGCCGCCCGCCGGCTCGCTCGCTCGCTCCTCTGGCCGATTCGACGCTTCTTCGACCCTCGTTTCCAGGGCCTCAGCGAGCAGATCAGCGAGCAGGTCGGCGCCAGCCACGCGGATGTCGTCCAGCGCGTCGAGGCGGCACGCGCGGAGATTCAGGCGACCCTCGAGCAGGACCGGACCGCCTTCCGCCAGGCCGAGAAGGCCTTGCTCACGGCGGTCACAGATCTGCGTAGGACTGTCGAGGCAGACATGGACGCGAACAGCGAATTGGCGACAATCGTCGGCCGCTCCCTTTCGGATCTCCTCGGTGAAGCGGAGCGTCTGCGCGAGCTCCTGGAAGCGATGAGCTCCCAAGCTCCCACGACGCGCCAGGACTGAGGCTCCTTCGCAGATCGTGTCCGTTCTCCTCGACCTACAGGGAATCCAGAGCCGCGAGCACGGCGATCGCGGCATCGGCAGGTACCTGCTCGAGCTCGCCCGGGCACTCGAGCGCTTCGAGCCGAATGCCGTCTCACGATTCGTCCTCAACCCGCACCTACCGGTTCCTGCGAGGGTCCGCGCGGTGGCGAGCGGCGAGCGTCTCGTCTTCAACGATCGCCTCGACGGCCCTCCGGAGCGCGTCTACCACGTCGGATCACCGGCGGAAGTGTCGGTGTCGCTCGACGACCTCTGGCCCGGATCCGCTCAGAGCATGCGCCTCGTCGTGAGCCTCTACGACCTCATCCCTCGCGTCTTCACGGAGATCTACAACGACGACCCCGTCGTCCGCCGCAAGTACGAGATCAGGCTCGAGCTCGTGCGGCGGGCAGACCGGATTCTGGCGATCTCACGGGCGACGGCTGCGGATGCGATCGAGTACCTAGGCATCCCCTCGGAGAAAGTCGTAGACGTCGGTGCGGGCGTCGCCGAGCACTTCCGTCCACCGGCCGACCGCGACGCGGCATACGAAGGGCTCCGGCGGACGATGCCGGGGATCGAACCCCGCTACCTCCTCTATACGGGCGGAATCGACCCGCGGAAGAACATCGACGGGCTCCTTTGCGCGTACGCCGCACTTCCTGCCGAGCTGCGCGCCCGTCACCAGCTCCTGGTCGTCTGCCGCGTCCTGCCCGAGGAGCGCACGGACATCGAGCGACGTTTGGCGGAGCTTCGAATCGCCGACCGCGTGAGCTTCCCCGGCTCCGTGCCGGACGAGACTCTCGTCTTCCTGTACCAGGCTGCGGAGCTCTTCGTCTTTCCGTCGCTCTACGAGGGCTTCGGGTTTCCGGTCGCCGAGGCGATCGCCTGTGGGGCGCCTGTGATCGCCTCGAACACCTCGGCGATGGTCGAGCTCGTTGCCGACCCGGACGCTCGGTTCGACCCGCTCGAGGCGCGCTCGATCAGGGAGGCGATCGAGCGCTGCCTGACGGACAGGGAGCTCTTCGAGCGCCTGCGGTCTGTGCGCCTCGACGCGCGTCACACGTGGCCCTCGGTGGCCCGGCGGACGGCGACCGCCTACGAAGACGTGGAGCGGCTGCCGGCACGTAGGCGGGTGAACGACCGCCGCCGGGTCGCCTTCGTCACGCCGCTCCCGCCTCAGCGCTCGGGAGTAGCCGACGAGAGCTACCGATTGCTAGGGGCGCTGACGAAACACTGCGAGGTCCATGCCTTCGTCGACGGCGGCGATCCAGCCGGGGCCCGCGCGCCCGCCGGAGTCGAGGTGAAGAGCGTCGCGCGCTTCGATACCTCAGATCGGGCTCTCGCCGGCTACGACACGGTCTTCTACGCCCTTGGCAACAGCGTGTACCACGGCGAAGCGCTCTCCCTGCTGCGCCGCCGGCCCGGAGTCGTCATCGCCCACGACGTCCGGCTGAACGACCTCTATGCCTGGTGCGCACAGCAGCGACCGGACCTCGAGCCGCGCTCGTTCCAGGAGGTCCTGCGGTCGCTGTACGCTGACCGCCTTCCGGACAGTCTCGGCGCGGATGGCCAGCTTGCCCTGGAGGATGCCGACCGTCACGGCGTGTTCATGGCCCGGGAGGCGATCGCGCACGCTGAGCGCTTCCTCGTCCACTCCCGCCACGCCGCCGAGCTCGCGCGGCGCGAGGCCGCACCGGGCCACGACGGCAAGGTAGAAGTGATCCCCTACGCAACCGTCTCGCCCGAGGAGTTCGAGCCTCGGGCGGCGAGCCACGGGCCACCGCTCGTCGCGACGTTCGGCCTGGTCTCACCCGCGAAGCAGGTCTCGAAGGTCGTGGAAGCATTCGCGCACGTGCTCCCGCGCATCGACGCCAGGCTGGCGATCGTCGGCGCCCACACGCCTCCCAGCGAGCGGGAGCGACTCGCAGAGCAGGCCGCGGGGCTCGGCATCGCAGACTGGGTCCAGCAGACGGGCGAGCTCGACGCGGAGCGCAACCTGCTCGACTGGATGACGAAAGCCACGGTCGCGGTGCAGCTGCGCCCCTGGTCGAACGGCGAGACGTCGGCAAGCATCGCTCGGTGCCTTGCCGCCGGCCTCCCAACGATCGTCTCGGACGTGGGCTCGTCGGCGGAGCTCCCCGACGAGTGCGTCGTGAAGGTCGGTCGCGCCGTCACGGCCGAGACGCTGGGCGACTCCATCGCCGACCTGCTCGAGGATCCGGACCGGAGAGCGCAGATGGCCGCAGCGAGCATCGCGTACGCACGGGACCGCTCCTTCGACAGCGTGGCGAGCCGCCTCTACGAAGAGATCGTGGTCGGCGGCTCCCCCTCGGCTCGTCGGTCGCTCGGGGTGCGCCGCAGCCCTCGCCACCCGGGACCGTTCATCGTCTTCGGGATGGGCCGTTCCGGCAGCTCTTACGTGGCGAACGCCCTGCATCGGTCGGGCTATCGGATGGGCGAGGAGCTCAAGGCCCCCGACGGCCAGAACGAGGCGGGCTATTACGAGGACCTCGAAACGCTCCGCCTGCACGAGAGCTGGCTCGCGGAGCGCGGCCTCGATCTAGGAACGGTGAGCGAGCGCTTCCCCATCGACCCCACCGACTCCATGCGGGCGGAAGTCGCCGCGCTCGTCGCACGGCGGGAGGCGCGGCCTCAGCCGTGGGGTGCGAAGCCACCCGGCGTGCTCTTCTTCTGGCCCGCCTGGCGCGAGGCTCTTCCGGCCCCTACAGTGCTGCTGCTGCCGTTTCGCCATCCCGAGGCGGTGGCGAAGTCGTACCTCACGCCAGGAGACACTCGCGAGCGCGCACTGGCGCTGTGGCTCCAGCTCAACAAGCTTGCGCTCCGGGCGATCGACGCCGGCCCCTTCAAGGGCGTCCTCCTTGACTTCGACGCGCCAGACCACCTCATCCGGCAGCTTGGAAGGGTCGTCGGCTCGCCGCTCGACGACGTCTATCGCCCGGATCTCCATCACCATCGCAGCGACGATCCGCTCGACGGAGAGATCGGCGAGCTCTACGCGGAGCTGCGGCGGCGGGCTGGAACCGACGGCAGTGAGGAGCTACCGGACAATCGAGAGGTCGACCTGGGCGCCTAGCTCGCGTGGATCGGCCTTGCCGAAACGGATCGGCGAGAAGGTCGGGCTGACATGGATCTCAACCCGGAAGGGCGGCTTCGGGGCCCGCAGCCTGAAAGTCCGATGAGCGCCGCTGTGGATGACCCACGTTCGGCGCTCGAGGACGCGGCCCAGGCCGACGGCTCCTCCCGCCTCGGCGGCAGGCTTGCCCAGCTCGATCGTGACGCGCCCGGGGACGTCCGGGCCTTGCCACGCCTGCCGCGAGAGCCGCACCTCCAGCCGGCGGGGTCGGCCGACGTACCGCGTCAGCGCGGCTTCAGCTCCCATCCAGCCGTCGGCGTAGAGGCCCTCGACTTCGCTCACTAGCCGAAGCGGCGGGCGCACCTGGTAGAGGGCGAACGGGGACTGGCGGGCGATGAGCCTTCCCGAGAGCCCAAGGTTGTCCGACGTGACGACGTAGCGGAAGGGAAACACCCGTCCGTCCTGCGGGGCGATCCGGCCGGTGAGGCGGTCGACGCCGGCGGCGGTCTTCGCAAACGAGGCCGGCTCTGGCGCGAGGTTGTAGACCTTCATCACGTCCCGGTTCCAGAACTCCACCTGCCACATGAGGTGGGCCTCGACGAAGGGGTCCGCGCTCGCGCCGAAGAGGAAGCCGGCGGAGCTGCCCGGAGGGAGCGCCGCATCGACCCAATCCTGCCGGGGAGAGTGGATCAAGTCGCGCGTCGCCGAGGAGTGGTCGCGGATCGAGCCGAAGACCGCATACGTCACGAGCACGAAGAAGGCCGCGACCGCAGCCGGGAGCGCGGGCCGCGCGATGCGGCGCGGCAGGAGAGCGAAGACAGCCGCGGCCGCGAAGCCGCCGGCGAGCATCAGCGTCCGCACCGTCGGGACCCCGCCCGAAAGGATGTTCGAGAGACGCAGCAGCGGGATGAACGTGAAGGTGTCCGACAGGATCGAGATGTTCAGGCGCTCGCGCAGCGGCAGGGCAACCAGCAGCGCCGCCGGCCCGAGCGCGGCGACCCCGGTGAGCAGCGGCGGGCGCGGCAGGCCACGCTGCAACCAGAGCACGAGCGCAACGAGGAGGAGAGGCGCGAGGAAGAACATGTAGCGCTCCTCGACGCGCAGCGAGAACCATGACGCATATACGGCGACCTGGACGACGACGACGAGAACCGCGGCGCCCGTGACCGCGAGGAAAGCGCGCTCGGCCTGGCTCTCGGCGCCACGAAGGAGTGCGAGACCGAGCAGGACGACGAGCGCGCTGAGGGGGAAAAGCCCCACGGAGAGCCCGAGCTCGGCGAAGTGCTCGAGCGTCCAGCGGGCTGCGTCGGAAAGCGAGTAGTCGACCACTGTGAGGCCCGAATACGCGCCGAGCACGGAGTTCAACGGCACTCCTCGCACGGCCTGGTAGAGGACATAACCAACGCCTCCGACGACGTAGACGGCCGCGATTGGCGCATAGCGGCGCGCCTCCCCGACGACGCTCCGCCACCGCCCCGCCGCCGGCAACGTGCGCGCGTCGAGCGCGAGCTTGAGCAGGACGGCCACGGGCAGCACGAGAGCGAGCACGAGGCCCTGGGCCCGGGCGAAGTAAGAGACCCCGATCGCCGCGAGTGCGAGTCCCTGTCGAGGGAGGCTCGGACGCTCGAGCATGAGCGCAAACGCGAAGGTCGTGGCGACGAACGCAGGGAAGAAAGCGTTCTCGGTCATGATCATGCCGGTGTAGAGAAACGAGGGCATCAGCGCGGCGAGGCCCGTGGCGACCGCCGCGTACCCGGGAGAGACAAGCCGCCTCGCCCAGAAGTAGAGCGGCAGGAGCGCCGTCGTCATCAGGGCGACGTTGATCGCCTTCGCCAGCCCGTAGGTCGTCTCCATCGAGCCTGCGAGCCAGGCCGGTGAGACGAGCACTGGGTAGCCGACGTTGTACACGGGATAGAAGCCCTCGCGGACGAGGAAGTGGCCGCCGTCCGCGAAGCTCCGCGCGAGCTCCGAGTAGAGGAGCTCGTCGCTCATGATCCAGGGCGTTGCGATCTTGCGGACGAGCCAGAGTCGCATCACGACGAGAACGAGGACGAGGGCGGCAAGCGCGACCCCGAGCCGGCGGCCGACCTCCGGGCGAACCGCCTCGAAGCGCGAGTCGGGAAACTCGCTGCGCGCGAGCGGCTGCTCAGCCGCCAAGCCGTACCTCGCCCGCGCGCTCGGCGATCTCGCTGAGCTCCGGGTCGGCGGCGTCCAGCCCTACCTCGTAGGCCGCCCGCGCGACCTCGCCGTAGACGGCGTCGCGCACCGGCTCGCCTCCCGCGGCCTCCTCGAGGGCCGCGAGGTACTCATCGGCGACGCGCTCGAGGTCGTGCTCGTCGCGCACGTGCTCGCGGGCGCGGGCGCTCATGCGCTCTCGAAGGGAGTCGTCGGACGCGAGCCGCTCGAGAATCCCCGCGAGAACCTCGACCTCACGCTCATCGACCGGAATCTTCGCCGCCACCCCATCCGGCAGCTCGGCGAACCAGCCGACGTCGCTGACAACGAGCGGGCGGCCGAGAGCGAGCGCGCGGATCGCGCTCGCGGACGTCTCGCCCATGGTCGGGGAGCGCAGGCTCACGCACACGTCGCAGCCCGCGAGCAGGGACTCGAACCGGCGCTCGTCGACATAGCCGAGGACGACGACTCCTCCCTCGTCGCGCCCGAGGGCGGCCCGCTCGAGCTCCTCGTCGAGGTCGAGGTCGCAGGCGACGGCGCCCGCCAGGAGCAGCGTCGCGTCCGGAAAGCGCCGCCGCACGCGGGCGAAGGCCGCGACCAGCTGCGGGACCCGCTTCGACCGGTTCAGATACCCGAGGCATCCGATCAAGGGCCGGCCGTCGCCCGGCCGCTCCGGAGTCGGAGACGGGTCGGCGCCGGCCGGGAACGGGATGCGCCAGACCGGCTTGCGATAGCCGAGCTCGCGCACCAGGCGGGCGACGTAGCGGGAATGGACGATGGCGCCGTCGGCGAGGTCGAGAATCTCCGCGGCGAGCGGAAACTCATGGGGACGGGCCTCCCAGAGCGGAGGCAGCAGCCCGTCGACGACGCCGTGGGCGAGCAGCCGCCCTTCGACCCCCGCTTCCCGCTGCATCGCGTCGAGGTAGCCCTCGCGGTCGCCGCGGCCGAGCGTCAGCCCCGCCACGAGATGGTGGAGCACGAACTCGTGCAGCACGACGATGCCGGGCCTGCGGCGCAGGGCGTCGACGATCCAGCCGTGCGCGTCAGGGTTGTTCCCGACGTGGTAGAGAGCCACGTCCGTCCCCCTGGGTGCTCGCTTGGCGCCCCGCTGCACCGTAACGACGTCCAAGCGCTCGCGCAGGGCGGGCAGCAGCAGCGCGCTGTAGTCCGCGATCCCCGAGCGCTCCGGCGGGAGCGGCGAGAAGTACGCGACCCTCACGGCGCGCGGCCGCTCAAGGGCCGAGCAGCCGGTCGATCGTCGTGTCCCAGGTCAGCCGCGCTGCCAGCTCCTTGCCCGAGAGCCCTCTCGCCCGCGCCTCCTCGCGATGCCCGGCGAGCCAGAGACAGGCCTGCGCGACCGCGGCCGGCGCGGGCTCGCAGACGACTCCGGTCTCGCCGTCGGTCACCGCCTCGAGCGCGCCGCCGGCGTCACGCGTCGTGACCACGGGCTTCTCGGACAGGAAGGCCTCGTAGGGGACGAGCCCGAAGTCCTCGTCCACGGGCGCGTAGTAGACGGCAAGGCAACGGGCGTAGTAGTCCGCGAGGCTCTTCTCCTCGACGCGGCCGGCGAACGTCACTCGTCCGTCCAGGCGCAGCTCGCCCGCGAGCCGCTCGAGGCGCCGACGGTCCGGCCCCTCGCCGACGACGACGACTCGGAGTGAGGGCTCGGCTGCCGCGGCCTCGAGCAGCAAGTCGACCCGCTTGGCACGGTCGAGCCGGCCGACGGAGAGGACGAAGTCGCCGTAGTCCTCGCACCGGTAGTCGAGCTGTTGCGGCGGGGGCGGCAGGACCTCGGCCTCGAGGTCGAGCGTCAGGCGCAGGCGCTCAGCGACGTTGCCGGAGATGGCGAAGAGCCGCCTCGCCTCGCCGAGCGCAATCCGGTCGAGGCGGTGCACGCCCCGACGCGTTGCCCGGCCGGCCGGCTCCTCGCCGAACTGGCCGAGCTCCGTGCGGTCGAGGTCGTAGGACTGGCGGAACTGGTGGACGAGCCAGACGACCTTGTTCGAGTGGCGTACCGCGTACGAGGGGAACTTGGTGGCGACTACGAGGTCGATCGGCTCCCCGTTCGCCTCCTCGAGATCGACGAGTCGCCAGAGGAAGGCCTGCGTCAGCACTCGGGTGCCCGGATACCACTTGAAGGGGATCGTCACGAGCTCGGCTGCGTGATCGCGCCGCCGCAGCTCCGCGACGAGGTTCTCGGCGAGGACCTCGGCGCCGCCGCGATTGAACGGCACCTGCGCGTGGCAGACGGCGATCCTCACCGGTCGAGTCGCTCGACGCGTCGCTCGAGCTCGATCAGCCGGTCTTCGAGCTCGTCCGCGAGCCGAAGCATTGCGGCGTTGAACGCTCGCTGGTCCGCGGCAAGCGGCTCGACGTACCAGCGCATGAGCCGTCGCATGAAGGCCTTGACCGGCCTCAGGGCGAAGCCCCGCAGGCGTCCCCAGCGGCCGGACCGCGAGAGGTAGGGGCGCTCCGCGGTCACAGCCGAGAAGCGTTGGGCCTCGCGCCGTGCCCGCAGCGGCCGACCCGGCGCTTCGCCCCCCTCGTCCGCCTCGGCCTGGATCTGTCCGATCTCCTGGCGGAGCCGGGTGACGATGGCGGCAATCTCTGCCTCCGGCGGCAGTTCGGAGCGGTCGGGCATTACCGCATTCTAGGACCGGCGGCGCAGCCCGAGGATGCTGAGCAGGAACGATGAGAAGAAGATCTGGATGCCGACGATGACGAGCGCCGCCGCGAGCACCGCGAGCCGCTCCTCGGAGAGAGCGCCGAAGCCACGGTGGATCCAGCGCACGAGGATCGCTGCGACGAGCGCGAGCCCCGTCAGGGTCACCGCTCCGCCGGCAAGGAGGCCGTGCTCCAGGCGAAAGCGCGAGGCCATGCGGTCGAACCAGGGATCGTGCTCCCCCATGATGAACGTCCCGTAGGCGCGCGCACAGAGGCCGAGAGCGAGCACCTGCGAGCCGACGATGAGCAGCATCGCGCCGGCGATCATCGTGTGGATGTCCCAGCTCCGCCCGAAGACGTTGACCTGGGCGACAACCGTGAGCGTGACGAGCGCGCCGAGCACCGCCATCACGGCGCCCGGGACCAGGAAGAGGTAGGTCGGGCTGTGCACGAGCAGGAAGCGGAGATGGCGCCAGCCGTCGCGGAAGCTCGAGAGCTTCGACTCGCCCTCGCGCGGGTGGTACTCGATCGGGATCTGGCGGATGTCGAGGTGCTCCTTCGCGGCGCGGATGACCATCTCGGAGGCGAACTCCATGCCCGTCGCCCGCAGGTCGAGCTTCGGCAGGACGTCGCGGCGAAGCGCCCGCATCCCGCAGTGCGCGTCGCGTACGCCCGTGCGGTAGAAGAGGTTGAGGATCCCGCTCAGCAAGGGATTGCCGATGTAGCGGTGCAGCCAGGGCATCGCACCCGGCTGGATGTTGTCCATCCGGTCGCCCATGACGAGATCGGCGCCGTCGGCGAGGAGCGCGACGAAGCGGGGGATGTCGTCGAAGTCGTAGGTCAGGTCGGCGTCGACCATGACGAGGTACTCGCCCTCGGCGGCGTCGAACCCGGCGAGGTAGGCGCTCCCGTAGCCGCGCCGAGGCTCATGGATGACGCGGGCGCCGGCGCGCTCGGCGAGCTCCGCGCTGCCGTCGTCGGAGCCGTTGTCGGCGACGACCACCTCGCCGGCGAGGCCCGATCGCTCGAGCGCCTCACGCGCGCCGTGTACGCACCGCTCGATCGACTCCGCCTCGTTCAGACACGGGATGACGACCGACACCCGGACGGGCAGCCGGCGGGTCTCACGCACCGAGGAGGCGCTCGCCTGTTCTCTGATCGCGGTCACGGCAGCGTCCTCGCAATGGTATTCACCGTCTGTAAGCCTCTCGTAAACACGTGCGCGTCTGTCTCGTCTACGACTGTCTCTATCCGTTCTCCGTCGGGGGTGCCGAGCGCTGGTACCGCAGTCTGGCCGAGCGGCTGGACGCGGCGGGCGCCGAGGTCACGTACCTGACCCTGCGGCAGTGGCCGCGCGGGGCCGATCCTCGGCTCGGAGGCGTCGACGTCGTGGCGGTCGGGCCGAGGATGCAGCTCTACACCGGCGGCCGACGGCGCATTCTGCCGCCGCTCGTGTTCGGGCTCGGCGTACTCGTGCACCTGCTGCGGCACGGCCGCCGGTACGACGCCGTACAGACGGCCTCGTTCCCCTACTTCTCGCTCCTCGCGGCCGCCTCCGCCAGGCGCCTCCACCGCTATCGCCTCGTCGTCGACTGGGTGGAGATCTGGACGCGCGAGTACTGGCGCGAGTACCTGGGCCGGCTCGGCGGGATCGGGTGGTGGGTCCAGGGGCTGTGCGCCCGCACGCGGCACCGAGCCTTCGCCTACTCGCGCCTGCACGCCGAGCGGCTTCGCAGCCTCGGCTTCCGCGGAGAAGTGACCGTGCTCGAGGGCCTCTACGCGGGGGGGCACGAGCCACCGGAGCCCATCCCCGCCGAGCCGCTCGTCGTCTTCGCCGGCCGGCTCATCCCCGAGAAGCGCGCCCCTGCACTCGTTCCGGCCATCGGTCGGGCGCGCGAGCGGCTGCCGGAGCTGCGCTGCACGATCTTCGGCGACGGCCCCGACCGGCCGAACCTGCTCCGGCTCATTGCCGACAGCTCGCTCGACCGCGCCGTCGAGGCGCCCGGCTTCGTGGAAGCGAATCGCGTCGAGGCTGCCATGCGCCGGGCGCTCTGCTTCGTCCTGCCCTCACGCCGCGAGGGGTACGGCCTGGCGGTGGTCGAGGCCGCAGCGCTCGGCACGCCGAGCATCGTCGTCAGCCATCCCGACAACGCGGCGGCCGAGCTCGTCGAGGATGGCGTCAACGGAGTCGTCGCGCCCTCCGCCGAGCCGGACGAGCTGGCGGCTGCGATCCTCCGCGTTCACGAGGCGGGAGAGGAGCTGCGCGCCTCGACACGGGACTGGTACAGGCGCAACGCCCGGCGGCTCTCCATCGACACCTCGTTCGAGCACGTGCTCGCAGCCTACGGAGAGTAGGCCTGCGCGTCGGCCTGAACATGCTCCACCTCGTCCCGGGAGAGACGGGCGGGTCGGAGCTCTATGCCCGGCGGCTCGTGCCCGCCCTCCTCGAGGCTGGCGGGCCCAGTCTGACCGTCTTCGCGCCGCGCGCCGCGATCTCCTCGCTGACCGCCGAGCAGTGGAGCCGGGAGGTCGAGCTCATCGGGCTCCCCGTCGACGCGAGGAGCCGGCTTCGCCGCGCCCTTGCCGAGCAGACGCTCCTACCGCGGCGCGCGAGAAGAGCGCGGATCGACCTGCTCCACAACCTCTTCACGACCGCCCCCGCGCTCCCGGGCGCACCGCAGGTGACGACGATCCTCGACGTGATCTACAGGCGCTTCCCCGAAACGCACGCAGGACTGCGCGGTCGAGGCCTCGCCGTCCTGGCCCTGACCGCGGCACGCCGCTCGCAGCGGATCATCGCCATCTCCGAGGCGGCCAGGGCCGACATCGTCCGCTTCCTGGGCGTGCCGGGGGAGCGAGTCGACCTCACGTACCCGGGGCCGGCGCTTCCGGAGGGCGAGACCGTGGGGAAGGGCGAGCTCCGGGCCCGGCTGGGGCTCGGCGAGGCGCCGATCGTCCTGACCGTCTCGGCGAAGCGCCCGCACAAGAACCTCGAGCGGCTCCTCGAAGCTTTCATGCAGGTGCGAGCGGCGCCGGCGCCGCTCCTCGTCGTGCCCGGCTACGAGACGTTCCACGAGCCCGCTCTGCGCGAGCGCGCCGCCGCCCTCGGGGCTTCCGGTCGGATCCGCTTCACCGGCTGGCTCGACGACGCCGTCCTCGACGGCCTCTTCCGGGCGGCGACGTGTTTCGTCTTCCCCTCGCTTGCCGAGGGGTTCGGGCTTCCCGTCCTCGACGCCCTCGTGCGCGGGACGCCGGTTGCCTGCTCGAACGCGTCCTCGCTCCCCGAGGTGGCGGGCGATGCCGCGCTCTACTTCGAGCCCACCGACACGCACGCGATCGCATGGGCGATCGAGCGCCTGCTCGCGGACGGAGAGCTGCGGGAGCGGCTGCGGGCCGCCGGGACCAGGCAGGCCGGCAGGTTCAGCTGGGCCCAGACCGCTGAAGGCACGCTCCGGAGCTACGAACGAGCGCTCGCCGCGCGGTGACCAGGGCTCTCTCTGTTGTCCTTGTCCTCGCCTCCGCGCAAGCGCTGGCCGGCTCTACCGTCGTGGCTGCGCCGCAAAGGCCGTCGAGCCCGCGCATCCTCGTGTTCACGAAGACCGCCGGCTTCCGGCACTCGTCGATCCCGGTCGCGGTGCGAGCGGTTCGAGACCTCGCCGAGCGCAGCGGGCTCGTCGTCGACGCGACGGAGGACTCCACCGCGTTCTCGAATGCGGGCCTCGGCCGGTACGACGCCGTCGTCTTCCTGCTCACCACCGGGGACGTCCTCAACGACGACCAGCAGAACGCCCTCCAGCGTTTCATCCGCCGGGGCGGCGGCTTCGTCGGAGTTCACTCCGCAGCCGACACGGAGTACGACTGGCCATGGTACGGCGGACTCGTCGGCGCCTACCTCAGGAGTCACCCGCAGGTTCAGCGCGGTTCGATCGACGTCGAGGACGCCCGCCATCCCTCGACGGTCGGCCTGCCACGCCGCTGGACGCGCAGCGACGAGTGGTACAACTTCGCGCGGAGCCCTCGACCCGCGGTGCGCGTGCTCGCGACGCTGGACGAGGAGAGCTACTCGCCCGGCAGCGGGGCAATGGGCGCGGACCATCCGATCGCCTGGTCGCATCGATACCAGGGTGGGCGCGCTTGGTACACGGGCGGCGGCCACACCGACGAGTCCTATGGAGAGCCGCTGTTCCGAAAGCACCTTCTCGGTGGCATTCGCTTCGCAGCCGGCCTCACACCGCCGAGGATCGTGGCGGTGAGCTCGACCCTCCGAAACCGGCGCCTCGTGGTGAGCATCCGGTACGCGAGCTGCCGGCCCTGCGCCGGTCAGCTTCAGGTTCGTCTGCGCGGCCGCTTGTCGCGCACGCGGATCAGCCTCGGCGCCACCGGCGGTCGCGTGACCGGCCCGAAACTCCCGCGGGGCCGCCGGCGGTTCTCCGTCGTGCTCGAGGATCGCCCGACCGGGCTGAAGGATGCAGTCAGCCGATGGGTTCGCGTCAGGTGAAGAGCGATCAGCCGCCCAGCACGCGGTCGTATGCGGCGGCGAGCCGCTCCGCCATCGCCTCGGTCGAGTAGAGGCGCACTCGCTCGGGCGGGTGCTGGACGCGCTCGGCGGGCGGGCGGCTGAGCGGGCCTTCTGCCAGCCTGTGGGCGAGCTCCATCCAGTCCCCGGGAGCGAAGTAGTCGCCCGAATCGCCGACCACCTCGGGAATCGCCCCTGAGGTCGTGGTGATGATCGGCAGCCCAGCCGCCATGGCCTCCGCGAACACGAGGCCGAACTGCTCTTCCCAGAAGCAGCGCGGCAGGTCACCGAGGTAGATGCTGCACCCGGCGCTCGGCAGGCTGCCGAGGACCAGGCAGCTGGCCTCGGCGTACACGCGCGGCATCTCCTCGTAGGGGACTGCCTCGAAGTCGACGGCGTCGCCGATGCCCAGCTCCCGCGCGTAGGCGCGGAGGCGCTTCTCCTCGGGCCCACTACCGACGACGAGGAGCCTCGGCGCGGCGCCGTCCGGGCTGGAAACGATGCCTCGCCGCAGCGCCGCGATCGCCCGCATGACGTCCTGGTGGCCCTTTTCCCAGACGAGACGACCGGGGGAGACGATGACGTGCTCCGACGGCGGCGGATCCCGTCGAGGGGATGCAGCGAAGCGCCCGAGGTCGATCCCGGGGTAGCACACCGTCACCCGATCGGGGTCCACCCCCTCGAGGAGGAGCGCGTTGCGAGCCCGCTCCGTCGCGGCGAGGAAGAGATCGGCTGCCGGAAGCGTCTGCCTGCGGTAGGTACGCGCGTGATGGTTCCGATAGGCGTCGAGGAACGGGATCGTCTCCCAGGCTGTGAGCACCAGCCTGTAGCCGAAACGACTCTTGCGCCTTGCCGCCTCGCCGGCGAACCAGAAAGAGAGCTCGGAGGCGTGCACGATGTCGGCGCCGGCCAGTTCCTCGTCGATGCCGAGGTAGCGCTCCCCGGCGACGCCGGCGACTGCGTCTCCAACCCTCCCGCGGGGCAGGAAGTCGCGCAGCATGCGCACCGGCACCCGCTGGAGGGGGATGTCGTCCGTCGGGTAGACGTTCTTGCGGCTGACGAGGCAGGCGACGTCGAAGCGGTCCGGCAGCTCGCTCCAGGGGCGCAGGTCCCAGGGGTTCGCATACTGGCCGCGTAGCAGCAGGACCCGGACGGGGTCGCTCATGGCGCGAGACGTTAGTCGCCGCGCCGAGGTCGAAGCGCCTGTACCACCTCCTCGGGGATCGCGCCGACCAGCCAGGCGGCGAGCGCGTAGACCGCGGCGACGGCGAGCAGCCGCGCCTCGTCCGGGAGCCCCGGCACCAGGAGGACCGCGGCGGCCGGGACGACCGCGGCTGCGGCCCGCGGAACGATCTCGACCGAAGACCTCAGGTCGGGACGCCTGCGGAACAGGGCGACCGCGTAGCCCGCCGCCAACGCGGCCTCTCCGAACACCGTCGCCACCGCAGCTCCCTCCGCGCCGTAGGCGTGGCCGAGCAGGAGCGCCAGGGTCAGGCTGACCAGCAGGGCGACGACGTTCGCGAGCAGGATGGCCCGGTAGAAGGCCAGCGAGAGCAGCGCGAAGCCCCAGACGGCGATCAGATACGTGGCCAGCAGCGCGAGCGACTGGATCCGGAGCACGTCCACCGAGGGCTGGAAGTCGTCCCCGGCGACGACGTCGATCGCCAGGCCGGCGCCGACCGCGGTGCACAGCGCGACGCCCACGCCCAGCAGGAGCAGGATCTCCCAGAGGCGCTGCAGGGCGTACGCGAGGCGGCTGTCGTCGTCGCGCGCAGCCCGGGCGAGGATCGGGAAGGCGGAAGCGACGAGCAGCCCCGCCACCGCCCCGAGCACGAGGAAGACTCGGAACGAAGCGCCGAAGTATCCGGTCTGCTCCTTCGTCGAGATCAACGAGAGCACGACGACGGCGAGATAGACGTAGACCGCGCCGACCGCGTTCGCCGCGCCGAACGGCACCGTCAGCGCCAGAAGCCGGCGCGCGTCCCTCGTGCGGAACGAGGGCAGGAACGGTACGAGCCCGCGCACGAGCGGCACGGTCAGGACGAGCGCGGCCAGCGAGCCGACGGCGGTCACCCAGAAGAACGGAACGAGCGAAGCGCCCGCGGAAACGAGGAGGACGATGGCCGCGACGGTCGCCGCCTGGCGCACGAGCTCGAGGGCGGTCACCCAGCCGAGTCGCAACTGCGACTGCAACGGGACGGCGTAGCTGAACTGCGCGCCCAGCAGGAGCATCCCGAGGCCGGCGATCGCGGAGCCGGCCACCATCTGCCGGTCATAGCCGGCGACCGCCGCAAACCCCACGGCCAGGACCACCCCGACGGCCGTCGTCACCAGACGCAGACCCGTCAGCTCGACGAGGAACTGCTCCCGCCGCCCGGGCGGCAGCACGCTGTACTCCCGCACGCCGATGTTCGTCATCCCCCCCTCGGCGATGGCTGCGAGGATCGTGACGAGCGAGATCACAGCGGTGTAGCGGCCGAAATCGGTCGGCCCCAGATGGCGGATCAGCAGCGCGGCGGAGAGAACGCTGAGCGCGACCCCCGCGCCGTAGCCGCCGAGACGCAGGATTCCTCCCCGGATCGCAGCGGGCCCCGCCGCCGGGGTATCGAGGATGTCCGGCCCTCCTCCCTCGTGCACGGTCGTACTATCGCTGGCCCGTTGCGCCGTATTGGGATCAACGCGGTCTTCCTCCAGCCGCAGATGGGCGGGATCGAGACCTATGTCCGCAGCCTCGTCCCGGCATTGCTAGAGGCGAGGCCTGCGGTCGAGATCTCGCTCTTCGTCAACCACGCGGGGAGAGAGCTGCTCTCCGGGGAGCCGTGGGCGGACAGGGTTCGGCTGATCACGCATCCTCTGCTCGGCCGTCGTTACACCCGCGCGCTGACCGAGCTGACGGTGCTTGGCCGGCTCGCCTCGCGACACGGCCTGGACGTCCTGCACAGCGTCGCGCTCACGGGCCCGCTCCTGACCAGGCCGAGCCATGTCGTGACCGTCGGTGACGTGACGTGGATCCGTCATCCCGATCCCAGCGAGTTGCGCACCGCTCGCCTCTGGCGCGTGATCGTGCCGCCGGTCGCACGGCGCGCCGACCGTGTCCTCACGTACTCCGAAGCTTCTCGGGCCGAGATCGCCGAGGACCTCCACGTGCCGCTGGAGCGCATCGACGCCGTCCCCCTCGGTCCAGGCGTCGACCCCCGAGGCGTGCCGACCGAAGAGGGCAAGCTGCGGACCAGGCTCGGGCTCGGCTCCGGCCCGATCGTGCTCGCCGTCTCGGCGCTGAAGGAGCACAAGAACGTCGGCCGGCTGATCGAGGCGCTGGCGATCGTGCGCTGGAGCGTGCGTGACGCCGTCGTCGTAGTGCCCGCGAACCCAACGCCGTTACAAGCCGAGCTGGAACGGCTCGCAGCCGCGCTCGGCATCGCGGAGGGAGTTGTCTTTCCAGGCTGGGTCAGCGATGCCGACCTCGAAGGCCTCTATCGGTGTGCGACGTGTCTGGCGTTCCCTTCGCTGAGAGAGGGGTTTGGGCTACCGATCCTCGAAGCGATGCGAAGGGGGGTGCCGGTCGCCTGCTCGAACACGTCCTCTCTGCCCGAGGTCGGCGGTGACGCGGTGCTCTATTTCGACCCGCGTCGAGTCGAGGAGATCGCGGGTGCCGTGTTGAGGCTGCTCACGGACAGACCGCTCGCGGCGGAGCTCGTGAGCAGGGGGACGGAACGGCAGCGGTCGTTCACCTGGCGCCGCACTGCCGAGGACACACTGGCCTCGTACGAACGAGCGCGGCGTGGAAGATGAACTCTCTCCTGCGACTCGTCCGGCGGCTGGCGACGATGCCCGGACTGCGCCGGCTCACTCAGGTCGACGCGCTGATGCGCATCAGTCTCTCGCTGCGCTCTTCACTCGTGCGCGACCCCTGGCGATTCGTCTGGAACGAGCTGCGGCCCGGCAGGCGCGTAACCGCGACCTACCGTCTGAAGGAATCCGGCGTTGCGATCACCATCCGGCACAAGTCGCACGACATTCTCATCCTCGACGAGGTGTTCTCGCAGCGCGAGTACCGCTTCCCGGAGCCGGTCCTGTCCCGGCTGGCCGATCGAACGGGGCAGTCGTTGAAGGTCGCGGACATCGGCGCCAACATCGGCCTCTTCGGCGCCTGGATTCTCGGCCGCTTTCCCGAGGCGGAGATCGTCGCTCTGGAGCCCGACCCGGCTAACGCGGAGTTGCACCGGGTCACGATCGAGGAGAACGGACGAGCTGCGACTTGGCATCTCGTCGAGGCCGGTGCGATGACGAAGGCCGGAACGGTTCGCTTCTCGATCGGTGAGTTCGCCAGGTCGCATGTCGCGCGCGCGGACGAGGCCGGAATCGCAGTGGAGGGAGTGGACGTCTTTCCTCTGATCGCGGACGTGGACTTGCTGAAGATCGACATCGAGGGCGCGGAGTGGCCGATCCTGCAGGATCCGCGCTTTGGAAAGCTCGGGGCCGAGGCGGTTGTCCTCGAGTACCACCCGGAAGGCTCGCCGGGCCCGGAGCCCGCCCGTGCGGCCGAGACCCTCCTCGCCGAGGCCGGCTTCAAGCTCGCGGCCCATCAGCGGAAGGACAGCGGGACAGGCGTGCTCTGGGCTCTCAGCTCGTCATCGTGATCGAGCCTCGACGGCGCGCCGGTAGCTCGCCAGCGTCGCCTCGGCAGTCCGCTCCCAGGTGAAGAGGCGGACGCGCTCGAGCCCCCTCGCAACCAGCTCCGATCGAAGGGCCTCGTCGGTAAGCAGTCGGCGCAGCGCCGTCGAGACGGCCGTCTGGTCCTCGGGATCGAACTGGAGCGCCGCGTCTCCGGCCACCTCCGGAAGCGATGGCCGGTTCGAGCAGGCCACCGGCAGATCCCGGGCCATCGCCTCGAGGACGGGCAGGCCGAAGCCCTCGATGAGCGACGGGAGCACGAAGCAGGTCGCCTCCCGGTACAGACCATCGAGATCGGCCTCCGAGATCCAGTCCAGAAAGCGAACCCGGCTCGCGACTCCCAGCCGCTCCGCGAGGGCTCGCAACTCGGCCTCGTACGGCGTAGAGGCGCCCGGGAGCACGAGCGTCGCCGGCTCGTCGGCGAGGTCGGCGATCGCGTGGATGAGGGCCCCGATGTTCTTGTACGGGCGCTTCTGCGCAACGCAGAGTACGAGCGGATCGTCCCCGAGCTCGAGGCGCGCCCTCAGGTCGGGCACGGCTTCCGCCCGCTCCGGCACGCGGACACCGAGCGGCGCGACGTCCACCTTCTCCGGCGGAACGTCGAAGTGGGCGACGAGGTCGTCACGGGCGGAGTTGGAGATCGTGATCACCCGGTGCGCCGTGCGGGCCGAGATGCGGGAGAGGAGCGCGAGGGTGCGGACGGCCCGCGGCGAGTCCCAGGCCTCCTGCTGATGGAGCCAGATCAGGTCGAGGAGCGTGATCACGCGGGCCGTGCCGGGCGTCACCGGAGGGCCGCCGTTGGCGGGGCTGTGCAGAACGTCGAGGCGCTTGCGCAGGGCCGCAAGAGGCAGCACGCCGGCCTGCGCCGCGAGGTGGAGGGGGGTCCTGATCGTCACCGGCAGGCGGACCCAGTCGACCTCACCCGACCAGGGAGCCGAGAAGAGGCTCTTAGGGACCTCGCGGTTCACGAATGCGGTGATGCGCGTCTCCGGCGCGACCGTCAACAACGAGGGGAGGAGCTCCGTGACGTAGCGCCCTGCGCCGGCCGAGCCCTCGACGAGGAAGACGAGGTTGAGCCCGACGCGCAGCGGGCGGGGGGCTAGGCCCGCTTCCAGCCCCACAGCATTCCGTGCCCCGGAGTGAAGTCGAGCTCGGCCTCGGCGATCTCGTAGCCGGCCTCCTGGAGGCGGTCGCGTGCCAATCGCTCGGGGTCGGGATCCGGACAGAGGTGCTCGTGGTACTCGAGCGCGACGACCCTCGCAGGCAGTGACGCAAACCGCGGGTCGGCGAGAATCGGCCACTCGGCGCCCTCGATGTCGAGCTTGAGGTATGCGACCCGCTCGGCCAGCGGAAAGATGTCGACGGCGGAGACGAGATCCCCGCTTCCATCGTCCACCCGTGAGTTCGTGAACAGGCCGCTCGTGAAGCGAACGCTGCCGTTTGCGGTCGCCGCACAGGCCTCCACCAGCTCCCAGGCGAGCCCGGGATTCGCATCGATCGAGCGCCTGACGACCGCCGCACTCTCGGCGTCCGGCTCGACGCAGACGATCCGCGCGCTTCGATCGGCCTTGAACACGCTCGCTGCAAAGACGCCCACGTACGCGCCGAGGTCGAGGATCGCGAGCGGGCTGCCGCCTCGCGCGAGCGCCTCCGCAGCCGGAGGCGGCAGCCGGTAGTGGCCCTGGAGCAGGATCTGGTCGAGCGTGTTCACGTCAGGCGTGTTGTGGCGCAGGTAAAGGACAACGTCCGAGCCGCGCAGCCGGTAGCGGCCGAGCTCTCCCTTCCGGCGGGCCTGCCGAACCGTGAAGCGGGCCGGCTCGCGCACGAGCTGCGCCAGCCTGAGTGTGTCGGCGAGTCCTCGAACGAGGCTCAGGGCTATGAGAGTCGCTCTCCGGACTGAGGGACGCCAAGGGACGCCGACTCGTGCGGGGCGTGGCCGCGCAGCCGCTCGAGGTCGGCATCGACCATCATCGCAACGAGCTCGCGGAAGCTCACGCGCGGCTCCCAGCCGAGCTTCTCGCGTGCCTTCGACGCGTCGCCGACCAGGTGGTCGACCTCGGCCGGGCGGAGAAACTCCGGGTCGGTCTTTACGTACCGGTCGGGGTCGAGCCCGACGTGCCCGAACGCGTGCTCCACGAACTCCCGCACCGAGTGGGGCTGCCCCGTCGCGATCACGAAGTCCTCCGGCTCGTCGTGCTGGAGCATGAGCCACATCGCCTCGACGTAGTCGCCCGCGAAGCCCCAGTCGCGCTGAGGGTCGAGGTTCCCGAGGCGCAGCTCGTCGGCGAGGCCGAGCTTGATCCGGGCGACGCCGTCGCTGATCTTGCGCGTCACGAACTCGAGCCCGCGCCGCGGCGACTCGTGGTTGAAGAGGATCCCGGAGACGGCATAGAGGCCGTACGACTCGCGGTAGTTGACGGTGATGAAGTGGCCGTACACCTTCGCCACGCCGTAGGGGGACCGCGGGTAGAAGGGCGTCTCCTCGTTCTGAGGCACCGCGCGCACCTTCCCGAACATCTCGGAGGAGGACGCCTGGTAGAAGCGGATCTCCGGGTTGACTCGGCGGATCGCCTCGAGCATGCGGGTGACGCCGACAGCGGTGAACTCTGCGGTGAGGACGGGCTGACGCCAGGACGTCGGCACGAAGCTCTGAGCGCCGAGGTTGTAGACCTCGCTCGGCTCTGCCTCCTCGAGGGCCGCGACGAGGGACGACTGGTCGAGGAGGTCGGCCTGGATCAGTGCGACTCGGTCGACGAGATGCTCGATCCGCTCGAAGTTCTCCGTCGAGGAACGCCGCACCATTCCGCAGACGTCATAGCCCTTGTCGAGGAGGAGGTCGGCGAGGTACGACCCATCCTGCCCCGTGATGCCGGTGATCAGCGCTCGTCGTCGTGCCATCAGGCCCTCACTTTCTCCGTCGCCGCCTCGCGCGCTGCCTCGAGCGTGTCGGCGAGCGTCTGCTCGAGGGGAATCCTAGGCTCCCAGCCGGTGGCGGCCCGGAGGCGCGATGGGTCGCCGCAGAGGACCGGGATCTCGGCCGGTCGATTGCGTGCGGGGTCGGCCTCGATCTCGAGCGGGCAGCGGGCGAGCCCGACGAACAGGTCGAGCACCTCCTGCATCGAGACCGCCTTGCCCGAGGCGACGTTGTACGTGCCGGCCGGCACCGACGGGTCGAGCAGCAGCGCATAGGCGCGGCAGACGTCGCGCACATCCGTGATGTCGCGCCGCGCCGAGAGATCGCCGACCCGCACGGTCCCCCTGCCGGCCTCCTCGGCCCGGGCGATCTGAGCAGCCCACGAGCCGACGGCGAACCGCTCGTCGCGGCCCGGCCCCTCGTGCTGAAAGGCGCGTGTGACGACGACGTCGAGCCCGTCCCGCGCCGCCTGCGCGCAGGCGAGCTCGGCAGCCGCCTTCGAGGCGGCGTACGGCGAGACCGGCCTGACAGGCTCGTCCTCGGGAGTCGGGGTGCGCTCCGCCTGCCCGTAGACCTCGCCGGTCGAGGCGAAGAGGACTCGCACGCCACGGTCCTCCGCGCGCGCGGCTTCGAGCACGTTGACGGTGCCGACGACGTTCACGCGCCACACCTCTCCCGGCTCGTCCCAGGACTCGCCGACCGACGAAAGCGCGGCCAGGTGGACGACCGCAGCCGGTGCGCCCGCGCGCGCCGCACGCGCGACGGCCTCGGCGTTGGTTACGTCGGCGTCGAGCGCGACGCCCTCGCCGCCGAGCTTGGCGAGGAGGTGCGGCCCCGCGAAGCCGGTGGCGCCGGTGACGAGAATCGGGCCGGCCATGGGCGCTCGACCCTAGCAGGAGCTCGTTTGGAGTCTGTTAGGCGGCGCGGCGGTCGCGTTGCTCGCGGCCTCGGAGCCGCTCTTCGAGGAGCGCGATTCGCTGGGCGAGCGTCTTGTTCTGCTCCGAGAGGCGCGAGAGCACGGTCGAATAGTGGAGGAGGACGACGAACACGAACAGCCCGGCGACCATGAAGAGCGCCGAGGGCGGGTAGTCGACGCCGATCAGGGCGGAGAAGGCGTGCAGCGCCTGGCGCCAGATCGAGAGCACGAGCATGACCATCCCGGTCGCGATCCAGAGCAGCGCGTAACGCTCCTGGAGGCGATGCCGGCGGATGAGCTCGACGATCGCCCCGAGAACGAGCACGACGGCGACGGCAGCGACGAACGTGAGGCGGGTCTCGATCATCCGGCGGCGGGGCGTGGCCGCAGGAGCCCGACGAAGAGGGCGAGCGAGACCTTGCCCATGTAGTAGAGCGAGCGGAACGCGGTAATCGAGGAGCGGCCCAGCTCGCGCTGTCGCATCGCGACCGGAACCTCGACCATCCGCAGGCGATGGCGGAAGACGAGGACGGTCGCCTCAACCTCCGGGTAGTCGTGCGGGTAGTCGGCGGCGAAGAGGCAGATTCCGCGACGGTTCATGGCGCGGAAGCCCGAGGTCGTGTCAGTTACGCGCTGGCGCACGATCAGCGAGACGAGCTTGGCGAAGAGCGCGATCCCGATCCGCCGCGCAACCGAAGCGCGGTACCGATGCCCGCCCGCGAAGCGGGTGCCGACGGCGATGTCGGCCTCGCCCGCGAGCACAGGCGCGAGGAGCTGCTCGAGCTCGCGCGGGTCGTGCTGACCGTCGCCGTCGATCTGGACCGCGAGGTCGAAGCCGCGCTCGCACGCGTACTGGAGACCGGTCTGGACTGCGGCTCCGATGCCGAGGTTGTAGGGAAGGCTGAGCACGGTTGCGCCGGCCTCGCGCGCGAGCCGCGCCGTAGCGTCGGTCGAACCGTCGTCGACGACGACGACCTCGAGCTCGGGGTCGGACTCGCGGATCTCCGCTACGACCGTACCGATGGAGCCCGCCTCGTTGTACGCAGGGACGACCGCAGCTTTCCGCATGCAAGCCTTATCGGCCGCGCAAACGGGCTGCTTGACGCTATTTCCGCCAGAGCAGGCGGTGAAAGGCGAGCTCCACCGCCGCCGGCACGGGCCGGTAACCCCAGAAGCCGCGATGCCAGAGCCGCCCAAGCCGGCCGACGCGGCTCTCGGGGGGAGCCCGGTACAGCTCCGCGTGCTTCTGCCGCAGCTGCCGGAACGCCGCGCGATAGGCGGGCCGGTCGCGCGCGTGCTTCGAGCCCGCGTGCCGGCGGTACTCGACCGTCACCGCGTCGACCTGCCTGCCGTGCCACCCGTGCGCGAGCGCGTTCACCCAGAGCTCCCAGTCCTCGAACTGCTCGAAGGCGGGATCGAAGCCGCCCGTGTCCTGGAAGACCTCGCGCCGGGCGAGTGCGCTCAGGCCGATCGTGTGCCGGTAGAGCAAGCGGTACGGGTCGTACGGCGGGAAGCGCAGCTCGCCTTCGAGGTCGCCGAAGAAGCGCATCCGTCCGTAAGCGAAGCCGAGCCTCGGATCGGCCTCGAGCGGCGGCCGCAGCGCCTCGAGGGCGCCCGGCGCGAGCCGGTCGTCCGCGTCGAGGACGATCGCGTACGGCGTCTCGACTCGTTCGAGGCCGGCGTTGCGCGCCAGGGCGACGCCGCGGTTCTCCTGGCGGATCAGGTCGACCTCGGAGGGAAGGTCGCCGATCGGCTCGGTGGAGCCGTCGTCGACGACGACGGCTCGCGCCCCTTCCGCGAGCACGCTGTCGACGGCCTCGCGCACCCAGCGGCCGTAGTTGAAGCAGCTGATGACGGCGGTGACGTCCCTCATCGCAGCGCCGTGCGCACGAAGCGCACGACCTCGAAGGGCCGGGGCCTGACGGCGCCGTAGCCGCCCGCCTCGCGCACGAAGAGACGGATGTGGAGCCCGAGCAGCACCGCGTAGGCGATGCTCGACGCCAGCGCCGCGACCCACGGTCCCCGGCCCGGCAGGAAGGCGACGTTGATCGCCAGGTTCAGACCAAGCCCGACGAACCAGACCGCCGCCGCCTGGATTGGGTATCCGCGCCCGGCGAAGTGGTGCGCGAGGATCGTCAGCAGGCCCAGGCAGTAGATGCCCGGCAGGAGCCAGTAGTAGAGCGAGACGGAGCCGTCGAAGTCGTCGCCGAAGACGAGCCGGATCGCAGGGCCCGCGAGCGGCACCGTGGCGAGGCAGACGAGGCCGTAGAGGACGGCGACCGAGCGGAAGACCTCCGCGGTCTCCTGGCTCTCGCCCGAGCGCGCGACGCGGGGGAACAGGTTGAGCCCGACGACCATCGGCAGGACGAACATGCCGTCCGCAACCGTCGCCGCGATCGAGTACAGGCCGGTCTGGCGCGAGCCGAGGTAGCCGTTGACCAGCAGCAGGTCGAGCCGGATGACGAGGAACGAGGCGACGATCGCAAGGTACGCTCGGAAGCTGTAGGCGAGCATCCGGCGCGCGAGGGCGAGGTCGAGCCACCGCAGCGGCTGGCGGAGGAACGCGAGATAGGCCAATGCGGAGCCGAATCGACTCGCAGTGATGACCGCGAGCGTGCCCGTTATCTGGAAGTCGAGCAGCCAGAAGCCGGCGGCGAGCGCTAAGAGGGTCAGGCTGAACTGAGCGACCTCGATGCCGTTGTAGGCGACGATGCGCCCCTCGCCGAGGAGGACGCTCTGGAGGAAGAGCGCCGCGAGCGCCCCGGGCGCGCCTGCGAACGCGACCGCAAGCGGCGCCCAGCCCAGGCCCTCCAGGCTGCCCGGCGCGACGAGCTTGACGCCGACGCCGACCGCCACGAGCGCGAGCCCGAGCCCGCCCGCAAGCCAGACCGCGTTGGCGACGATCCGCGGTCGCCAATCCGGCTCGCGCGCTGTGAAGTACGGGTTCGCGGTCGTCAGGCCGAGCCCGCCCAGGTGGATCAGCATCAGTGTCAGGCTGAACGCGACGGCGAAGAGCCCCTGCCGGGAGGGGCCGAGCTCGCGCGCGATCAGCACGACCATGAGGAGCCCCACCAGAAGTGACGCAGCCTTGCCGCCCATGGTGAGGAAGACGTCCGTGCGCAGTCGCGCGGGCTGCGTGGCGGGGACGATGCTCGGCTCGTCCATCCGCCGGATGCTCGCAGACGCGTGTGATGAGATTCGACCGTGAGGAGGCTGCTGCTGGTCAGCCACCGCTCGATCGACCAGGCGGGCGGCCCGGCCGCACGCTGGCGCTCATTCGCTCGCTACTTGCCGGAGCTCGGCTGGGAGGTGGATGTCGTCTCCGGGCGCGGAGGTGACGAGTTCGCCTCGCCGCAGAGCGCGCAGGCGCGCGCGAAGGTGATGGAGCCGCTTGGCCGGCTTGTCGCTCCCGCCTTCCGGCTGGCAGGCCTGCGCCCCGAGGCGATGCCGCTCTCCACTGCCTGGGTGCCGCGCGGCGCGGCCCGGGTTCGACGCCGACTGCGCGACGGCGCGTACGACGCCGTGCTCGCAACGAGCCCGCCGTTCGCCGCGCTCGTCGCGGCGCGGCTCGCGGCGGACGAGGTGCCGCTCGTGATCGAGCTCCGCGACCTCTGGGCCGGAAATCCCGCCTTCGACCGCGGCGGCCCCGTCCTGCGGCGGCTCGAGTCGTGGGTCGTCGGGGCGGCGGCCGCGGTCATTGCGGTAACGCCCGAGGCAGCCGAGGACCTGCGGCGGCGGCACCCGGCTGCGCGGGTGGAGGAGATTCCGAACGGCTTCGAGCCGCAGCTCCTCCAGATGCGTCGAGCGACGAGCGGCATGACGATTCTGCACTCGGGCACGCTCACGAAGGACCGTCCCCTCACGCCGCTCCTTCGGCTGCTGCGACCGCCGCTGCGGCTCGTGCTGCACGGCTACGTCGCGCCCGAGATCCAGGCCGAGATCGAGAAGTCGGCCGCGGAGGTCGAGATCGTGCCGGCGTCAGGCTGGCAGGACGCCGTCCGCCGGATCGCGGAGGCGGACGTGACCCTGATCACCCAGGCCCGAGGCGCGGGGGACGAGACGGCCGTTGCGGCAAAGGTCTACGAGTACCTCGCGCTCGGGAAGCCGGTGCTCTGCCTCTCGCACGGCGGTGCGACCGAAGCCCTGCTCAGGCGGCTCGGCGCGGATCAGCTTTGCGCGCGGCTCGACGACGAAGCCTCGATCCGCACTGCACTCGACTTCATCCACGCCCGCGACCTTCCTCCGCCCGTCCCGCCGGAGAAGCTCGAGCCCTACCAGCGCCAGCGCCTCGCTGTGGAACTCGCCAAACTCCTGGACTCGTGGAGGTAGGCGTCCGACTCATCGTTGTCCCCAGTGTCGGTGAAGCCGACGTGATCTGCTCCTTGCTGCGAACCGAGGGGATCGAGGCGAAGTTCCGCGAGGCACTTCCGCAAGAAAGAGCGGGTGGATGGGGCTGGTGGCAAGAGATCCTGGTGCCGGAGGCCGCCCTCGAGCGTGCGCGTGAGTTGATCGAGACGAACGAGCTGCTCGACTCCTAGCGCGTGCCGGCGACCGCGGGCTCCGCTAGCGGGAAGCGGGCGAGAACGGCGACGATCCGCTCCGACGCCTTTCCGTCCCACAACGGCGGCACCGACGCCTCCTTCCCGCGGGCCTCGGCGATCAGCGCGGGCACCTCGGCGATGCGCTCCGGCGCGGCGCCGAGGACGACGTTCGTCCCCATCGAGACGGTGATCGGCCGCTCGGTGTTCGGACGGAGCGTGAAACAGGGCAGCCCAAGGAAGGTCGTCTCCTCCTGGATCCCGCCCGAGTCCGTCAACACGCCGGCTGACCCGCCGACCAGGCTCAGGAACTCGACGTAACCGACCGGGTCGAGGAGGCGCAGCCGCCCGAGGTCGAAGTCGAGCGCCATCGCCTCCAGCGCGGCCCGCGTGCGCGGGTGCACGGGAAAGACCACGGGCATCTGTGCCGAGAGGGCCGCGAGCTGCCCCATCGCCTCGGCGAGGAACGAGCCTTCCACCCAGTGCCGGTGCAGAGTGACGACGAGGTAGGCGCCGCGCTCGAGCCCGTGCGACTCCGGCGCCCCGCGCGCCTCGATTCGCGCCCGCATCGCAACGAGCGAGTCGATCATGGTGTTGCCGACGTCGTGGATCGCAGTCGCGGAGCAGCCCTCCGCGAGGAGGTTGTCGCGTGCCTCCGGCGAGTGGATGAAGAGGAGCTGCGAGACCTGGTCGGCAACGACCCGGTTGATCTCCTCGGGCAGCGTCCGGTCGAACGAGCGCAGTCCCGCCTCGACGTGGCCGATCGGGATGAGGAGCTTCGAGGCCGTCAGCGCTGCCGCCATCGTCGAGTTGACGTCCCCCGGCACGAGCACGATGTCGGGCTCCGCCTCGAGCAGCACCGGCTCGAGCCGCTCCATCACGCCCGCCGTCTGCTGGGCGTGCGAGCCCGAGCCCACTCCCAGAGAGTAGTCCGGATCGGCGACGCCCAGCTCCTCGAGGAAGATCTCGGACAGCTCCCGGTCGTAATGCTGGCCCGTGTGGACGAGGACGTGCTCGAACTCGTCGCCCCGCCGGGCGAGCTCGGCCGCGATCGGGGCGATCTTCATCATGTTCGGCCGCGTCCCGACGACCGACAGGATCTTGCGGCGTCGAGCCATGCGGGCAGGATAGAGAGGAGCGAGGTCGGCCTACGGCGGCGGTAGCCTGAGGCCGATGAAACAGGTCGTCATGCGTGGCGGCAAGCTCCAGGTTGTCGAAGTGCCAGGGCCCGCGGCGACCGCCGGCTCGCTGCTCGTCGCGAACGCGGCCTCGGCGATCTCGAGTGGGACGGAGCGCTCGGTCGTGGAGTCCGGCTCGGGCTCGCTCGCGGCGCGCGCGATCCGCAATCCTGCACTCGTCCGGCAGACGCTTGCGCACGCGCGCGCTCGCGGGGTCCGCGAGACGGTCGAGCTCGTCCGCGGGGCCGCAGAGGCCGACTCGCCGCTCGGCTACTCGAGCGCCGGGACGGTGCTGGACACGGGCGGGCTCGCGGAGTTCCACGTCGGCCAGCGCGTCGCCTGTGCGGGCGCGGGCCGCGCGAACCACGCGGAGCTCGTCTCCGTGCCGGGCAACCTGGCCTGTGCGGTCCCGGAGGGCACATCTCTTCGCGACGCGGCCTTCGCTGCCATCGGTGCAATCTCCCTCCAGGGCGCCCGCCGGGCGGAGCCAAGGCTCGGCGAGCGCGTCGTCGTCGTCGGCCTCGGCCTCCTCGGCCTGCTCACGACCCAGATCCTTCGCGCGGCCGGCTGCCGGGTCGCCGCCGTCGAGCCCGTCGAGCGGCGGCGCGCCCTCGGCGGAATGCTCGGTGCGGAGCTCGTCTTCGCGCCCTCTGCGGCCTCCTCCGCTGTCACGGAGTGGTCGGCGGGCGCGGGAGCCGACGCCGTTGTCGTCACCGCCTCGGGGAAGGACGACGCGATCGTCAACGACGCCGTCCGCATGGTTCGCCGTAAGGGACGCGTGGTGCCGGTCGGAGAGATCGGCCTCGGGCTCGAGCGCGGCCCGCTCTACGAGCGAGAGGCCGACATCCTCATCTCCACCTCGTACGGACCGGGGCGGTACGACCCTTCCTACGAGGAGGCCGGCGTCGACTATCCCCTCCCCTACGTCCGCTGGACGGCCGCCCGGAACATGGAGGAGTTCCTGCGGCTCGTCGCCGGCGGCGCCGTCCGGCTCGACCCGCTCATCGAGCTCGAGCTGCCCGTCGAGCGCGCCGACGAGGCATATGCCGCGCTCGCGGACGAGTCGCCGCCGCTCGCCGCAGTCCTCGCGTACCCGGAGCAGGCGCGAGAGCCGCGACCGCTCGCCCGCGCAGCCCCGAGAGCGGCAGCGGCCGTCGACTCCGAGGTAGGCATCGCTCTCGTCGGCGCCGGCAGCTTCGTCCGCTCGACCCTCGTCCCGAACCTGCGCCGCCTGCCCGGGGCGCGTGTGACGAGCGTCGTCAGCCGCGGCGGTTCCTCGGCGGCGGCGCTCGCGCGCTCGATCGACGGCGCACGACCGTGCGGAAGCTGGCAAGAGGCCGTCGAGGACCCCGATGTCGATCTCATCCTCGTGGCGACGCGCCACGACACGCACGCCGAGATCGCCGCCGCCGCCCTGCGCGCCGGCAAGGCCGTCTTCCTCGAGAAGCCGCTCGGCCTTACTCGAGAGCAGATCGACGATGTCTGGGAGGCCGGCGGAGAGAACGCCCGGCTCGCGATCGGCTTCAACCGGCCGTTCGCCGAGCTCTCCGAGCCCCTCGGGGACGAGGTTCGCGCCGCCTCCGGCCCGACCCAGCTGCTCTACCGGGTGAGCGCGCCCGTCCCGGCCGACCACTGGCTGAACGATCCACTCCAGGGCGGCGGGCGCATCCTGGGCGAGGCCTGCCACATGTTCGACTTCTCCAACTGGCTGTGCGGGACGCCGGAGCGTGTCTTCGCCGCCGCTCTGCCCGCGCCGCCGGGCGTGGCCTCGCCGGAGAGCGCGACGGTGACGGTTCAGTTTGCCGACGGCTCGACGGCGACCGTCAACTACTCGGGCGTCAGCTCGGCGGCGATGCCGAAGGAACGGGTCGAGGTCATGCGCGGGGGCCGCTCGTGGCTCCTCGACGACTTCCGGACGCTGACGTCCTACGGGCCCGAGGGTGAGAAGACCCGCCGGAGCAACGGGGACAAGGGTCATGCGGGCGTCCTCGGCCGCGCGATCTCCGCCTGCCGAGGAGAGGCGCCGTTCGAGCCGGGGCTCAGCGCCGCCTACCTCGCGCAGAGCGTCGCGCTCGCCGCGCTCGAGTCGATCTCGTCCGGACGGACGGTCGAGGTCGCCCCCCCGCCCGCGAGGGCCGACTAGTGCCCCTTCCGGCAATGAACCCATCACTTCCGGCGGCCGCTGAGCGGCGCCAGGCGGCGTCCTCACTCGCCCCCAGGCCGCCGAGCCTGGAGGCTCCCTGCGTCCTTGCCTGGCTTGCTCATCGACCCCCGGAAGCGGGGGAGCATCACCGGAAGGGGCACTGATGTGCGGCATCTGCGGGATCCTGGGCACGCGCGAGGGCTTCGCCGTCGACGAGGAGCTCGTGACCGGGATGCGCGAGCGGATCTACCACCGCGGCCCCGACGACGGGGGCTCCTGGCACTCCGCCGAGCAGCGGGTCGCGCTGGGGCACCGGCGGCTCTCGATCATCGACCTCTCCGCAGCCGGCCACCAGCCGATGTCCAACGAGGACGGCACGGTCTGGGTGACCTTCGGCGGCGAGATCTACAACCACGCGGAGCTCCGGCCCGAGCTCGAGGCGGAGGGCCACGTCTACCGCTCCCAGACCGACACGGAGACGATCCTCCACCTGTACGAGGAGGAGGGCCCGCGCTGCGTCGAGCGCCTGCACGGGATGTTCCACTACGCGATCTGGGACTCGCGCACCCGCGAGCTGCACCTCGCCCGCGACCGCCTCGGCAAGAAGCCTCTCTATTACGCGGAGCCCTACGGCGGGTTCCTCTTCGCCTCCGAGATCAAGGCCCTGCTCGCCCATCCGTCACTCACCGCGGAGCTCGACGAGAACGCGTTCTTCCACTACCTGACCTTCGTCTGCGCGCCGGCCCCGATGACGATGTTCAAGGGGATCCGCAAGCTGGCGCCGGCCGAGCGCATGACCGTCCGCGCGGACGGATCGACGACCTTCGACACGTACTGGAGCCCCCTCTCCGAGGAAGATGCCCGCGAGGTCGCCTCGCAGTCCGAGGACGAGCTCGCCGACCGGCTGCTCGCGCTGCTTCGCGAGTCGATCCGACGCAGGATGATGTCGGACGTCCCCTTCGGAGTCTTCCTCTCCGGGGGCATCGACTCTTCGACGAACGTCGCGCTGATGTCGGAGCTGATGGATGAGCCCGTGCGCACATTCTCGGTCGGCTTCCCTGACTACCCGCGCCACGACGAGCTCAGCCATGCCCGCGCGGTCGCACGGCACTTCCACACCGATCACCACGAGATCGTGATCGACTCCGGCGACCTCGAGGCCTTCATCCCGGAGCTCGTCTACCACCAGGACGAGCCGCTCGCCGACTGGGTCGCGGTGCCGCTGCACTATCTAGCGAACCTCGCGCGCGAGAGCGGCACGATCGTCGTTCAGATCGGCGAGGGCTCGGACGAGCTCTTTCACGGCTATCCCTCGTACTGGAGCCACGCGCGCTTCCGCTCGCGGTACTGGCCGCCGTTCCAGCGCGTGCCGCGACCTCTGCGCCGCGCGCTCGGCCGGGCGGCCACAGGTGTCGCCTTCCGTCTCGGCCGCGGCGTCGCCCACGCCCAGGCGATCGAGGACGCGGCGGAGGGACGGCTCCCCTTCTGGGGCGGCGCGATCGCCTACCAGGGCGCCCTCAAGGAGCGAGTGCTCTCGAACGGCCATCCCCATCCCGACTCCTACGCGATCGTCGAGCGCCTCTGGCGCGAGGCGGAGCGCGAGCTACCGGACGCCGACCTGCTCCAGAAGATGACCTACCTCGAGCTGAAGAACCGCCTCGCCGAGCTCCTGCTCATGCGCGTCGACAAGATGACGATGGCGAGCTCGGTCGAGGCGCGCGTGCCCTTCCTCGATCACGAGCTCGTCCGCTTCGCGATCGCGCTGCCGCCCGAGATGAAGGTGCGCGGCCGCAGTGGTAAGTACCTGCTGAAGAGGGCGGTGCGCGGGCTCCTGCCGCCCGAGATCGTCAATCGGCCGAAGCAGGGCTTCTCCGCCCCGGTCAGCGAGTGGTTTCGCGGCGGGCTCGGCGAGCGCGCTCGCAATCAGATCCGTGCGTCCTCGCTCGCCGAGCGCGGCCTACTGGACTACGACGCGATCGACCGGCTCTGGCGCTCCCACCGCGCCGGCCGCGGCGACTGGGCCTTCCAGCTCTGGAACGTCTACAACGTGAGCGCCTGGCACGACTATTGGGTCGCCGGGCGTACGCCGGCGGCTTGAGGGTCGGCCTTCGCCAGGGTGTCGCGCTCTGGCGGCGCGCGGGAACGGCCGCAGCGGTCCGCGGCACGGCCGAGATGGCCCGCGGCGCGGCGCGGGAGGCACGGCTCCGTGCCCGTCCGCTCGAGATCGCACCGGGCGAGGTGGCGGCCGCGCTCGGAGGCATGGATCCCGTTCTCGTCCTGCGCGGCCGAGTGCTCGCCGCGATGCCGACCGTCGCCCGTTTCGAGGACGGGCTCGTGGCGATCGACGACCTCGTCGCGCGCGCGGACGCCGTGGCCGCCCATCGGTTCGACCTGCTCGGCTCCGGGCCGACCGAGCTCGGGCCGAAGATCGATTGGCGCCGCGACTTCAAGGGCGGTCGCAGCTGGCCGCTCCACCACGGCTCGCTCATGCGGCTCGCCCACGGCGACGGCTCCGACGTCAAGGTGCCCTGGGAGCTCTCCCGCTGCCAGCACCTGCCGCTCCTGGCCGCCGCGCACCGGCTGACGGGCGAACGGCGCTACCTCGACGAGGTCGGCGCGCAGCTCCAGAGCTGGATCGAGCAGAACCCCGTCGAGCTCGGGCCGAACTGGGCCTCGACGATGGACGTCGCGATCCGCGCCGCAAACTGGGTGGCCGCGCTTGCGCTCTGCGCCGAGGAGGCGGCCCGCGAGCCGTGGCTCGTGCAGGCGATCGAGAGCCTGCTCCTGCACGGCCGCTTCGTCCGCTCGCATCTCGAGTGGAGCGAGGCGCGAGGAAACCACTATCTGGCCGACATCGTCGGGCTCCTGCCCATCGCCGCGCTCTTCTCCGGCGGCTGGGAGGGGCGCGACTGGGCCGTGTGGGCGACGGACGAGCTCGTCTCGGAGATGGAGCACCAGGTGCGACCCGACGGCTGCGCCCACGAGGCCTCGACCGCCTACCACCGCCTCGTGACCGAGCTTTTCCTCTGCGGCACGCAGGCCGCTGACGCGCTCGTCCCGGGGCGGCTGCCGGACTGGTACCGCCAGCGGCTCGAGCGAATGCTCGGCTTCGTCCGCGACTACACGCGGCCGGACGGGCTTGCCCCACAGATCGGCGACGCCGACGATGGACGCTTCCTCCCCCTCGCGGAATACGGCGCCGACCCGCGCGACCACAGGCATCTCTTCGTGCAGGCGGGCCTCCCGTTCGAGCCCGCGACCGGGACCGCCGCCTATCCCGACGGCGGCTACTACGTCATGCGCACAGGCAACCTCTACGCGATCGTCCACTGCGGCGACACGGGGCGGCACGGCTCGGGGGGCCACGGCCACAACGACCAGCTCTCGTTCGAGCTCGCGGTCGGCGGCCGGCCGCTCGTCGTCGACCCAGGCACATACCTCTACACGGCCGACCCCGTCGAGCGGAACCGTTTCCGCTCGACGGCGTTCCATTCGACCCTGCGGATTGGCGGCGCAGAGCAGAACGAGCTCCGTGACGACGACCTCTTCCTGATGGCCGACCGCTCGCGGGCCGAGGCTCTCGCCTGCGAGGGCACGGCCTTCGAGGGACGGCACCATGGCTTTCCGGATACGGCCCATACGCGCAGGCTCGAGCTCGGCGAGGGAGGGCTCCGCATTCGCGACACGGTCAGCTCCCCGGTCGAGCAGCAGCTCGAGTGGACCTTCCCGCTCGCCCCGGGAGCCGAGGGGATGGTCGACGTCCGAGCCGAAGGTCTTGACTTCTCGACCGAGGAGGGGTGGTACTCGCCGAGCTACGGAGTCCGCGCGCCCACGACGTTTCTCCGCGCCCGCCGGCGCTCGCGGCCGGGCGAAGACGTAACCGAGATCGTCGTCAGAGTAAGCGTCTGACGAGGTACCAGTAGCGCGCGACAAGGGGGTTCGCCGCCCGTAGGACCGCGGGCACCGGCAGCATTGCGGGGGAGAAGATGGGAGTCAGGAACGGCGCCAGCTCGCGGTCCCGCACCTTTCGCAGAGCCTGGGTCGCCCTGCGCCGCCGCGCGACGACGCGCGCGTTTCGCAGGCACCAGCCCCAGCCGGCGAGCTTGTCCCGCAGCCAGCGCTCCTTGAGAGCGAGGCCGACCATTCCGAGCTCGGTTGAGAGGAGGACGGGCGAGAGAAGAAACAGGAGTCGGGCCGAGTGGGCGGTGAGGCAGAAGACAAGCCGGTTGCGCTCGAGGAAGTAGCTCTTGCGAGCGTGGCGTCCATAGTCGTATTCGTGGTAGACGTCGGCCTCCGGGTCGATGACGACGCGCAGCCCCGCGAGCCGCGCGCGCCAGCCGAGCTCCAGGTCCTCGAGGTACATGAAGAGCTCCTCGGCGAAGCCGCCGAGCTTCCGGAAGTTCTCCGCGCGCACCGCCATCGCCGCCCCGCTCGGCGCCGCCACCTCTCGCACCTCCGGGACCGACTCGGCGGGCTCGCCGTAGCCGCCTGCCCACCCGATGCCGCTCAGGTGGACCTGCGTGCCTGAGGAGTTCAGGAGCTCGGGCTGGTCGATCAGGCGCAGCCGCGCCATCGCGATCCCGATCGTGGGATCGGCGAGCCGCCGCGCGAGAGCCTCCAGGGCCCCGGGCGCCGCGACGGTGTCCGAACCGAGGAAGACGATCGTCTCCCCCGAGGCCTCCCGCGCACCGAGGTTGCAGCCGCCGGCGAAGCCGAGGTTCTCGCCGGGCGAGACGACCCGCACCCCGTCGCGTGCCCGCGCGTCGTCGATCTCCGTTCCGCCGGCCCCGTTGTCGACGACGACGACCTCGTCGGCCTCTCCAGCCAGCGAGTCGAGGCAGCGGCCAAGCGCGGCCCCGGAGTTGTAGGCGACGATGACCGCGGAGACGCTAATCGGGAGAAGCTAGTACGCGCCGCGGCGGGCGAGCACAGCCGGGACGGTCTTGAGCAGGATCGAGATGTCGAGCCAGATCGACCAGTGCTCGAGGTAGTAGAAGTCGAGCCGGACGAGATCGTCGAAGCCGAGGCTCGAGCGTCCGGCGATCTGCCACAGCCCCGTCATCCCCGGCAGCACGAGGTAGCGCTTGCGATGCCAGGCCTCGAGGCGGTCGAAGTCCCGCACCGGCAGCGGCCGCGGGCCGACAAGGCTCATCTCGCCGCGGAGGACGTTCAGCACCTGGGGCACCTCGTCGATCGAGAAACGCCGCAGGATGCGGCCGACGCGGGTCACCCGCGGGTCGTCGCGGATCTTGAAGAGCGCGCCCTCCGCCTCGTTCGCCGCCTCGAGCTCGGCCTGGCGCGCGCCGGCGTCGGCGTACATCGTGCGGAACTTGAACATGTCGAACTGCTGCTCGTTTAGACCGACCCTCCGGTCGCTGAAGAGCACCGGGCCGCGGGAGTCGAGCTTGATCGCCAGCGCGATCACGAGCCAGAACGGGAAGCCGACCACGGCCACCGCCGCACTGACGGCGAGGTCGAAGCCGCGCTTGACGATCCAGTCGGTGCCGACGAAGACGGGTGGCCGGAGCTCGAAGAGCGGCACACCCTGACCGGGCACGTACTCGCCGCGGCGCTCGATGAGCAGCTCGGTGGCGTGCGGCGCGACCCGAACCTTGACGCCGCGCCGGTGAGCGTGTTCGACGATCTCGACGAGCTCGCGCTCGCTGAAGTCCGAGTCGGTCACGATCAGCTCGTCGACCTCGCGCGCCGCGAGCACCCCCGGTAGCGAGGAGAGCCGTCCGAGCACCGGCAAGCCGACGCCGGCGCTCGAGTCTGCGACCGCGCCGACGAACTCGTAGTCGATGCCGCCTCGGCTCCCGCCGAGCGCGCGACGGAGCCGCTCGAGGCTCTCACCGGCGCCGACGAGGATCGCGCGCCGGCGGACGCCCGCGAGCTTGAGGAGATCGCCCGTGACGACGTCGTAGCTGCCGCGCAGAAGCCCGATGCAGATCGAGGTCAGGACGACGGCGGTCGGCGCGAGCCCATACGTGCCGAACCGGTGGCCCGTCCCGACCGCGAAGATCATGGTGATCACGGCGACGAGGACGAGCGAGCCGACGATCCGACCGAATCCCGCGCGCCGCTCGCGCTCCGCATAGAGGCCGGCCTGCCAGAAGACGAGCACGGTGATCACGGTCAGGAAGGGCAGCCAGTCGGTCTCGGCTCTCCAGAGGAACCCCCAGAGCGGCGCCTCGCTGCCGTACACGAGGCTGCGGAGGGCGAGGGCGCCGTAGACGCCGAGCACGAGGCCGGCGAGGTCGAGCACGACGAGCGAGACGATGCTCGCTGCGCGACGGACCGCGGCCCGCAGCGGGTTCGCCGAAAGGAAGTACGGCCGTCTCGACCGGATGTCGCCGATCGCTGCGGCACCACCGTCTGCTTCGCGTGCGCGGGCGTCTGCACTGCCGCTCGGGGCGGAAGTCGGCCGCACCGGAGGCGCCTCTTCGGTAGCCACGGGCCGCCTCATTCTACGGCCCCTGCGCCGCTCTACTTCCGGACGCGCTGGAAGGCGCGGAAGCTGGGCTTTCGGCGCCCCGACGCCGTGAAGAAGCCGGACTGCCAACCGTTGGCGACCCGAGCCTCGTCCTTGAGCAGGAACCAGAGCATCATGTCGATGCGTGGATTGCGGCGGGCGAAGGCGTAGGCCTGCCCGAGGTAGCGGGCCTGCGCGGCAAACGAGACTCCGAAGAGGCGATCGGGCGGATTGGTCTGATAGCCGTACTCCGTGATCCAGAGGGGCTTGCGGCCGTAGAGCGCCGTCAGCTCGCGGATCAAGTCCTCGATGTTGCCGAGCGTGATCGTGCGCGTGCGGCCCCGCGGCGGAGTCCGGGGCGTTTCGGACGGGTGGCCGTAGTACGGGTGATGCGCGTACGCGTCAAAGACCGCTCCCGCTCGCTTCATTCCGGCCAGGAAGTAGAGCGGCGAGATCGAAGGACGGGTCCCCCGCCCCGAGTTGCTGCCCCGGGGAGAGGTGACGCCGCAGGCGACCTTCTCGTTCGCGAACCCCGTGAGGTGCACGCCGGACCAGATCGGGTTGCAGATCCTGGCCGTGTACGTGCGCGGGCTCCAGACGAGGTATCGCCCGCCGACACGCTTGTACTGGGGCCGGAGGAAGACCGGGTTGTTCGGCTCGTTCCACGCAACCCAGTAGCGCACGGCAGGTAGGGGGAGCGCGTCAAGCACCGGCCGGAACCTGCCGCTGTAGCGCTTCGCCGCGGCGTAGGCGAAGTTGCGGAGGTCGATTGCCCTCCGTGGCGCTTGGTTCCGGGCGGGCCCGGCCCAGCGCGGTGTCCAGAGGATCGAGAAGACGACCTTGATCTCGAGCTCGGCCGCCCGCTTGACGGTCTCGTCGTAGAGCGTCCAATCGTAGGCGGGATCGGCCGGGTTGATGGCGTTCGCGGGCCGCCGCTTGCGGGCGACGCCGCTCTCCCCGCCCCAGTAGAGGTTGACGCGGATCGCCCTGGCGCCGAGCCGGTCGTATTGCCGGAACGCCCAGTCGGGGTTCCCAAAGGTCTGCGGCTCGTCGAAGATGCCGACGATCAGCCTGTTGGATGCGTGGGCCGAGGGCACCGCGAGCACGGCGAGCACCGCCGTCAGAACCGTGAGGAGGAGCCGCTTACGCACGGATGCGCTCCACGCTTGGCAGCATCCTCCGGAGGCCTTCCTCGAGCTCGATCTCGGGCTCCCAGCCGAGCAGCTGCTTCGCACGGGTGATGTCGGGCTGGCGAATCTGCGGGTCGTCGACGGGCAGGGCCTCGTAGACGACCTCGCTCTTCGAGCCCGTCAGGCGGAGGACGGCCTCGGCGAGCTCGAGGATCGTGAACTCGCGCGGGTTGCCGAGATTGACGGGCAGGTGCTCGTCGCTCGTCGCGAGCAGGTGGAGGCCGCGGATCAGGTCGTCCACGTAACAGAAGCTCCGGGTTTGCGAGCCGTCGCCGAAGACGGTCAGCGGCTTGTTCTCGAGCGCCTGGCGAACGAAGGTGGGGATCGCGCGGCCGTCGTGCGGCCGCATGCGGGGACCGTACGTGTTGAAGATGCGTGCGATGCTGGTGTCGACGCCCTGCTGGCGGTGGTACGCCATCGTCATCGCCTCGGCGTAGCGCTTCGCCTCGTCGTAGACGCCGCGCGGGCCGATCGGATTGACGTGCCCCCAGTAGGTCTCGGGTTGCGGGTGCACCTGGGGATCGCCGTAGATCTCGCTCGTCGAAGCGAGCAGGAAGCGGGCGCGCTTCCACTTCGCGAGCCCCAGCGCGTTGTGCGTCCCGTACGAGCCGACCTTGAGCGAATGCAGCGGCTGGCGCAGGTAGTCGATGGGGCTGGCGAGCGCGGCGAGGTGGTAGACGACGTCGACCGGCTCGTCGATCTCGATGTGCTCGATGACGTCGTGGTTCACGAACGTGAACGCGTCATCGCGGATGTGCTCGAGGTTGGTGAGCGAGCTCGTCTCGAGGTTGTCCACGCAGATGACGCGATACCCCTGCGCAAGCAGGTACTCGCAAAGATGGGAGCCGAGGAAGCCGGCTCCTCCGGTAACGACTGCGCTGGCCACGGAGCGGACGATGATAGCCACGGCCTCGGCGCCGACCCTCCGATCCTTACGAACTTCTAACTAGGGTCAGCGGAGCTCGCGGTTCGACTCCATGTCGAAGAGCATCGCGAACAGCGTGAAAAGAAGGCCCGAGATGAGCAAGAGCGCAACGAGGACGACTGTGGCCGCGGTCAGCTCGTTGCCAAGGATACGAAGGACGGTGACCGTCGCCCCGAGGACGAGCCCGAGGATCGAGAACAGGAAGCCGAACACGTAGAAGAAGACCAGCGGGTGGAAGTCGCGGATCACGTACTTCTCCCGCATCCTCCAGAAGAAACCCTTCAGGAGCAGCCACGAGATCGAGGGCACGACGTGGCTCAGGCGGATGCCCGAGGTCTCGCCGATGCCGTAGACCGGGCGTGACGGAACGTCGCGCACGCGTGCGTTGAGCACGTTCAGGTGGACGAGCATGTCGTTCGGGAAGCCGTAGCGCCGGTAGACCCGGTCGACGTCGAGCAGCTCAAGCGTGGGAAGGGCGATGGCGGTGTAGCCGGACTGCGAGTCTGCGACGTGCCAGTAGCCGGAGGCGATCTTCGTCAGCAGCGAGAGCACCGCGTTCCCGAGGTAGCGGGTGCGCGGGATCAGCTCCCAGGCGCGTCCGGTGAAGAGGCGGTTCGCTTTCGCGTAGTCGGTCTCCCCGCGGGCGACCGGGCCGGCGATCGCCGCCAGGTCGGCCGGCTCCATCTGGTTGTCTCCGGCCATGACGCAGGTGACGTCGATCCGCTCCGCCATTGCCAGCCGGTAGCCGGTGACAATTGCGGCGCCGACCCCCTGGTTCCGCTCATGGCTCTCGACCTGGACGCGCGGGTCGCCCACCGCGCGCGCCCGCTCGGCCGTGCCGTCGCGCGACGCGTCGTCGACGACGAAGATCCTGTCCACGAGGTCGGGAATGGCCGCGAGGGTTGCCCCGATCAGCCGCTCCTCGTCGTACGCGGGAACGACGACGGCAACGCGCTTGCCCTCGAGCACCGACTAGTGCCCCTTCCAGTACTGCTGCCGAGCTTCTGGGTCGCGAGCACCAAGCCAGAGGCCGCACTCGTCCGCGGCCAAGGCTAGAAGCCTTGGCAAGGGCGAGGGTGGGCTCTGGCGCCGCGTGATCGCGGGCCAGAAGCCGGCGTGTATTGCTGGAAGGGGCACTACGCCGGCCGGCCGGTGCGCGCCGTGATCGGCTCCCAGAGGAGAGCGGCGATGATCCCGAGCAGCAGACCGAAGAAGCCCGCGACGGCAGCCGAGTTGCGCGTGCTGCGTGCCGTCTTCTTCACGGCAACGGCGTGGTTGACGACCCGCGGCTGCTCGACCTGCTCGGCGAGGGCGAGCAACTGTCGCGCCTCGAGCCGGTCCTGCTCGACCGTCGCGCGACGCTGCTCGGCGAGGCTGAGGAGCACGAGCCGCTCGGGCTCCGGCAGGCCCTGTCGTCCGTTCAGCGCGTCGATCTCCGCGCGAATCGCGGCGAGCTCCCTGTCATCGGACGCGAGCTCGGTTCGAAACGTCTGGATCTTCGCCTTCGCGTACCCGCCGAGGCGGCTGACGACCTCGTCGGCGAGCGCATTCGCCGCGACGGCCACCTTGCGCCGGCGCGAGCCTCTGACCGTGATCTCGACCAGCGGCGACTGGCCCAGCCTCCCGATCGAGCCGGAGACAGCGTGCGAGGAGACCTTCCCGCTCAGCTCCCCCGGTCGCATCTCCGCCTCCGACACCGCCTCGCGTATCGCCGACTCGGAGTGGACGATCTGACCGACGGTCGTCGGGTTCGTCGCGACGCTCTGGACCTGAGCCGATCCCCCGGGCGAGAGCGGTTGGCCGAGGTAGAGGACGGCCTTGGCCTGGTACACCTGTCGGCTGCCGAGCACCACGAGGTAGCCGAGCACGAGCCCGATGACGAGCCCGCCGAGCGGGAGCCACCACCGGGTAAGGAGAACGTTCCAGTAGCGCCCGAAATCGATCTCCTGTTCCGCCTCGAGGTCTGGAAGCCGATCCGCGGGGGGCGTACGCAGCTCGGTCATCGGGCGCCGACTCTACCGAAGGCCCGTCCCAACGGGCCTTCACGCCGTTGCTTCACAGCCTCTTCGCTCGCCGCGCGACGACCTCTTCGTAGAGGCGCTCATGGGCCGCGGCCGCCGATTCCCAGCTCAGCGCCCCCCGCGCAGCCTCGGCGCCACGCGCCGCGTCCGCGAGCGCGCCGGTGTCGGTCAGGAGCCGCTCACACGCGGCGGCTAGGGAGTCGACGTCGCCCGGCGAGACGACGGCGCCGGCACCGAACTCGCACACGGTCTCTCCCAGCGAGCCCACGTCCGAGACGACGACCGGCCGAGCGTGGCCGATCGCGGTCGCAAGCACGCCCGAAGCGTCGGTCTCCCGATACGGCAGGACGACGAGCGTTGCGCCGCTCATCACCTCGGCGACCTCGGGCTCCGGGAGGTAGCCGAGCCGCCACTCGATCCGGTCCTCGACGCCCAGCTCCGCGGCGAGCGCCCGGACCGGCTCGACCGGGTCGAACTCGTCCCCGGCGACGACGAGTTCCACATCCGGCACCGACGCCGCGATCCTGGGAAGCGCGCGGACGAGAAGGTCGAGGCCCTTGTGGGACCGCAGGAGCCCGAAGAAGAGCAAGGTGGCTCCTTCCGGCGGAGCGGCGGCGGCGACGTGGCCCCCGTCGAAGGCGGCGTGCGGGATGCGCACGATGCGGCCGCGGTCGACGCCGAGCTCGGCCAGCCGCTCGAGGCCGCGGTGCGAGTGCACCACGACCGCGTCGACCGCGGAGAAGATCGTCCGCCACAGCTCGAGCCGCTCCGGCCCCTGGCGCAGCATCGCGTTGTGCGCGGTGAAGACTGTCGGCCGCCTCCGGGCGACGGCCGGAAGCCAGCGCCGGTCGAGGCGGGGCTGGGCCAGCCACTGGAGATGGGCCACGTCGGGCTCGAGCGCGTCGAGGCGGCGGAGCAGCAGGCGGACGCTCGGCAGGTACTCGAGGGCTTTGACCGGGTAGCGGAGCGGCGAGCGGGGAGAACGGGCGAAGAGCCGCCCGCTCACGGGAAAGAAGACCTCGTGCCGGCTGTAGCCCTCGGGCTCGGGGACCTCGCCGTGGAGGAAGCGGGACGCGAGCAGGTCGACCGAGTGGCCCCTCTGGGCAAGCGCAAGCGCGAGGCGGTGGTCGTAGTGGGGCGTGTAGCTCGGCGGGTCGAGAAGGGCCACGCGCACCGCGCCGAGTCTAGGTCAAGGCCGCAGTAGGATCGGCGCGTGGCCGAGCCCGAAGCCCTCATCCGGCTCGTCGGCCTGGGAGCGGGCGGCCACGCGAAGTCCGTGCTCGACGCGATCCGCTCGTCAGGCCGGTTCGAAGTGACCGCGCTGGTCGACGACGACCCGGCCCGCGCCGGCGGTGAGCTTCTGGGCCATCCGGTGCTCGGCGGCGAAGGAGAGCTCGAACGGCTCCGTGAGGAGGGAGTAACGCATGCGTTCGTGGGGGTCGGTGGCGTCGAAGACGCTGCTCCGCGTGCCCGAGCGTTCGAGCGTCTGGCGGCCGCGGGCTTCGAGCTGCCCGCGATCGTTCACAGCCGGGCTTCGGTGTCCCCGTGGGCGCGACTGGGGCGCGGCGCGCAGGTGCTCGCAGGTGTAGTCGTGAACGCCGCAGCCGAGATCGGCGACGGCGTCATCCTCAACACGGGCGCGATCGTCGAGCACGACTGCCGCCTCGGCGCGCACGTGCACGTCGCGCCCGGCGCGCGGCTCGGGGGCGTCGTCACGGTCGGCGAGCGCGCACTGATCGGCATCGGCGCGATCGTCCTGCCCGGGGTGCAGATCGGCGAGGGGGCGCTCGTCGCCGCCGGGGCGGTCGTCGTCCGGGACGTCCCTCCCGGCGCGCAAGTCGCCGGCGTGCCGGCGCGGCCTATGCCTTCCTCTCGGTAGTGTCGGAGAGCTGCCCGGCGTCCTCGCCCCAGTCGGCACGCGCCTCGTTGTACACCTCGGCCGGGCGCACGATCACCCGGAGCGTCCTCAGCAGGATCTTGACGTCGAGCGAGAGCGAGCGGTGGTCCACGTACCAGACGTCGAGCACGATCCGTTCCGGCCACGTGAGCCCGTTTCGCCCCCGGATCTGGGCCCAACCGGTGACACCCGGCGGCACCTCCAACCGCCGCCGCTGGAAGCCTGTGTACTGCTCGACCTGATAGCGAAGGGTCGGCCGCGGGCCTACGACGCTCATCTCACCGCGCAGGATGTTGAGGAGCTGCGGCAGCTCGTCGAGCGACCACTTGCGCAGGAAGGCGCCGATGCGGGTGACCCGGAAATCGCCCTCGGAGACGAGGTAGCCCGGGCCGAGCAGGTGCGCGCCCGCGACCATCGTTCGCAGCTTCAGGATCTGGAACGGGCGACCGTCTCGGCCGATCCGCTCCTGTCGGAAGAGCACAGGCCCCCGGCTCTCGAGCTTGATCGCGAGCGCGATCAGCACGAAGAATGGGGCCGTCACGACGACTCCGACGAGGGCGACGGCGATATCCAGCGCCCGTTTCGCGACCCCGTAGCCGCGCCCCCTCATCGCGTTCCCTCGGCGGGGGCCCACGTCAGCTGCGGGCCGGCCCGAAGCATTCGCGCGAGGGCGGCGACCGACGCCGCGGTGACGACCAGGTAGTACCAGGCGAGCCCCGAGAGCGGGACACGGCCCGGCCAGCGCCAGCCGGTGACGGCAAGGGCAAGCCAGAGCCCCTGGGCCACGAGGAGGACGCTGGCCGCGAGCGAGGTGGGAGCGAGCGCAACGCTTGCGGCCAGAAGCGCCGCATGGAGCAGGCCGCTCGCGTACCGGAGCAGCCGATGCGAGAGGAGCTCGCTGTAGTAGACGAGGCCGACCCCGCGCGGGTCGAGCATTCCGCCACGCACCGTGTCGAACCAGGAGCGGGAGAGCATGCGCACCTTGCGACCCCACTCCGCGCCTGTCGAGGCCGCGGCGGGCTCGGTGGCGACGGCCATCGGCTCGTAGACGGCGCGGAGCCCTAGTCGCCGGAGCCGGTAGGGAAGCCCGACGTCGTGGCTGAACCGCGGCCCGAGCTCGGGATAGACCGAGCGGCGGACGGCGTAAATCGCCCCGTTCCCGGCCGTGATCGAGCCGAGCAGGGACTCCTGTTCGCGTAGCCAGAGCTCGTAGCGCCAGTAGAGGCTCTCGGCGTTCTCGCCGCTCTCCGGATCGGCGAGCCGGAGCCGACCGCAGACGTACCCGACCTCAGGGTCGGCGAGGTTTCGGACGAGCAGCCGCAACCCGTCGGGCTCCCACGTCGAGTTGGCATCCGAGAAGGCGACCACCTCCGAGCTGGTCGCGCGCACGGCGGCGTCCTGGGCGGCCGTCTTCCCGGCCCGGGGGTTCGCGAGCAAGGCCACGCCGCGGCCCGCGTAGCGCTCGACGACCCCGTTCGTTCCGTCGCTCGAGCCGTCCGAGGAGACGATCACCTCCAGGCGGTCCGCCGGGTAGTCGAGCGCAAGGGCGTTCTCGAGCCGCCGCTCGATCCCCCCTGCCTCGTTGTGGGCGGCGATGACGAGCGTGACGCTCGGGAGGTAGGCGTCGTCGCGGCGGGGCCGGTAGGAGCGGAGCCGGGCCCCGAGGGCGGCGGTGAGCGGGTAGACGACGTGCGTCCAGAGGATGAGGCCCAACGAGGCCCACAGGATCGCGCGCAGGACGTCCATCTCGACGATGAGGGTACTCGGCGAGGCGATCAGGCGGGGCGCATCCCCGCCCGGCGCGCGAAGACGAGTGGCGCGGCGAGCACGAACACCGCGAATGCGTAGAAGTAGTCGAATGTCATCGTCAGGTAGAAGACGTTCGCCGCCATCGTCCCCACGAGCGCGGCCGTCAGGCCCCAGGCGAGGGGTCGAACCCGCGCCGCGGCCGGATCCTGCTTCGCCGCGAGGACCCGGCCGATCGCCCTGGCCGCCTTGAGTCGCCGGAAGAGGTACCAGAGAAACGTCGCAAAGAGCGCCGTCCCGATCAGCCCGGTCTCGACGAGCAAGGCGACGTAGAAGGAGTGCGGGCCCCAATCCGTCTTGCCCGTGACGAACTCGTAGTAGACGGAGAAGTTGTTGAAGCCGAGGCCGAAGAGCGGGTGCGAGTGGAGCACCTGCGGGATGAAGTCGTAGACATCGAGGTGCAGGTGCACCGAGGTCGCGGCGGAGCCCGTGTTGAGCCGGGCGCGGAAGACCGCGGTGAAGAAGTCGAGCCGCCGCAGAATGACCGCCGCGAGGACGAGGGCGAGGCCGCCCAGCGGGACGAGGAGCTGCTTCGACAGGAGCAGGCCCCGGTACGGGACCGCGAGGACCGCGGCACCCACTGCGAGGCCGAGCAGGCCGCTGCGCGAGAGCGTCGCGAGCTCCATCACGAAAAGGCCGGCCAGCAGCAACGCGAGCGGGACGCGGAGCCGGTGCCGAGGCTCGAGCCGGAGGTAGATCGGGGCGAGAACGAGGAGCGGGACGATGAGCACGATCCCGAGGTGGTTCGGGTCGCCGGTGAGCGCGTTGGGCCGGTAGACGCTCGCCCCCTTGACGGCGCCGTAGATATTGATCGACGAGGCCCCGCCGGTCAGGGGGGAGAGGACGGCGGCGTCGAGGTTGTGGCCGCTCACGGCAAAGGCGAGCTGCAGGAACCCGTATGCGGCGTTGAAGGCCATGCCGGCGAGGAACCAGCCGAGCGACCGCCAGAAGAAGCGCTCGGAGCGGCGGACGAGAAAGGCGACGGCGCAGACGAGGAAGGTGAAGTGGATCAGGAAGGTGACGATCCCCTTCCCGAACTGGTTCACCCCCTGAGTCGTCTCGAGGTTGTAGAAGCCGGCGAGGTCGACGAGCACGAACGCGGCGAGGAACGCGGCGAGCACCGCGGCCGTCCGGGGCAGCCTGTGGTCCGAGGCGTAGAGCCGCTCCGCCACGAAGACGGCCACGAAGAGGAGCGAGAGGAGGTCGGCGAGTCGGAGGGTGGCAGGCACCCGCCAATGCAACTTCTCGAAGGTGGCGCAGAAGAGCGCCGCGAGGAACGCCAGGGTGGAAAGGCGGCTCGTCCCCGTCACGCGCCTACCAGGGCGCCGCGGTAGGCGGCGAGCGTCGCCTCGGTCACGACGTCCCACGAGAGGAGGACGCGCGCGCGCTCGCGTCCGGCGGCGCCAAGACGGCGCCGGAGGTCACGGTCGCCGAGCAGCCGCTGGAGCGCCGCTCGAAGCGCATCGACGTCGCCCGGCGGGACGAGGAGCCCGGTCTCTTCGTGCACAACGAGGTCGAGGAGGCCGCCGACGGCCCCGGCCACGACGGGGCGCCCGTGGGCCATGGCCTCGGCGCAGACGACGCCAAACCCCTCGCGGTGCGACGGACAGGCGACGATCGCGGCACGCTCGTAGAGCCGGACGAGCTCGTCGTGGGGGACGAAGCCGAGCGCGCCGGGGACCTTCGAACGGAGAGGGCCGTCTCCGGCCACGACGAGCTTCGCCCCCGCTGCCTGCGCGGCCTCGACGAGCTCCAGGATCCCCTTCTCACGGGAGAGCCGGCCGGCGAAGAGCACCTCCGGCGGGTCGACCTCCTCGCCGATCTCGTCCGGGATGGCGACGCCGCTCGGGACGACCCGCACGGCGCGCGCCCCGAGCTTCCGGGCCTCGCCCGCCAGCGCCTGCGAGGGGGAGATGACGAGGCGGGCGCGGCGCAGGATGCGTCGAGCCAGCCAGGGCGCTCGTCGCGCGAGCTCGACGTCGGTGCCCCAGACCTGGACCACGAAGGGCTTCCGGCAGAGGAGCGCCGCCGCGCCCGAGGGCAGCCAGTGAGCGTGGAGCAGGTCGGCACCCACCGCCGCCCTCCGAGCCGCGCGTGCGAAGCCCGCGGTGAAGAGCGGGAGGAGCAGAGCTCGGAGCGGTCGTCGCCGCAGGTTGCCAGCGATCCCGTCCCCGTAAGCGATCCCGTAGTGCCGGAAGGAGTTGGGCCCGACCACCCGCACCTCGACGCCCCTCTCACGCAGGCTGTCGACTGCATCTGCGATGAACCGGCCGGGCACGTCTCCGGGGTAGCGGGGGTACGAGGTCGTCAGCACGACGACCTTCACACGAGGCTCCGAAGAAGCTCAGCGAGCTCGGCCGTCCTCGCACGGCGGGAGAGCCGGTCGCGCTGCTCGGGGGCGAGCGGAGTGCCGTTCAGCGCGCCCGCCCGCCAGCGGCGCTCGAGCCCGGCCAGAGCCTCGCGGATCCCGGCGACGTCTTCGGGGGCGACGACGACGCCCGCGCCCGTCTCGTGAATCAGCCGCGCGGCCGCGCCGTCCGTCGGCACAGCCGCAAGGATCGGCCGCTCTGCGGCGAGGTACTCGAAGATCTTCCCGGAGGGAACGGTGCGACCGCGGTCGCCGGCCTCGGGCAGGAGCAGCAGGAGCGCCTCCGAGTCGCGCTGGAGCTCCAGTGCCCTGCGACGCGGCACGTAGGGGAGCACCTCGAGGCGATCGCCGAGGCCGAGGCCTTCGGCCCACTCGCGGTCGGCCGCAGGGAGGCCCCCGACGAAGCGCGCGACGACGTCGAGCTTCGATTCGGCGAGCGCGGCGAGGAACGACCGGGGGTCGCGCTTGCCGAAGAAGCTGCCCGTGTGCGTGATCCGGAAGCGCTCGCCGCGGCGGTACTCGAGGCCCTCGAAGTCCTCGAAGTCGCAGCCGTTCGGAATCACCGCGACCGATCCGCGGGCGCCGAGCTGCCGCGCTTCCTCCGCGATCGTCTCTGTGACGGCAACAACCGCGTCGGCCCGGCGCGCGACCAGGCGCGCGACGAGCGTCAGGCCGCGCTCCTTCACACGCACCGCGAGCCGCTCGACGCGCCGATCCGGTTTCGCCGCGATCGAGTCACGGAGGTCGGCGACCCAGCGCACCCCGGTCGCCCGCTTGACGGCGGCCCCGATCAGGTTCACCGTCATCGGCGGTGAGGTCGTGACGACGACGTCGATTCGCTCGCTGCGCACGATCCGGATCGCAGCCGGAATCGCCGTCAAGGCCCAGCCGACGAACTCGTCCGGGAGCAACAGCCGCCGGTAGAACAGACGCGCTGAGCGGGCGGCGCGGTCGAGGCCGGTGAGGCCGTGCAGCTCCTCGGCGGGGCGCCGTGCGCGCGGCCCCAGATAGCGGGCACGGTGGACGCGCGCCCGCGGCGGCAGAACCGTCTCGTCGTCCCGGTGCACCCACTTCGAGTCGTCCGGGGCAAGCACGTGCGTCTCGATCCCGAGCTCGGGCAGGTGCTCGGCGAGCTTCAGCGCGCGAGCCACGCCCCCTCCGCCGGCCGGCGGGAAGTACATCGTCACGAGAAGCACCCGCATCCAGGCGCCGATGCTAGCCCCCGGGCGCCGCTAGCAGGCCCGTTGTCCGAGCGCGAGGGTGCGCCGGCGCCGCGGGAGGCACGGATCGAGCCCGTACACGCGCGTATTGCCGACCAGGTAGACACGCTCGGAGTCGGCGACGATCGGCGAGTAGCGTCCGTCGGGGAAGCTCCAGACGAGCCTGCCGGTCCGCGCGTCGACCGCGTACGTGCCCCGCCGACCGAACTTCGCGTCGCGCGAGGCGTTGTGGCCGCACGTCCCACAGCTCGAGAAGTAGACGAGCCCGGCCATGACGGTTGGAGCGCCGTGGATCGCGCTTGGCGATTGGTGCGTCCACCTGACGTCGCCCGTCGCCGCGTCGAGCGCGTAGAGCTTGCCGTCGTACGAGCCGACGTACACGGTCTTGCGCCAGACGGCGGCGGCCGAGTAGACGTACGTCCCGGCCCTCTGCGCCCAGAGCAGCCTGCCGCTCCTCGCCCCGTAGGCGTAGACGATGCCGTCCGAGTTCCCGATATAGACGCGGCCGTAGGCGACCGTGGGCGTCGCGTAGAAGTACTCGCGTCCCCAGCGGAGGCTCGAGAACGAGCGCGCGCGCCAGCGCAGTCTCCCCGTCCTCGCGTCGATCGCGTACAGGCTGCCCCCGTCCGAGCCGATGTAGATCGTCCCTCTCGCGTAGGCGGGCGAGCTGTTCAGCTCGTCGTCGGCTTTGAAGCTCCACCGCCGCTTTCCGGTGCGGGCGTTCACCGAGTAGAGCCTGTGGTCCCAGGCACCGAAGTACACAGAGTTGCCGACGAGGAGCGTCGACGACTCGCTTGCGACGGGAAACCGCCAGCGAATACGGCCGTCGCGCACGCGAAGCGCGATCACGAAGCCGGGATCCCTGCGATCGGCGTAGTTGCACGGCTCCGGGACGAACGGCTGGTAGACGAGGCCTTCGCCGACGGTCGGCGAGGCCGCCGTACAGGCGCGGAAGCGCCTTTCCCAGTCCACCTTTCCCGTCTTTGCGTCCAGCGCATAGAAGCGCCCCCGCAGCTGCGCCACGAAGACGCGCCCATAGGCGATGCTCGGCGGGAACTCGATGAACCAGCCCGTTGCCAGGCTCCAGAGGCGTCGGAACGGCGGGCGGAGCCCGAAGTCGGCCGCAAAGTGGCTGCGCCGCGCGTCGTACCCGTAGGTCGGCCACGGACGGCTGCGGACGAGCTTCGCCGGACGCGGGCGGGCCTCCGGCCTGTCGCTCGGGACGAACTCGATCGTCGACGAGCCGCGGACGACCCGTGGCAGGTCGTGCGAGGCGACCCATAGTCCAACGCCGCCGGCAGCGCCGGCGATGAGCGCGCCCCCGACGATCAGCAAGCGTGTCTTCATGCCGTGCAGAGCATGCTCGCCGAGACGGACGCCCGCTCCCGGGCCTGCTACAACTCTCGCGTGGGCGGACTCCCCCGCATCGCCGGCCTACTCGCCGTCCTGGCTCTCTTCCTCCCAGCCGCGGCTTCGGCCTACTCGTGGCCCCTCCGCCCCTTCACCCAGCCCCACGCGGTGCGGGGCTACTTCAACGATCCACGCATCCTGGGCACCTCGCTGAGCTTCCACTTCGGGATCGACGTCTGCGGCGAGGACCTCTCGCCCGTCTACGCCGTCGAGCCCGGGCGGGCCCACGTTCGCGGGCAGGCGGTCACGGTTCTGTCGCAAAGCGGGAGGGAGTTCTCGTACTGGCACATCATCCCCGCGGTCCGGCAGCGGCAGCGCGTTGCTCGGCACCAGGTGATCGGCCGCATCGTGCCGGGCCATGGGCACGTGCACTTCGCTGAGCGCCAGGGGCGCATGTACGTCAACCCGCTGCGGCTTGGCGCGCTTGCGCCCTACGTCGACGACACCGTGCCCTTGATCCCCGCGCTCACCTTCTACTCAGGCGGGCTCCCCATCGGGCCCGACCTCGTGACCGGCTTGGTCGACGTGACCGTCGATGCCTACGACCTCTCGCCGACCCCCCTGCCGCCTCCCCCGTGGGCCGAGGCGCGCCTCTCTCCTGCGTTCATTCGCTGGCGCATCGTGCAAGACGGGAACGTGATTCGCCGGTGGGAGACGGCTGTCGACTTCCGCCTCGACCACCCGCGCCCATCGTTCTTCAGCTCGATCTACGCGCCGGGCACGTTCATGAGCCGGCCCAATCGGCCCGGACGCAACGAGTTCTATCTCGCGCACAACTTCGAGAGCTCGACGCTGCCGGACGGCTCGTACCGGCTTCAGGTGGAGGCACTCGACATCCAGGAGAACGTCGGGCGGGCGTCCTTCGC
>DASYUD010000005.1:0-1555 GCA_036001625.1 Gaiellaceae bacterium
CCGCCGGGCGGCGGCGGGTCGAGTCCGATCTCCGGATCCTTCGGCGGCGCGAGCGGCGGTCACGCGAACGGTGACACCGGCATCGTGAACCGCGTCCTCGGGCTCCATCGCACCCCGGTCGGGCGGCTGCTCAGCCTTGCAGAGCCCACCCGCCGGCCGGTCGACATTCGCTTCCTGCTCGAGCGCCCCGGCTAGGCCTCCCGGCGTCCCGATGCTCCGCGCGGAACACCCCGCGCGGTCAGCGACGTCGAGTACAGAAGGAGGCTTTGCGATGAGCGCCGATCTTCTCGATCGGTTGGATGAACCGGCCGCAGCAACCGCGGCCCTCGATGACAGCTCGGGTCCAGGATCCGAGGACTCGCTCGCGCTCTACATCCGCTGCGTCGGGCGGGCACCGCTGCTCACGCTGGCGGAGGAGCGTGCACTCTTCCGCCGCAAGGAGGCGGGCGACGAATCGGCGACGCGGCGGCTGATCGAGTCGAATCTCCGCTTCGTCGTCTGGGTCGCCCGCCGGTACTCCCGGCCGGGCGTCCCTCTCCTCGACCTGATCCAGGAGGGGAATCTCGGCCTGATGCGGGCGGTGGAGCGGTTCGACTATCGCGTGGGCTGCAAGCTCTCGACCTACGCGATGTGGTGGATCAAGGAGGCAGTCGAGCAGGCCGCAGCCGATTACTCCCAGACGCTGCCGATGCCGATTCGCGTGTGGAGGCAGGTCCAGCATGTCCGCAGGGCGCGGCACGACCTGTTCCAGCGCGGCAACCGCGAGCCGACCCTGCGGGAGCTCTCGGCCGAGACGGGCATCGACGTGACCCGGGTCGACCTGCTGCTGAAGTGCGAGCGGTTCCTGGTCAGCCTCGACGCGCCCATGGCGGACGGCGACTCCGACCTCAGCGACGTGGTCGAGGACGGGAACTCGCCGCGGCCGGAGACTGCGGCGGTCGAGCGGATGCGCAGAGAAGAGCTCGGCACCGTTCTCAGTGGGCTCGACGATCGCCTGAGGCTGGTGCTCGACCTGCGCTTCGGCCTCTCGGATCGCACCCCGCGGTCGCTCCAGGAGGTCGGGAGACGGCTCGGCGTTACCGCAGAGCGGGCCCGCCAGCTCGAGGGGCGGGCGCTCCGGAGGCTTCAGGAGGACGCTCCGGAGCTCCGCGCATATCTGGAGGCGGTCTAGCGGCCCGGCCTCACAGTGCAGGTGCGCCCAGAGGCTCCGAATTTCGCCGCCCTCCCCCCGAGCCTCTGGGCGCCTGCTGCAATTCAGGGCGCGCGCCGCGAAAACACAACCCCCGCGTGCGGGCGGGCCGCAATCGGTTGAGCAATCGGTTGCGTTCGCCTCGGGCACCGTCCAGAATGGCGGTCCCCAAGGAGGTCGAACGTGGCGATCGACTCGCAGCGCACCGAGCCTGACCTGAGGCTCGCGCGTGACGGCGGCTCACCGGCCCGCACCGGGCCCGAGCGGCCGATGTTCCCCGGCGGCATGGAGGTCGGCGACGAGGAGCTGCACGCGCTCGAGCGCGTGATCCGGAGCCGGAACCTCTTCCGCTACTACGGCGTCGGC
>DASYUD010000006.1:0-93609 GCA_036001625.1 Gaiellaceae bacterium
CGTCTTTGCGCGGCCGCGGCTTCCCGACCTCGTGCGGCTTCTGCGGCACGTTGCCGAGGGCGAGGGGATCGACGCGCCCGAAGCCGCGCTCTCGCTCGTCGCCCGCTCGGCGCGAGGCAGCTTCCGCGACGCCGTCTCGACGCTCGACCAGCTCTCCGCAGCCACTGAGCAGAAAGTGACGGTGCAGGCCGTGCTCCAGCTGCTCGGCGCGGTCGAGGAAGAGGCACTTTTCCGGCTCTGCGACTTCGTCGTCGACCGTGACACGGCCGGCGCGCTCACGTTCCTCGAGGAGCTGTCCGACCAGGGGCAGGATCTGGGCCGGCTCGTCACCGATCTGCTCGAGCACCTGCGGCACGTGCTCCTCGTGCAGCACATGGGCGAGGTGCCCGACTCGCTGCCCGTGACCGAGGAGACGCGGGAGCGGTTGCGCGAACAGGCGAACCAGCTCGGCGAGCCGACGGTGCTACGCCTGTGTGACCTGCTCGCGGTCGCCGTCGACGACATGCGCCAGGGCGGCGATCCCCGGCTTCCGCTCGAGCTCGCGCTCGTCAAGGTGACGAGGCCGGCCGCAGACCTCGAGCGCGAGTCCGTCGGGTACCGCCTCGAGCAGCTCGAGAACCGCATCGCCGCCGGAGGGGGCGAGGTCAGAGCAGAAGCGGTCCAGGAGCAGCCCGTTCCAGAGCCGATGCCGGATCGCCCGCTTCTGCTCGAGCAGCTCCAAGAGGCCTGGCAGCGGACGATCCTGCCCGCGGTCGAGCAGAGGTCGATCCCGACCGCCTCGATGCTGCGCGAGGCGCATCCGGCGCAGCTCGCCGGCGACACGCTCACCGTCGAGTTCCCGGCCGCAGCCTCGTTCCACCGCAAGCTCGCCGAGGAGCCAAAGAATGCGACGCTCCTCGCCGAGGCGCTCTACGAGGTCACGGGACGGCGGCTCGCGCTCGACTTCGCGGTCGGCGAGAACGGCGGCGAGGTCACGCCCCAGGACGAGCCCCCCGCGGGCGAGGAGGAGATCGTGCAGCTCATGAAGGACACCTTCGACGCCCACGAAGTGGAGGAATCACCGTGAGCATGGACATGAACAAGATGCTCCAGCAGGTGCAGCAGCTGCAGGCGGAGATGGCGAAAGCCCAGGAGGAGCTCGCGAAAGAGACCGTGGAGGCCTCGGCCGGCGGGGGCATGGTGACGGTCAAGGCGACGGGGGCGCTCGAGATCACCGAGATCAGGATCTCGCCCGAGGCGATCGACCCCGACGATCCCGAGCTGCTCGCCGACATGGTGCTCGCGGCCGTGAACGAGGCGCTGCGCTCGGCTCAGTCGCTCGTCGAGTCGAAGCTCGGCGGCGCTGCCGGCCTCGGCGACCTCGGGGGCCTCGGGCTTCCGGGCTTGTAGTGGGCGAGACCCGAGCCGGGGTCGGCCGCGCCCGGGAGCATCCGCCGGGCATGGCTAAGCTGAGCAGGTGTTTTCCCCGTCCGTGGAGAACCTCGTCGCCCAGCTGACCCGCCTGCCGGGAATCGGCACGCGCACCGCGCACCGCCTCGCGTTCCACCTCCTCCGCGTCCCCAAGGACGAGGCTCAGGCCCTCGCCTCCGCGATCGAGGACGTGAAGCAGCGCGTCCGTTTCTGCTCGGAGTGCGGCAACTTGACCGAGGAGGAGCGCTGCCAGATCTGCCGCGACGAGCGGCGCGACCGGGCACTCGTCTGCGTCGTCGAGCAGCCCGCCGACCTCGTCTCGCTCGAGCGGACGCACGAGTACCGGGGCCTCTACCACGTCCTCGGCGGCGCGCTCTCCCCGATCGACGGCATCGAGCCCGAGCACCTCCGCATCGACGAGCTCATGCGCCGCGTCGAGCGGAACGGCGTCGAGGAGGTCGTCCTCGCGACCAATCCCAACATGACCGGCGAAGCCACGGCCGCCTACCTCGCCGACCGCCTGCGCGGACGCGTCCGCGTCACGCGCCTGGCGAGCGGCCTCCCCGTTGGAGGAGACCTCGAGTACGCCGACGAAGTCACCCTCGGCCGGGCGCTGTCCGGCCGTCGGGAGATGTAGAGCACGCCACCTAGAATCCCGCCCATGGCCACGACCGAGCACGAGGCCCTCCCCGCGCTCGCGGAAACGCCGACGACCCGCGCCGGCACGCTGGTGATGAAGTTCGGCGGCAGCTCGGTGGCCGACGCGGAGCGGTTGCAGGCGGTTGCGCGCAGGCTCGCCGCCGCACGAGAGGCCGGCAACCGCGTCGTCGCCGTCCTCTCGGCGATGGGCGACACGACCGACGAGCTCGTCCGTCTCGCGTACGAGATGTCCCCGCGCCCGAAGCCGCGCGAGCTCGACATGCTGATCTCGGTCGGTGAGCGGATCTCGTGCGCGCTCTGCGCGATGGCGATCCACGACCTAGGCCACGAGGCGATCTCGCTGACGGGGTCGCAGGCGGGAATCGTCACCGACACCGCCCACGGCAAGGCGAAGATCGTCGACATCCGCGCCCGGCGGATCCACGAGGCCCTCGACGAGGAGCGGATCGTCCTCGTCGCCGGCTTCCAGGGTGTCTCGACCGACTACGACATCACGACGCTCGGCCGCGGGGGCTCCGACACGACCGCGGTCGCCCTCGCGGCCGCCCTCGGGGCCGAGGCCTGCGAGATCTATACGGACGTCGACGGCGTCCACACGGCCGACCCACGCGTCGTGCCCGAGGCGCGCAAGCTGCACGCGGTCAGCTACGAGGAGATGCTCGAGATGGCCGCCTCGGGCGCGCGTGTGCTCCAGTTGCGCTCCGTCGAGTTCGCGCGCAACCACGACGTCAAGCTGCACGTGCGGTCGAGCTTCTCGGAGGCCGGCGGCACCTGGATCCGCGAGGAGGACGAACGGATGCTCGAGAAGGCGCTCATCTCAGGCGTGACCCACACCGCGGAGGAAACCGTTTACCGCGTCGAGGGCGTAGGCACCGCACGGCTCTTCCAGGCGCTCGCAGAGGCCGGCGCCAACGTCGACACCGTTGTCCGAACGGGCGCCGAGCTCGTCTTCTCGGCGCCGGACCGAGCCGAGACGGAGTCCGCGCTCGATCGCCTGGGCGCGAAATGGTCGGCCCGCGACGACCTCGCCAAGGTCAGCATCGTCGGAGCGGGGATGAAGAGCCACCCGGGTGTAGCCGCAAAGGCCTTCTCGACGCTCGAGGAGCTCGGCATCGAGCCGGAGATCGTGACGACCTCGCCGATCAAGATCACCTGCTTCGTCGCGCGGGGGGACGTGGAGCGCGCCGTGCAGGCGCTGCACGCGGCGTTCGAGCTCGACAGCCCGCAGGCGGAGCGTGCCCACGCCTGAGCTAAGGATCGGAGTGGTGGGCGCGACCGGGGCGGTCGGGCGGGTCACGCTCGCGCTGCTCGCCGAGCGGGGCTTCAGCCGAGTGCGTGCGTTCGCCTCGTCCCGCTCGGCCGGCTCGAGTGTCGCCTACGGCGACGGCGAGCTCCCGGTCGTGGAGGCGACAGCGGAGGAGCTCTCCGCCGGCGAGCTCGACCTCTGCTTCTTCTCGGTCGGAACGGCCGCGAGCCGCGAGCTCGTTCCCGCGGCGGTCAGAGGTGACGCCGTTTGCATCGACAAGTCGTCGGCCTTTCGGCTCGTGGACGGAGTGCCGCTCGTCGTCCCCGAGGTGAACGGCGACGCGGCCACCGCTCATGACGGGATCGTCGCCAACCCCAACTGCTCGACGATCCAGCTCGTCTGCGGCCTCGCGCCCCTGCACGAGGCCGCCGGTCTCCGGCGGGTGAGGGTAGCCACCTACCAGTCGGCCTCCGGAGCGGGCATCGAGCGGATGGACCAACTGCGGGCGCAGGCGCCGGCGGACGGCGACGTCGTCATGGACTGGGAGCTCGAGGGGGACGAGTCCGAGGAGGAGTCGAAGCTCCGCGCCGAGACGCGGAAGATCCTGGAGCTGCCGGCGCTGCCGCTGAGCGCCACGTGCGCCCGTGTGCCGGTGCTCGTCGGCCACTCGCAAGCGGTCTGGGTCGAGACCGAGGAGCCGCTCTCCCCGGAGCGCGCCCGAGAGGTGCTGGCGGCCGCGCCCGGAGTGCGCCTTGCCGAGCGACCGACCCCGCGCGACGCGGCAGGTACCGACGAGGTGCTCGTCGGGCGAATCCGGCGAGACGCCGCGGGAGAGGGGCTCGCGCTCTGGGTCGTCTGCGACAACCTCCGCAAGGGAGCCGCGTTGAACGCCGTCCAGATCGCGGAGCTCTTGCTGGAGCGGCAAGCGCTTGCGGCAGCTTGAGCCGGCCCGCTAGCCGGCTCCGAGACCTCGCCGCGTTCGTCCCGGACTGTCTCGTCCTCTGTCGGCGGCTGCTTCGCGACCCTCGCGTGCCGCGGCGGACGAAGCTCGCGCTGGCGCTCCTCGTCCCCTACCTCGCCTCGCCGATCGACCTCATCCCCGACTTCCTGCCCGTCGTCGGGCATCTCGACGACGCGCTGCTCGTAGCCGCCGTGCTCCGCTACGTCGTTCGGAGCGCGGGCCGACCGGTGGTCGAGGAGCACTGGCCGGGCTCGGAGAGAGGCCTGCGACTGGTGCTGCGACTCGCCTGATTGAAGGCAGCCCCGACCTCCTCCCCACGTCGAGCCTAGCGGGAAAACCCGCGCGCGTGGGTGACAGGACCGCGCCGAATGCGTGACAGGCGCCGGAGCCTCTACGGCCCCGGCCGGACCGGCTCTGGCTGGGGCGAGAACGCCTCCTTGACCAACCGCAGCACCTTCTCGCGAGTGCCCTCGGCAACGGGCTGGAGGCCGCCGAGGTCGAGCCGGACGAGCTCGACCGACCCGACCGTCCGCACCGTCTCGAAGCCGAAGTCCGAGAGGAAGTCACGCGGGAACACCGTCCGGTGCACGAGGAACCGCTCGTACGCCGACTCGCCTTCCGGGTACCGGTACGCAAAGGTCTCGAGCGCGCGCGCCCGCTTGCCGCGCGCGTCCCCGATCGCGGCCAGGAACAGCGACTGCATCACCCACGGGCTTGCGCGGTCGAGCAGGTAGGCGCAGGTAACGAGGACGGCGTCCTCCGACGGCGGCCCCGCGGGCAGCTCCCACGCCTTCGGGAAGAGGACGGCCGGCCCGTACTGCATCGAGCCGATCACGGCGCCGTCGTCGTCTCGGTAGACGGCGCCCCAGGCGCCCCAATCGCTCTCGGCTTTCTCGATCCAGCGGCGCTTGTCGATCGAGCGATTGCCTTTCGACTGCCACCAGATGCACTCGTGACAGACGGTCGGAGCCTCCTGGAGCGTTAGGCCGGTCAACCCGGCGACCCTTGTGCTCACGAACCCAATTCTACGAGCCGGAGCTCCGTCGCCTCCGGCCGGGCGAAGAAGCGGAAGGGGACGAAGGTCGTCCCGAGCCCCGTCGAGACGTGGAGGACCCCGCCCGGCCGGCGGTAGAGCCCCTCCGCGTACGTCCAGCGCAGGTGCGCCAGCCGCAGCTTGCCGCGCCCGTACGGGATGCAGATCTGGCCTCCGTGCAGGTGGCCGGCGAGGACGAGGTCGAAGACCCCGGCGGGCACCTTGTCGATCACGTTCGGGAAATGGCAGAGGAGGATGCGGAGGTCGGCCTCGGCATCGGCCAGCCGCTCGGGCCTCGCCGTCCGCCGCCAGTACGAGCGCGGGTCGACGCCGACGATCTGCACGCGCCGGCCGCGCAGCTCGACGGTTCGCGAGTCATCGCCCAGGACTGTCGTGGCGCCGAGGTCGAGGACCGCGCTCGGCTTCGAGAACGGGTCGCGCGTGACGGCGAAGTCGTGGTTGCCGAGGACGGCGAACGAGCTCGGCAGCCGCGCGAGGAGCGCGCGCAGCCTCGGCTCAGCCCGCGGGCGCGAGAGGAGGTCGCCGCTGATCAGCACGAGATCGGGCCGCCGCGCGACCGCCCAGTCGACGGCGCGCTCGACGGCCCGGGCGCCTCGAGAGGGGAAGCCGAGGTGAAAGTCCGAGAGATGGACGACGCGAAGCCCGTCGAGCTCCGCCGGGAGCCGCGACAGGGGCACCTCGAGCGTCCGGAAACGCACCCAGCCCGCTTCGAAGTGGCCCCAGGCGGCGGCAGCAGCCCCGACCGCTCCGAGCGTAACGATGGCTCCCTTCACGAGACCGCATTCTCGTGCCTGGCGCGCACCTGGACCTCGAGCGGATCGACCTCTTCGGCCACTCGGCCGGCGGCTTCGTGTCGATGGTCTACGCCTCGGCCTACCCGCACCGAGTTGCACGGCTCGTGCTCTGCGGCACCTTCACTCGGTTCACGGACGACTGGCGTCGCCGGTTCGAGCGGTTCCTCGGCGAGCGGGACGAAGACCCTCGGTTCGCGGACGCGGTCGCCGCCCGGCGCGCGCGGGAGCAGAACCCCCCGGACGACGAAGAAGATCCTGCCCGGCGTCGGCCACATGCCGTGGGTCGAGGATCCCGACGCATTCCGCCGGGAGCTGCTCGCCTTCCTGGCGTGATGTCTGGAACGTCAGACTTCGAGCTTGTCCAGCACCGGCTGCACGGAGACGACGTGCCGCTTGAACTTGAGCTCGGAGTCCTCGAGCCCCGCCGCCACCCCGATCAGCTGCGACAGGTGGAGGATCGGGAGCCGGAAGTCGCGGCCCGTCGATGCGCACAGCTTCGACTGCCAGGCGTCGAGCGAGAGGTGGCACAGCGGGCACGGCGTCACCATGGCGTCGGCGCCGGCCTCCACGGCCTGCTCGATCGGCTGGAGGAGCTCGCCGAGCGCCGTCGCCTCGCGCGCCTGGATGATCGGAAAGCCGCAGCACTTGATCTTCGCCGGGTAGTCGACCGGCTCGCCGCCGCAGGCCTCGATGATCGCCTCGAGCGACCAGGGCCGGTCGGGGTCCTCGAAGCCGAGGATCTTCGACGGCCGGAGAATCTGGCAGCCGTAGAACGGCGCCACGCGCAGCCCCTTCAGCCCCTTGTGCGCCACCGCCTTCAGCCGCTCGAAGCCGTCGCCCTCGGCGATCAGCCAGAGCAAGTGCTTCACCTCGATGTTCCCGCCGTAGGGCGGCACGCCGACCGTCTCCAGGTTGCGATTCACACGCTCGCGTAGCTCGTCGTCATTCTTGAGCTGCCAGCTTGCCTGCCGCAGGTTGAGCGTGCACACGTTGCAGATCGTCATCAGCGTGTCGGCGCCGGTTTGCTCGCCGTAGGCAAGGATGCGCGCGTTCAGGTGGAGGTAGTAGTCGGGCTCGGCCTCGTGGATGTCGCCGGCTCCGCAGCAGGTGACCGATTCGAGCTCCTCGAGCTCGAGCCCGAGCTTCGGCGCGAGCGCCTGCGTCGAGGAGTCGAGCTCCTTCGCCGAGAGCGAAGCAAGGCAGCCCTTGTAGTAGGCGACCTTCAATGATCCTCCCGGTAACGCTGATGGATGCCCGGTTCGCGAGCACCAAGCGATGCAAGGACGCAGGGAGCGCCCGTACTGGACAGTACGGGCGCGACGGAGGACGCCGCAGCGCGCCGCGTGATCGCGGGCCGGGCGCCACCAAGTGTTGCCGGGAGGATCATCAGCTCTCCGCCTCCGGCTGCTCTTCTGCCTTGACGTGCTCGATGCGGGCGAGGCCCCGCTCGCCCTGGACAATGCCCGCGGCGCCGTCGCGTCCCTGCTGCTTGACCAGGTCGTAGAGAGCGCGCGCCTCGTCGACCTCGGCCGCGACGTGGATCGGCCCCGGCGGCGGCACCTTGCCGCGGCGGGCGAGGCTCAGCGCGAAGCGCGTCTCCTTGAGCGCGCCGAGGATGCCCTGCGTCTTCGGGACGAGCTCGGTCTCGCGCAGCCAGCCGCTCGTCTTCGACGAGATGACGAACCACTTCGCGTGCTTCGCCCCCATGTCGTGGTCTATCCCTTGCTTGATCGACTCCGCGCCGAGCTTCGCGATCGCGTCGCGCGGGTCGACCCCCTTCGGGCAGCGCTCGTTGCAGAAATAGCACCGCGTGCAGTCCCAGATGCCGTGCTCGCCGTTCAGGTCGTTCAGCCGCTCGACGTCCGCCTCGTCGCGCGGGTCGCCGACGAAGCGCATCCCCTTGGCGAGCGCGGCCGGGCCGAGGAAGTCCGGGTCGGCCTCCATCGCGTTGCACTCGGAGACGCAGCAGCCGCACATGATGCAGAGCGACTCCTTGTGGATGACGTTCATCGCCTTCTGCGAGATGACGCGCTCGCGCTCGGCGACCTCGTCGTAGCCGGGGTCGAGCCAGGGCTTGACGGCGCGGATCTTGTCCCAGAACGGATCCATGTTGACGACGAGGTCCTTCACGATCGGCAGGTTCCCCATCGCCGAGATGACCGGGACGTGGCCAGCCTCGACGATCGGCTTCATCCGCTCCTTGCAGGCGAGGATCGCCCGGCCGTCCATGCGCATCCCGCAGGAGCCGCAGATCATCATCCGGCAGCTCTTGCGGTAGGCGAGCGTCCCGTCGTGGCGGTCCTTGATGATGTCGAGGACGTCGAGCAGGCACGCCCACTCGGGCGCCTCGACCTCGTAGGTGCGCAGCTCGCGCTCGCCCGTCTCGCCGTCGACGCGCCAGATCTTGAGCGCGACGTCCATCGTCCGGTCCCCGGTGTGGACCGCGGCCTCGGTCACTGCCCCTGCTCGATTAGCTTCATCAGGTCGAGCACCTGGCGTGCCGGGGGAAGCTGGATCTCTACGGCCGCACCGAAGTCGTAGAGCTCCATCGCCATGTCCATCTCCATCGGCCGACGCTCACCGGTGTTCGCGTCCAGAACTCGCATCTCGTAGCCGAACGTCATCCTGCGGACAATCTGGTCGTCGCCGATCCAGACGTCGGCCGGGACCGTCTTCACGCCCGCGAGCTCGATCAGGCGGTCGATCGTCTTCCTCATCGCCGGCCGCTTGCCTGGGGCCACGAGATCCGGATACTTCTCGAAGTCGATCGTCGCGTGATAGTGCGTCGTCTCGACTCCGCGGACCGTCTCGCGACCCTTCTTCTCCACTTTGCCACTGGCTGCGCGGAGGTAATCGACGGCCTGAGCAGGATTGCCCTGACCGAGCTGCATGAACTGTTGAAAGTCGATTCCCATTTGCCGGCCGAGCTTCTGAAAGTCGAGCTTGATCCAGGGCTTCGCCGTATGAAGCGCGCGCGTCATGGCCGGGACCCGCATATAGGTGACGAGCCGGCCGTTCGAGAAGTCGATTACCTGCTCGCCGCGCCAGGCTTCGGGGCCACCCAGGGCGCCGTTGCTTGCGTCTGCAAGCTCCGACATGTCCATCGTGATCCGCCCGCGTTTTGCGCGGTTGTCCATGATTCCCGAGGAAGTGCTCGTCGCGCCTCCCGGAAGATCGGGGGAACGCGTCGTGATCGTCATGTCGATCCGGACGCTGGATACTTTCGCCGTCTCGGTCGCAGCGTTCGCCACCGGATCCAGCGAAACGGTGTCGCCGGTGCCGCAAGCGGCCAGCGCAAGTGCCGCGAGAATCGAGCCCGCGAAACAGATGAGCCGCGTCACGGCTGTGTCGTCACCCCCGTTTCCGTCTTCAGCTCGCTCTCGGCGCCCACGCAGAGCTGCAGCCCGCCTTCACCGTTCTCCTTCTCGTTCTGAAGGCGCGTTGGCGGGTTGCACTCGCCGACGAGCAGCTGAGTGAACTCGTCCTCCGTGATGACCTGATCGGCCGGCGGGGGCTTTACGTCGACCGCGACCCCGTAGTCGAAGACGTCGAGGGTGAGCTCGCTCGACGGACCCTGGCCCTCGGGAATCTCGATCTGCACGCGCCGCAGGCGCCCCTCGCCGTCGATCCAGAGATCGAACGGAACTTGCTTCTGGTCGACCCAGTACGCACTGAACATCTCGCGAACGTCCTCGCGATCCTTCTTGGGCACCGCATCAACGGCGCGATCGAGGTCGAGCCTGGCGCGATAGTGCAACGCTTCCACGCCGCGAACCTCCCCGGAGTCGACCTTCTCGACCTCGCTCGCAGCGCGCAGGAAGCGGAGGAGATCGGCTGGGGTACTCGCAAAGGGCGGAAAGAGCTCGCCTTCGCCCCTTGAAGACTTGAGCCAGCGCTTCCCCGTCTTGGTATGGAAGGCGCCGAGATTCATGTACGACGCATCCTCCGTGTAGAGAACCTGGATCGAGCCCTCGTCTTCGCCCTCTTTGGCTCCGCTCGTGCTGGCGAACCGGCCGACCGAGCGCTCGTAGTCATAGACGCCGCCGAATCGGTCTGCGGGTTCGTTCTCTTGACGCACCACGAGCTCGAGGCGCGACGACCTCGCGGCACTCGTCTTGTCCGCCGAATCCGCGACTGCGTTGCTCGAAGACCGCGCGCCGCAGCCTGCGAGCGCAAATGCGGCGAGAAGCGAGCCCGAGACCCAGCCGAGACGGCTCATGGCGTCGTCGTCACCCCCGTTCCTGTCTTCAGCTCGCCCTCCACCACGTCGCCCCCAATGATGCGATCCAACTCGTCCTCCGTGATGACCTCGGCGGCCGGCGGTGGTTCGACGTCGACCTTCACTCCGAAGTCGAAGAAGTCGAAGGTAATCGCCCCGGGCCCCTCTCCGTAGTCGGGCATGCGAAGCCTGCGGACGAGACCCTCGCCATCGATCCAGGCATCGACGATGACATCTCTCTCCTTGCCGGCGGGGGCATAGTCGGTCGCGCTGTCACCGAGCTTCTTCTCGTCCAGGTGGGCGCGGTAGTGCTTCGCGGCGACGCCTCGGACGTCGTCCTTGCCGAGGACCTCGACCTCCTTGCTCGACTTCAGCAGCAGCCCCAAGACGCGATCCGGATTCGTCCCGCCCGGCACGGGTACCAGCGCCTCGACGGCGTCCTCGGGGTCGTAACCCTCCTCCTTCGTCCAGCGCATCTTCCCTTTGAGCATCCACCCCGAATAGATGGTCCGGCCGATGAAGCGCACCTCGAGCTCATCGCCAAAGGGATCAAAGTCCTCCGTCTCGCTCTCCGCCTGCATGACGAGCTTCCCTCGATCGCGTTCGTAGTCGAAGACACCGGCGGCCGTGAAGAGGGTCTTCTCCCCGGCCGTCACCGTCATCTCCACGCGCGAGCTGCCCGCGTCCGCCATCGCGCTGGACGCATCGTCGAGCGCTCCGCCCTTCTGGGCGCCGCAGCCGGCGACGAGCGGTAGGACGAGCGCAAGTAGGAATACACGCCGCATCAGTACGTCCGTTCCTCGGGCTGCCATTTCGTAAGCGTTACCGGCTTCCAGTCCAGGACCGCACGGTCGGCGATCCAGCGCACGATCGTGTGCTTCAGGTAGTTCTCGTCGTCGCGTTCGGGGAAGTCGTGCGGGCGCGCGTGGGCGCCGCGGCTCTCCTTCCGGCCGAGACCCGAGACGACCATGCAGTCCGCGAGCTCGAGCGCCTGCGTCAGGTCGTTGTTGAAGACCTCGCCCTTGTCGTCGACGACGACGTTCTCGTAGCGCTCGCGCAGGTAGCCGACGATGCGTCCCTGCTCCTCCATCTCCTTCTCGCGCCGGAAGACACCGAAGTTCTCGTGCATCGTCTGCGCAAGCTCGTCCCGGATCTTCCACGGCCGCTCGCCCTCGCGCCGGTCGAGGAGCGTCTTCAGCTCGCGCTCGGCGTCGGCCTCGACCGAGGGCGGAACGGCCACGGTCGTGTGCGTCAGCGCCCAGTCGGCCGCCGCCCGCCCGGATCGCTTGCCGAACGTGATCGTCTCCATCAGCGCGTTTCCGCCCAGGCGGTTCGCGCCGTGGACGGAGACGCAGGCGCACTCGCCGGCCGCGTAGAGCCCATCGAGCTCCGTCTTCCCGTCGATATCCGTGTCCACACCGCCCATGTGGTAGTGGGCGCCGGGACGGACGGGGATCGGCTCGTGGATCGGGTCGACGCCGGCGAAGACCATCGACAGCTCGCGCGTCCCGTGCAGGCGTTCCAGGATCTTCTCCGCCCCGAGGTGGCGCAGGTCGAGGAGGACGTTGCCGTCGATGCCGCGGCCCTCGTCGATCTCGGTCTGCTCCGCGCGCGAGATCACGTCGCGGCTCGCTAGCTCCATCGCGTTCGGCGCGTAGCGCTTGAGGAAGCGATCGTCCTCGGAGTTGAGGAGGTACGCGCCCTCGCCGCGGCAGCCCTCGGTGATGAGCACTCCAGTCGGAGCGAGCGTTGTCGGGTGGAACTGCATCATCTCCATGTCCTCCAAGGGCACGCCCACCCGGAGGGCCATGGCCATCCCGTCGCCCGTGCAGGCATAGGCGTTCGTCGTCCCCGCGTAGAGCCTGCCCGCGCCGCCCGTGGCGAGGATCACGGTCTTGGCGCCGATCGTCTTCAGCCCGCCGTTCAGGAGATCCCAGGCGATCACGCCCTGGCAGCGGTCGTCGTCGACGACGAGCTTCCAGGCGAAGAACTCCTCGTAGACCTGGAGATCGCGCTTCATCACCTGCTCGTAGAGGACGTGGATGAGAACGTGGCCGGTGATATCGGCCGCGTAGGCCGTGCGCGGCTCGCCGGCGGCGCCGAACGGGCGCTGCGCGATGCGGCCGTCCTCGGTTCGCGAGAAGACGGCGCCCCAGTGCTCGAGCTGGTAGACGTCGTCGGGCGCCTCGTCGCAGAGCACCTGGATCGCGTCCTGGTCGCCCAGGTAGTCGGAGCCCTTGACCGTGTCGTAGGCGTGCTTCTCGGGGTCGTCCTCGGACGCGTTGCCGAGGGCCGCGTTGATCCCGCCCTCGGCCGCGCCCGAGTGGCTGCGGACCGGGTGGATCTTCGAGATCAACGCGACGTCGGCGCCCTGATCGTGGGCTTCGATGGCTGCGCGCATGCCGGCCAGCCCGGCGCCGACAACAAGCAGGTCGTGCGTCGCTTCCACGCTACGCGTCCAAGTTACATGGTGGTGCCATACAAGTCCGGTGCGTTATCTCGCGTGCCCACGACGCTATCGAAAGAGCAGAGCCCGACGGCTTGTGACAACGGGGGCAATGGCCCGGAGGAACCCGGTTCGGAGCGGGCGAAGGGGCGGCGCGGTTGCCCGCCCCTTCGGTTCCAGGATCAAGCCCGGTCAGGGACAGCTCCGATTCCGCTCGCCGCCGTAGCAGCGGTCGCGGCCGGGGCCGCCGTTCAGCCGATCGCGGCCGGGCCCACCGTCGAGCCGGTCGGCGCCTGCGCCGCCGGACACCACGTCGTTCCCCTGCTCGCCGCGGAGCAGGTCGGGCCCGCCGCCGCCGACGACGACGTCTGCTCCTCCGTGGCCGTTCAGCGAGTTCGGCCCCGCATCGCCGGTCAGGTGGTCTGAGTAGTGCGAGCCGAGGACGTTCTCGATGCCGACGAGGCTGTCGGAGCCCCAGCCGACGGCGGTGCCGCGGGCCAGGTTGACGTTCACCCCGGCCGGCGCCCAGCAGTAGCAACCGATGTCGCGTCCCGGGCCTCCGTCGAGGACGTCGTTCCCCGCGTCGCCGTCGAGGAAGTCGTCTCCCTCGCCGGCCGTGAGGCGGTCGTCGCCCGGCTGTCCGTCGAAGTAGTTGTCGTTGGCGTCACCCTCGAGCGTATCTGCGAAGGGCGAGCCGACGAGAGCTTCGACGTTGACGAGCGTGTCGGTGCCGAAGCCCGTGGCCGTACCGGTCGCAACGCTCGCCTGAACGGGGCCAGGCGCGTCGAGGAAGAAGACGATGTCGAGGTCGTCGTCCGAGCCGTCGAGCCTGTCGTCGCCGGCGTCCGCGACGAGCCCGTCCATGTCCGGTCCTCCGTCGACGGTGTCGTTGCCCTCGCCGCCGCAGATGAGGTCGATGCCGTCGAGACCGTAGATCGTGTCGTTCCCCGTCAGGCCGACGATCACGTCGTCGTCGGATGTCCCGACGATCGTGTCGTCGCCCGGCGTCCCGACGATTGTCGGGGCCTCGTCCAGGCACTTCAGCACCTGACTCGCCGATGCGCCCGACGTCGCGAGCGCAGCGGCCGCCAGGACGGCGAGGAAGAGCACGACCTTGCCGGCTAGCAGTGCCCGGTGAGGCACTGGGATGGATGTTCCCTGCATGACCTGCCTCCTTTGAGTTGGGGATTCGGTGGTCATGCCTCCACGCTAGGTCCCGTGGAGCCCTCCTCGCGTCGGGCGGATCCCCCGGTCGCTTAGGGGATCTCCCTCAGGTCTCGGACGCCCAGCGCGGCTCGCACCCTTCGAGCCGAAACAGCTCGACGGCGAGGAGGTAGCGCTCGACCTCACGGAGGAGCGTCTGAATCTCGGCGCTCGGCAGCGCTGATCCGCGCTGCGGGGAGATGTGGGAAACGCTTTGCATGCCTCCGACGCTAAGGGGCTTCGCGAGCCCTCGCGTCGGGCGGATCCCTCGCGCGTTTCGGGGAGATCCCTTGCGGCGATCGTGACAAATGTTGCCGAACGGCCTAGATTTGCGCTTCCATGAGCTCGCTGGGACACAACCTGCAATCCGTCGACCTCGTCGGCCGCGAGGCGGAATGCGGCCGCATCGATGCGCTGCTCGAAGCCGCGCACGCCGAGCAGAGCGGCGCCCTCCTCGTCCGCGGCGAGGTGGGAATCGGCAAGACCGCGCTGCTGCGCTACGCGCTCGAGCAGGCAGGCTCGATGACAGTGCTACGCGCCCGCGGCATTGAGTCCGAGTCCGAGCTCGCCTTCGCCGCTCTCGGTGACTTCTTCCGCCCCGCAGTCGATCGTCTGAAAGCGATTCCCGAGCCGCAGGCGGCCGCGCTCGCCGGTGCGCTCGCACTCGGTCCGCCGGCTCCCAGCGACCGCTTCACAGTCTGCGCCGCCACCCTCAGCCTCCTCGCCGCCGTCGCCGAGGACGCGCCGGTGTTGGGCGTCATCGACGACGCGCAATGGCTCGACAGATCCTCGGCGGAGGCGCTCCTGTTCGCGGCTCGGCGGCTGGACTCGGAGGGCGTGGCGCTCGTCTTCGGCCTCCGAGAGGGCGAGGCGGGCCCGTTCGGCGCGAGTGATCTGGGCGAGCTGGTACTGGCCGGCCTCGACAACGATGACGCCCTCGAGCTGCTCTCGCGGCGCCTTGGCTACGAGCCGCCGCCGGCCGTTGCCGACCGTCTCGTCCGAGCGACCGAGGGAAACCCGCTCGCGCTCGTCGAGATTCCCACACTCCTCAGCGAACGCCAGCTGACCGGCGCGGAGCCGATGGAGGAGCCTCTGCCGGCTGCTCCGACCATCGAGCGCGCCTTTCTTCACCAGATCGAGGTGCTGGCGGCGGATACGCGGAAGGCGTTGCTCGTCGCGGCCGCGAGCGAGTCTGGGCGCCTCGACGAGATCGCTACGTCGCTCAGAGCGCTCGGCGTCGATCCTCAGGCTCTCGACCCGGCCCAGGATGCACGCCTCGTCTTCGTCGAGGAAGGAGTGCTGGAGTTCCGGCACCCGCTCCTCCGGGCGGCCGTGTACCACGAGGCCCCGGCGGGGGCGCGTCAGGCCGCCCACGAGGCGCTCGCCGAAGCCTCGGCGGAGGAGCGAACCGACCGGCGCGCATGGCATCTCGCCGCGGCTGCGACGGCCCTCGACGAGGAGGTCGCCACGGCACTCGAAGGGGCTGCGCTCGAGGCGCGCGGGCGCGGCGGCCACGCCGAGGCGGCTCTTGCGCTCGAGCGCGCTGCGCGGCTCACCGGCAACGAGGACGAGCGGGCCCGACGGCTGTTCGAGGCGGCCGGCGACGCCCGGATCGCGGGCCGAGCCGACCGAGCCCTCGAGCTTCTCGACGAGGCCCTCGCCGCGACCCGGGAGCCGCTCGCCCGCGCGAGGATCGAGCACCTGCGAGGAGCCGTCGAGATGTGGTTCGGCACCCCGATGAGCGCACACGAGTTGCTCGTCGAGGAGGCGGGGCGGATCGCGGAGCTCGATCCAGGCAAAGCGGCGCGGATGCTCGCCGACGCTTCGTTCGCCTGCTTCATGGCCGCCAAGATCGGAGCCGGTCTCGAGACGGCGGAGCGGGCGCAGGCGATTGCCGCGAAAGCCGACGAGACGACCCAGGCTCACGCCGCAGGCGTCCTCGGCGTCGCGCTTCTCCTCAGCGGACGAATGGGCGAGGCGCTCCCGCTTCTCGAGCGCTTCGAGCCCCACCTCGAGGCGATCGACTTCGAACGGCCCCGCCAGCTCGTCACCCCTGCCCAGGTCCTCACCTGGCTCGAGGAGTACGAGCGGGCCCGGAAGTTCTTCACGCGCATGGTCGAGGCCGCGCGGGGTCAGAGCGCGCTCGCCTTCCTCTCCTACCCTCTCGCCGGCCTCTCCGAGCTCGATTTCCGCACCGGCAACTGGCCCGCGGCCTACGCGGGAGCCGCCGAAGCGGTCCGAATCGCGGACGAGACAGGCCAGCACGCGACGCTTGCCTTCAGCCTCGTCTGCCTGGCCCGAGTGGAAGCGGCGCAGGGGCGTGAGGAGGACTGCCGGGCCCACATCGACCGCGCGCTCGAGATCGCGCCGCTGCGGATCGGCGCGGTCGTCGCCTACGCGGTCACGACGCTGGGCTTGCTGGAGCTCGGGCTCGGTCGGAGCGAGGAGGCGATCGGCCTCTTCGAGGGGCTCGCCCCTCAGGTCGAGGAGCGTGGGCTCGGGGAGCCCGCGGTCATCCAGTGGCAGCCCGACCTGATCGAGGCGTACGCGCGCGCCGGCCGCATCGAGGACGCCCGGCGCGAGCTCGACGTCTTCGAGCGCCGGGCGCAGAGCACCGAACGCAACTGGGCGCTCGCGGCCGCGGCGCGCTGCCGGGGCCTGCTCGCCTCGGACGAGGAGTTCGAGCAGCACTTCACTCGAGCCCTCGAGCTGCACGGGCGCACGCCCACCCCGTTCGAGCTAGCGCGCACGGAGCTCTGCCTCGGCGAGCGGCTGCGGCGCACGCGGCGCCGGTCCGACGCACGCGAGCCGCTCCGCTCGGCGCTCGAGGCCTTCGAGCGACTCGGCGCCGACCCGTGGGCCGAGCGCGCGCGGATCGAGCTGGGCGCGAGCGGCGAGACCGCGCGCCGCCGTGACCCGTCCGCTTCCGATCAGCTCACGCCGCAAGAGCTCCAGGTCGCGCTCGTCGTGGGCCAGGGAGCGACAAACCGGGAAGCGGGCGCCGCGCTCTTCCTCAGCCCGAAGACGATCGAGGCTCACCTCGGCCGCATCTACCGGAAGCTCGACGTGCGCTCGCGCACCGAGCTCGCGCGCATGCTCGCCAGCGAGGGAGCGCTGGCCGAGACGGCTGCCTAGCCTGAATGGGGGTCCGCTCAGGTCTCGGGCGCCCAGCGCGGCTCGCAGCCTTCGAGCCGGAACTGCTCGACGGCGACGAGGTAGCGCTCGATCTCACTGAGGAGCGTCTGAATCTCGGCGCTCTGCAGCATTGATCCGTGCTGCGGGGAAGTGTGGGAAACGCTTTGCATGGAGACAGGCTCGAGCAGAAGGGCAACGGGGAGGTCACGGCCGGCTCATGGATCGCTAACGGCCCCTTTCTCTGCGTACCGCTTGACTCGCATCGAGGGCTTGCGAGTGACCTTTCCAGTCGCGCACGGAGCCTTCCGGATGCTTGCCTTGGCGTCAGCGAGCTTCTTGCCGCGAACGTTCGGCACCTTGCAGGGCGGAGGCGCCGCAAGGTAGCGGACGACAGCGAAGTCGTTCGGACCCGCGCCGCCGGCTGGCCCCTGAGACCCGGGACCACGATCTTTCCATCCGGCGCGAGCATTTTCCGGCGACGACCGCCTTTCCGTCGGCCTGAACGGCAACGCTGTACGCCAGATCGCTCGATCTGCCCGCGAAGTCGGTGAGCACCTTGCCGTCGCCGTCGAAGCTCGTGTCGAGATCGCCGGCCGCAGCCGAAAGACCAGTCGCGAATGGAGCGCCAGGACAGTTGCGGCGACAATGAAGCGTCGTGCCTTGCTCATTCCGACCTCTTGGTATGGACGCGAGCGGCCCTTGAGAGGCGGAGCGTGAACCGCCTCGATGAGGCCCTCGAGCGCTCGGTTCGAGCCGCCAGTGCGGCTCGTAGCCTTCGGCACGGAAGAGCTCGACGGCGGCGAGATAGCGCTCGGCCTCCGTGATGAGGTCCGCTGGTCGTGTGTGCTGCTTGGCGTGAGGTTGCTGTGCACCCTTACGCGGCGCTAACACGCGCCTCACACGCAGGTTAGGAGCGCGCGCTTGACAGTGGTAGAACGGGGACGGTGCAAGAAGTCGAGTTCCGCGTCCTAGGCCCATTCGAGGTACGGGTGGAGGGGCGGCCGCTCGAGCTGAACAGGCGAAAGCAGCGCTCCCTCCTGGCGTTGCTGTTGCTTCACGCAGGCGAGGTCGTCTCCACCGACCGGCTCGTTGAGGAGCTCTGGGCGGGGAGGCCTCCGAAGACCGCCGTCAGCTCGCTTGGGAACCTCCTTTCCGCTCTTCGAAAGGAGCTCGGGCCGCAGGCCGTGCTCACTCGTCCGCCCGGCTACATGCTCGACGTCGATCCCGACCGGGTAGATCTGCACCGATTCGAGCGGCTGGTCGCCCAGGCGGCGGAGGGTGGGGACGCCGGGAGGCGCGCAAGCCTCCTGCACGAGGCGCTCGGGCTCTGGCATGGCCCGCCCTTGGCCGACCTGGCCTTCGAGCCTTTCGCCCACGTCGAGATCGCCCGCCTGGAGGAGCTCCGCACCGCCGCCCGCGAGGAGCTGTTCCAGGCAGAGCTCGAGCTCGGCCGCCACTCGAAGCTCGTCGGGGAGATCGATGCTCTCGTCGCCGAGCACCCCTTGCGGGAGCGGTTGCGCGGCCAGCTCATGCTCGCGCTCTACCGCTCGGGCAGGCAGGCGGAGGCGCTCGACGCCTACCGGCGGGCCCGCGAGACGCTCGTCGGGGAGCTCGGCATCGAGCCTTCGCCCGAGCTGCAGCGCCTGGAGCAGTCGATCCTTAGACACGATCGCGAGATCGACCTCCCCAAGAGGGCGATCGCCGAAGCCACTTCCGGAGAGGAGCGGCGGAAGACGGTGACGATCCTCTTCACCGACATCGTCGACTCCGCGAGCTTCGGCGCCGCGCTCGACCCAGAAGTCTTGCGCATGGTGATGCGGCGCTATTTCGACACTGTTCGCACGGTCGTCGAGCGCCACGGCGGCACCCTCGAGAAGTTCATCGGCGACACCGCGATGGCGGTCTTCGGGGTCCCGCAGATGCACGAGGACGACGCGCTCCGGGCGGTGCGCGCGGCGAACGAGCTCCGCGAGGCGCTCATCGGCCTGAACGCCGACCTCGAGCGAGACCACGGGCTCGCGATCCAGATCCGGACCGGCATCAACACGGGAGAGGTGCTCGCGGGAGACGCCGCTTCGGGCCAGCCGTTTGCGACCGGGGCCGCCGTCACGGTCGCGATGCGGCTCCAGCAGGCCGCGCTTCCCGGCGAGACTCTGCTCGGCGACACGACGCGAACCGTTCTCCGCGAGGCTGCGATGTCGGAGCCGGTCGAGCCGATCGACGCCGGCGGCTCGCTCGGCTCGGTTCAGGCGTTCCGCCTCCTGGCGCTAGGCGAGAGCACCGGCCTGCGTCCCCCGACAGGCGCCCCTCTCGTCGGTAGGCAGGAAGAGCTCGCCCGCTTGGATAGCGCCTTCGAGTCCGTCCTGGACAAGCGTCGCAGCCGGGTCGTCGTCATCCTCGGCGAGGCGGGGATCGGCAAGACACGGCTGACCTCGGAGTTCGTCTCCTCGCTCGGTGCGGAGGCGACGGCGCTCGTCGGACGGTGCGTCTCCTACGGAGAGGGGGCCACGTACCTGCCTCTGGCCGAGATCGTGCGACAAGCTGCGCCGACACGGCCTCAGGCGACGATCGCAGCCCTCCTCGAGGGCGACGAGCATGCGGCGCTCATCGCCGAGCGAATGTCCGAGCTCACGGGCCAGGCCGAGGGACTCGCACCGACGGGTGAGCTGTTCTGGGCGGTCCGGCGCTTCTTCGAGGCGCTCGCGGCAAGGCGGCCGCTCGTCGTAGTCCTCGAGGACGTCCACTGGGCGGAGCCGACGCTGCTCGACCTGGTCGAGTACCTCGGGGCCTGGACCTCGGACGCGCAGGCCCTCGTCCTTTGCATCGCACGGCCGGAGCTTCTCGAGAAGCGTCCCGGTTGGGAGTCGAGCACCGAGACGATCACACTCGACCCGCTCTCCGGAGCCGAGACGGGCACCCTCCTCGCCGAGCTTGCCGGGGAGACGGAGCTCTCAGAGAAGACGCGCGCTCGAATCGTCGCGGTCGCCGAGGGAAACGCGCTGTTCGTCGAGCAGCTGCTCGCCTACATCACGGATGATGTCGGGCCGGACGCACTCGAAGAAGCCGTCCCCGCTTCGATCGAGGCGCTGCTGGCCAGCCGTCTGGACAGCCTCGAGCCGGAGGATCGCGCCGTCCTCGAACGGGCAGCCGTGGTCGGGAAGGACTTCGCGCGCAGCGCGGTCCGCCACCTTTCGCCCCCGGAGACGCTGGCGACCGTCGACGGCCGCCTCGTCACGCTCGAGCGAAGGGGACTGATCCACGCGCGGCGCTCCCGTGTGTCACCCGAGGATGAGTTCCGCTTCCACCACGTTCTCATCCGAGATGTCGCGTATGCCGGCATCACAAAGGAGCACAGGTTCGATCTCCACGAGCGGCACGCCTCTTGGCTCCAGCAAAGGAACGAGGCCGACGAGCTCATTGGATACCACGCCGAGCAAGCGCATCGCTATCGCGGCGAGCTTCGCCCCGGTGATCCGGAGCTCGCGCGGCTTGCTGGGTGGGCGGGCGACCACCTTGCAGCAGCGGGGATTCGTGCGTGGAAGCGTGCCGATACCCCGGCGGCGGTTAACCTCCTCGGCCGGGCGTCCGCGCTCCTACCCCCGGGGATCGCGCGCGGCGAGGCTCTTTGCGAGCTCGCGATCGCACTGAGGACCGCAGGTCATATCGATAAGGCCGAGGCTGCGCTGCAGCAGGCGATTACAGAGTCCGTCGGACATGACCGGCGGCTCGAGCTGCGCGCCAGGGTCGAGCTTGCGCAGGTCGGGCTCCTCGTCGATCCGGAAGGACAGTCCGCAGAGCTCCTTGATCTTGCGGCGAGTTCTATCCCGCTCTTCGAAGAGCTCGGGGACGACCGCGCTCTGGGTCGAACATGGCTTCGGGTGGCTTACGTGGTCGGAGGCGTCCAAGGCGACAACAAGGCCAGGCAGGACGCAGCCGAGCGCGCCCTCGTTCATTACCGCCGCTCGGGCTGGTCTCCGGCGACATGCCTGGGCGAGCTCGGAGCCGCGCTCTACTTCGGGCCGACCCCTGCTGCGGAGGCCATCCGGCGCTGCGAGGAGCTCCTCGAGGATGCCGTCAGCGACCGAGCGTGCGAGGCCAACCTGCTCGTGTTCATGGGAGGGCTCGAGGCGATGCGTGGGGAGTTCGATCAAGCCCGGGAGCTTGTCGCGGGCGCGCGGAGCACCTTCGAGGAAATCGGATTGACGGCGGCTATCGCAAACTTCTGCGGGGCGATAGGCGGCGCGATCGAGATGGCGAACGAGGACTACGCAGCCGCGGCGGTCATCCTCCGCGAGAGTTGCGACAGCCTCGCGCAGATGCATGAGCGCGCCTTGCTCGCGAGCCGAGCCGCAGAGCTGGCTGAAGCTCTTTGTGCGCTCCGGCGCTTCGAGGAAGCTGACCAGTGGGCTCGTCTGTCGGAAGAGCACGCAGCGGGCGACGACATGGACGCGCAGATGGCCTGGCGCGCAGCCGGCGCCGAAGTCAAGGCCGGGACCGGCGTTCTCTTGCAAGCGGAAGAGCTGGCCCGGGATGCGGTGCTGCTCGCCGGAAAAACAGACATGCTCAACCGTCGAGGGAGGACGTTGCTCGTACTCGCGGAGGTTCTCAGGCTCCAGGGCCGTGACGAGGAGGCTGCGCAACAAGTTGGGGACGCGAGGCGTGTCTTCGAGCGGAAGGGCAACGTCGTGGCTGCGAGTAGGGCACGCGCACTGCTGGACGAGCTAGTCCTGCCCTAGCCATGTCCAAACACGGAAAGCCCCGCATTGGGGCCTTCCGTAGTTCATCTGATGGGAAGGCCGACCGGCCCTCAACGAAATGGGTCAGGGTCCGCCGCCGCCGCCGTCGTTGCTCAGCGGCTGGCTCTGGCCAGGCGCCGGCATCGCGTCCGCGTGACCCGACTGGACCGGCGAGGCGAGAGCGACGAGCGCCGCCGTCATGGCCGCGATCGAGATGAGAATCTTCTTGCCCATTGCGCACCTCCTTTCTCGAGGCCAGGCTCGAGCGGAGGGGCAACGGGGAGGTCACGGCCGGCTCATGGATCGCTAACGGCCCGTTTCTCTGCGTACCGGTAAGATTCCGCGTCGCCGCCCGTTTCCCGAAGGAGCACGCCGCAGTGGCAAAGATGCTGTTCAGGCTGCCGAAGGCGGCCAACGTCGTCGAGAACCCGAGCCCCGACGAGGTCAAGGGACTCGCGGCGGAGATGCCGAACGCACGGCCGACGCGGTACGGGAACCTCAACGTCCAGACCAAGGTCGCCTCGCGCTCGAAGCGCTCGACCTACCTCGTCACCGACGAGCCCGACGGGCAGAACCAGTCGATCACGCGCGAGGAGGGGCTGCGCTGGGCGGAGGCGCAGGACGCCTACATCGCCGAGCAGGAGATGGTGCAGATCGACGGCTACATCGGCAACGACCTGGACTTCCGCACCCCGGCGCGGCTGTTCGTCGAGGCCGCGAATGCGAACATCGCTGCCATGCAGCAGCAGCTCTACTTCGACCCGGACGGCGAGGCCCACGAGCCCGAGTTGACCGTCGTCTACACACCGAACCTAGACGCCGAGGGCTACCCGGACGATCGTTTGATCGCGGTCGATCTGGAGCAAGGCGTGACGCGGGTCTTCAACTCGGACTACTTCGGCGAGTCGAAGAAGGGCGGCCTGCGCATGTGGAACAAGCTCGTCTATGACCGGGGTGGGCTGCCGCTGCACGCGGGCTGCAAGATCATCCCGACGCGCCGCGGCCGACGGGTCGGCTTGATCGTCGGCCTCTCGGGGACGGGCAAGACGACGACGACGTTCACGCGCCAGAACGGCTCGCTCCCCGTCCAGGACGACTTCGTCGGCTGGATGCCCGACGGCCGGATCATGGCGACCGAGAACGGCTGCTTCGCCAAGACGTTCGGCCTCAATCCGGACGACGAGCCGACGATCTACGGCGCCGTCACTCAGCCCGACTCGTACCTCGAGAACGTCTCCCAACACGGGGACGAGGTCGACTTCTTCGACACGAGCTACACGCCGAACGGCCGTGCGACCTTCCCGTTCCGCGTGATCGAGTCGGGCGTGGACGAGGAGATCGAAGAGGCGCACTTCCTGCTGATCCTGAACAAGAACGAGAACATCATCCCCGCCGTCGCGAAGCTCGAGGGGCCGCAGGCCGCGGCCTTCTTCATGCTCGGGGAGACGCAGGGGACGAGCGCGGGCGGGGCCGACGAGGCCGGCAAGTTCCTGCGCGTGCCCGGGACGAACCCGTTCTTCCCGATGCCGCACGACCTCCAGGGCAACCGCTTCCTCGAGCTGCTCGAGGAGCACCCGCTCGAGGTCTACCTCATGAACACGGGGCGGGTCGGCGGGTCGGAGGACGACCCTCGCTCGAAGAAGGTGAAGATCAGGCACTCGTCGGCGATCGTGAAGGGGATCGCCGAGGGGACGATCGAGTGGGAGCGCGACCCCGACTTCGGGTACCTCGTGGCGAGCCGCGTCCCGGGGATCGACGACGAGGATCTCGACATTCTCCAGCCGCAGCGTCTGTACGAGGCGACGGGACGCAAGGAGGAGTGCGACGCGGGCATCGAGCGGCTGAAGGACGCCCGCGCCGAGTTCCTCTCGAAGTACCCGAGCCTCTCCGAAGAGATCGTGGACTCGGTTCACTAGAGGGAGCGCCACGGCGGGCGCGAATCCCGCTCCGTGTCAACCCGCGCAATCGAACGGTTCCTGGAGAGCCCCGCCCTCGCCGACGCGACACGGCGCGCGTACCGCGTCGACGTCCAGGAGTTCGCGGCCTGGCTGCGGGTGCGCGGAGCGCGGCTCGACGAGGTGGACGCTGCAACGCTCGCCGCCTACGCCGCCGAGCTCGGCGCAGCCCGGCCGGGCCGCCGGCCCCGCAAGCTTGCGCGCGCGACGATCGCCCGCAAGCTGGCGGCGGTTCGCGCGCTCCTTCGCTTTGCGCTCGGCCCGGGGAGGGTGACCGACGCCCAGCTCGGGCCGAGGCGCGCGCGCAGGCTTCCCGAGGTGCCGAACCGCGACGAGGTGGACGCCCTTCTCGAGCGGCTCTCGGGCGACGACCCGCTGGCCCTTCGCAACCGCGCCCTCCTCGAGCTCGTCTACTCGGCCGGGCTCCGGAGCCGGGAGGCGGTCGACCTCGAGCTGGGCGACGTCGACTTCGAGCAGGAGGCGGTTCGCGTCAAGGGCAAAGGCGGCAAGGAGCGCGCCGTGCCGCTCGGGGAAGAGGCCGCGTACCGCCTTCGCCGCTACCTCGAGGATGGGCGGCCGCACCTGGCGCGCGGCGCCGAGAACGCCCTCTTCCTCTCCGCCCGCGGGCGCCGGCTCGACACGAGCACCCTGCGCCGCCTCCTTCCCCACCCCCACCGCCTGCGGCACGCGTTCGCGACCCACTTGCTCGAGGGCGGAGCCGACCTCCGCGTCATCCAGGAGCTGCTCGGACACAGCTCGCTCTCGACGACGCAGGTCTACAGCCACGTGGACGGCCGCCGCCTGCGCAAGGTGTATGACAGAGCCCATCCCCGATCCTGAGCTCGAGGGCTTTCTCGCCGTCGCGGCGGCGAGGCTCGCACCGCGGACGGTCGACTCGTACCGGCGCGACCTCGTCGCCGTCTCCAAGTGGCTTGGCCGCTCGCCGGCCTCAGCAACGCGCGAGGAGCTCGAGCGCTACCTGGCCGAGCTGCGCGCTGCGGGCCTCACCGCCTCGACGATCGCCCGCCGTCTGGCCGCTGTCCGCGCGCTCTTCCGCCACCAGCTGCTCCTCGGCGCGCGCGCTGACAACCCGGCGGCCGAGATCGACTTGCCGAGACGAGTACGCCGCCTCCCCCGGACGCTCTCGGCCGGCGAGGCCGAGCGGCTCGTCGAGGCGGCCGCCGGGACGAGCCCGCGCGCGCTCCGTGACCGGGCGCTCGTCGAGCTCCTCTACGGCGCGGGGCTTCGCGTGAGCGAGGCGGTCGGCCTCGAGCGGGGCGGGGTCGACCTCGACGAGCGCCTCGTCCGCTCGGTCGGCAAGGGAGACAAGGAACGTGTGGTCCCGATCGGAAGGCAGGCGGCCGACGCGCTGCGCCGCTACCTCGCCCAGGGGCGGCCGTTCCTCGACCGGCGGCACCGCGCGGAGCTCTTTCTGAACGCGCAGGGCGGGCCGCTCACGCGCGCAGGCGCCTTCTTCATCCTCCGCCGGCTCGCGGAGAAGGCCGGTCTCGAGCCAGGCCGTGTCCATCCCCACCTCCTGCGCCATTCCTTTGCGTCCCACCTGCTCGAGGGCGGCGCCGATCTCCGCAGCGTGCAGGAGATGCTCGGCCACGCCGACCTCGCCACGACCGAGCTCTACACGCACGTGACAGACCGCCGCCGGCGCGAGGCCTACTTCGCGGCTCATCCTCATGCGCGTCGAAAGCTCAAGGTTTCCGGCCGCGCGCCGATGCCTAGACCGACCCAGGATGGCTCAACTTGACCCTCAGTTCGCCGTACTTTTCGCCCTCACGAGCAGCGTGGGCTATCTGATGGTGATGAGCGGCGTCGGCAAGAGCCTCCTCGAGTGGAAACGCCGCCGCTCTTGTCCCGCCTGCGGCCGCCATCCGTGCGGCTGCAACTGAGCGCGCTAGCGCCTCGTCGCCTCTCTCTTCCGTAGCACCTCCGCGATCTTTCGCGCGGCCGCTCGCAGCTCGCGATCCTGCTCGTCGTCGTCCGCGAGTGAGCTCAGGAGCACGATCGTCTCCCGCTGAGGCGAGCCGTTCTTCAGGCAGAGCACTGCGAGCCGGCGGACCGCCTGGTTGTCGTCGTGGGCGGCCAGCTCCTGGAGGAGCGGCCGCACGGTGTTGACGAGGCCCGGATGCTCTCGGGAGAGAAGCTCGAGCGACATGAGCGCCGAGCCGCGGCAGGCAGGGCTCTCGTCCTCGATCCCCCGCCGGAGGAGCTCGGTCTTCTGGCGGAAGCGGAACTGCCCGATCGCGCGATACGCCACGATCCGATCGCGGTAGTCGCGCGATCGAGCGGCCGACTCGAGCTCATCGGCCCACGTGGAGCGCAGGCCGGCGAGCTCGCGCTCCTTGCCCTCCTCGGCGAGGGCCTGAGCCTGCGCCGCTGCCTCCTGGAGCGTCAGCTCGCCGAGGCGCCGTTGAGTGAGCGGGGCGCCGGACCGACGTACTGCGCGGACGGCCGGAACAGCCGCCCGGTCCTCTTCTGCTCCAGGATGTGTGCCGACCAGCCGGCCACCCGGGAGCATGCGAACATCGCGGGGGCCAGCGCGGGCGGGATGTTGGCGACATCGAGCACGACGGCCGAGTAGTACTCGACGTTGGTCGCAAGAACCCGCTCGGGATGACGCTCCTGTAGAGCTGCCAACGCCACGCCCTCGAGCTTCTCCGCAATTTCGACGTGCGGCGAGCCGAGCTCTTTCGCGACTCGCTTGAGGAGCCGGGAGCGAGGATCCTCGGCGCGATAGATGCGGTGCCCGAAGCCCATGATCCGCTTGCCGCTTTCGAGCGTCTCGCGGACCCAACGCTCGGCGTCGCCCGTCGCCGCCACCTCTTCCAGCATCGGGATCACATAGGCAGGCGCTCCCCCGTGCAACGGGCCGGAGAGCGCACCGACCGCCGCCGAGAGCGCAGCGCCGCAGTCGGCGCCGGTCGAAGCGACAATCCGAGCAGTGAAGGTCGACGCGTTCAGCCCGTGCTCGGCCGTGCAGATCCAGTACGTATCGATCGCCTTCACGTGCGGCGGATCCGCCTCGCCGCGCCAGCGGAGCAAGAACTTCTCCGCGGCGGTCTTCCCGCGCGCGACGACGTCGTCCGGCACCTGGTCGGTGTAGCCGTCGGCGACGCGCGCCGAGCGGGCGACGATCGACATCATCTGCGCCGACAGCCGGCCCAGGTCCTCTCGCGCCTGCTCATCCGAGATCTCGTTCAACTTGCCGAGCTTCCACTCGCCCGCAAGCCGGGCAGTCTCGGCCTGAAGGTCGGCCGTCGCGCTCCCCGTCAGCGCCGGCGGCTCGTAGGGCTCCGGCTGCGGCATGGCGGAGCTGACGTCGTTGTCGACAAGCAGCCCCCAGACGCATTCGTAGGGGTAGTGACCGACGAGCTCCTCGATGTCCACGCCCCGATAGCGGAGCGAGCCGCCCTCACGGTCGGGCTCGGCGATCTCCGTCTCGACCGCGACGACGCCTTCGAGCCCTGGCTTGAAGTCGCTCATCCGGGGGAAATCTACAGGTAGAGTCGCCGCGGCATGGCTCACCGGGTCACGCTCATTCCCGGGGACGGCACCGGCCCCGAGCTAGCCGAAGCGACCCGGCGCGTGCTCGAGGCGACCGGTGTCGAGCTCGACTGGGACGTCCAGCGCGCCGGCAGCGACGTCATGGAGGAGTACGGCGGAAACCCGCTTCCCGACCACGTCCTCGAGGCGATCAGGGCCAGCGGAGTAGCCCTCAAAGGACCGATCACTACACCGGTGGGCGGCGGCTTTCGGTCGGTCAACGTCGCGCTGCGCAGGGGGCTCGACCTCTATGGGCAGGTGAGGCCCTGCAAGAGCTACCGCGGCGTGCGCTCGCGCTACGAGGGCGTCGACCTCGTCATCGTTCGCGAGGCGACCGAGGACCTGTACGCGGGCATCGAGTACGAGGCCGGCTCCGAGGACGCGCGCGAGCTGACGGAGTGGATCCGCGAGCGCGGCGGCAAGCTCCGGGACGACGCGGGCATCTCGATCAAGCCGATCTCGCTCGAGGGGACGCGCCGAATCCTCGAGTTCGCCTTCGACTACGCGCGCCGGCTCGGCCGCCGCAAGGTGACGACCGTGCACAAGGCGAACATCATGAAGTTCTCGGACGGGCTCTGGCTCCAGGTCTCGCGCGAGGTCGCCGAGCAGAACTCGGACGTCGAGTTCGAGGACCGGATCGTGGACAACCTCTGCATGCAGCTCGTGCAGCGCCCCGAGGAATACGACGTCCTCGTCCTCCCGAACCTCTACGGCGACATCGTCTCCGACCTGGCCGCCGGGCTCGTCGGCGGGCTCGGGCTCGCGCCGGGGGCGAACTTCGGCACCGAGGCGGCTGTCTTCGAGCCGACGCACGGCTCGGCGCCCAAGTACACCGGCCAGAACAAGGTGAACCCGATGGCGATGATGCTCTCGGGCGTCCTCATGCTGCGCCATCTCGAGGAGGACGACGCCGCAGACCGCCTCGAGCAGGCGATCGCCGAGGTGATCGCCGAGGGACGCAGCGTCACCTACGACATGAAGCCGACACGTGATGACCCGACTGCCGTCGGCACGCGCGAGGTCGCGGACGCGGTGATCGAGAAGCTGGGGGTGCGCGTGTGAGCGAGCGGCGCAAGGTCACGGTCGTGGGTGCCGGAAACGTCGGCGCCACGTGCGCGCAGGAGCTCGCGCGCCGCGACTACGCCGACGTCGTCCTCGTCGACATCAAGGAAGGGCTTCCCGAGGGCAAGGCGCTGGACGTCAACCAGGCGGGCGCAGTGCTCGGCTACGAGCCGAACATCAGGGGCTCGACGGTCTACGAGCCGACCGCCGGCTCGGACGTCGTCGTCGTCACCGCCGGCCTCCCGCGGCAGCCGGGGATGAGCCGGGACGACCTGGTGGCGACGAACGAGAAGATCGTCGGCTCGGTCACCGAGCAGGTGGTCGCCCAGTCGCCCGATGCCGTCCTGGTCGTCGTCTCGAACCCGCTCGATGCGATGTGCCACGTCGCGAAGAGCGTCTCCGGCTTTCCCAAGCAACGCGTCTTCGGACAGGCCGGGATCCTCGACACTGCGCGCTTCTCGACCTTCATCGCGTGGGAGACCGGCACCTCCGTCAAGGACGTGAGCGCGATGGTGCTGGGCGGACACGGCGACCAGATGGTCTCGGTCGTCTCGGCGACCACCGTCGGCGGCATCCCGTTGCGGAAGCTCCTTTCGGAGGACAAGATCGCCGAGCTCGTCGAGCGCACCGCGAAGGGCGGCGGTGAGATCGTCGACTACCTCGGCACGTCGGCCTGGTACGCGCCCGGCGCGGCCGCCGCGCAGATGGTCGACGCGGTCATGCTCGACGAGAAGCGGGTCCTTCCCTGCACCGCCTACCTCGAGGGCGAGTACGGGATCGACGGGCTCTACATGGGCGTGCCGGTGAAGCTCGGGGCCGGCGGGATCGAGGAGGTCGTCGAGCTCGAGCTGACCGACGAGGAGCAGGCCGCGCTCGAGGCTTCGGCAGCGGCGGTCCGCGAGGTCGTCGGCGTCCTAAGCTCTTGAGGGTGGCCTAGGTGGACCTCGGACTTCGCGCCCGCACCGCAATCGTCTGCGGCGCGTCGTCCGGCATGGGGCTCGCCGTCTCGGAGGCCCTCGCCGAAGAGGGGGCGAACGTCGCCATGTTCGCCCGCCGCCGAGAACCGCTCGACCGCGAGGCGGAGCGCATCGGCGCGCTCGCCGTCCGCGGCGACCTGACGAATCCGCTCGATCTGAAGCGGCTCGTCGAGCGCACGGTCGAGGCCTTTGGCGGGATCGACATCCTCGTCAACAACGGCGGCGGCCCACCGCGAACGAGCGCGGAGGCAATCGACGACCATGCCCTGGAGGCAGCGGTCGACCTCCTCCTCCTGTCTGCGATTCGCCTGACGAACCTCTGTCTCGGCCACCTGCGCCGGAGCGAGCGGGGGCGAATCATCAACATCACCTCCAGCTCGGTCCGCGAGCCGATCGACAACCTCGCCCTGTCGAACGCGGTCCGGCCGGGAGTGATCGGCTGGGCCAAGACGCTCGCGCGGGAGGTCGGACCGGACGGCGTGACGGTCAACTCGATCGCACCGGGGCGGATCGACACGCCGCGCCTAGCCGAGGTCTACGTCGGACGCTCCCGCGCGGACGACCTCGCCGCGATACCCGTGCGCCGCTTCGGCCGGCCACGCGAGGTAGCTGACGTCGTCTGCTTCCTTGCCTCCGAGCGGTCGTCCTACGTCACGGGGGCGGTCATCCCCGTCGACGGCGGGCTCACACGAGGGCTTCTGTAGAGGGATTTTCGAACCGCACGAAGCGGCTCGCCGTATCCTGAGACAGTGGCGCGTCTCTTCTCCCCCGTCCGCCTTGTGGCAGCGGGCCTCGTTCTCCTCGCCGTCGCGGCAGTTCTCTACATCGCTCCCTCGGACGAGTACATCTTCCTTCCCGACCGCGCGCTCCCGGTCGCCCCGTTCGTCACGGTCAAGGGCGAGCGACGGGACCGCGACGGCGGCGGCATCTACTACGTCGCGGTCGACGTGCGGAAAGCGAGCCTCCTCGAGAAGCTCTTCCACGGTTTGCACGAGGGATCGACGCTCGTCCCCTCGTCCGAGGTTCGCGCTCCTGGGGAGAGCGAGAAGGCGCGGCGGCAGGGGGAGCTGCACCAGATGGCGCAATCACAAGAAGTCGCCTCCGCAGTGGCCCTCCGGGCGCTCGGCCGGCACGTCGTCGTTCGTTCGCGGGGGACGACGCTTGCCGCAGTCGCCCTCGACGGCCCTTCGGCGGGCAAGCTCGAGCCGAACGACATCGTGGTCAGCGTGGACGGCCGGCGCGCAGCGTTCCCCGCCGACCTTCGCAGGCTCATCCAGAAGCACCAGCCCGGGGAGACTGTGCAGTTGACCATTCGCCGGGGGGATCACCTGCGGAAGGTGGCCGTGCAGACAATCGCTGATCCTGCCGATCGCCGGCGGCCGATCATCGGCGTCTTCCCCGACTGCGCTCTTCAGAACTCCGCCCAGATCGATCTTCCGCTGCCCGTGCACATCGACCTGGGCCAGGTCGGTGGGCCTTCGGCCGGGCTCGCCTTTGCGCTCGACCTCGTCGAAGAGCTGGGCCGTGACGTCGACCATGGGCACAAGGTCGCCGCGACCGGCGAGCTCTGCCTCGACGGCACTGTCGGCCCGGTCGGAGGTCTCAAGCAGAAGACGATCGGCGCCAAGCGGGCAGGAGTCGACGTCTTCCTCGTCCCGGCTGGGGAAAACGCGGACGAGGCTCGACGCTACGCGGGCGGCATGCGCGTCGTCCCTGTGGAGAGTTTTCGACAGGCGTTGCGCGTTCTGGCGACATTGCCGCCGAAAGGACAAGAAACGTAGGTTTTCGGCAGGTTCAGCGCAACCGGAAATTCCTCAGTTTTCGTTCCTGGCAACCCTTGCAACCAGCGGCGACGGGCCTATGATCGCCTCCTGTTCCAAGGACGGCCCCTAGGAGAGCAAACGACTGAATGAGCAAGAAAAATAAAGCAACCTGCGAACTTTGCTACTTCCGTCAGGCGGGCCTGTGCGCCCTCCCCGAGTCTCCCTGCCCGACGTATCGTCCAGCGGGTAGCGGCTCCCTCTCTCCCCCGCGGCAGGCCCGCCTGATTCCACGCCCCCTTCCCGCTCTCGCGCCTCAGGTCGCCTAAGAGAGGCCGCGGCTTCGTATCGCCGGCGCGGCCTGACGGTCGGCGTCGCAGGCGAGCGCCTTAGACTCCCTCAATGCGCCTTTTCCGCAGGCGCCCGGCGCGCGGCGAGCTCGAGCAATGGCAGCCGCGGCTGTACGCGGCGCTGCTCGGTCTCGTCCTCATCGCCGCGTACGTGATCGCGTTCATCGTCAAGAACGACGTTCAGGTCTCCATCGACTTCGTCCTCTTCACGGCGCACGCGTCCCTGATCTGGCTGATCATCCTGCTGCTCGCGATCGGCGTGCTCGGAGGCGTGCTTCTCTCGCAGCTGTACCGCCGCCGGCGATCAGGCCGCGCGCCGGAGAACGCCGGCGCGGATCGCTGAACCGGACCCGGCTCGCGCTCCCGCCGCCGGGCCGGCTGCATGCGGCGCACCCTAGAATCCGCAGTGGGTGAGCCATTGAGGGGTCGAGTCGTCTTCGCCTGCGCCGCTGCGGCGCTCGCCCTGCCGGCCTCTGCGGCCGCCGCTCTCGAGGTGCGGCTGAGGGTCGTGCCGGCCTCGCCGAAGGCGGGCGCGCGAGCGGTCGTTCAGCTGAGGCCCTACTGGACGTATCTCAGACCCGACGGCACCTGCTGCCGGCTCGAGCCTGCGGACGTGAGCTACCCATTCCGGGTCGAGGCCGTCTCGCCGAGCGGGCGCGTCCACCGGATTCGGGTCCACAGGACGAGCAACCGTTACGTCCGGGCCGGCGCGTTCGTGTTCCGCCGCCCCGGGCGGTGGATCGTGCGGGACCCGCAGTGGGGCCCCGGCTACAGCACTCGCGCGGGCGGCCGCCCGCGCATTCGGGTCGCAGTCAAGCCGTGAAGCGTCATCACGAGCGAGGAAGAGCCGAACCCGCGACCGCGCATGCCCTCGTCGCATCGAGCCTCGCGCTCGCTGTGCTCGCCCTGACCTAGGAGAAGCGCGAACACACGAACGTCCGGAGCCCGGCGAGCCGCCGCGGCGAGTGCGCTGAGTCGTCACATTCGCGGCACGGTCTCGTGACGAAGAGTCCGCTAGAACTTCCTCTGTCGTCAAAACTGACAACGGAGGGAGCCGATGAAACGGAAATGGCGTTCGCCTCTCGCGGGATTCATCACGGGAGGCCTCGTGGGGATGACGCTCCTCACGGTGAACGTGATCGGAGCGTTCGTCGGAAATAGCGGGACGCCACCAGCGGCCGCCGAACGATCGTCCTTCGAGATCCTGCACACGCCGCCTCTGCTCGTCTCACCCGGCGAGAAAGTCGACTTGACCTACGAGGTCGTGTGCCCGCCCGAGGGGGACGACCCGCGCTCGGAGGCCTGCGTGCCGCAGGGATCGGTCTACGTTCGCCAGGTCGGCGAGCCCAGCTTCGCTGAGATCCCGCTCGCCGGGGATCGGAACGGACGGCTATCCGCCTCTGTTCCTCCTCTCTTCACGAGCGGCGCGGGATTCGACTACTACGTGGAGATCGAGGATGGCCGCGGCGAGTCCGCGGCGCTTCCGCAGGGAGGCGCAGTAGCCCCCGAGCACACGTGGGCCGTCTCGAGCTGGACGACGGTCGATCTCGGCACGCACACATTCGGTGTGGCGCGCCCGCCCGACGCGACGCTCGCAACGGCCGGCTGGGGAAGCGGGGACGGCGACCTGGGGCTCGACAGCGGCCCGGAGCAGTCGAGGATCGGTCCCTCTGCGTTCGACGTCGGACCGGACGGCTCGATCGTCGTGCTCGACCAGGTCAATAGCCGGCTCGCCGTCTATCGGCCGGATGGCCCGACCGCGTCTCAGAAGCTCCCGATCGACTTCGTGGGAGCCGAGGGCGATCTCGCCGTCGCGGGCGACGGAACGACCTACGTCCTCGACGACGGCGGGACCGCGAGCCCGATGCCGATCGTCCGGGCTCTCGACGCGGCCGGCTGGCTTGTGGCGAGCACGCCGCTCGCCGAGCCGGTTGCGGACATGGTGCGGATCGGGCCAGAGGGACCAATCGTCCACGCGTACCCGTCCGAGCAGTGGCTTCCGACAGGGCCGGGACGGCCTCCGCTCGACCCGGCGGAGCAGATAGCCCGGGCGCGAACGGGCCGCGCCGTCTCCGGAGGAGTCGAGGTCGTCGTGCGGGCGTCGCCGACCGAGGCGCGGTTCGCCCTCGTCGGGGGTGACCGCGTGATCCGGAGCTGGCGGGTGACGAGCTCAACGAGCCTCGGCGAGGTGCAGCTGGCCGAGCCCTACGGAGACGGCCTGGTCGCCGTGGTACGGCTCTGGACCGAGAAGGAGGCCGAGTTCCGGGTCCTCCGGCTGGCGCCGGAAGGGCTCGCGGGGAGCTTCGCCGTCGATCGCGCCGAGTGGGCCGAGACGGCCGCGCTCAGCCGCTTCCGGCTACACGGCGGCTCGCTGTACCAGCTGCGGTCGGCTCCCTCGGGAATCGAGGTCGTCGCGTTCGAGATCGGAGGTGCGAGATGACGAGACGGGGCAGGATGTCCGGCTTTCTCGCCGGACTGATCGGCGGCTTGACGCTGATGGTCCTGGCGCTCGGCACGCCGGCCGGCGCCTACCACACGAATTTCCAGGCGTATTGCAACAACGCGTTCTGGAACACCAGCGGAGTCACCCGCTGGATCGCCCGCGACTACGCGTACACGGCAGCCGCGGAGGGATACCAGTGGGGCGGCGGGTGCTGGAACGAGGACAACATCGACAATTCCCCCGGAGACCCGCCGGGCGATCCGAACACGAGAGGGGAAGGCCCCGACTGCTCGGGCTTCACGTTCAAGTCCTGGCACGAGCGAGCCGAGTGGAACGACCCCGGCCAGCGCTATCACTCGAAGATGCAGAACGTCCACGGCCCTTACGACTCAGCGGCGTTCAAGTATGGCCAAGGTGCGCCCAACTCGACCGTCGCCAAATCAAGCACGGTCTACATGGACGCTTTCGCCGCCAGCTACCACATCGGCATGATCTATTGGGCGAACACGGCCTACAACCAGGACCGGATCATCGAGGCGAAGTGCGAGGCGTGTGGAGCCGGCACCTGGCCCCGGACGTACCGCGGTAACCCCGACTACAGCGGGGTGAGGAGGATCGGCTGGTCCGCGTAGGCACCCCCCGAACGGCAGGGACCGCGACGGCCATCGCCTTCCTGGCCGTCGCGGCCGGCTGCCACGGGAGTGGCATCTCGACGAAGCGAATGCCTGCTACAGCGCCGCCCGTTCCTCGCACGCTCGCCGACGGAAGCGAGCCCGCGGTGCTGCCCGCTGCACTGCGCCGTTTTCGCGGACGTCCTGTGGTCGGAGCGAAGGAGCTTTTGCGACGGGCCCGCGCAGCGCGCTCCTGTGCCCCCGATCCCGGCCTGCAAATCAAGAGTATGGGCCGAGCCTGGCTCTCCACCGACGGTCTCTCGGTCGAATACCTCGTCGAGGGCTCGCCGCCGCTCGTCGCCTGCGGCGCGGTCCGGCGCAAGGGGCGCTGGGCCTCGTGCGCGTTCGGCGTCGCGCGTTCCCGCGATGCCCGACGCATCGAGTTGGCCGGAGGCGGCCTCGACATCCTCTGCTCGCGTCCCGGGAAGCCACTTGCGTTCATGTGGATCGCGGTTCCGCGGAAAGCACCGTGGGCTCTCGTCGATCACCGCAGTTTCTGGGTGGCGTATCGGTCTCGTGAGAGCCGCCGCATCCACATCACCGCAACCCATGGGATCGTCGGCAGCAGTCTCAGCGTACGGGTCGCGTTCCTCGACGGGCGCGGCCGCGAGCTCGCGGAGAAGACGGCCACCGGGTACGTGGCCGGCTGAGCGAGGAGCCTAGGCCCGGGCGCCGGCCGTCTCGGCCGCGAGCTCGGCTACTTCGGTCGGGGTCGTCCCTACTCGCACGCCGCAGGCCTCGAGCGCTTCCTTCTTCGCCTGCGCCGTCCCGGACGAGCCGGAGATGATGGCGCCGGCGTGGCCCATCGTCTTGCCTGGGGGCGCGGTGAAGCCTGCGATGTAGGCGAGCACGGGCTTCGACACCTTCGCCTCGATGAAGCGCGCTGCCTTCTCCTCCTCGTCGCCGCCGATCTCGCCGACCATGACGATCACGTCGGTCTCCTCGTCGGCCTCGAACAGCGCGAGCACGTCGATGAACGAGGCGCCGACGACAGGATCGCCGCCGATGCCGACGATCGTCGAGTTGCCGAGCCCGAGCTGGGTCAGCTCGTGCCCGATCTGATACGTGAGCGTGCCCGAGCGGCTGACGAGCCCAATCCGGCCCTCGCGGAAGATCTCCGCCGGGATGATCCCCACGTTCGCCTTGCCCGGCGACAGGGCACCGGGGCAGTTCGGACCGAGCATCGTGATCCCCCGAGGGCGAACGTAGTTGTAGATCCGCAGCATCTCGTGGGCGGGAAGGCCCTCAGCTATGCAGATAACCGTGCCGATCCCTGCGTCCACCGCCTCGTAGATCGCATCGGCCGCGAAGCGCGCCGGGACGAAGACCATCGTCGTGTTCGCTCCCGTCTCCGCGACGGCCTGGGCGACCGTGTCGAAGACGGGAATGCCGCTGACGTCCTGTCCACCCTTGCCGGGAGTGACACCCGCGACGACCTGCGTCCCGTAGTCACGGTTCCGGACGCCGTGGAAAGAGCCCTCGCTGCCCGTCAGCCCCTGAACGACGAGGCGCGTCTCACGATCGACGACGATCGCCACTAGCCCTTCCTTCCTCTGATCACGATCGCCTCGCTCTCGACGAGCCCATCCTCGGTGCGATCGGCGAGCAGTTCGCGCACGCGCGCAGCGTCGTCGGGCGGCGTCTCTGCCCGCTCGAGCCAGGGCTCGAGCGGCAGCCGTCGGCGCATGACCTCGAGCGCGTCGACCTCCAGCCCCGCCGCCGCGAAGAACGAGCGCCACTCGTCCTCGCTGTAGCAGCGGACGTGACTCGGATCGTGCAGGCGCTCCGCCTCTTCGACCTGCTCGCTCTGAAAGAGGTTGTCCTGCACGACCATGCGGTTGCGCGCCACCCGGGCCATCTCCTGGACCGCGACAGCGACGTCTTCGAAGTGGTGCGCGGCAATGCGGCAGGCTACGACGTCGAACGAGCCGTCCGCGAAGGGAAGGTCCTCGGCGCGACAGATCACGTCGGGCTGCATGCCGGGAGCAGGGTCCGCGCTCACCACGTTGCAGCCGGCCTCGCGCAGGCGCCGCGCGACGTGGCCGCCCCCCGTGGCGACGTCCAGTGCGGTCACACCCGGTCCCGGCTCGCACAGCTCGACGACGAGGTCGAGATCGGGGCCTTCGCGGTGAGTTGGGCTCTCGCGCATCGCCTGCGCGCGCTGCGACCAGAGATCGCTCATGCCGCGAGCTCCACCGCGCGCCGAGCCGCATCGAGCATCGTCGGCTCGACGTACAGGTTCGGCGGCGCCGCCTGCGTCAGGAGGTCCCGGCCCTCCTCGGCGTTCGTCCCGTCGAACCGGACGACGATCGGATGCTCGATCTTCGTCTGCCCGAGCGCCTGGAGGATCCCTCGCGCGACCACGTCGCAGCGCGTGATCCCGGCGAAGATGTTGAAGAGGATCGAGCGCACCTGCGGGTCGGCGGTGATCACCTCGAGCGCGTCGGCCACGCCCTGCGCGTCGCCGCCGCCGCCGAGATCGCAGAAGTTCGCCGGCCGCCCACCGGCGAGCGCGATCACGTCGAGCGTCGACATGACGAGCCCGGCCCCGTTGCCGAGGATCCCGACCTCGCCGTCGAGCTTCACGTAGGTGACGCCCTTCGCGCGCGCGGCGCGCTCCTCCGGCGGGTAGGCCTCGAGGTCCCGCATCTCGGCGATGTCGGGATGCTTGTAGAGCGCGTTGTCGTCGACCGTGAACTTCGAGTCGAGCGCCTTCACCTCCCCCTCGGGCGTGACGATCAGCGGGTTGATCTCGCAGAGCATCGCGTCGGCGCCGACGAAGGTCTCGTAGAGACGCCCGACGATCGTAAGGATCTGCTTCTGCTCGTCGCGGTCGTCGATCCCGGCTCCGTAGATCAGCCGCCGCGCCTGGTAGGGCTGGAAGCCCTCGAGCGGGTCGACGTGCAGGCGCGCAAGCGCGTCGAGCCGCTTCGCCGCCACCTCCTCGATGTCGATCCCGCCTTCCTTCGTCAGCATGAACAGCGCCTTCTTCTCACCCCGGTCGAAGGTGGCGGAGAGGTAGTACTCCTTCGCGATCTCGGACGCCTTCTCGATCCAGAGCTTGCGGACGACGTGCCCGCGGATGTCCATGCCGAGAATCGCCTCGGCGTGCTGAGCAGCCTCCTCGGGCGAATCGGCCAGCTTGATCCCGCCGGCCTTTCCGCGCCCGCCGGTCAGCACCTGCGCCTTGACGGCGACCCGGCCGTCCAGCTCCTCCGCGGCCGCGCGCGCCTCGTCGGCGCTTGTCGCGAGGCGGCCCTCCGAGGTGGGAATGCCGAAGCGGCGGAAGAGCTCTTTGCCCTGGTACTCGTAGAGGTCCACCCGGCGGCGACTCTAGCGGAGGGCGGCCTCCCTACTTCAGCGCGAGGAGGTTGTACGGCGGCGACTCGTAGATCGGCTGGTAGACGAAGCTGCTTGTGTCGACGCTGTCGCTGAAGAAGAAATGCCCTCGCCGGCTGGCCCCAGGCCGCCCACGGCGCCTCCTTGGTGACGAGATCGTGCTCGAGCTTCTCGTACGCGCGGATGCGGGCGGCGCCGATCAGCCGCGCCGCGCGCTCCATCCTGTTGTCGTAGGCGGGGTTGTTGAAGTAGGCGACGTTGTTGTTGTTCTCCTCCCGGATGCTGCGGCCGTAGAGGAGTATGTTGATGAAGTCGTACGGATCCGGGTAGTCCTGGCACCAGCCGGACGTCGCGAACGCGTGCGGGGAGCTCCGCCGTCCGGCCGGATCGCCCCAGTAGCCGCGGGAGCCTTGCGGGTCGATCTCGATCCCGATCAGCCGGAGCTGCGCGGGGACGAGCTCCATCCGCGCCGGGCCGGGGCCGTACAGGCTGTAGTAATAGACCCACGGGCCGCCGCTCGGAACGTGACCGCGGGCGAGCTCCTGCGCCTTGCGGAGGTTCGGAGTGAACGGGTAGGCGTCGATGTTCTTGAAGCCCGGAAACCCAATTGGCAGGTACTGGTCGGTCGGCAGCGCGGCGTATTCGCCGGAGAGCTCGACCATCGCCTCGCGGTCGATCACGTAGTTGACCGCCCGGCGCAGCTGCGGGTTGTCGTGGAAGAGCCGGTTGTTCGAGTTCAGCGCGATGTAGCTGATGCAGTTCGACGGCCTGACGCGGAACCGGCCGTGGAGGCCGAACTCCTCTTCCAGTTGCTCTGCGACGTCAGGCGGGAGGCTGTACGCGTAGTCGGCGTGGCTGGCCCGGAGCTCTTGGTAGCTCGTAGCCGCGTTGGCCTGCGTCTTGATGTCGATCGTCGAGAGGCGGCTGGGCCGCCGCCGGTACTCACGGCTCACGTTCTTCGCATAGAAGGGGTTCCGGGAGAGCGTCACGCGCCTGTTCGGCTCGCGCCAGGAGACGTAGTACGGACCCGCCGAGGGAAGCAAATGTTCGGTGTCGACCGTGTTGACCTTCCGGTCGCGCGGGAGGCTCAGGGGCAGCGCCTGGAAGAACGGCATCGAGAGCTTCGAGAGGAAGGTTCCGTCCGGCTTCTCGAGGCGAACGATTAGCCTGTTGCCGCGCGCGCGGACGCCACTTGCCGTCGAGGTCCTTCCCTCGCGGACGTCCTGAGAGCCGATGATCGTCACAGCCGTTGGGTCGGCCATGAACTGGAATCCCGGCGACTGGAGATCACGGTCGAAGGCCCGGTTCAGCGCGAACGCGTAGTTCTGTGCGGTCACCGGCTCGCCGTTGCTGAACTGGAAGCCCTTGCGGATCGTGGACGTGTACTTCGTGCCGTCCTGCGAGACCCTGAAGCTCGACGCGCCCTCGGGAACGAGCCGCGAGCCTCTCGGGCCCGGCGCGTCCGGATAGTTGAGGAGCTTCAGGGCCGTCGAGTATTCGATGTGCCACGTGGCGGTGCCGTAGGCGAGTGACGGGTCGATGTCGTCGATGTCGCTCCCGGGCAAGTTCACGCGCAGCGTGCCGCCCTGCCTGAACGCCGTCGTGGCCGAGTCGCTGCCGGCGGGGGTCGCCGCGACGAGAAGGCTCGCGCCGACCGCGAACGTGCAAGCGGCGAGCCACAGTCGTCCCGGCACCACATTGCCTCCCGTCGTCCCGCTGACTGCTATGAGCGGGAGCCGAACCGGATTGTTAGCGAAGGGACCGCAAGCGCGGTGCCTTAGAGTCGCCCTAACCCGACCCAAGGAGGACGGATGAGCGAACGCGAGACAACGCTGGGCGACGAAGAGATCCGCACCGAGGCGAGCGTGGAGGAGATCCGCTCCGAGGTCGCGGACGTCGACGGCGACGACCAGGAGACCGCAGACACTGACGACACCGACACCGACGCCGACGCCGACACCGACGCGGACGACACCGACGCCGACGCAGACGACACCGACCCGTCGTAAGAGCGCGCTCGCGCTCTGCATCGAACCGGTCGAGCGCGAGCGTTTCCTCGACGAGCATTGGGAGCGAAAGCCCCTCCTCGTCCCCCGCGACGAGGAGGGGCGCTTCGACGACCTGCTCTCGGCGGCGGAGCTCGAGCGGCTCGTCGCCTCAGGTGGGCTGCGTCATCCCGCCTTTCGGCTGGTGAAGGCCGGCGGGCGGCTCGCGGTCGGCGACTACGCAGAGGACGTGCCCTGGCGGCCGAGCCCGTTCACGGGCACAGCACGTGTCGAACGCGTCGCCGCCGAGTTCGAGCGCGGAGCGACGATCGTCCTCCAGGCGCTCCACCTCCACAATCTCCCGGTCGCGCGCTTCTGCCGCCGACTCGAGCGCGAGCTCGGCCACCCCGTCCAGGCGAACGCCTACTACACGCCGCGCGCCGCCCAGGGCCTCGCCGTCCATCACGACACCCACGACGTCTTCTGTCTCCAGATCGCCGGCGAGAAGCACTGGCTCGTCTACCCCCCTGCGCTCGAGCTGCCGCTGCGCGATCAGCGCTACCGGCCCGAGCTCGCTGCCCACGGCGAGCCCGTGCTCGATGTCACGCTCACGTCCGGCGACACGCTCTACCTTCCGCGAGGCTGGCTCCACGAAGCGCTGACCTCGGAGACGGACTCGTTGCACCTGACGGTCGGCGTCAACGTCCATACCTGGCTCGACGCGTTCAAGGCGGCGCTCGACGAGTGCGCCCGGGAGAACGTTGGGTTCCGGCGCAGCGTCCCTCCGGACGGCGCCGAGCCGACCGGGCTTGTCGAGGCGCTCGCCGCGCGCCTTTCGCCCGGCGCAGTTTCCGGGAGGATGCGAGAGCGATTCGTCCACACCCGTCGGCCGGTGCGAGAAGACCTCTTCGACCAGCTGCGGGCGCTCGAGCAGCTCGACCTCGAGACGCAGCTCGTGCGGCGTGACACCGTGATCGCCGAGCTCGCCGTCGGGGACGGAGAGGTTGCCCTCGTCTACGAAGGGCGCAAGCTGCGATTCCCGGGGCGGGTACGGGCCGAGATCGAGTTCGTCGTCACGGCCGATGAGTTCCGCCTTTCTGACCTGCCGGGGCCGCTCGACGAGGAAGGGCGGCTCGTCCTCGCCCGGCGGCTCGTCCGAGAGGGCTTCCTCAGGGTCAGCTTCGACTAGGAACGTCCGAACGGTTCGACGCGACGAAGCGACGCGGCCGCTTCGGCGTCTGCGCGTTGCAGGTGAGGAGGGTCAGGTCGCCGAGCTCGCGTTCGATGGAACGAGCGTGCATCGCGCTGGCCGCCGTGAAGGACACGCGCCAGGCGCCGTTCCGCCGCTCGACCGCTTCGAGCGCGAGGTCGCCGATTCCGGTCAGCCCGGTCTCCTCGCGGATGTCGCGCTCGGCCGCCTGCACCGGGAACGGGTAGCAGGACCGCCCCCGGTAGCGCTCGAGCTGGATCCGGCCGGCGAGGTGCTCGTCCAGGACCGAGACCGCCGCCTCCCGGCCCACCCGCCCGTAGTACAGCCCTTCCGGCAGGCAGACGAGATTTCCGGCGAACCGGTCGCCGCCGACATGCGTCGACTGCCAGACCCAGTCGGGATCGAGCTCGTCGCGGAGCGCCTCGTAGAGAGGCCGGCCGTGGCGCGCGCAGCAGGGGTCGTGCTTGCCGTGAGTGCAGACGAGGAAGAGGGGGTGACCGGCGGGCTCGCCGGCGCGAAGGTCCAGGCCACGGAGATCGTCGTACTCCTCGAACTCGAGCCGCGTCAGCCGCTCCTCGCCGGGCCGTGACGAGGCTGCGAATGCGAGGAGCTCGAGCCGCTGCCGCCGGTCAGGCCGACGGACGAAGAGGAGCCGGCCGTTCGGGACGGCGGCGACCTGCCGGCGAAGTTCTCTCTTCACCTGGTCGGAGAGCCCGCAGCCGGGAAGCGCGTCGCGCGTCCAGAGGCCGCGATACTCGATGAGGAACCAGTGGTCGATCCGGCTCGCCGTCGCGGCGAGCGGCTCGCCGTTGTCGCTCGAGAGCTCCGCGCAATAGGGCCCGCGCTCCGTCAATCGGATTCCTGCGTGACGAGACAGATCACCTGGCCGGTCGAGACCGGCTGGCCCGCCTCGACCGAGAGCTCGGAGACGGTGCCGCCGCGCGCAGCGGTGATCTCGTTCTCCATCTTCATCGCCTCGACGACGCACACGACCTGGCCCGGCTCGACCTCGTCGCCGTCGGCTACCTCGACCGCGAGCACTGTCCCCTGCATCGGGCTCACGATTGCGTCGCGGGCGGCGCCGCGATGCGCATGTCGGGCGTCGCGCTCCCGGCGGCGGCGCGCGAGCTCAGCGTGCGGCGGCTCCGGCGAGAGGACCTTGACCTCGAACCGGCGGCCGTCAACCTCCGCCACCACGACCCGCTCGCGCACCCTTCCGTCCGCCGCCGACACTATGCTTGTTGTCTCATGCGACAACTGATCCGCACGCTCCGCGAGCTCCTCCGACTCGGTGATCCCGCGGCATGTCTCGCCCGCCACGAAACAGGGGTGTGCGAGCAGCGCCCGATGGAAGCCGATGAGAGTCGCCACGTCCTCGATCACGAACTCTTCGAGGGCGCGCAGCATCCGGCGGCGCGCGTGCTCGCGATCGATGCCGTGCACGCAGAGCTTGGCGATCAGCGGGTCGTACAGGCCGACCACCTCGCTTCCCGCGCGGACGCCCGAGTCCACTCGCACGCCCGGTCCTGCCGGCTCCCGGTAGCCCGTGATCCTCCCGGGAGCTGGCAGAAAGCCTTTCGACGGATCCTCCGCGTTGATGCGGCACTCGATTGCGTGCCCGTTTAGGCGGACGTCCTCCTGGCCCAGCCATAGCGGCTCACCGGCCGCGATCAGCACCTGCTCGCGCACGAGGTCGAGTCCTGTCACCAGCTCCGTGACGGTGTGCTCTACCTGGATGCGGGTATTCATCTCGAGGAAGAAGTACTCGCCCCGGGAGAGGAGACCCTCGATCGTGCCCGCAGAGCGGTAGCCGACGGCGCGAGCGGCCTCGACCGCGATCCGCCCGATCTCGGCTCGAAGCACGTCGTCGACGGCGGGCGAGGGCGTCTCCTCCACGATCTTCTGGTGGCGGCGCTGGATCGTGCAGTCCCGCTCCCCGAGGTGGATGACGTTCCCGTGCTCGTCCACGAGCACCTGCACCTCGACGTGGCGGGGGTCGTCGAGATAGCGCTCGACGTAGACGGTCGGATCCGAGAAGTATCCCTGCCCCTCGCGGCGAGCGCCCTCGAAGGCGCGCTCGACCTCTGCCGGCGAGCCGGCCACCCTGAGGCCCTTGCCGCCTCCTCCTGCCGAGGCCTTGATTGCGAGCGGCCAACCGAGCTCCTCGCCGAGCCGGCGTACGTCATCGGGGGACTCGACCGGTTCGGTCGACCCCGGGATGATCGGCAACCCGGCCGCGCGCATCGTCTCGCGCGCGGCGGTCTTCGAGCCCATGAGCTCGATTGCCTCCGGCGGCGGCCCAATCCAGACGAGGCCGGCCCTGGTACACGCGCGGGCGAAGTCGGCGTTCTCGGCGAGGAACCCGTAGCCCGGATGGACAGCCTCGGCGCCCGCAACCCGAGCGACCTCGAGGATCCGCTCCTGGTTGAGGTAGCTCTCGGCCGGCAGCCCCGGCCCGAGCAGGTAGGCCTCGTCCGCGAGCACGACGTGCAGCGACGCACGGTCCGCCTCGGAGTAAACGGCGACGGGCGAGATGCCGAGCTCGCGGAGCGTACGGAAGATCCGGATCGCGATCTCGCCGCGGTTCGCAACGAGAACCTTGGAGAAGGGCGCCATCTCCCGCGTATTCTCTCCAGCCGTGACGTTCGCCGATCAGCTGACAGTCGCGCGCGCGGCCGCGGTGCCCTTGGTCGTCGTCCTCTACGTCTGGAGCTTCAGCGGCCACGACTACTGGGCAACCTCCATCTTCGCCTTCGCGATGGCAACCGACTGGTTCGACGGTCGCCTCGCCCGCCGGAGCGGGCGCACCTCGGCGCTCGGCTCGCTCCTCGATCCGGTCGCAGACAAGCTCCTCGTGCTGACGGTGCTCGTCGTGCTCGTCGGGCGCGGCGTCTTCGCGGGCTGGATGGTGGCCGCGATCGTGGCCCGCGAGCTTCTCATCTCGGGGCTGAGACTCGCGGCGCTCGAACGCGGAGTCGTGCTCCAGGCGCGCGGGCTCGGGCGCCTGAAGACCTGGACGCAGGCGGTGGCGGCCGGTCTCGGTGGTCTCGCGGCCGCCGGAGCCTGGGACGATTCGGTCGCGCGCTGGGGGCTCGCCGTCGCGCTCGCGCTGACCTGGATCTCAGGCCTCGACTACGTCCGGCTCGCCCCGCGGCTGCTTCGAGGCGATCCCGCGCCGGGAGCTGCCGGTAGCTCTTCGCGCGCCGACTCGACGTTTTCGAGCAGCCCGGCGAGTCGCCAGACGCTGTTGTAAGGACCGGCCGGCGGCATGGATGCGATTGCCGCAAGGAGGGCTTTGCGTTCCTGGGGGGTCGGCTCGGGGGTGATCTCGTGCTCCACGACCCACAATCTAAAGGCCGGGGTCGAAGCCGACGATGAGAAGATCGATGAGCCGCCTGCGCCTGCTTGCCCTGCTCGCTTGCCTCTTCGCGGCCCTCTCAGCGCCTCCCGCGGCCCCGGGGGCGCGATCGGCGCGGTCCTGGGCGCAGCCCCAGATCCGGCTCGTCGTCAGCCGTGGCCTCATGGCTCGCAGCGTCGCTGCCTTCCGCCCGAACGACGCGCTGACCCAGGCCGAGCTTCGCGATCTGGTCGCCGGCCTCACGGAGCAACCACCGCAAACGGTCAGCGACCCCACAGCACAGGTGACGATGGCGCAGCTCGACGCCCGGCTCGTCCGCGCGTTGGGGCTCGGGGATGAAGCCTCGAGTTTCAGGGAGGCCATCGCGACGGCAGGCCTGCGCCCGCCGTCGCGGCTCGGCACGGAGGTCGTCGCCCGCCTGCTCGGGCTGCGCACGAACCATCCGGCGGCGCAGGACGACCTCGAGCGGCTTCCTTCGGATCCGGCGCCGCGCTCCGAGGCCGCGTACTCGGCCGCGCAGATTCTCCGCTTCTCCGGCTTCGAACTGCAAAGCGTCGAGGACGCGGCCGCCTCCTTCGAGGTCCCGCTCCTGACCCCCTGGCAGCGCCGCGTGCTCACGACCGCCGTGCGCTTTGTCGGCTTCCCCTATGTCTGGGGCGGCGAGAGCGAGCGGCCGGAATCGCCGTTCGGCATCCAGGCGAGCGGGGGGTTCGACTGCTCGGGCTTCGCCTGGCGGGTCTACAAGCTCCAGCCGTATGCGGGCGCGCCGCTGCTCGCAGGCGTCCTGCGCGGCCGGACCGCCGCCGCGATGGCCGGCGAGGTTCCGCGCCGCCTCCGCATCAAGGCCGAGAGGCTTGCTCCGGCCGACCTCGTCTTCTTCGGCCATGGCGGGCCGCGCGCGAAGCCCGCCCAGATCGACCACATGGGCATCTATCTGGGAAACGGGTGGATCGTCCACTCCTCGCGCTACGGGGTCGCGCTAACGCCCCTCGGCGGCTGGTACGAGGAGCGACTCGCCTGGGGCCGCCGTCCACTTGCCGAAGCCGGTCTCCTCTAAGGCACCGGCTGCGGTGCCGCCCCGGCTACGCCCCTTTTGGCCGTAGGGAACAGGATTTTTCCGATTTGCACGTTCACCCAAACGGGTGATGGCCGCCGCGCCGAGGCACGCGACAATCGCGCTGTTGCAGTCATCGATCCTTGGGAGGAAATCAAGTGCTTGAGTGGAGAGTCCGTCTGATCTGCCTCATCGTCGTGCTTGCCCTCGTCGGCGTCGCTTTCGCGGCCGGCTTCTCGGACAGCGAATACTCGGATGAGCCCGGCGTATCGGATATCAGTCCGCTGAACTGGGAGTGGTAAACCCGCTGAGCTAAAGGAGGGGTGTGGTGTGATGTCGCAGCGTCTAGCGCCGATCGTCGCCATCGTGTGCCTGTTCGGGCTGGGCTCCGTGATCGTTGCCGCCTTCGCGTTCGCGACTGAGGGTCACAACGCTTCCATGCTGTTCGGCGTTGCGGCGCTCCTCGCCGCGTCGACCCTCGCGAGCCGCTACCCCGTCCCGATCGAGGGGCCGAATAGCGGCGGCGTCTCGCTCTCGTTCGTCTTCGCCGCCAGCGCGATCGTGCTCTTCGGCTGGGCCGCGGGCGTGCTCGTCGCCTTTGCTGCGCCCGTCCTCATCCAGCTGCTCGAGCACCGCCCGTCGATTCGTATCGCCTACAACGGCTCGGTCTTCGCCTCCGCCGCGGCCGTCGGAGGATTCTTCGTCAGCCAAATCAGCGGGGAAGGCACCGACGCTCTCATCGCCAAGGTCGCGATCTCGGCATCGACGCAGTACGGCATCAACCTCGTCCTCATCTCGCTCGTGGTGGCAGCTACCTCGCGGCGCCCCTTCCTCGAGCTGATCCACGCCAGCCTGCGCTGGACGATCATCATCTTCGGGCTGATGGCGTCGGCGGCGCTCGTGCTCGTCGTCCTCTGGCAGCGGTCGCCGCTCCTCTCTGCCGCGCTCGTAGGACCGCTGCTCGCGATCGCTCTCTACCAGCGCTCGACGTATCGCGCCCTGCGCGCGATGGGGCTCGCGCTCACCGATCCTCTGACCGGTCTCGGAAATCACCGTCACTTCCACGAGCGACTCGAGCGCGAGCTGGTCGAGGCCGAGCGGGGCGGGCGCGACTTCAGTCTCTGCCTCATCGACGTCGACGACTTCAAGCGCGTGAACGACCTCTTCGGACATCCCGCCGGCGACCGCGTGCTCTCGCGGCTCGCCACGAGCCTGCGCCAGAACGGCGAGGCGTTCCGGCTCGGCGGCGACGAGTTCGCGCTCCTGCTGCCCGACTACGACGAGAGCGGGGCGGTCGAGACCGCCGACGCGATCGTCGACCGCATCGGGCAGCTCCGGCTCGACCACGTCGGCTCGGTAACGGTGAGCGCCGGCATCGCGACCTTCCCGCGCCAGGCTCCCGACCGCGGCGAGCTCATTCGCCTCGCCGACAGCGCCCTCTACTGGGCAAAGGAGAACGGCAAGAACCGCGTCCACGTCTACCGTCCGGACGTCGTCGAGCTCGCCGAGCTCAGGCGGCTCGTGCACGGCGCCGATCGCGCAGCCCGCTTCCGGGCCGCCGCGAGCCTCGCGAAGGCGGTCGACCTCCGCGACACGTACACCGGCAGCCACTCCGCACGGGTCGCCGAGCTCGCCGCCAGGGTCGCCTGCCGGCTCGGGCTCGACCAGGAACAGATCGAGCTCTCCCGGCTCGCGGGCAGCCTGCACGACCTCGGCAAGCTCGCCATTCCCGAGGAGATCCTCCGCAAACCCGGCCCGCTGACCGGCCCGGAACGCCTCGTGCTCGAGCGCCACCCGCAGATCGGCTTCCGGATGCTCGACAGCCTCGGCATCGACCCGGTCGCGGACTGGATCCTCCACCACCACGAGCGCTGGGACGGGACCGGCTACCCGGATCGCCTGCCCGGGGCGGAGATCCCCCTCGGGGCGCGAATCATCTTCGTCGTCGACGCGTACGACGCGATGACCTCCGACCGGGTCTACCGCGGCCGGCTGACCCCGGAGGCGGCGCTCTCCGAGCTCGATCGCTGCGCCGGCACGCAGTTCGACCCGGCCGTCGTCGAGGCCCTCGCCGAGGAGCTCGAGATGGAGACCGAGGACGAGCTGTCGACGGGGCGGCGGGTCGCGGCACTCGCCTCCTAGCCGCCTCCGCAGCCGACACACTTTCGGCACGGTGCGGTGACCCACTCGTGAGGATTTCCCCGCTACGATTGCATTGGGGAGGAGGTCGGGGGTGCCACTTTTAAGGAGCGCTAGAGCGGGATGTTTCCGTGCTTGCGGCGCGGGCGCGGCTCGCGCTTCGTGAGCGCCGTCTCCAGCGCGTCGATCAGCGTCCGCCGCGTGCTGCGCGGCTCGATCACCTCGTCCACGTAGCCGCGCTCGGCGGCGATGTACGGGTTCGCGAACTGCTCCCGATACTCGGCGACGAGCTCCTCCCGTCGCACCCCCGTATCGACCGCCTCCTCCAGCTCCTTCCGAAAGACGATGTTCACCGCTCCCTCGGGGCCCATGACGGCGACCTCCGCAGTCGGCCAGGCGAAGTTGAAGTCCGCACGGATGTGCTTCGAGCTCATGACGTCGTACGCCCCTCCGTAGGCCTTGCGGGTGATCACCGCGAGCTTCGGCACCGTCGCCTCGCAGTACGCATAGAGGAGCTTCGCGCCGTGACGAATGATCCCGCCCCATTCCTGCGCCGTCCCCGGCAGGAAGCCGGGCACGTCGACGAAGGTGACGAGAGGCACGTTGAAAGCGTCACACGTCCGCACAAAGCGCGCCGCCTTCACGGACGAGTCGATGTCGAGCACTCCCGCGAGCGCGCGCGGCTGGTTGCCCACCACTCCGACCGAATGCCCGCCGAGCCGCGCGAACCCGCAGACGATGTTCTCCGCCCAGCGCTCGTGCACCTCGAGGAAGTCGCCGTCGTCGACCACCCGCCCGACGATCGCCTTCATGTCGTACGGCTTGTTCGGGTTGTCCGGGATGAGCGAGTCGAGCTCGGCGTCCGCCCGATCGACGGGGTCCGAGGGCTCGCTCCAGGGTGGTGGGTCGAGGTTGTTCTGCGGCAGGAACGAGAGCAGGTAGCGCGCGTCCTCGAGGCATGCCTCCTCGCTGGGCGCAATGAAGTGCGCGACACCCGATTTCGCCGCGTGGGTCGCCGCGCCGCCCAGCTCCTCGAAGGTCACCTCCTCGCCGGTGACGGTCTTCACGACGTCGGGCCCGGTGATGAACATGTACGAGCTCTCCTCGACCATGAGCACGAAGTCGGTCATCGCCGGCGAGTAGACGGCTCCGCCCGCGCACGGCCCCATGACGAGACTGATCTGCGGAATCACGCCCGAGCTCTGCACGTTGCGCCAGAAGATCTCCGCGTAGCCGGCGAGCGAGACGACGCCCTCCTGGATCCGCGCCCCGCCGGAATCATTGATCCCGATCACCGGGCAGCCGTACTTCGCGGCCAGGTCCATGACCTTGCAGATCTTCTCGGCGTACGCCTCCGAGAGGCTGCCGCCGAAGATCGTGAAGTCCTGCGAGAAGACGAAGACCTTGCGGCCGAAGATCGTCCCGTAGCCCGTGACGACAGCGTCCCCGTAGGGCCGCCGATCCATCATCCCGAAGAGCGGATTCCGGTGGCGCACGAAGCGGTCGAGCTCGACGAACGAGCCCGGATCGAGCAGCTTCTCGATTCGCTCGCGGGCGAGCATCTTGCCCGCCTGGCGCTGCCGCTCGACGGCCTGCTCGCTCCCCGCATGGCGCGCCTCCTCGCGCAGACGCCCGAGCTGCTCGAGCTTCGCGCGGGTCGATTCGTCGGTGGCCGCCACGGCGTCGGAGCCTAGCGGCCGGGTGGATACCAGGTTGCATCCTCGAACCGGGCTGTGCGGCCGATCGGCCCGTCGCCGATCACGAAGTCGCCGGAATAACAGCCCTCGTGCACCGTCCGCGAAGGCGCGTAGTCGAGCGCTTTGACGCTGAAGGCTGCCGAGATTCCCGACCATGAGTGCATCTCAGGAAGACGAAACACGACGAGCCATGCGTCGCGGCCTTTGCTGTTCGTGCACGAAGGGCGCTCCCATCACCGCGACCCCGCGACGCACGTGACGATCTGACAGGCGGGTAGAGTCGCCGCGTGCAGCTGGACCGCTCGACGACCTGGCCTTACGTGCGCGGCGAGCCCGGCGAGTTCTACTACCAGCGCTACGCGCACCCGACCGGCGTGGCGGCAGAGCGCGCGCTCGGCGAGCTCGACGGCGGCGAGGCGCTGCTCTTCTCGTCCGGAGCCGGGGCGACGACCGCGGTCGTGCTCGCGCTCCTCAACCCCGGCGACACGATCGCCCTCGCCGAAGGGTGCTACTACGGCACCGGCGTCCTCTTCCGCGAGCTCGAGCGGTGGGGCCTGCGGCACGTCGAGTTCGACCAGACCGGGCCGCCGCCGGACGGAGCGCAGCTCGTCTGGCTCGAAGCGCCCTCGAACCCGTTCCTGACCATGCCCGACTTCGAGGCCGCAGCTGCCCACCCCGCGCCCGTCCTGGTCGATGCGACCGCGGCCACCCCGATCCACCTGCGACCGCTCGAGCGCGGCGCCGATCTCGTCTTGCACAGTGCGACGAAGTACCTCGGCGGCCACGCGGACGTGCTGCTCGGGGCGGTCGTCTGCCGGGACCCGCAGACCGCCGAGCGGCTGCGCGAGTTCCGAGGCCGCTCGGGGATCGTCGCCGCACCTGATGCGGCGTGGCTCCTGCTCCGCGGGCTGAAGACGCTCGGGCTGCGCGTCCGCCGCCAGACCGAGACCGCGGCCGAGCTCGCCCGCCGCCTTGAGGCGCACCCGAAAGTCGAGACTGTTCGTTACGCCGGCTTCGGCGGCCTGCTCTCGTTCGACGTCGCCGGCGACGCGCGAAGGGTCGAAACCTCGACACGGTTGATCACGAACGCGACGAGCCTCGGCGGAGTCGAGTCGCTGATCGAGACCCGCCACCGCTGGGAGGGCGACCGGGTCCCGGAGAACCTGCTCCGCCTCAGCGTCGGCCTGGAGGACGTCGAGGAGCTCTGGGCCGACCTCGAGCAGGCGCTTTCGGGCTGAGCTCGACCACTCTCGTCACGCCGATTCGCTCGAGGAAGCGCCGGTCGTGCGTGACGACGAGAAGTGTTCCGCTGTAGACGCTGAGAGCGCGCTCGAGCTCCTCGACCGCGGGCAGGTCGAGGTGGTTCGTAGGCTCGTCGAGGACGAGGCAGCCGGCTCCGCGGGCGGCCTGGACCGCGAGCTCTGCGCGTGTCCGCTCCCCCGGCGACAGGCCGCCGGCCCGCCGCAAGAGGTGCGCCGCATAGAGGTCGAACTTCGCGAGCAGTGTCCGCGCCTCACCCTCCCGCAGCCCCGTTTCCGAGCAGAAGCACTTGAGCAGCGGCTCGTCGGGGGGGAAGAGCGTGCGCGCCTGCCCGATCTCGCCGAAGACGACGGAGGGGCCGGCGCGGCGCCGGCCGGCGGCGAGCGGAAGCCGCCCGAGGAGCGCGTCGAGCAGCGTCGTCTTTCCGCTCCCGTTCGGGCCGGCGATCGAGATGCGCTCGCCCCAGCCAACATGCACGTCGATGGGGCCGAGACGGAAGGAGCCGCGGACGAGCACGGCACCCTCGAGCGAGACAACGAGATCGCCCGAACGGTCTCGCGGCGCGAGATCGAGCTGGAGCTCCCACGGCTGCCAGGGTTTCTCGATCCGGTCGCGGTCGAGCAGCTCGACCCGGCGGGCAGCGGCGCGCGTCTTCGACATCAGCGCGTGCGTACCGCGGCGGCTGGCCTGCTTCCCGCCCGCGCGCGCCTGGTCGCGGCGCTCGTGGTGGAGCCGGGCGAACCGCCCCCGCTCCTCCGTCCAGCGAGCGTAGGCCTGCTCGTGCTCGGCGCGCGCCTCGGCCCGCGCCGCTTCGTACTCGCTCCAGCCGCCGGGGTACACGTGCATGCGCTGCGTGCCCGACTCGAGCTCGACGATCCGGTTCACCGTCCGATCGAGCAGGGCTCGATCGTGCGAGACCAACACGACGCCGCCCTCGATGCCCAGCAGGAAGCGCTCGAGCAGCTCGAGCCCGGCGAAGTCGAGATCGTTCGTCGGCTCGTCGAGGAGGAAGACGTCGAAGCGTGCGAGCAGGATCGAGGCGAGCGCCGCTCGACCCTTCTCGCCACCGGAGAGCTCGCCGGCCGGCCGGTCGAGGGACGCGTCGAGAGCGACCTCGGCAAGGACGCCGCGGGCCCGGGCCGCGAAGTCGGCGCCGCCGAGCGCGAGAAAGCGTTCGAGCGCCTCGGCATGCGCTCCCGCCAGGGACGCCTCGTGCTCGAGGGCCGACTCGAGTCGACCGAGCTCTGCCTCGGCGTCCGCGATCCCGGTACGGCGGGCGAGATACGAGTGGAGCGTCTCATCGGCCGTGAGGTCGCGCTCCTGCGGCAGATAGCCGACGCGCAGCGTCGGCGGGTTCCGCGAAACGGTGCCGCGGTCGAGCGGCTCCAGCCCGGCGAGTGCCCGCAGCAGCGTCGTCTTGCCCCGCCCGTTCGGCCCGACGACCCCGATGCGGCTGCCGGGAGTCACCGTCAGCGAGACGCGCTCGAGGATCGCGTCGGCACCGCGATGGATCGTGACGTCGTTTGCGGCGAGCGTGCCGCCGGAATGCATCTGAGGACCTCCTGACCGATTGGCAGAGCTTGCGGCTCTGCGCGGGGATTGCCTGTGTCGGTCAGCGATCCGTCATGAGACGGCGCCAGGAGGCGCCAGTCGGAATCGTAGCTTCTCCAGGAGAGTGTGTCCCAGAAATCCCGCTGGCCCGCTCAGCCGGCCTGCGTCTTGGCAGGTCCGTTGCCTCGAAGCTGGCGCGCAACCCCGTAGTCGCTCTGCTCGCGCTCAAGCCATTCGGCGAGGAACGGTTCGATGATGCAAAGGTCGCCCTCGCCGTTTCGTCCGACGATCTCCTTCTTGATGAGCGCGGATAGAGCAATCTGGAGCGTCGGATTACCTGGCAGCTCGCGACGCGAGTGGTATTCGGAGGCGTAGACGCCCGCCGTCGGCTCCTCGCCGAGCGCCAGCATCAGAAGCCGCTGCGAGTGCGGGGCGTCGTCCCAAAGCTGGGCGAAGTGATTGTGTTCGGATCGTAATACCCGCGTCAGCGCCTCGTTGACCTCAGCGGCGGTCACCTCTCCGCCAGCAGGTGCGAGCTCCCAGGCGAAGTAGGCGAGCTCCTGCGTCCCGTACGGGTGCCCGCCGGTCGCCACGAACAGGCGGTCGAGCGCGTCGTCGGTGATCTCCTTGCCGCTCCCCTTGAAGCGGGCCCGGATGAATCCGGCGAACTTCGCCGGGAGAATCATCCCCACCTCGAGCTGCTTGGCGCTTCGCCAGAACGGCTCGTTCTTGTCGTTGAAGATGCGCTCGAGGATGTGTCGCTTGCTGCCCAGGTAGACGTGGCTGACCTCAGGCTGGGCCTGGAAGACAGCACGCATGAGATTTGGGAATTGCTTGTCGAGCGCCAGGATTTCCTGGAACTCGTCGAAGACGATGACCACTCTGCGCTTACGCTCGGCCGCCAGGTCGCCTAGTTTCTCCAGAAGCCTCTCGATTGTCTCGTCGATGTCCGTCTTCCGGCGACCAGCCTGAAAGCTGAATCGAAGCGTGCCATCGCTCGGGTCCACCTCCATCGTCGGACGGACGCGAAGATCGCGGAAGAGCTCCGATGCCTTCTCGAACGCCTGCCCAACCGGTGAGGCGATGTCCGCGTAAATGCTCTTCGCGAGAGCGGCCGCGAACCGCTCCTTCGTGGGCGTCTTCATCAGGTCGACGTAGCCGACCAATGCCTTCTGGCCCATCGCCTCCTGTGCAGCCCTCAGGACAAGCGATGACTTGCCGTAGCGCCTTGGGGCGTAGACGAGGACGTTCTGCCCGTTGCGCATGTCTGAGGTTAGCTCGGCGACCTCGTCCTCTCGGTCAGTGAAGGCCTCGTCAAGTGCGAGGTCGCCGAAGGTGAAGGGGTTCGTCGGGATCTCATGCATCTCTACATAATGTATAAGTACATAAGAGCCGGCTTCCCCCCTCTCCTTTTGCAGAAAGGTGGGTGGCCAGTCCTGATGTATCGATACATAATGTACAGGTACATAACGTCTCTCCCGCGACGACTGACACGATCGAGAGTCGGCCCCAATTACTGGGACTGACGCGTGGACACTCCCAGGAGCCGGAGGAGGGATTCGAACCCCCGACACGCGGCTTACAAAGCCGCTGCTCTACCCCTGAGCTACTCCGGCGCTCGCCCCATCGTAGGCGAAAAGGCTAGTTCAGAACCTGGCGCGAGCGCTGGTGCGCGATGATCTTCCGCTTCACGCGCTGAAGGGCGTTGTCGATCGTCTTCGTGTCGCAAGCGAGCTCGTCGGCCATCTCCTCGTAGGACGAGCCCTCCAGGTACAGCCGGAGTGCATCCGCCTCGAGCTTCGACAAGCCCGTCCCGAGACAGAAGATGAGGCTCTGAAGCTCCTCGGTCGAGATCACGCAGGAGGAAGGGTCGTTGACGCTCGGCCCCGGCAGCGCGTCGCCCAAGGTGCAGTCGCCGTCCCCGTCCTGTCCGGCGGGGGTATGGCTGAACGAGACATAGGTGTTCAGCGGCGCGTGCTTGAAGCGCGTCGCCGTCTTGATCGCGGTGATGATCTGCCTCGTCACGCAGAGCTCGGCGAAGCTGCGGAACGACGTCTCCTTGTCGGAGCGGAAGTCGCGCATCGCCTTGTAGAGCCCGATCAGGCCCTCCTGCACGAGGTCCTCGGCGTCTCCGCCGGCGAGGAAGTACGAGCTTGCCTTCAGCCGGACGAACCCGGTGTAGCGGCGAATGAGCGCGTCGAGTGCGGCCTCGTCGCCGTTCCGCGCCCGCACGACGAGCTGAAGATCCTCGAGCTCTCGCTGCGCCTTGTGTGGGGCGCGAGGAGCAGCGGCTGGGCGGACGGCGGCCATATGTCGAGAGAATCCGAGGGCGGAGCCGCGAGTCGAGTACAGCGGGGCCGACTTGCAATCTCACCCTTAACTTGAGGGCAAGATAGCAACTAATGCAAGAGATTACAAGCGAACTGCAAAGGTCCCGTTTCTTATGGACCCTGCCAGGGCTCGCCCCGCCGTAGCCGCTCGAGCCGTTCGCGTGTCTCTGGGTCGAGCTTGTCCTCGACGCGCATCGGCCGCCCCTCCTTGTGGCCCACGAGCTCGAAGTCCCGGGCGAAGGTCGTCGAGGAGAGCTTCATCACCTCCTGGCCGGACGTCCCGCGAACCGCCGAGTCAGACGAGACGAGGCAGACGCGCTCCCGGTCGCGGTGCTCGGCGGCGAGCCGCTCGAGGAGCGTGTCGGCGTTCTCCGCGAAGCGAACCTCGAGCGGCCCGTAGCTCACGTCCTCCCCGCTCCCGTCGAAGACGAGAACGCCACGGGCGCCGCGCTCCGCGACAAAGCTAGCCAGCTTGTCCACGAGCTCGCGCGAATCGTCGAAGCCGCTTGCGTGCAAGAGGTTGAACCCGTCGAATAGGTAGAGAGACGGCTCAGGCACGCTGCCGCCTCGCCTCGTACAACAACACCGCGGCGGCCACGCTCACGTTCAGAGACTCGACGCTTCCGACCAGCGGAATCGAGATTAGCTCGTCGCAGGTCCGCCGCACGAGGGGGCGCAGGCCCCTGCCCTCCGCACCGAAGACGAACGCGACCCCGCCCGAGAGATCGGTCTCCCACATCGGCTTCGCAGCCCCGCCGGCAGCGCCGTACACCCAGAGGTCGGCGCCCTTCACCTCGGTCAGGTACCGCGCGAGGTTCTGCACGACCGCAAGCCGGACGTGCTCGACCGCGCCGGCGGACGCGCGGCAGACCGCCGCCGTCACCCGGGCCGATCCGTGCGCCGGCACGACGACGCCGGTGGCGCCCGCCCCCTCCGCGCTCCGGCAGACCGCGCCGAGGTTGCGCGGGTCGGTGACGCGGTCGAGACAGACGAGCAGCGGCCGCTCGGCGGCGGCGAGCTCGTAGCCGTCGGCGTAGCGATACGGCTCGCAGTAGGCGAGGACACCCTGGTGATCCCGCGTCCCGGCCGCATCGGTCAAGTCACGCTCGGCCTTGACGTGGACGCGGGGGCCGCCGTCGCGAAGCCACGGCTCGGCCGCCAGCGCCCGCTCGCTCGCCCAGAGCTCGCGCACCGCGCGCCGGCCGCGCAGCGCCTCGCGCACCGCCCGCCGGCCGTAGACCTGGTCGGCGGTCACGGCTTCGGGACGAGCCGGTAGCCCGGCTCCTCGTCCACGTCCCGGATCTGCCAGCCCGTGGCCTCGATCTCCTCGCGCAGCCGGTCGGCGGCGCCGAAGTCCCCGTTCGCCCGCACCTCCGCCCGCTGCCTGGCCAGCTCCTCCAGCTCGGCCGGAGCCGCTTCGGCTTCCGCAAGCGACGCGAGCCCGAAGAGGTCGAGCGCACGTCGCAGCAGGTCGTGATCACGCCACTCGTGCATGACGGCGAGCGCGTCGGGAGTGTTGAAGTCGTCCTCGAGCGCCTCGACGAGCCGCTCCCAGGAGCCTCCCGGCCCGGACGGATTGCGAAAGACCTCGCGCAAGCCGTCCGCCCGCGCCTTCGCCGCGCCGAGCGTCTCGTCCGTGTAGTCCATCGGCTTGCGCCAGTGCGCCCCGAGAAAGAGCATGAGCAGCGTCTCGGGGCCCCACCGGTCGAGCGCGTCGCGCAGCGAGACGACGTTGCCGAGGGACTTCGACATCTTCTCGCCGCCGAACCGGAGCATCCCGTTGTGCATCCAGATGCGCGCGAACTCGCGCCCGGCGCCGCGCGACTGGGCGATCTCGTTCTCGTGGTGCGGGAAGACGAGGTCGAGCCCGCCGCCGTGGATCTCGAACACCGGCCCCAGGAAGCGCTCCGCCATCGCCGAGCATTCGATGTGCCAGCCGGGACGGCCCCGACCCCACGGCGACTCCCACCACGTGTCTTCGCCCTCCTTGTGCGCCTTCCAGAGGGCGAAGTCGCGCGGATCCTCCTTGAGCGCGCTCGGCTCCGCCTCCTCGGAGGGGTTCCGCATCGCCTCCTCGTCCTCGTGCCGGCCCGAAAGCCGGCCGTAGTCGGGAAAGTGAGCGACTCGGTAGTAGATGTCGCCGCCCGCCTCGTACGCGAGGCCGCGCCCGACAAGCTCCTCGATCAGAGCGAGGATCTCCGGGATCGTCTCCGTCGCTTTCGGCTCGTGGTCGGGCCGGCCGAGACCGAGGTCGTCGGTGTCCTCGACGTACCAGCGGCTCGCGTCATCGGCCAGCTTCGCGCTCGCGCCCGGCGCCGCTGCGTAGATCTTGTCGTTGATGTCGGTGATGTTCTCGACGAGCGTCACGTCGTAGTCGCTCAGCAGGAGCCAGGTGCGAAGCCACATCGAGATCACGAACGGGCGCGCATTGCCGATGTGAATCCGCTGGTAGACGGTCGGTCCGCAGAAGTACATTCGGATCGGGCCCGGCGGCGACGGGAGCTCCTCGAGCCCTCGGGTGAAGGTGTTATAGAGCCGCATCGATCCTCCGCACGGCCTCGTCGCGGGGCAGCGCGGCGACGATCGCCCAGAGCTCGGGACCCCGCTCGCGCCCGGTCAGCGCAAGCCTGAGCGCCCGCAGGTCGCCGCCGACGGCCTTCAGTTCGCGCACGATCTCCTTCGGCTTGGCGCCGTTCGTTCGCAGCTCCTTGAAGCGCTCGAGCGTCGGGCGAGCGTCCTCTCCGAGTGAGACCGGCTCCGGCTCGAGCACCTGCCGCGCGTACTCGTGCGCCTCGGCCAGGTCGCGCGCACCCCGCAGAGCAGGGGCGAGCTCGACCGGTGCGCCGGCACGCTCCGCTAGCTCCTCGTCGGACATGGCCGCGATCGCCTCGATCGCAAGGCGGCGGATCCGCGCGAGGTCGTAGTGGACGTCGTGCCTGGGAATGCCCAGCTCCTCCAGGTACGTCCGCACCGCAGAGGCGGGGATCCCGGCCTCGCGCAATGAGGCGACCGTGGCGCCGAAGGCCCGCTTCGACAGCTTGCGGCCGTCCTCGCCGAGGATGAGGCCGTGGTGGACGTACTCGGGCGACTTCGCTCCGAGCGCCTCGGTTAGCTCGCGGTGCAACTGCTCGTTCGGACGGTGGTCGTTGCCGCGAACGACGTGCGTGATCCCGAACTCGACGTCGTCGACGACACTCGCAAGGTGGTACGTCGCCGTGCCGTCCTCTCGGATGAGCGTGATCTTCCCGAAGCGCTCGCCGCCGAGCCGCTCGGCCGCCGCCCGGTAGACGTTCTGCCGCTCGCTCTGCCGCACCGGCCCCTCGTCCCAGCTCACTCCGAGCCACTCGAGATCGCGCACGATCTCCTCCTCGCCGCCGGGGACGTTGCGCAGTGGATCAGTGTCGTCGATCCGGAGCAGCAGCCAGTCGCCGAGCCCCCGGTTGGCGACGGCGCTCAGCGCGTTGCCGACGTGCAGCGAGCCCGTCGGGCTAGGTGCGAAGCGGACGCGCGACATTCTGCTCTGAATCTACACTCGACCTCATGCGGATCGGTGTTCTCGGGACGGGCAATGTCGGAAAGGCGATCGCGACCAGGCTCGTCGGGCTCGGGAACGAGGTGACGATCGGCTCGCGGACGGCTGACAACGAGCGAGCGGCGGAGTGGGTCGCGGCGACGGGCGCCGGGGCGAGCCAGGGCACCTTCGCCGACGCGGCGGCCTTCGGCGAGCTCGTCTTCAACTGCACGGCAGGGATGGTCTCGCTTGAGGCCCTGAGCGCGGCCGGCGCGGAAAACCTTGCGGGAAAGATCCTGATCGACGTCTCCAACCCGTTCGACTTCTCCCAGGGCTTCCCGCCGACGCTCGGCATCTGCAACACCGACAGCCTCGGCGAGCAGATCCAGGCCGCCTTCCCCGAGACGCGCGTCGTGAAGACGCTGAACACGATGAACCATTTGCTCATGGTCGAGCCGACCAGAGCTCCCGGCGAGCACGAGGTCTTCGTCGCCGGCAACGACGAGGAGGCGAAGGCCGAGGTGGGCGAGCTCCTCCGGGCCTTCGGGTGGGGGCCGGAGCGGATCATCGATCTCGGGGACATCTCCGGGGCGCGCGGGGCCGAGATGTACACGGTTCTGTGGCTGCGGCTCATGCGCGCCGTCGACACGCTCGACTTCAACATCAAGGTCGTCCACTAATCGAACGCGAGCTTCTGGCCTGGTTCTCCGAGCACGGCCGCGACCTGCCGTGGCGGCGGACGGGCGACCCCTACGCGATCCTCGTCTCCGAGGTCATGCTCCAGCAGACCCAGGTGGCGCGGGTCGTCCCGCGCTACCGCGCCTTCCTCGCGCGTTGGCCGACCGTCGAGACGCTCGCAGCAGCGAGCCCGGGCGAGGTGATCCGCGAGTGGCAGGGCCTCGGCTACAACCGCCGAGCCCTCAACCTCCATCGCGCCGCCTGTCTCATCGCCGCCGACGGCTGGCCGGAAGACTTGACCGACCTGCCCGGTGTCGGGCGCTACACGGCGGACGCTGTCGCGCGGTTCGCCTTCGGGCGCGACGTGCTGCCCATCGACACGAATGTCACGCGCGTTCTCGTGCGCACGGGCGGCAGCTTCAGCCCGGATTGCGCGCACGCGCTGATGGACCTCGGGGCGACGGTCTGCCTGGCGCGCGTGCCGCGCTGCGGCCTCTGCCCGCTTGCGGCAACCTGCCCCTCGCGCGGCCGGCGCTACGAGCCACAGCGTCGACAGTCGCGATTCGAGGGCTCGTTCCGGCAACGCCGTGCGCGCACGCTGCGCCGGGTCGCGGCCAGGCCGCGACGAGCTGCCGAGCTCGACGCCGAGGCCCTCTCCTCCCTCGCCGCCGACGGATTGGTGCAGGTTCGGAGAGGTTTCGCGGCCTTGCCCGACGACATGTAACCGGCTGTTAAGCCCGGGGCGCGTAGCGTCGTCGGCAAGCCAATGAAAGGAGTAGATATGCGTCGCATCGCCCAGGGCGCGCTCCTCATGCTCGTTGGAGCCGCCTTGCTCATCCCCGCAGCCGAGGGCTCGGGCACGAGGGCGCGGAAGACGTGGCAGGTGACGATCACGAACCTGACACCGGCGGGGTCCCAGCCCCTCTCGCCGCCGCTCCTCGTCGTCCATTCCAACCGAGCTGACGTCTGGAGCGTGGGTACGATCGCAACACATCCGGTGGCGGCGATCGCCGAGGACGCCAACAACGCGCCCGCAGAATCTGCACTCACCGGATATCCAGGCGTGCTTAGCGTGCGGACCGGCGAAGGAGGCCCGATCCCTCCCGGAGCAACCCGCACGTTCACGATCCAGTCGCGAGGCAAGTTCAATCGTCTCACGATCCTCACGATGCTCGTGAACACGAACGACGGGTTCACCGGCCTCGACTCGATGCACCTCCGCGGCCGGGGCTTCACGCGCTCCACCAACGCCTACGACGGGGGGAGCGAGCGCAACAACGAGCTCATCGCCTTCATCCCGGGCCCGTGCTGCAACCATCCGTTCGTGCGGGATCCGGAAGGAGCGGTAATCCGTATGCACGAAGGGATCACAGGTCGCGGCGACCTCAACCCGGCCGTCTACGGCTGGACTGGGCTCGTCGCCCGCATCCAGGTCTCGCGCGGGTGATCTTCACGGCACAGGGGCAGGCACCCTCCGCCCGCCCCTGTGCCGAATTCAGGCTCTCTTAACGCCTTCTGCACGAGAATGAGCGTATGACCACGGTCCTCGTCGTTGACGACGAGCCGACGATCCGCGAGATCGTCGTCGGCTACCTCGCGCGCGAGGGATACCGCACGCTCGAGGCGGCGGACGGCGACCGCGCTCGCGAGCTGCTCGAGCGTGACCGCCCGGACCTCGTAGTCCTCGACGTGATGCTGCCCGGTACGGACGGGCTCGAGCTCTGCCGCTGGATCCGTTCGAGCTCCCGCCTTCCCGTGATCATGCTGACTGCTCGCGGAGAGGAGTCCGACCGCATCGTCGGCCTCGAGCTCGGCGCCGACGATTACGTCACGAAGCCGTTCTCGCCGCGGGAGCTGGTCGCACGCGTTCGCACGGTGCTCCGCCGCGCCGAGCCGGAGGTCGGCACACAGGAGCGCCTCTCGTTCGACGGTCTCGAGATCGACTCCGCGACCCGCGAGGTGACGAGGGGCCACGAGCCGCTGCGCCTGACGGCGCGCGAGTTCGACCTGCTGTGGTTCCTCGCCAGCCACCCGCGCCGCGTCTTCTCGCGCGACCACCTCATGCGCCGCGTCTGGGGCTACTCGGCCGCGCTCGACACCGGTACCGTCACGGTCCACATGCGGCGGCTGCGCGAGAAGATTGAGGACGACCCCTCCCGCCCGCGCCGCCTGGAGACGGTCTGGGGCGTCGGCTACCGGTTCACGCCGTGATCCTGCTCGCCCTCCTCGTGACGCTCGCGACGCTCTGCGTCGGCCTCACCGTCGCGCTCGGGCTGAGGCTGCTGCCAACCGTGCGGCTCCAGCTCGCCGGGCTCGCATTTCTCGCGGTCGTCCTGCCGCTATCCGCCGTCCTCTTGTCCGGGTGGGTCATGTTCCACATGGGCGACGACGTGAAGATCCTGGCCGTCGCGGCGGCGTCCGCATCGGCCGCAGTGATCGCGGCCCTCGTCCTCGCGCGCTCGATCGCACGGGGGATCGATCGGCTGCGGGCCTCATCCGCCGCGCTCGCCGCCGGCGACCTCGGCGCTCGAGCCTCCGAGCACGGCCCGGCCGAGCTGGCCGAGCTCGCTCGCTCGTTCAACGAGATGGCGGCGAACCTCGCACGACTCTTCGACGCACGGCGCGAGCTCGTCGCGTGGGCGAGCCACGACCTGCGGACGCCGATCGCGGCGCTCCAGGCGATGCTCGAGGCCGTCGAGGACGGGCTGGCCGAGCCCGCGCGGTACCTGCCCGCGATGCACGAGCAGGTACGGGTCCTGGGACGGCTCGTCGAAGACCTGTTCGAGCTCGCCCGCATCGACGCGGGCGTGTTGACGCTCGAGCTGCGCGAAGCGGAGCTCGCAGGGCTCGTCGAGTCGTGCGTCCGGGGCCTCGAGGCGGAGGCGCAGGCCCGTCACGTTCAGGTCGAAGCCCGGGTGGAGAACGGCGCCCGTGCGCGCTGCGAGCCCGAGAAGGTGGAGCGCGTCCTCTACAACCTGCTCACGAACGCCCTGCGACACACACCCTCGGACGGGTCGGTCGCCGTCCTGGTCGAACCGCGGCCGGACGAGGTACAGGTCACGGTCGAGGACAGCGGCGAGGGCCTTGCGCCGGAGGCGGCCTCCCGCATGTTCGAGCGCTTCTGGCGCGGGGATCCGGCGCGCACGAGCGGAGAGGCCGGTGCGGGACTCGGGCTCGCGATCGCGCGTGGTCTCGTGGAGGCGCACGGTGGCCGGATCTGGGCGGAGAGCCGGCCCGAGGGCGGCACCCGGGTCTCGTTCACGCTTCCGGCCGCCGCCTAATCCAGGTCGTGCACCACCCAGACGTTCGGCTCGACGTGCCGGCCGATCCCGTTGCGAACGTCGACCGGAGCAAGGGCGCCGGGGATGACGTAGAGGCCGTCCTCGGGTAGGCGCATCCCCGTCCACTCCTCCCAGTCCGCGACCGGAGCCTCGATCGTCATCGACTCCGGAGCCGCGGCGAAGATCCGCCCGCCCACGCGCTCGTGGATACGGAGCCACGGATCGAAGTGCGATCCGTCGTCGCGCCGCCAGTTCATGTAGCGCTCGATCGAGATCAGCGAGTACTGCGCCTTCAGCGTCGGGCGGACGGGCGCGGCCAACCGGTCCAGGCCCGCCTGCCGGCCGGCGTCGCGCATCGCGTTGATCATCCGCGAGGAGAGCCGCGCCCCCTGCCGCTCGGGCAGGACCGAGATCGCCAGCGCGAAGAGCGCAGTCGGCGCACGCCGGCTCTCGAATGCGCGCGGGAAGATGTCGTCCCAGCCGGGCGGGAGGTCGTCGAGGCTCCCGTCCCACGCCGCCGGCAGGGAGTGCAGCTCGGCGACGAGCTCATCGCCGTCCAGTAGCGCGAGCTGGAAGTCCGGGTACTTCTCGTAGAGGCGGCTCCAGTAGAGGGGTCCCGACTGGTTGTGATGCATGTACTCCGGGAAAGTTCGCTGCGATAGGCGGTCGTAGCGGATTTCCCGAAGGTCGGGTCGATCGGCGTAGCGAACGAGGTTCATGCCCGACGGAGGAGCGCGACAGCCAATGCGGCGAGGCCCTCGCCCCGGCCGGTGAAGCCGAGCTCGTCGGTCGTCGTCGCGCGGACGGTCACGCGGTCGATGTCGACGCCCATGGCGCCTGCGAGCCGGGCGCCCATGGCCACTCGCAGCTCGGCGATACGCGGCCGCTCGCCGATCAGGACGCAGTCCGCGTTGACGAGCTCGAAGCCGGCGGCCCGGACGACCTCGTACGTCCGCTGGAGCAGGCGAATCGAGGAGACGTCGCGCCACTGCGGGTCGACCGAGGGGAAGAGCTCGCCGATGTCGCCCTTTCCGGCCGCGCCGAGGATCGCATCGATCAGCGCGTGCGAGATGACGTCGCCGTCCGAGTGGCCCGCGAGGCCGGGCTCGCCCGGGAAGTCGACGCCGGCGAGAACGAGCGGTATCCCCTCGGCGAACCGGTGCGCGTCGACGCCGAGGCCGATGCGGAGATCGCTCACCCGAGCGGCTCCTGACGCTGCCTGCGCCAATCGAAGATGGTGACCGTCTCGTACCCCGCCGCCCGTGCGTGCGCGATCGCGCGATCGAGGTCGCGCCCGACGTTCTGCGGGACATGCGCGTCCGAGGCGAGCGTGATCGGGGTGCCGCGCGCGTACGCCGCCTCAAGCAGCGCCGTGTTGGGATAGAGCTTGCCGTGCCGCTTGTGCAGGCCCGCACTCGAGACCTCCAAGCACACACCGTCGAGGCTCCTAGCGACCGACTCCCAGTCCCACTCGATCTCCGGCCCGAACATCTTCACGAGGTCGGGGTGCCCAAGGGTGTCGAAGAGGCCGCTGCGCGCGGCGGCGGCGAGCTCGTCGTAGTAGCGACGCCAGGCCTCTTCGACGCCGACCCGGTGTACGAGCGAAGGCTCGCCGTCGATGCTAATGCCGTCGAGGAAGTGGATCGAGCCGATCAGGTAGTCCCAGGGATACGGCTGCAGAAGCTCATCGGTTTCGCGCTCGAGCTCGCGGTCGTAGTCGACCTCGAGCCCGAGCTTGACCGGGTAGCCGCGGCGCTTCGCCTCGACCACAGCGTCGACGTAGGAATCGAGGTCGTGCTTGCAGCGCTCGAGCTGGTACGGCAGCGACCAGAGCGAGCGTGTTTGCTCGAAGTAGTAGACGTGCTCGGTGAAGCCGATCTCGTCGACGCCGCGATCGGCGGCGGTCTCCACGTAGCGCTCGACCGCCTCGACCGTGTGCTCGATCGACTCGTCCGGCGCGCGAAGGTGCGTGTGGTAGTCGACGATCACAGCCAGCCGGCGACGAGCTCGAGATCCGCCCGGCTCGTGATCTTGAGCAAGCGAGGATCGCCCTCGACGACCCGAACTCGGCCCCCTCGCGCCTCGACGAGGCTCGCGCAGTCGGCGGCGGCGGACACGTCGTCGGCGAGCGCGTCGCGAAGGACGGAAGCCACGAACGCCTGCGGCGTCTGCACGGCGACGAGCTGCGAGCGGTCGAGCGTCTCGGCGACCGTCTCACCCTCGACCCGTTTGATCGTGTCCGCGACCGACAGCGCCGGGACCGCGCCGTCCCAGCCGTCGGCAAGTGCGCCGACGACGCGCTCGATCACCTCGTCGGTCAGCATCGGCCGGGCGGCGTCGTGGACGAGCACGACCGCCGCGTCGTCGGGAATCTCGCGGAGCGCAATCCGGACGGACTCGCTCCGGCTCTCACCGCCGGTGACGGTCGACGCGACCTTGCCGGCGCCGAGCTCCTCGGCGAGGAGGATGCAGGGCTCTTCCCACTCGGGCGGCGCCGCGACCACGATGCCCTCGACCCAGTCGGAAGCATCGAGCCGCTCGAGACTCTCGGCGAGCAGCGGCCTGTCGCCGAGGCGCGCGAACGCCTTCGGCCGGTCGGCACCGAGCCGTTCGCCGCGCCCGGCTGCGGCCAACACAGCCCAGACGGACACGCGCGGAGACTAACTACGCCTTGGCTGCGACCTTCGGCCTGCTGTTGCTGCGCTTCGTGCCGACGCCCGCGAGGATGTCGTCGAGCCACTCGGCGGCCTCTTCCTCGTCCATGCCCTTCGCGTACATGAGCTCACTGACGAGGATCTTCTTGGCCTTGACGAACATCTGCTTCTCGCCGGTGGAAAGGCCCTTCTCGTGGTCGCGCAGCGAGAGGTTCCGGACGACCTCGGCGAGCTCGAAGATGTCGCCCGTCTTCATCTTGTCGCGGTTGTGCTTGAAGCGGCGGTTCCAGTTCTTCGGCATCGTCGTGCCGCTCCCCCGGAGCGCCTTCAGCACGTGCTCGACGGTTGTGGCATCGATTACCTTGCGGAGCCCAACGCGGTCGGCGTTCTCGGCCGGCACGTTCACCGTCATGTCGTTGTGCAGGATCTGGATCGTCAGGTACTCACGCTCCTCACCGAGCACCTTCCGCTTCTCCTTCTTGACCACGGTGCCTGCCCCGTGGTGCGGATACACGACCTTATCGCCGACCTTGTACAAGCCCGACCTCCCCTTTCTGTGCGACATCACCAAGCCGCCGGCGACTGAGCGACCGCCGGCGAACGGAAGCCAGTATATCGGAAGTTGGCCAAAAATGCCAGGTTTTCCAGGGTTTTTCTGAGACTCGTCCGAAAAAGCCCTGCTCAGACAGGACTACGCCGCCTTGGGATCGGCCTTCTCCAGCGCCGCCGAGACGGCCTGGCGGAGCGTCTCGGCCCCGACGAGTGTGAGCTTCGCTCGCGCCTCCGTCCCCGCGGGCACGAGGACGGCCTCCAGCCCCAGCTTCGCGCACTCCTGAGCGCGCCTCTCGGCCTGGGTCGCCGGCCGAAGCCGGCCCGTGAGGCCGATCTCGCCGAAGGCCGCCGTGCCCGCCCGCACGGTCGCGCCGCGCGCCGCAGAGGCGATCGCGAGACCGACGGCGAGATCGGCGCCCGGCTCGTCGATTCGCACGCCCCCGGCGACGTTGACGAAGACGTCGGCCTGGCCGAGGGCGAGCCCTGCGTGGCGGGAGAGGACGGCGACGATCATCGCGAGCCGCTTCGGGTCGACGCCGGTAGCGACGCGCCTCGGCATCGCCAGGTCGGTGGGTGACACGAGCGCCTGGATCTCGAGGAGCAGAGGCCGCGTCCCCTCGAGCGCGCACGCGACGGCCGCGCCCACCTCGCCCGCGCTTCGCCCGAAGATCGCCGACGGGTCGGGAACGCCCTGGAGGCCTGAGCCCGTCATCTCGAAGACGCCGAGCTCGTTGGTCGAGCCGAAGCGATTCTTCGCCGCGCGGAGGATGCGGTGCGCGTGGTAGCGGTCGCCCTCGAACTGGAGGACGCAGTCGACGAGGTGCTCGAGGACGCGGGGGCCCGCGACCGAGCCGTCCTTCGTCACGTGGCCCACCAGGAAGAGTGCGACGCCCGCCTCCTTGCCCACGCGCAGCAGGCGGGCCGCGGCCTCGCGCACCTGCGCCACCGAGCCCGGCGCCGAGCCGATCTCCCCCGAGTAGAGCGTCTGCACTGAATCGATCACGCAGACCGCGGGCCGCTCGCGCTCGAGCGTCGCGCAGATTGCCTGAAGGTCGGTCTCGGCAAGGATCTCGACGTTCTCCGCGCCGCCGAGCCGCGCGGCACGAAGCTTCACCTGCGCCGTCGACTCCTCGCCTGTGACGAGCAGCGCTCGCCGCTCGCGCGAGATCGCAGCGAGGGCCATGAGGAGGAGTGTCGACTTCCCGACGCCGGGCTCGCCCCCGACCAGGACGAGCGAGGCGGGGACGAGGCCTCCGCCGAGCACACGGTCGAGCTCGGGGACACCGGTCGATATGCGGGCGGCGTCCTCGACCTCGACCTCGGCGAGGCGCAGCAGCGGCTTCGCCTCGGCCTGACCGTTCGCCGCCGAGGGCGTCTGCTCGGTGAGCGTGCCGAAGCTGCCGCACCCCGGGCAGCGGCCGAGCCAGCGGCCGGTCGAGTAGCCGCACTCGGCGCAGGAGTAGTGGAGGGCAGCCACTTTCGCCATGCCGTCGAGTCTACGAGGGCGGTCCGACGCCGACTGTGCCGGATCTGTGACTTAGGAGGGATTGGCGGAACGTCGCTCGTCGTCGGGGTTCGATGGTCGTTCCGAGGCAAGGACGCAGGGGAGCGCCGATAGCAGTTCGCTATCGGCGCGACGGAGGACGCCGCCTCGGGGCGAGCAGCGCGGCCCGACGGCACAGCGCTGCGTTTCGCCGAGCCCTCCTAATGCTCGGGAACTCCTTCGAAAGCGGGCTCGGCGCGCACTCGCGCGCGCCGGCTCACGGAGGCGATCAGGAGCCCGGCGAGGATCGCCGCCGCGCCGACGAGCTGGAGCGCCGATGGGCTCTCGTCGATCAGCAGCGCGGCGAAGACGACCGACGCCAGGGGCTGGAAGGTCAGCAGCACAGAGGTCAGCGCGGCCGGGAGCCTCGCCAGCGAGACGGTGATCAGCAACCAGCCGACGACCTGGGAGCTGAGTGCGAGCAGGACGAGCCAAGCGGTCGCCTCGAGCGAGGGCGAGAAGTCGAGTTCGCCGAGGAGGAGGCCCGCCGGGACGAGGAAGAGCGCGCTCGCGAGCGTCGCGTCGTAGAGCGGACCGGCGATCCGGCGTAGGTCGCTCGAGCCGTGCCGGAGCGCGAGCAGAAATCCCGAATAGGCGATCCCCGTGACGACGCCGTAGACGGCGCCGAGCGCGGGGTTGTCGCCGTACGCGCCCTTCTCGAACACGCCGGATATGAGGACGATGCCGAGCATCGCAACGGGGATTGCCAGCACCGAGCTTCTTGCCGGGCGCTCGCGGAAGATCAGCCAGGCCAGCAGTCCCACGAGGAGGACTTGCGTGTTGCCGAGCACGGTCGCGAGCCCGGCGCCGACCTCTTCGATCGAGTGGTGCCAGAGGATGAGGTCGGCTGCGAAGAACGCTCCGGCAAGCCAGGCGGCTCGCCGGAGCGGCCACGGGCGGGGGCCGAGCTTGCGGTCCTCTCGGGCGGCGAGCAGCCAGAGAGGCGGGAGCGCGTAGAGGCAACGGAAAAAGGCGCCCGTCGAAGGCGAGACCTCGGCAAGCCGGTAGAGGATCCCCGAGAACGCGATTGCGAGCGCGCCCGCGAGCACGCCGAGCGCCGGGCGATCGGTGAGGGTTCGCCTCACCCCCGCAGCCTACGTAGAGTTTGTTGTATGGCCGAGACAGTCGGCGGCAGCTGCCTCTGCGGGGGCGTCCGCTTCGAGGTGACGCTGCCCTTCACGCGCGCGATCCACTGCCACTGCTCGCGGTGCCGCAAGCACTCGGGCGCCTTCGGGCTCACGGTCGGGCACATCCCACGCGAGCAGTTCCGGCTCCTCGAGGGCGAGGAGCTGATCCGCGTCTATCGCCCCGAGGGCGGCCGCGTCAAGGCGTTCTGCTCGGAGTGCGGCTCGAGCCTCTTCGGCAACTGGTGGCCGGAGGGCGAGCACATCTCCGTGCGCCTGGGTGCACTCGACGGAGATCCGAAGATCCGGCCGGAGCGCCACTCGTACGTCGATTCCCGCGCGCCGTGGGACGAACTCCCGGACGACGGGCTGCCGCGTTACCCGGACGCGCCGCCGGCAGCCTAGGATTTCCGTCATGCCCGACTGGTTCGTCTGGACGATCGTCGCGGTCGCGCTCGCGGTCGGGGAGATCTTCACGCCCGGCCTGTTCTTCCTCGGGCCCGTTGCGCTCGCAGCGCTCCTCGCAGCGATCCTTGCTCTCGCCGGGATAGGCGTGGCCTTCCAGATGATCGCGTTCATCGCAGGTTCGATCGCCTCGCTCGCGCTTCTCCGCCCGATTGCGCGCCGGCATATCCACATGCCGGCGATGCTCCGCACCGGCACCGCGGCGCTCGTCGGATCGAAGGCGATCGTCCTGCAAAGAGTCGACGTGGACGGTGGTCGGGTCCGGATCGGGGGCGAGGAATGGTCTGCGCGCGCCTACGTGGAGGATCAGGTTCTCGAGCCGGGCGCGCGCGTCGAGGTCGTGAAGATCGAGGGCGCAACCGCGCTCGTCTACCAGTAGGAGGTCACCGATGGCCGAGTTGATCGTGCTCCTGATCGTGGCGGGGTTCGTGCTCCTCGTGCTCGCGCGGACGATCCGGATCGTGCCGCAGGCGCGGGCCGGGGTCGTCGAGCGACTCGGCCGCTACTCGCGCACGCTGAATGCCGGGCTTGCCATCGTCGTCCCCTTCATCGACCGGATCCGCGAGATGATCGATCTCCGCGAGCAGGTCGTCTCGTTCAAGCCGCAGCCGGTGATCACCGAGGACAACGTCGTCGTTAGCATCGACACGGTCATCTACTTCCAGGTCACCGAGCCGAAGGCGGCAACCTACGAGATCGCGAACTACATCCAGGGAATCGAGCAGCTGACGGTGACGACGCTACGGAACGTGATCGGCGGCCTGGACCTCGAGGCGACGCTGACCTCGCGCGACCAGATCAACCAGCAGCTGCGCGGCGTTCTCGACGAGGCCACAGGCAAATGGGGCATCCGCGTCAACCGCGTCGAGCTGAAGGCGATCGACCCGCCCGCGTCGATCCAGGACTCGATGGAGAAGCAGATGCGCGCGGAGCGGGACAAGCGCGCCGCGATCCTGAACGCGGAGGGGTTGAAGCAGTCGCAGATCCTGACCGCCGAGGGAGAGAAGCAGGGCGCGATCCTGCGCGCCGAAGGGCAGCGCCAGGCGACGATCCTCGCTGCGGAGGGCCAGGCAAGCGCGATCGACACCGTCTTCAAGGCGATTCACGCCGGCGACGCCGACCCGAAGCTACTCGCCTACCAGTACCTCCAGGTACTACCGCAGATTGCGCAGGGCGAGTCGAACAAGGTGTGGATCATCCCGAGCGAGTTCGCGAACGCTCTCGGCAAGATCGGCGAGGCCCTGCCGGGCGTCGGCCCCGCAAAGCCCGGGAGCTAGCGCGAGCTACTCGGAGGTCTCGTCCGAGTCGCCGTTGCCCTCTGCGACCGGCTCCTCGGGCGGCACGGTGACCTTGTCCATGTCCTCGGGCGGGGCGCCCGGGATGATGGTGATCTCGACCTCGTCCTCAGCGTCGCGCTTCTTGTCTACGAGAATCGTCGAGCCGGGCTTCACCTCGCGCCCGAGCACGAAGTCGGCGAGCGGGTCCTCGATGAAGCGCTGAATCGCGCGACGAAGCGGCCGTGCTCCCATCGTCGGGTCGTAGCCCTTCTCGACGAGGAGATCCTTCGCCTCCTCGGTGAGGGAGATCTCGGCCGAGTGCACGCCCATCTGGTCGCGCAGGCGCTTCAGCAGCAGGTCGACGATCGTCTTGATCTCCTCGCGCGACAGCTTGTGGAAGACGATCACCTCGTCGATCCGGTTGAGGAGCTCGGGCCGGAAGACCTTCTTCAGCTCGCCCGTGATCCGGTCCTTCATCTCGTCGTAGGAGAGGCCGGAGTCATCGCCGATCCCGAAGCCGAGCGTCTGGTTCTTCGAGATCGTCGAGGCGCCGATGTTCGAGGTCATGATCACAATCGTGTTGCGGAAGTCGACCTTGCGCCCCTGCGCGTCGGTCAGCTTCCCGTCCTCGAGGATCTGGAGAAGGATGTTGAAGACGTCCGGATGCGCTTTCTCGACCTCGTCGAGGAGCACGACCGCGTAGGCCTTGCGACGGACGGCCTCGGTGAGCTGGCCGCCCTCGTCGTAGCCGATGTAGCCGGGCGGCGAGCCGACGAGCCGGGACACGGAGTGCTTCTCCATGTACTCCGACATGTCGACCTGGATCATCGCGTCCTCGTCGCCGAACAGGAACTCGGCGAGGGTGCGCGCGAGCTCGGTCTTCCCCACGCCTGACGGGCCGAGGAAGATGAAAGAGCCGGTCGGGCGCTTTGGATCCTTGATGCCGGCGCGGGCCCGGCGGATCGACTTCGAGACGGCGACGATCGCCTCGTCCTGGCCGACGACGCGCTTGTGGAGCTCGTCCTCCATCCGGATGAGCTTCTGCGACTCGGCCTCCGTCAGCTTGAAGACGGGGATGCCAGTCCACATCGACACGATGTCGGCGATCTCGTCCTCACCGATCTGCGGCTGGTCGGCCGACTCCTCGGCCTGCCAGCTGTCCTCGAGCTCGCGCTTCTTCTGCGTCAGCTTGCGCTCCTTGTCGCGGAGGCTCGCGGCCTTCTCGAACTCCTGGGCCTCGATCGCGTCCTCCTTCTCACCGCGAACCTTGGTGATCTCCTCCTCGAGCTCGCGGTAGTGCGGCGGCGCAGTCATGTTCCTGATGCGCATGCGCGAAGCGGCCTCATCGATGAGATCGATGGCCTTGTCGGGCAGATGGCGATCCTGGATGTAGCGGTCGGCGAGCACCGCCGCAGCACGCAGGGCGTCGTCCGAGATCTTGCAGCGGTGGTGCGCCTCGTAGCGGTCGCGCAGGCCGCGCAGGATCTCGACCGTGTCGTCCACGGACGGCTCGTCGACGCGGATCTGCTGGAAGCGGCGTTCGAGAGCGGCGTCGCGCTCGAGGTACTTGCGGTACTCGTCGAGCGTCGTTGCGCCGATCGTCTGCATCTCGCCGCGCGCGAGCGCGGGCTTGAGGATCGAGGCCGCGTCGATCGCGCCTTCGGCCGCGCCGGCGCCGACGAGGTTATGCAGCTCGTCGATGAAGAGGATGATGTCGCCCCGCTGCATGATCTCCTTCATGACCTTCTTCAGGCGCTCCTCGAACTCGCCGCGGTACTTCGAGCCGGCGACGAGCGCCGCGAGGTCGAGCGTGTAGATCTGCTTGCCCTTGAGCAGCTCGGGCACCTGGCCGGCGGCGATGCGTGCGGCGAGCCCCTCGACGACGGCCGTCTTGCCGACGCCGGGCTCCCCGATCAGCACCGGGTTGTTCTTCGTCCGGCGCGAGAGGATCTGCATCACGCGCTCGATCTCGGTCTGGCGGCCGACGACGGGGTCGGACTTGCCCTCAGCCGCCTGGCGCGTCAGGTTGCGGCCGAACTGGTCGAGGAGCTTCGAGCTCTTCGTCTTCTCCCCGGGCGCTCCGCCTCCGCCCTGCTGGCGGCGGCCCGGCCCCGAGAGCATGCGGATGATCTCGTTCCGGATCTTCTCCGCGTCGGCGTCGAAGTCGAGCAGGATCCGTGCGGCGACGCCCTCGTTCTCGCGGACGAGCCCGAGCAGGATGTGCTCGGTGCCGATGTAGTTGTGGCCGAGCGAGAGCGCCTCGCGGAGGGCGAGCTCCAGCACCTTCTTCGCGCGCGGGGTGAACGGGATCTGCCCCGTCGTCACCTCGTCGCCCTGGCCGACGATGCGGGCGATCTGCGCCCGCACCTCCTCGACCGTGATGTCGAGCGACTCGAGGACTCGCGCGGCGAGCCCCTCCTCCTCGCGCAGCAGGCCGAGAAGGATGTGCTCGGTGCCGATGTAGTTGTGCTTGAGCGCCCTTGCCTCGTCCTGTGCAAGGACGACAACTTGACGCGCTCTCTCTGTGAACCTTTCAAACACCGGGGTCAACGCTCCCGCAGATCGAACGACAGAAGTCTCATGTTAGCTCACACCCCGGGTGCTGCCGACTGGGCGGCCCGGGTCGTGACGGACATTCACAAAGGCTTTACGAGACCGGGGTGACCGCTTACGCTGAGAGGGGGTTTCAAGGGGAGGGGAAGGGTGAGCCGGTTTTTCGCGTTCGTACTGGTCGTGATCGGAGAGAGCGCCCTCGCGTCGCTCTCGCTCGGCGTGGCCGCTGTGCCTGCCCTCGCGACGTTCGCGGCGGCCGGCGCCCTGCTGATGCGCTCCGGCTGACGGCAGAGGCTCACGACCCGTTCGGGTCGCGAGCCTCGGGGGAAGGACGTCGAGTGGCCGAGGCCTACTCGACGTGTCGGGGGGAATGTGTAACGGCCAGGAAGGTCAGGAGCAGTACCTTGAGGTCGAGCCAGAGCGACCAGTTCTCGATGTAGTAATTGTCCCACTCGACCCGGTCGGACAACGACGTCTTGCCGCGGAGCCCGTGCACCTGCGCCCAGCCCGTGATCCCCGACTTCACGCGGTGCCGGTCGCTGTAGCGGTAGACGCTCTGCTCGAAGAGGCCCACGAACCCCGGCCGCTCGGGCCTCGGCCCGATCAGGCTCATCTCGCCCTTGAGGACGTTGACCAGCTGCGGCAGCTCGTCGAGCGAGGTTCGGCGCATGAACGTCCCGACCCGCGTCCTGCGGTCGCCGCCCTCGACACCGCCGGGCGCCGTGTCCGGCGGCAGCTCCATCGCCTCCGCCGCGACCTCCTCCTCGGACGCTCGCGTCATCGTCCGGAACTTCAACATCTCGAACGTCCGGCCGTCCCGGCCGACGCGGACCTGGCGGAAGAAGAGCGGCCGGCCGAGAGTGAGCAGGATCGCGAGCGCTGCCGGGACCATGAGCGGAAGCGTGAGCAGCAGCAGCAGGGCCGCGACCAGGCGATCGGCCGCGTACTTGATCGCGAACTGGATCCCCTTCGGGTTCACCGGCCGTGCCGAGATGAATGGAAGCCCACCGAAATGCTCGACCGTGAGGCGGCTGGTCATCTTCTCGAACAGTCGCGGCACGAACGCGACCTGCAGGCCCAGCTCCTCGCAGCGCCGGACGAGCCGGAGCAGGACTTCGTGGGGCGCGCGCGAGAACGTGATGATCACATGCTCGACCTGGTACTGGGCGGCGATGCGGTCGAGGTCCCAGCTCGCTCCGAGGACCGGGATCGGCAGCGAGCCGTCCTCCTCGACCAGCGGGTCCTTGTCGAGGAAGCCGACGGGCTTGAGGCCGAGCTCGGGATGCGCGAGCAGGCGACTGGCCGTCAGCCTGCCGATCTTGCCGGCGCCGATGACCAGCGTCGGCCGAACCGATTCGCCCTGGCGGTAGGCCTGCGTGCGCGACCAGTGCAGGGCGACACGCCCGGCGGCGACGTACGCGGCGGCAAACGCCCACGTCCGGATCACCTGGGCAGCGAGCCCCGGAGGCGCGGAGATGAGCTCGCCAAGCGAGAGGAAGGCCATCGCCGCGAGCGATGTCGCCACGACGACGGCACGCAGCTCTTCGAGAAGGTCGAAGCGGAGGCGCGATGCATACATGCCGCGGGCGGCGAAGAGAGCGAGCACCACAACCGCGAAGACGGCGAGCCAGAGCGCGTGGGGCGCCGGCACGTCGGCCGCCCTCGAGCCCAGCGTCGCGGCGACCCCGGCCGTGACGACCATGGCGGAGTCGAGCGAGAAGCGCGCGAGAGCCCAGCGACGCCCGGAGCGGGCGCCGCTCCTGGTCAGCCCCTGCGCGCGCCGGCGCAGGTTGTCGACCGTCCCCAGCGCCGAAGAGGCGCCGGGGAGCGTCGTCGGGACAGCGCGGTCGGCCACCTAGACCCTCTCTCCCGCCCTGACGCGGGTGAGTCGACCCATGGTCGCCCCGAGGAGGAGCAGCGGTGCGCCGACGCCGCCGAGCAGCGCGAGATCGAGCCCGCTGAACGGCAGCGGCCCGCGAGCGTCCGCGGCCGAAGAGGCGGCAGGCACGGCTCCACTCGGGCGGCGCACAGGGACCGGCCGCTCGTAGCCCTCGAGGGACGGGGCGTGGAGGGCACGGTCGATGTCGGCCTTCGAGTAGTGTCGGTCCAGCCGGCCGTTGTCCGCGAGATCCTTGTAGATCTGCGGCGGTGTCGCCCCTGCGGCCGGCCCGACGAGGCCGAGCAGGACCCCTATCGCGAGCGCGGTGACTGCCCCGCGACGCATCCGATCTCCTTTCCCCCGGACAATCTACCGCTCCCCGTAAAACTCCAGACTCATCTTGGCTGCGATGGAAAGAATCCGCAAGGGTGAGATAGGTTTTCTACGCCGTCTCGGAGCGACCGGCTGAGGCTCCGAAGCGGTGCGATGCGTGACGGAGGCCGAGCATCTAGGCTTCGGCGCCGGTGACCGGGAAGGCCTTCGTCACGGGCGGCGCCGGCTTCATCGGCTCGCATCTCTGCGAGCTCCTCCTGGACCAGGGCTGGGAGGTGTTCGCGCTCGATGACCTCTCGACGGGCTCGGAGGCGAACATCTTCCATCTTCGCGAGCGCGACGGCTTCCACCTCGTGGTCGACTCCGTGCTCTCGCCCGCCGTCGTCAGCGAGCTCGTGCACCGCTGCGACGCCGTCTACCACCTCGCCGCCGTCGTGGGGGTGCGCCTGATCGTCGAGCAGCCCGGCCGCACGCTGCTCACGAACGTCCAGGGCGCCGAGAACGTGCTCGAGTACTGCGCCCGCTTCGAGAAGCCGGTGCTCGTCGCCTCCAGCTCGGAGGTCTACGGGAACCACCCGAAGGACGTGTCGCTCGGAGAGGACGCCCAGCGCATCTACGGCCCGACGACGGCGAAGCGCTGGGCGTACGCGGACACGAAGGCGCTCGACGAGTTCCTCGCGCTCGCCCTGCGCCACGAACGAGGCCTCCGTTGCGTGATCGCGCGCCTCTTCAACACGGTCGGTCCGCGCCAGAACAGCCAGTACGGGAACGTCGTCCCACGCTTCGTACAGCGCGCGCTGGCAGGCGAGCCGCTCGAGGTCCACGGCGACGGCACTCAGACGCGCTGCTTCTGCCACGTCGCGGACGCGGTGCGCGCGCTGACCGGCCTCCTCGACTCGCCGGCGGCTGCGGGCGAGATCTACAACGTCGGCTCGACCGACCGGATCCGGATCGTCGACCTGGCCGCGCGCGTTCTCGAGGCGACCGGCTCGAGCTCCGAGCTCGTCTTCGTCCCCTATGCCGAGGTCTACGAGGGGGGCATCGCCGAAGAGATGTTCCACCGTGCGCCCTCGATCGAGAAGATCGCTGCGGAGATCGGCTGGCGGCCCACCATCGATCTCGACGGCATCCTCACCGACGTGATCCGCTCAGAGACGGCATCGGTTGACCGTCGGCGGCTCGACGGATCAGCTCAGACGGACTAGCGAGAGCTCACGCACCAAGCGGGACCTGAGGCGCCTCGGGCACCGGCTCTCCCGCGACGATCGCACCCGGCACCTCGACCGTGAGGTAGCGCGCGAGGCCGGAGTCGCCGACCGCGCGGGCGGCAGCGCTGAGCCCGCCCCCACGGATGTGCGGACCATGCGCGTCGCTCGCAAGGACGTGTACGAGGCCGAGCTCGAGCAGGCGCTCGGCGGCGCCCTGCGAGGCCCGGTCGAGGCGGCCGTCGAGCGAAGCGGAGGTCACCTGCACGAGCGCGCCGGAGTCGACGAGCCCGCGCAGGCGGTCAGGCCGGTCCTGCACCTCCGGATTGCGCTCCGGATGCGCGAGCAGCGGCGTGATCCCGAGCTGGACCAGGCCCGTCACCGCCGAGTCGAGGGCAAGGGGCCAGCCGCGGTACGGGAACTCGAGGAGAAGGTAGCGCCCCGTTTGCGCAATCGTCAGCCGCGGCAGCTCGTCGCGTGGAATCGCCCACAGGAGACCCACGTCGACCTCCGCGCCAAAGAGCACCTCGACCGGGATCCGCTGCTCGAAGAAGTCCAGGCGCAGCTCGCCCACGGCCTGCTCCATGAGGTCTGCCGTCGTCGGGAAATCCGCCCGGACGTGCGGCGTGGCGGCCAGCGCGGAGATCCCGTCAGCGGCCGCCTCGAGGGCCAGCAGGCGCGAGTCGTCGAGCGACCTGGCCCCGTCGTCGATCCCCGGGAGGATGTGGGTGTGGAGATCGATCACGCCCGAACCATAGAGCAGCATTCTCGGCGCGAACCTCTTGGCGCGTCGCCCGGCGCGTGCAAGATGAGCCGTAGATGACGGCACGCGGCCCGCTCTCGATTCTTCACGTCTCCCAGCCGAGCGACGGCGGCGTCGCCGGCTACGTCGCGGAGGTTGCCGCCGACCAGGCCCGGCGTGGTTGGCAGGTCAAAGTCGCCTGTCCCGAGTACGGCCAGCTCGCCGACGTCGTCGCGGCCACGGGAGCGAGACACGTCCGCTGGACAGCGAAGCGTGCACCCGGTCCCGGCTCGCTGTTCGACGCGCTGCGGCTCCGGCGGATCCTCGACGAGGAGCGGCCGGAGCTCGTGCACCTGCACTCCTCGAAGGCCGGACTTGCCGGGCGGCTTGCGATCCGCGGGCGGCTCCCCACGATCTTCCAGCCGCACGCGTGGTCGTTCGAGGCGGTCCGAGGCCCGGCGCGGCTGGGCGCGCTCGCCTGGGAGCGGCGCTCGGCGCGCTGGGCGACGGTGATCCTGTGCGTGAGCGAGGCGGAACGCCGCCGCGGAGAGGAGCACGGCATCGAGGCGAGGTGGCGTGTCATCCCCAACGGTGTCGACCTCGACGCGCTCCAGGAGGCCTCGGCGGAGGATCGCTCCGCCGCCCGCCGCCGGCTCGAGCTGGGCGAGGGGCCGACGGTCGTCTGCGTCGGGCGCCTCTGCCGCCAGAAGGGCCAAGACGTGCTGCTGGACGCCTGGCCGGCCGTCCTCGCGCGGGTTCCCGACGCGCAGCTCTTCCTGGTCGGCGACGGGCCGGACGACGAAGCCCTCCGACGCCGGGCGGGCGTCGGCGTGAGCTTCGTCGGCCGGCGGGCCGACGTGCCGGACTGGCTGGCTGCGGCTGACGTCGTCGCGGCACCATCCCGCTGGGAGGGGATGTCGGTCGCAATGCTCGAGGCGATGGCCCGGGGCCGCAGCGTCGTCACCACCGAGGTGCCCGGCGCGGAAGAGGCGATCGACGCCGATGCGGGCGCGCTCGTCCCGCCCGAGCAACCGGCCGCACTCGCCGGGGCGATCGCCGAGCGCCTGCTCGACCCGGCCAGAACCGAGGCGGAGGGCCGGACGGCGCGACGGCGCGCCGAGCGCTCGCACGACCTGCGCGCGGCAGCGGCCGCAGTCGCCGAGCTCTCGGAGGAGCTCCTCAGTAGTAGTACGGGACTGACGACTCCTTGAACCGGTTCGCCACGATCCCCATCAGCGGCGCCTGAAGCGCCTCGATCGCCAGCACCGCCTCGGTCACCGAGCGGGTGAGCTCCCCGCGCGTGACGACGAGGAGGATCCCCTTCGCAATCGTGGCGATCGAGCGCGCATCGTCGGTGCTGAGGAGCGGCGGCGTGTCAATCACGATGAGGTCGAAGTGCTCGCGCGCCTCCTCGAGGACGTCGGTCAGACGGCGTGAGAGGAGGTCGCCCGCCTCCGGATCGTGCGTCGTGGGCAGGATCCAGACGTTCTCCGCCCAACCTTCCTGTGCCGCCACAGTGACGGTGGCCTCGCCGCGCAGCACTTCCGAGAGGCCCGGATACGGGTCGATCTGGGCGACGCGCGCGAAGCCGGGCCGGCGCAGGTCGCCGTCGATCAGCAGCGTGCGCATGCCGAGCCGGCCGAGCGCCTCTCCGAGCAGCGTCGTGACCGTCGTCTTGCCGTCCGCCGGAGCCGGCGACGTGACGACGATGACGTCGATCGCCCCCTCACGCAGCTGCGGCTCGAGGTTCGCGCGCAGGATCCGGAACGCCGACGCCGTGCGCAGATCGGAGAAGGCGGCGAGCGGCCCTTGCCGGAGCGCGCGTGAGGGCGGGATCCTGCCGACGACCGGATAGCCGGTCGAGCGCGCGAGGTCGCGCCAGGACCGCAGCCTCGGCCGGCCTCGCTCGAGCAGCAGCGAAGCTACGACCCCGAGCAGGATGCCGACAAGGAGGGCGGCGGCCTCGAGCAGCCGCCGCGGCGGCGCGGCAGGCTTCTTCGGCGGCAGGGCCTGGGTCACCTGCTGCGCGACGAGCAACGGGTCGGTCTTCGAGAACGTCACCGTCTCACGGGCGAACGCGTTGGCCGCCTCCGCCGCGCGCTCGGGATCGGGCAGCCGCACGGTGATCGTGACGTTGCCCGTGTCGGTGGCGACGCGTGCGCTGATGGCCTCTTCCAGGACGTCCGGGTCCTCGCCGATCTCCGGCGCCACCTTCTCGACCGTCGAGCGCGCCGTGACGTACTCCACGTACTTCGGCGCGATCACGCGGACGGTGTCCGCGCCGGCCGTCGGCTGGTTCGGCCTCGGGCCGACCGCGACGAGCGCCTGACCGTCGTACTGGGACTGAAGAGACTCGACGTAAACCGTCGCGCCCAGCATGAACACGAGCGCGATCAGGGCGGTCGGCTGCCAGCGCCAACGCAACGCGTCGAAGAGCTCGGGCAGCCCACCTTCCTGGATCAGCCCGCGGCGGCTCTCCCGGGCTGGGCGCTCGCTCCCGAGGTCGGTCATCCCCATGGTCGGAAGTTCGTCGTCATCGAGGCGCGCCCTGCCCATCCTAGCCACCGACTACGGGGGCCTCCTCCCGCTCGGACGCAGGGCCGCGCCCGTTCCTCGATCGAGGGGCACTCCGCCGAGTGATCGCGTGGCGACAGCGGGCTTCCGACGAACAAGTCATGAACCCGATTCGCCGCCCGAACGGGAAGATCACAGCGTTGCTGGTCGCCGGAGCGTTGCTCTCGTGCGCAGGCCTGGCCGCGCAGGCCGATGCGGCGTCCACGCCGCGGACGCTCGTCACGAAGCGCTCGGGCGAGCAGTTCGTCGCGAGCGCGCGCGTGCGCGCCGCGACCCCCAGCCGACGCGTCTGCCTTCACGTTCGAGAGACGGCCGGCCGCTCCGTCGTCGGTCGAGCCCACACCTGTCTGCGCTCGACCGGGAGCTGGCAGCGGCTCATCCCCCTCGCCTACCGAAGCCGCCTCGGCGGCAGCACCCTGCGCGTCGCGGTCACGAGACATGTCCGCGTCAGCTCGATGCGCCTTGCTCCGGCCCGGAACCCCTGCCGTAGGCACAGCTGCACGCCGCCGCCTCCACCGCCGCCTCCGCCTCCACCTCCACCGCCTCCCCCACCGCCGCCGCCACCTCCGCCTCCGCCACCGCCGCCTCCCCCACCGCCGCCACCTCCACCGCCACCGCCGCCGCCTCCCCCCGGTGCGGTGCCCGGGATCGGCGCGCAGTTCCACTGCACGTGGGCCTTCTACTCCGATCCCTCCCGCCTGGCCGTGCTCGACGAGCTGGCGGCTGCCGGCGTTCGCTGGGTTCGCATCGACGTCGCGTGGGACGGGATCGAGGACAGCTTCAAGGGCGCGCGCAACTCCTGGTACATCGGCATGGTCGACTACTGCGTCAACCAGGCCCGGGCGCGCGGCCTCAACGTCCTCGTCACGCTCTGGCTGACCCCCGCCTGGGCGAACGGGGGCCAGTCGAACAAGGTGCCGCCGACGAATCCCCAGGACTACGCCGACTTCGCGCGGTGGGCCGCGAGCTACTGGAACGGCCGCGTTGCCGCCTGGGAGGTCTGGAACGAGCCCGACCCGAGCCAGTCCTTCTGGCAGGGAACCGTGCAGCAGTACGTCTCGCTCCTCCGCGCCGCCTACCCCGGCTTCAAGGCCGGCGACCCCGCAGCGAAGGTCATCCTCGGCGGACCCGCCTCCAACGACGACGGCTGGATCGGCCAGGTCTACGCCCTCGGCGGCCGGGACTCTTTCGACGTCGTCGCCACCCACCCGTACCAGGGCGTCGCCGACGCTCCCCCGGAGTACGCGGACGACGGGCACCGCTGGTGGTTCACGCACCTACCGGCGGTACGCAACGTGATGGCCGCCTACGGCGACGCGGCCAAGCCGATCTGGTTCACGGAGTTCGGCTGGTCGAACCACACGAATGGCCCGAACACGCCGAACTGGCAGCGTGGGGTCACCGCCGAGCAGCAGGCCGACTACTTCGTTCGCGCCATTCAGTACACGATGGCCAACTATCCCAACGTGCCTGTCATGTTCTGGTACAAGGAGCGCGCGCAACCAGGTAGCGCCAACCTGCACGAGGAGGGCTACGCCCTGCTGAACGACGACCTCACCGAGCGCCCGGTCTACACCCGCCTGAAGAGCTTCCTGACCGGCTAACCGCTCCGGGCGCGGCGCGCCTCGCGCAGGCAGACGAGGAGGGCGCCGATCATCGCCCAGGTGGCGATGTTCGCGACCGCGTTGCGAAGCACGTAATCGAAGAGGCCCTGCCCGAAGATGGCCAGGAGGGCGGCAGCGACGCCTGCGACGATCGCGCGGTCTCGTGTTTGACCGAGACGCCGGAAGCGACGGCCTGCCTCGCGCGCCGCGAGGGCGAGCGAGAGCGCCAGGCCGAGGATGAACAGGACGGCCGGGAATCCCGCCTCGGCTCCCCACGTGAGGAGGAGGTTGTGGGCATGGACGACCGCGTAGGTGCTCGTCCGCGACCCCGCGCGCGCACTTGCGATGGGGAAGCCGCCAGGCCCGACACCTGTGACCGGATCCGCGCGAATCTCGCGCCAGGCTTCGGCGTAGATCTGCCGCCGGTTGTCGTAGGGGCTGAGCGCGGTCAGCGCGCGCGCCCGCTCGCCGACGACGTTGATCTCGGTCTGGCCGACAGGAACAAGGGGCGCGACGAGCACGACGACGAGGATCCCCGGGACGACCAGCAGCACGAGCGCTCGGCGCGCCTCGCTCAAGGCCACGAGCAGGAAGAGCAGCGCGAGCGCCGTGCCGATCCACGCCCCGCGCGAGAGCGTGAACATCAGCGCCGCGGAGATGACCACGCCCGCGGTGCCCGCGGCGACGCGGGCGAGCCTCCTACGGGCGCCAAACGCAAGGCCGACGGCAATCGAGATGCCCAGCGCGCAGAGGGCGCCGAGCTGGTTCGGATGGTCGAAAGCCCCCTGCAGGCGTCCCCCGACGGCCGCCGCGCCGTAGACGGGGTGCAGCCGGACGCCCCCGGCGAAGGAGGCCATCGCGATGCCCGACGTTACGGCCACGAACGCGCCGAGAATCAGGCGCAGGTCATCCATGTTCCGGCAGGCCGCGAGAATCGAGGCGGCGAAGATGATCCCCCCGAACAGCGAGCCCACCTGCTTCAAGGCGAGCGTGTTGTCGATCGCCGACTGGAGCGCGACGATCGTCCACACGAGCAGGCCCAGGGCCCAGTAGAGCGGCGGCTGCCAGGGCAGCGGCATCTGCGCCCGGGCGAGCCTGCGCACGACGACGACCAAGACGATGGCGAGCACGGCCAACTCGACCGTTTGCAGCGGGATGATCCCTGTCGGGACCTCGACGGCACCGACCGGGAAGGTCAAGAAGACCGCGATCGCGGCGAAGGTCGGTGCAACCAGGACGCCGAGCGCGACGAGGGGCACGAGCGGGATGGCGACGAGGACGGCGGGTGACGCGTCCCCGCCGACCTTCGACGCGACGGCGGCGAGGGCGACGCCGAGCCCGAAGGCGAGCGCACCGGCCCCGAGCGCCACGGCGACGTTGAGGGCGCGTCGCGCCTGCGGGATCTCGAGCACCGCCTCGAGCGTGGTCACCTCGCCCCCTTCGCCACTTCGCGATAACGCTCCTGCATCCCCCGCGCGACATGATGGCGATTCCGTCGGCAGACGGCCGTCATGAGGCGCACAACTGGCCGACCGGGTACAAAGAGTGGATGAGCAGCGGCCGCATCCGCCCCGGGCGGGTGGCGAGCGAGGGGATGATCGCAGCGCAACCGAGCCTCCGACGGTCGGCCGGCAACGCGCTGTGGATGCTGATCGCCGAGGTCGCGGGCAAGGGAGCCGGCCTCGTCTTCTTCGTGATCGTCGCGCGCGCGCTCGGCGCGGAGGAGTTCGGCCACTTCACGTTCGCCATCTCCTTCATCCCGCTGTTCCTGATCTTCGCCAACTGGGGCCTGGACAGCGCGTTCGTCCGAGAGGTGGCTCGGGACCGCGAACGTGTCTCGGAGCTGTTCGCAAGCGGCCTCGTCCTGCTCGCCGGGCTCGGCGTGGCCGGGCTCGCCGTGTCGTTCGCGTCCGCGCTCTTGTTCGTCGACCGCGGGGGCGCCTACGACGCCGTGGTCATCATCGGCATCGCGCTCTTCTGCGACGAGGTCTCGTCTTTCATCGGGACGATCTTCAAGGGGTTCGAGCGGATGGAGTTCTTCGCCCTCGCCGTCTTCACGAACCGGCTGCTCTCGACGGCCCTCTCGGCGGCGGCTCTCCTCGCGGGCGCGGGCCTGGTCCCGATCTGCTTCGCCTACCTCGCGGGCTCGGTCGGCGGCCTCCTCTTCGGGCTCGCCGCGCTCAAGCGCTACTTCCCGCCTGTCAGGCTGCGCTCGGCGAACCGCTCGACCGTCGCCGCACTCTTTGGGATCGGCCTTCCGCTCGGGTTTGCCGGGTTCCTGAGCACAGCCGTCTACCGCGTCGACGCGGTCATGCTCGGCGTGATCAAGGGGCCGATCCCGCTCGCGATCTACGGCGTCGCGTACCGCTTCTTCGAGTCGCTGCTCTTCGTCTCGTGGGCGCTCGCCAACGTCGCGCTGCCCCGGATGGCGCTTGCGCGCGATCGCTCCGAGACGACGCGCATCGTCGAGCTCGCCTCCGTGGTGCTCCTCGCCTTCTACCTGCCGATCGCGGTCGGGGCGCCTTTCGCCGCAGACTGGATCGTCGTCACGCTCTTCTCGTCGAAGTACGCCGCCGCCGCCTCGGTCGTGCCCGTGCTGACGGCCGCGGCGCTCTTCTACGCGATCGAGGTGTTGGGACGGATGACCGCGATCGCGCTCGGGCACCGCAAGGAGATCCTCTGGATCACGGGCGTGACCCTTGTCGTCAACGTCGCGGCAAATGCGGTCGCGATTCCTCTCTACGGGTTCCGCGGGGCGGCGTGGACGACGCTCGCCACGGAGATTCTCGGTGCGATCCTCCTGCTCGGTCTGTTCGTCCGGATCCAGGAAGCGCCCCGCGCCGAGAAGATCGTCACCGTCCCGGCAACCGCGTCGCTCGCGATGGCGGGCATCCTGCTCGTTACCGGGGCGCGCGACGCGCAGGCGATCATCCTGGCGCTCGTCACCTATCCGGCGCTGCTGGCGCTCACCGCGTACGTGCTCGCTGCCGATGACGTGCGCATGCTCAGGGAGCTCGTCCAGCGTGACGAGGGACGGCGGGCCCGACGCTTTCCGAGCTGGCGAAGACGTCCGGCCCGCGCGGGGACGATCATCGCCTACCACGCCGTCGGCTCCTGCGCCCCCGCCGAGGATCCAGGCAACCTCTTCATGCCAACGCGCGTGTTCGAGCAGCACATGGACTACCTCGCTCGCAATCGCACCGTCGTTCCGCTCGAGGACGTCGTCCGAGAGACGCTTCCGCCGCTCGGCAAGCCCGCCGTGGCGATCACGTTCGACGACGGCTACCGCAGCGTTCTCACCGAGGCCGGTCCGTTCCTGGAGCGGTTCGGATTCCCGGCGACGGTCTTCGTTCCCACGAAGTGGATCGGACAGCGAAGCGACTGGTACCAGCCGAAGAGGTGCGACACGGCGATCATGACCGCGGAGGAGCTCCGTCAGGCGGAACGGATCGGGATCAGCGTCGAGTCCCACGGGCACGGCCACATCGACCTCGGCACCGCCGGCCCGGCCGACGCGGACGCGGACCTCGGCGCGTCGATCGAGGTGCTACAGGAAGTGCTCGGCCGAAAGCCGCGCTACCTGGCCTACCCCTACGGACGGTATTCCGAGACCGCGGAGGGCGCGGCGGAGCGGTACTTCGAGGCGTCGTTCTCGATCGACATGCCCCATGGGGGACGGCATGCGTTCGAGCGCGTGGGAATCACGAGGCTCGACGGCATGCTGCTCTTCGCCGTGAAGACTTCCGGCCGCTACCTCCGCTGGCGGCGGTCGCGCCTCGGCTCCGCCGGCTACGCGCTCGCGCGCCCCCTCGTCCCCCGGCGCGCGAAGAGCTGAGCTAGTGCCTGAGCAGGACGCGTCCGAGAGGAGCGGCCTCCGCCGCTACGCGGCCAACACGGCCTGGATGGTCGTCGCGGAAGTGGCGGGCAAGGTGGCGAGCTTCGCGTTCGTCATCGTCGTAGCCCGGAGCCTCGGCGCCCGCGACTTCGGTTACTTCACGTTCGCACTCTCGTTCGTCCCGCTCTTCCTCGTCTTCGGCGGCTGGGGTCTGGCGAGCACGGTCATCCGGGAGATCGCGCGCGACCGGAACCGACTCTCCGAGGTCTTCGCAACGGGGATCGCGCTGCGGGCCTCGCTCGGGCTCGGCGGCCTCGGGCTCGCTCTTGTCTCAGGGCCGCTCTTCCTGCACGGAGGGCAAGCCTACGCAGCCCTCGCCGTCGTCGGGACTGCGCTGCTCCTCGACGAGCTCTCGGCGTTCCTCGGCACCGTCTTCCGTGCGTTCGAGCGGATGAAGTTCCACGCCCTCGTCGTGCTCACGAACCGGATCCTCTCCACCGCGCTCGCCGTCCTCGCCGTCTCGCTCGGCGCCGGCCTGGTCGTCGTCTGCACGACCTACCTGGTCGGCTCCGCGGGCGCCTTTCTCTTCGGCGCGATCGCGCTGCGCCGCTACTTCCCGCCGATCCATTTCGGGCAGATCCGCCGCTCCGTGGCGCGCAGCCTCCTCCGCACCGGCATCCCCCTCGGCCTCGCCGGAGTCCTGAACACGGCCGTCTTCCGGATCGACACCGTGATGCTGCAGGCGATCCGCGGCCCCGTAGAGGTCGGGCTCTACGGAGCGGCGTACCGGTTCTTCGAGTCGCTGCTCTTCGCCGCCTGGAGCCTTGGGAACGCCGCGTTGCCGCGGATGGCGCGCGAGCGCCGCGGCGCCGAGGTCGGGCGCACGTACGAGCTCACCGGAGTCCTTTCGCTCGCCTTCTATCTGCCGCTTGGGCTCACCGTGCCGTTCGCCTCGCACTGGCTCGTGACGACCCTCTTCTCGGAGCGCTACGCGGACGCGTCTTCCGTCGTCGGCGTTCTCACCGGGGCGGCCCTCCTCTATGCCCTCGCCTATGGGGGGCGCATGGCGGGAATCGCCCTCGGCCAGACGAAGCAGATAGCCGCGATCGCCGGCGTCGCGCTGGCCGCCAACGTGGCGATGAACGCGTTCGCGATCCCACGCTACGGATTCGAGGGAGCCGCGTGGACGACGCTCGCGACCGAGGCGCTCGAGGCGGGGCTCCTGACCGCATTCTTCTTCCGCACGAACGGCGCCGTCGTCCGCCTGCGGCCGGTGCTCGTCCCGCTCGTAGCCACCGCCGGGCTGGGCGCGCTCCTGCTCGGGGCCGGCCTCGACGGGCCCCAGGCGCTGCTCGCAGCCGCTCTGGCCTATCCACCGGCGCTCGTGCTCTCGGCCGCGCTGCTTGCGCCGGACGAGCTCCGGCGCCTGCCGGCGGCCCTGCGCGGCCCGCAGGGGGCGACCACGGGATGAGCCCGGCTGAGCTCCGGCTGGAGGAAGCCGAAGAGCTCGACGCGTTCCGCGACGAGTGGGACGCTCTCGCCGTCCGCAGCCGGAACATCTTCGCGACGTGGGAGTGGCTCTCGCTCTGGCGCCGCCACTTCGCCGACGATTGCCGCCTCCGCATCGTCGGCTGCCGGGCGCCCGGCGGGGAGGTGGTCGCGGTGCTCCCGCTCTACGTGGCGGGGACGCGGCCGGTGCGGGTCTTGCGGTTCCTCGGCCGCGGCCAGGGAGACGAGCTCGGGCCGGTCTGCGCGCCCGGCGACCGTCAGTCCGCCGCCGACGCGCTGCGGAAGACGATCGAGAGCGCCGGCTGCGACCTCTTCCTCGGCGACGACCTCGCGGGTGACTTCGGCTGGGCCGAGCAGCTCGGCGCCAGGGTGACCGACCGCATGGCGAGCCCTCTTGTGCGCTTCCAGGAGCAGGGCTGGGACGAGTTCATGGCCGTGCGCAGCGTGAGCAACCGGCGGCAGCTGGGCCGCCTCGAACGGCGCCTGAGCGAGCAAGGGCTCAGCTACCGCCTGGCGACCGACCCCGGGCGGCTCGACGAGGACCTCGACACCTTGTTCGCCCTGCACGAGGCTCGCTGGCGCGGCAGCCCGTGGTTCGTCTCGGCCAAGCCCTTCCATCGGGAATTCGCCGCGACGGCGTTGGGGCGTGGCTGGCTCCGCCTCTGGCTGATGGAACTGGAGGGCAAGCCCGCGGCCGCGTGGCTCGGCTACCGGTTCGCCGGGGTCGAGTCGTACTACCAGGCCGGCCGCGACCCGGCCTGGGACAAGTTTTCGGTCGGCGGGGTGCTTCTCGCGCACACGATCCGGTCTGCGCTCGAGGACCGCATGGACGAGTACCGATTCCTGCGCGGGGCCGAGAGCTACAAGTTCCGCTTCGCCACCGATGATCCCGGTGTCGTCAGCGTCGCGCGCGCGACGACCCCGCTCGGTCGGGCAGCCCTTGTCGCGCGCAGCGCCCGGCGTGCGTTGCGGGGAGCTGCGGGACGGCTATTTCCGGCGCAGCTTGCGTAGCCCGCGGAGGGCGAGCCGCCCGACGTGCCGTACGGCTGGGACCGGATCTCGACGATCCCAGAGGCCGTGTGTCGAGCGCCGCGCGTACCGCAGGGAGCCGCCGACATCCCGAAGCAGCCCGCCGCGCCTCTGGGCGAGCGCGCGTCTGAGGTCAGCCTCCAGCCAGTGGTAGCGGGCTCCGGCCGACGGCAGTTGGACGATCGGCGGCCGTTCCCCCATCGCGAGCGCAGCCCAGATCGCGGGCAGGTTCGGGCCGGCCGACAGGGCGAGGGACATCGAGCCGTAGAAGCGGGCATTCAGGTCGATGAGCAGCGGCTCTCCGTTCTCGCCGGGCTGGAACTGGACCTGGGCGAGACCGAACCAGCGCAGCTCGGCGAGGAGCGCGCCGACCCGCTCCTCGAGACCCTCGTCGACGGGGACGGTTCGCGCCCGCACGCTGCCGCCCGCCTCGAGCGGCCAGATCACGTCCGCCGCTTGCTGTACCGAGACGAGCAACCTGCCCTCGCGGTCCGTGACGACGATCAGAGCCATCAGCTCTCCGGGAACGTAACGCTGAAGCAGCGGTTCGGCGCCGACCGAGCGGAGGAAGTCGACTCGCTCCTGAGCCTCCTCCGCAGTCTGCGCCAGTACGGCCCGTAGGCGAAGCGCCCCGCCTTCCTCTCCGGCCGTCGTCGTCAGGCGGGGCTTCACGACGACCGGGCCCTCGAGTGGCTCTGCAAGCGTTTCCGGAACCGCGAGGCCTACTCTCCGGGCCGCGTCGGCGAGCCGGAGCTTGTCCAGTGCCCGCACGAGGTCCTCGTGCGCCGGGTAGGGAACGATCGCGCCCAGCCGGTCACGCCCGGACGAGATCGCCAGCACCTCGCCGTCGCCGGCTCCGAACACGAGGTCGTAGCCGCCGGCGTCGACCGTGGCTTGCGCCGCCTCGAGGAACGCCTCCTTCCCGGCCTCGGGCGACGGCACGTGGTGCCAACGATCGGACCAGCGGGACGAAGCGGCGAAGCCGCCGGCCTCGGGGGAGGCGATGCCGACCTTCCAGCCCGCCCTGCCGAGCGCGCGACACGCGGCGAGCGCGCCTCGCTGGAATCCGTCCTCGACGATCAGTGCGCGCACGCGAACCCGGGCATCGTATCCTCGCGCCCCCGGTGCCCCCGCCAGCCAGCGAGCGTGACCTCGAGGCCCTAGCGCCCGACTGGGAGGCGCTGGCCGACCGCGTCGGCGCGACGCCCTTTCTCCGGCCGGGGTGGTTCGCCGCCTGGGCCGGCGCGTTCGCCGCCCGGGGGCTGGAAGTGCTCACGGTGCAGCGCGGGGATCGGCTCGCGGGCGTGCTCCCGTATCTCCCTGCAGGTCGAACGCTCCGTTCCCCCACGAACGACCACACGCACCACTTCGGCCTGCTCGCGGAGGACGAGGACGCTGCGAGCGAGGTCGCACGCGCGCTCTTCTCGGCCGGAGCGGCACGGGTGTCGCTCGACTACCTGGACGCGTCGGCGCCTGACTTTCCGATCTGCCGCGATGCGGCCGAGGCGGCCGGTTACCGAGTCGTGGCGCGACCCCGCGCCTACAACCTCTTCATCCGGCTTCCGGGTGACCCGAACTTGCCGGGCCGCCTCGTGCGGGACGTGGAGCGCCGCCGGAGGCGGCTCGAGCAGCAAGGCGAGATCTCGCTCGAGGTCGACGAAGGCACCGGAGGGCTCGAGGAAGGTCTCCGCCTCGAGGGCTCCGGCTGGAAGGACGCCGAGCGGACGGCGATCCTCTCCCGGCCGGAGACCAGCCGCTTCTACCGTGAGCTCGCGGCCTGGGCCGCCGAGCGCGGATGGCTGCGCCTCTGCTTCCTGCGCCTGGACGGCCGCGCCCTCGCCTTTCAGTTCGCGCTCGAGCACGGCGGAGCCCATTACTTCATCAAGGGCGGGTACGACCCCGACTACCACGCCTTCTCGCCGGGCAAGCTGCTGCTACACGAGACGCTGGGCCGCGCTCGCGAGCGAGGGCTGGAGCGGTACGAGCTGCTCGGCGACCTCGAGCCCTGGAAGCTCGAGTGGGCCCGGACCGTGCGCGTTCGTCTCTCCTTCGCCGCATTCAGCCGCTCGCCGCGCGGGCTCGCCGGCTACGCGGCGCGTGCCTACGTCCGGCCTCTGCTCCGCCCCGACCGCCGCCGACGGCTCCTCGCTGGGTGAACTCGCGCGGCCGGGCCTCAGTGGCAGGCGGTCGAGCCCGAGTCGGTAAAGGTGCCGCCGGCCACAGGGACGAACTGCCAGTCGTATCCGGTCGCGCGGAGGGTCAGCTTGAGCACGCCGTACGTCGTGTCGTTGGAGATCTCGAGGTTGGCGGCCGGGCCCGCGGCATGGTGGCTCTTCCCGCCCGTGCCGACGACGAGCTCGCGGATTCCGCGCTTTCTGTCGAGGTTGCCCGCCGCCGTCATCGGCGCGAAGCGCTGGTAGTTGTGCGCGTGTGCGGTCAGGACGAGGTCGGCGTTCTTCGCGTAGAGCGCCTGCCAGATCGGGAGCAGCATCGGGTCACTGCCCACGATCCCGCCGCTGAAGCGAGGGTGGTGCCAGTAGGCGAGCGTGCACCTGGCCGAGTGAGCGGTCAGGTCCGCCCGCAGCCACGTCTCCTGCGCCGACCCTGCGCCACAGCCTCCGATGAACGCGCAGTTGGAGTTCAGCGAGACCACGTGCCAGGCGCCGAGGTCGTAGCCGTAGTAGCCCTTCGCGGGATCTCCGGCGCCTGACCCCCAGTAGCCGAAGTAACCCGCTGCTCCAGGTGTCTGGTACTCATGGTTTCCCGGTGCGGGCCGCGTGCGCGTGTATGCGCGTCCCCAGCTTGGCGCGTAACAGCCGGCGAACTCCTGCGAGCTGCCGTTTTCGTACGCCAGATCGCCGAGCGCCGCCACGGTGCCCGGCAGCTGGTCGAGGAGGGCGGCGGTCTGCTCGTCTCCGGCCGACGTGCAGTCGGCGATGTCGCCCGCCGCGAGGAGCGTCTCGGGCGGGGCCTCCTCGACGACGAGCTGGGGTCTCTTGGCACCGGCCTCGCGGCTCGCGAGCCGTAGGCTCGAACGGCCGGTCGCGAGGGCGAACGAGGCGGTGGAGCCGGCCTGAACGGCCCGGGTGACATCGATCGACTGCCAACCCGGGCGCCGGACGGCACCCGAAGCCGCGACGGTGGCACCGGGACGCGGTGCGTTCGCGAAGGTGATCCTGCGCTCGCTCCAGCCCGAGCCCGTCGTCCGCACGCTGAAGCCCCGCGCGGAGCGGCTGCGCGCGTAGATGCGCAACGTCGCGCGCGTGACTGTCCCACTCACGCCGCGCAGGTCGAACCGGACGTACGCGCGGGCAGCGGGCCGCCCCCGCACGAGCAGCGTCCGCGCCCGGCCGAAGTTCCGCCTGCGCGCGCTCGCTGTGACATGGGCGTCGGCCGTGGCCGAAAGCGTCGTCGCGCTCTGCTCACGCGGCCCGGCGGGGGCAGAGACGGCACTGCCGGCGACGGCAGCCAGCACGACGACGAAGACGGGAATGAGAATGCGAAAGCGCATCAATCGACCTGGTTCTGAGACTTCGTAGCTATGACCCAGGTTAGTTACCCGCGGCCTGCCGATAGCGATCCTTCATCGCCTCGACCATCGGCTCGAGCGAGAACTCTCGCGCCACGCGCTCGCGGCCGCAGGCGGCCAGATCGTCTCGAGCGCCATCGTCACCGAGCAGACGAGCGATCTCTGCGGCGAGCGCGGCGCGGTCGCCTACCGGGACGAGCCCGCCACACGAGCCGAGCAGCTCGGGAACACCGCCGTGCGCGTAGCCGACCACCGGCGTACCGACGGCCATCGCCTCTAGGCCGACGTACGGGAAGCCCTCGGCGACGACGGTCGGGATTGCGAGCAGATCGCAGCCGCTGATGAGCGCCTCGGCGTCCTCGACTTGGCCGAGAAAGGCGACGGCCTCCTCGAGGCCCTGCTCCAGCACCTCTTGCCGCAGCTCCGCCTCGTAGCCTTCGTGCGAAGCGTCGGGGCCGCCGATGAACACGAGCCGCAGCTCGGGGCGGCGCTCCAGCAACCCCGGTGCGACCGCGAGCAGCTCTCGGTGACCCTTGACCGGATCGAGCCGCGAGACGAGCGCCACGGCATCCCCCGGAGGAGCTCCCAGCGCTTCCTCGAGCAGCCGCCGCCCTTGCCGGCGGTCTCGGCTGACCTCGGGCAGCCCGTTGTGGACGACGTCGACCTTGCGCCTGCGGGTCGCCGCCGGAAAGGTCCTCGTCACAGCCTCGCTGACTCCGACCACGCGGCGGCAGCGGGCGGCGACGAGCCTGGCGAGCGCTCCGTCGAAGCTGAAGTCGTGCTTCACCCAGACCACGGGCAGGCGGGTCGCCAGGACGGAGACGAGGGCGGCCTTGATCCCGTTCGCGTGGACGACTGCAGGGCGCTCGCGGGCGAGGAGCCGCCGCAGCCGGAGCGCCGAGCCGACGATGCCCAAGGCCCGTGGCGAGGTCGGCAACACCTCGGTCGGGACGCCGGCGGTGCGCAGCCGCTCGGCGAGCGGCCCCTCCTCGAGGCAGACGACGCGTTTCACCCACGAGGCGCCGAGGCTCTCGACGAGCGTCTCCAGGTACCGCTCCGCCCCACCCGCTTTCGCGTGCGAAGAGACGAAGACGACCGGGACGCTCAGCTCCGCCCGAACCATGCCTCGCGCGCGCCCTCGAGCAGCCCGAGTGCCCCCCTGAACTCGCGGTTCGCGAGCCGGTGCGCGACGAGCGCGAGCACGAGCAGCGCGAACTGCGCGCGGGCAAGCGGCGTCTGGCGGAAGTTCTTCCGGAAGAGGTACGAGCGGTTGACGACGACCAGCCGGCCGAACTCCCGCGTCTCCTTGGTATGGAAACCGAGCTTCTTGTGGCGGACGACGATGTCCGGCAGGTAGCGGATCCGGCCGAGCCGGGACAGCCGGTACGAGAAGTCCTCGTCCTCCGCCAGGGCGTAGCCGCCCAGCTCCTCGTCGAAGCGGACCCGCTCGAGGGCCTCGCGCCGCGCGCTCATGAAGCACCCCTGCATGAACTCGACATCGATCGGCCGATCGGTGCGGCGAAGGTAGCGCGGGTAGCCGAAGCGTGTGAAGGTGCCTTCCTTGCCGCCGCCGGGGAGCAGGCGCCGGAGGTGGGAGCGGGGCCCGCCGAGGCGCCGGGGCTCCGGCTCGACCACCCTCCCGGTTGCCCCGACGACGGCCGGATCGCTGTAGCCGAGCTCGAGCCGGGCGAAAAAGTCCGGTGTGATCTCGACGTCGTCGTCGAGGAAGACGACGACGTCTCCCGCCGCCTGGTCGATCCCTCGGTTTCGCTGCGTGGTGAGGCCGGGCGTGCTGTGGACGTAGTGGAGTGCTGACCGAAAGCCCTCACGGAGCTCACTCACGAGCTCGCTCGCGCTGCGATCCGGGGCCGCATCCACGACGATCAACTCGGTGGGGCCGGGGTCGGAGGCTCGGAGGCTCTCGAGCGTCGAGCGGAGCACGTCGACTCGGTCGATCGTCGGGATGACAACGGAGAACCGCACCTCCGTCTTACCGGTCGCCAGAACGCTTTCGCAGGGCCGGGAAGAGGATCACGTCCCGGACGTTGTCGCGGCCGCTGAGCACCATCGCCAGCCGGTCGACCCCGAGCCCGAGCCCCCCGGTCGGCGGCATGCCGTAGGCGAGCGCCTCCACATAGTCGGGGTCGCCCTGCTGCCCGGCCGCGTCAGCGGCCTGCTGAGCGAATCGCTCGGCCTGCTCGTCGGGATCGTTGATCTCGGTGAAGGCATTCCCGAGCTCCATGCCGGCGACGAAGAATTCGAAGCGCTCGACGATCGAGGGGTCGTCGTCCGCCGGGCGCGCGAACGGCGAGAGCTCGACCGGGTAGTCGTAAAGCATCGACGGCTCGATCAGCTCCGGCTCGACGAAGTGGCTCAGCGCATGGTCGACGAGCTTGCTCCAGCTTTCGTTCGCGCTCGTGTCGACGCCCCGTTCCTCGAGCCGCCTACGGAGATCGTCCTCGTCCCGGGTCCAGAGGCCTCGCTCCTCGAGAGCGTCAATCAGCTTGATGCGCTTCCAGGGCGCCACGAGGTCGACTTCGTGCTCCCGGAAGGTGACCTTCGTTGTCCCGATCGTCTCGCGGGCGACCGTCTCGACGAGGTCCTCGATGCGGGCCATCGTGTCGTTGTAGTCCGCGTAGGCCTCGTACCACTCGAGCATCGTGAACTCGGGGGCGTGCTTGTAGGAGACGCTCTCGTTCCGGAAGTCCCGGCCGAGCTCGTAGACGCGCTCTAGGCCGCCGACGATCAGGCGCTTCAGGTAGAGCTCGCTCGCGATGCGGAGATAGAGGTCGGCGTCGAGCTCGTTCGAGTGGGTCACGAACGGCTCTGCGAGCGCGCCGCCGTAGCGCGGCTGGAGGATCGGCGTTTCGACCTCGAGGAAGCCGCGCTCGTCCAGGTAGCGGCGGATCGCGGCGACCAGGCGGGTGCGGAGCTCGAAGTCGGCCCGCGTCTCCTCGTTGACGAGCAGGTCGAGGTAGCGCTGCCGGTAGCGCGTCTCGGTCTCGCTCAGGCCGTGGAAGGTGTCGGGAAGCGGACGGCGGATCTTGGCGAGGAGCTCGAGCTCGTCGACCGCGAGCGAGGGCTCGCCGCGCTTCGTCCTGGCCGGGACGCCGGTCGCGCCGACGATGTCGCCGAGGTCGACGTCGACAGGCCCGGCGCGATCCTCGGC
>DASYUD010000007.1:0-1603 GCA_036001625.1 Gaiellaceae bacterium
GTCGAAGGCGTGGACGCCTTTGCGCAGACGGCCGGAGTCCTCGGCGAGCGGCTCGGCCCGGTACGCATCAAGGTGCCGCAGGCGCGGGACGACGGCTTCCTCCGCCTGCTGCTCGATTCGCTCTCCCCCACGCTTCGCTGGGCGCTCGACTTCCGCCACGAATCGTGGTCGGAGCCTGCCATTCAGCCCCTTCTCGACGAGCGGGGCATCGCGCGGGTGGACTCCCTCGACGGTGCGCCGTTCTCGTACCTGCGTCTCCGCGACCCGCCCTACGACGAGGTGAGCCTCGCCACCGTCGCCGAGGACGTGCGGCCCGCGCTGGAGCAGGGACGGGACGTGTACTGCTACTTCCGCCACGAGGACGAGCCGACCGCGCCGCTCTACGCCGAGCGCTTGCTCGAGCTCGCCGGGCGGTCGGCGAGCCGGTAGACGAAGCGCAGGGCCTGCCAGGTCTCGTCGATCGAGCAGCTCTTGTTGTCCACGAGGCCTGCGTCGAGGCCGACCTTCTGCACGGTCTCGAACGACAGGTCCGTCTCGACCTTCGCCGACTTCTTCGGCCAGGCCACCCAGAGACCGCCGTCCGGCTCCAGCCGCCGGGCGAGCACCGGAAAATGGCGGATGAGCTCTCCCTGGCGCGTGGCAAAGACCACGACGACGTCGAGCTTTCCCCTCGTGCGCGGCGAAACGTCGATGGCCTCGGCGAAGCCCTGAGGCGCGCCCTGGAGCGCGACGCGCGAGCCCTCCTCGATGCCGAGCTTCTTCGGGAGCGGCGTCTGGGAGTAGTCCTTATGCATCCTGGGGAAGATTGTCGCGCCCCCCTCCGTCTGGTGAGCATGTATAGCCCCCATACCCACCTGGCAATCTCACACGAGCGTCACTCGGACCTGCTTCGCGAAGCGCACAAGCGCGAACTCGCGCGGCTCGTCCCGGACAACCGGCCCAGCCTGCTGAGCCGCATCCGCAGCCTCATCGGCCTGCGGAGCGTCAAGCAGTCGCAGCCAGTCGCCCGGCCGGTCTAGCTCTAACTGACGCGCTCGGTCGCATAGCCCCACTCGGCTAGACGCTCGAGCAGCTCGTCGCAGTGCTCTTCGTCTCGCGTAGCGAGAGTGAGCTCCACCTCCGTCCCAATCACGGGCAGGTCGATTCCCTCCCGGTGGTGCTCGACGGAGAGGACGTTCACCCGCTCGTCGGCGATCAGGCCGAGCAGGCGCGCGAGCGCGCCGGGCCGGTCGTCGATCTTCGCCCGGATGACGAGGAACCTGCCCGCCTGGGTGAGACCGTGCCGAGCGATCTCGATCAGGAGTGTCGCGTCGATGTTGCCCCCCGAGAGGAGGGCGCAGGCAGGCCCGTCGCCTCGTAGCTTGCCCCCAAGGACGGCCGCGACCGAAGCGGCGCCCGCGCCCTCGACCACGAGCTTGACGCGCTCGAGCAGCAGCACGATCGCTTGCGCGATCTCGCGATCACTCACGGTCACGATCTCGTCGAGCCGGTCGGCGAGGATCCGCCTGGTGAGCTCGCCGGGCTTCTTGACGGCGATGCCGTCCGCGATCGTGTGCCCGGGTTCGCCGCCACCTGCAAACGGCGCGCAGGTCTCCGCCTGGAC
>DASYUD010000008.1:0-2259 GCA_036001625.1 Gaiellaceae bacterium
GCGCGGGTTGTCCGAGGTGACGATGACGGCGTCCGCGAGCCGCGAAGCGATCTCGCCCATGAGAGGCCGCTTGCCCCGGTCGCGGTCGCCGCCGCAGCCGAAGATGCAGACCAGCCGGCCCGTTGCGAGGCTGCGAGCCTCCGTGAGCAGAGACTCGAGCGCGCCCGGGGTGTGCGAGTAGTCGACGAGGACCGCGAAAGGCTGGCCTTCGTCGACCGCCTCGAAGCGCCCTGGCACGCCGGCGAGGTGGTCGACTCCGGCAGCAATGGCTTCCTCGTCGACGCCGAGAATGCGCGCCGCCGCCACGGCGCCGAGCACGTTCTCGACGTTGAAGCGGCCGCGGAGGCGGGTGGTGAGGTCGAGCTCGCCGATACGGAAGCTCGAGCCGGTGGCCGTGATCTCGAGATCGGCAGCGTCGCCGAGACTGAACTCGACGGGCTCCTCGCCCAGTGCGCGGAGCTCCTCCGCCAGGGCCCGGCCGTACGGATCGCCGACGTTGATCGCCGCCGGCGGTCGGCTTCCGTCGAGGCCCGGCTCGGTGAAGAGCCGGCGCTTCGCGGCGAAGTACTCTTCCATCGTCCCGTGGAAGTCCAGGTGATCCTGGCTCAGATTCGTGAAGACCAGCGCGCTGAACCGGACGCCGAGCAGGCGCTTGAGGGCCGAGCCGTGCGAGGTCGCCTCGAGGGCGCACGAGCGGTCGCCGGCGTCGAGCAGCTCGCGGAACGTGCGCTGGAGGTCGATCGCCTCGGCCGTTGTACGCGTTGCGGCGCGGCGCTCCCCGCCGATCCTGTTCTCGATCGTGCCAAGGAGGCCGGGACGACGGCCGGCGGCGGCGAGGATGGAGAAGAGCAGGAACGCGGTCGTCGTCTTCCCGTTCGTCCCGGTGACGCCTACGACCTCGAGCTCCTGGGTCGGATGGTCGAAGAATGCGTCGGCCGCGAGGGCCATGGCTTCGCGGGCGTCGGCGACGACGAGCTGCGGGACGGAGAGGTCGAGCGCGCGTTCGACGATGAGGGCAGCGGCGCCATTGGCGACCGCCTGAGGCGCGAAGTCGTGGCCGTCGTCCTTGAGACCGCGGATGCAGACGAAGAGCGCCCCCGGGGTGACCCGGCGGGCGTCATAGGCAAGGCCGGTGATCTCGGCGCGGGCGGGGTTGACGGTGCGCTCCGCGTGCACGGCCTGGCTCAGGCGATCCAGCTCGATGGCGCAGGATTCTAGCAACGCGGTCTTGGGCCTCCTTGCTAGGGGCTCGTTGGAAAAGCGCATGATTTGCACGCTATTTTGACCTTCCGCGCCCCACTCGTGCTTCGCCGCCCGCTACGCTCGAAAGCGGGTGGAGGCACGGGGAGGCCCCAGTATCAATCCGGAGGCACTTCGAGGTACTGGAGGGCGAACTTGGCAATCTCGGCGAAAGCCGGCGCCGCCACCACACCGCCCCAGATCGCGCCCCGCGGCTCGTCCACAGTGACGAGCATGACGAGCCGCGGATTCTTCGCCGGCACGAAGCCGACGAACGACGCGACGTAGCGGTAGTCCGAGTACCCACCCCGCTCGTCGGGCTTCGCCGCGGTGCCCGTCTTGCCGGCGATGTGGTAGCCCGGCACCTGCGCGGCCGTGCCCGAACCTTCCTCGACGACCTCGCGCAGCATCTTGCGCACCTGTTTCGCGGTTCGCGTGGACATGATCCGGCGACGCCCGGGCTCGACGGGCCGCTCTCCGGCGATCTTCTCGACGAGATGGGGCTGCACCCAGACGCCGTTGTTCGCAATCGCCCCGTAGGCCGCAACCATCTGGAGCGGGGTCACCGCGATACCCTGCCCGATCGGCACGTTCCCGATCGTCGATCCCGACCACTTGGCCGGCGGCACGACGATGCCGCGCGTCTCGCCCGGGAACTCGATGCCCGTGCGCCGCCCGAAGCCGAAGCGCCCAATCCAGCGCGAGACTCGCTCCTTGCCGAGGGCCTCCGCGATCGTCACGACGCCCACGTTCGACGAGTGGGAGAGGATCTTGTGGACGGTCATCGTCTCCGTGCCGCGCGGCTCGGCGTCGTGGATCTTCCGGTCGGCGACCTGGATCTGGTACGGGAGCGTGAACTTCGTGTTCGGGCCGACCTGCCCCGTCTCGAGAGCTCCGGCGATCGTCACGATCTTGAAGGTCGAGCCCGGCTCGTACGTGTCCGTCACGGCGCGATTGCGCTTGCGCTCGTCGGAGACCTTGGGGAAGCGGTTCGCGTCGTACCCGGGCGCGACCGCGAGT
>DASYUD010000009.1:0-3789 GCA_036001625.1 Gaiellaceae bacterium
GGACGAGGCGCTGGCGGGCCGCACCGCCGGCGCCTCTTCGGCGTGGAGTGACCAAGCCTGCCCACCGACGCGTGGGCGGGAGCCTACGCGAGTCCCGCGAGGAGACAAGCCCTCGTCTCCTTGAGCATCTCGCGCGCTATCACGAGCCGTTGGATCTGGTTCGTGCCTTCGTAGATCTGCGTGATCTTCGCGTCGCGCATCATCCGCTCCAGCGGGTACTCCTGGATGTAGCCGTAGCCGCCGAGCACCTGCACCGCGTCCGTCGCCACCTCCATCGCGACGTCCGTGCAGGCGAGCTTCGCCATCGCGGACACCTTCGTCAGCTCCTCGTCCGGAGCGCCCTCGTCGACCATGCGACCGAACTGGTAGAGGAGCGCGCGCGCGGCCGCGGTCTTCGTCTCCATGTCCGCGAGCATCCCCGCGACGAGCTGGTGCTGTGCGATCGGCTGCCCCATCGTCTCGCGCGTCTTCGCGTAGTCGAGCGCGTAGTCGACCGCCCCCTGCGCGATCCCGAGGCCCTGCGCCGCCACGCCCGGCCGCGAGCGGTCGAGGATCCGCATCGCGATCTTGAAGCCCTCCCCCTCCCCGCCGAGCAGGTTCTCCACGGGGACACGCGCGCCGTCGAAGACGAGCTCGCCGGTCGTCGAGCCGCGGATGCCCATCTTCGGCTCCAGCCGCGCTACCTCGAAGCCGGATGTATCCCCCTCGAGGAGGAACGCGGAGATCCCCGCGTGTCCGGCTTCGGGGTCCGTCTTCGCGAAGACCGTGTAGAGGCCCGCCACCGACGCGTTCGTGATGAAGCGCTTCGAGCCGTCGAGGACGTACTCGTCACCCTCGAGACGCGCCGTCGTCCGCATCGCCGCCGAGTCCGAGCCGGAGCCCGCCTCGGTCAGCGCGTACGCGCCGAGTAGCTCGCCCGAGGCGAGCCTCGGCAGGTACCGCTGCTTCTGCTCTTGCGAGCCGGCCAGCTCGAGCCCGAGCGAACCGAGCTCCTGCACCGCCAGGATCAGCGCGCTCGTCGCGCAGACCTTCGCCAGCTCCTCGATCGCGACCAGCGCGAGCAGGGTGCCGGTGCCGGTGCCGCCCCACTCCTCGTCGAAGAGCAGGGCGAAGAGGTCGTTCTCGCGGAAGACCTCGACCACGTCCCACGGAAACTCGTGCGAACGGTCGATCTCGGCGGCGCGCGGCGCCACTCGCTCCCGGGCGATCGTTCGCACGAGCTCGCGAATCTCGCGCTGCTCGTCGCTGAGGACGTCCCACGCCACGCGCGACAGACTAGTGGTGCGCGACGAACTCGGCGGCTTGCCGGAGCGACGCGATCGCCTCCGAGCCGCTGCCTCCCGCAACCGGGACGCGAGATCGGCCCGTAGCCGGCGCCGAAGAGGAGCCTCGTCGAGCCGACGGCGAGGCAGAGCGAGAGCGTGTCGGCCGTGCTCCGCACCTCGACCGGACCGGCCCGCAGTCACCGATCGGGTAGCGCTCTATCAGTCGGCGAGCGCCGGCTCCTTCGCCTCCGTGAGGCGGGCGGCGCGGTTGACTGCGCTTGCGACCGCTTTCAACGAGGCGGTGACGATGCTCTCGTGGATGCCGACACCCCAGAGGACACGGTCGCCCACCGCCGCCTCGATGTACGCGGCAGCCTTCGCGTCGGCGCCTGCGCCCGTTGCGTGCTCGTGGTAGTCGAGCACCCGGAGCTCGACCCCGATCGTCGCGAGCGCCTCGACGAACGAGTCGATCGGCCCGTTGCCCTGGCCGCGCAGCGTCCGCTCCACACCGTCCACGGAGAGCGTGACCTCGAGCGTCTCCACGCCGCCCTCCTCGACGCTCCGGTGGCCGACGACCTCGACCGGTCCCGCGCTCAGGTACTCGTGCTCGAAGCACTCCCAGATCTGGACCGGCGTGACCTCCCCGCCCTCGCTCTCCGCGATGCGCTGGATCGCCTGCGAGAACTCGATCTGCGCCCGCCGCGGCAGGTCGAGCCCGTGCTCGGCCTTCATCACATAGGCGACGCCGCCCTTCCCCGACTGGCTGTTGACGCGGATGATCGCCTCGTAGGTGCGGCCGACGTCCTTGGGGTCGATCGGCAGGTACGGCACCTCCCAGGCCTGGCGCCCCTCGGCGTCCTGCGCCTCCATGCCCTTCTTGATCGCGTCCTGGTGCGAGCCCGAGAAGGCGGTGTAGACGAGGTCGCCGGCGTAGGGGTGGCGGGCGTGGACGGGGAGCTGGTTGCAGTGCTCGACGATCCGCCGTGCCTCGTCGATGTCGGAGAAGTCGACCCCGGGGTCGACGCCGTGCGCGAAGAGATTCAGCGCGAGCGTGACCAGGTCGACGTTGCCGGTGCGCTCCCCGTTGCCGAAGAGCGCGCCCTCGACGCGCTCGGCGCCGGCCATCAGCGCCAGCTCCGTGGCGGCGACGGCGGTGCCACGGTCGTTGTGCGGGTGCACGGAGAGGATCAGAGAGTCGCGCCAGGCGAGCTGCCGCCCGCACCACTCGATCTGGTCGGCGTAGACGTTCGGGGTCGCGTACTCCACGGTCGACGGCAGGTTGACGATCGCCTTGTGCTCCGGGGTCGGCTCCCAGACGTCGAAGACGCGGTCGCAGATCTCGATCGCGAAGTCCATCTCCGTCGAGGTGAAGCTCTCCGGCGAGTACTGGAAGGTGACCTCGCTGCCCGGAAGCAGCCGCTCGGCGAACTCGCGGCAGCGCTTGGCGTTCTCGACCGCGAGCTCGACGATCCCCGGCCGGTCGAGCCGGAAGACCCAGCGCCGCTGGGCGACCGAGGTCGAGTTGTAGAGGTGGACGATCGCACGCGGCACGCCGCGGAGGCTCTCGATCGTCCGCTCGATCAGCTCCTCTCGGGCCTGCGTCAGCACCTGGATGGTGACGCCGTCGGGGATCAGCTCGTCCTCGATCAGGAGCCGCACGAAATCCCAGTCGGGCTGCGACGCCGAGGGGAAGCCGACCTCGATCTCCCTGTAGCCGAGCCGGACGAGGAGCTCGAAGAAGAGCCGTTTGCGCGCCACGTCCATCGGGTCGATCAGCGCCTGGTTGCCGTCGCGCAGGTCGACCGAGCACCAGATGGGCGCGCGCTCGAGCTTCCGCTCCGGCCAGGTGCGGTCCGGAAGGTCGACCCCGTAGGGATAGGCGCCGTATTTCCCCACGGCGGCACCCTAGCGCGCCGCGCTGGCCTGGCCAATCGTGGTTATGCTCGAACGCGGTGGCGGGAGGGCTCGACAGACGGGCGATGGCCGATGTCTCCCTGGGCCACCTGGCGGCTGACCTCGCCCAGGGCGCGGTTCCAGCGCTGCTCGTCTTCCTCAAGCCGGCGCTGCACCTGACCTACACGATGACCGCGTCGGTCGTGCTCGTCGCGACGGCCACCTCGTCGCTCGCGCAGCCGTTCTTCGGCCACTACTCGGATCGCCGGCGCGCGCTCTGGCTGATGCCGGCGGGCGCCGTCGTCGGCGGTGTGGGGATCGCAGTGGCCGCGGTCGCGTCGACCTATGGGTTGCTGCTCGTCCTGATCGGCATCTCCGGGCTCGGCGTCGGCGCGTTCCACCCGGAGGGGATGAAGGTCGCGGGGCACGCGAGCGGCCTGCGCCGGGCGAGCGGGATGGCCGTCTTCGCGACCGGCGGCAACATCGGATTCGCCCTAGGGCCCCTGATCGCGAACACTGCGATCTCGCCGCTCGGCCTCCACGGGGGCCTCGTCCTCGCCGTCCCGGGGTTGCTCGTCGGCGCGCTCCTCGTCGGCGAGCGCGGCCACCTCTCGCACGTTCGCGGGACGCG
>DASYUD010000010.1:0-32290 GCA_036001625.1 Gaiellaceae bacterium
AGACGGGCGGCTCGAACATCCAGTTCGCACGTGACCGGGAGACCGGCGAGCTGCGTGTAATCGAGATGAACCCGCGCGTGTCGCGCTCGTCCGCGCTCGCCTCCAAGGCGACCGGCTATCCGATCGCCAAGGTCGCGGCCAAGCTCTCTGTCGGCTACACGCTCGACGAGATCCCCAACGACATCACGAGGAAGACCCCGGCCTGCTTCGAGCCGGCCATCGACTACTGCGTGGTGAAGGTCCCGCGCTTCGCCTTCGAGAAGTTCCCGGGCGCCGACTCGACCCTCGGCACGCAGATGAAATCGGTCGGCGAGGCGATGGGCATCGGCCGCACCTTCGCGGAGGCCTTCCTGAAGGCGATGCGGTCGTGCGACGCCGAGTCGCCCACTCCGTGGACCGAGCTCGGCTTCGTTCCGGAGGGGGTGCACCCCTGGTTCCGCGGCGAGATCGAGCGCATCACGGCCGCGCTCGATCGTGTGTCGTCGCTGGACGATCTCGTTGCGGACGACTGGCTTCGGCTCAAGCGCCTTGGAGTGGCGGACGCGGAGATCGCCGGGCGGTGCGGCGCGTCCGAGCAGAAGGCGCGAGCGAAGCGGCGCGGCTGGGGTGTCCGCCCGGTCTACAGGCGCGTCGATTCCTGCGCGGCCGAGGTCGAGGCCGCCTCGAACTACTTCTACTCCACGTGGGGCGAGCAGGACGAGGCGCCCATCGCCGACTTGCGGGGGAACCTCCCGGTTCCCCCGCACCCCCTCCACTGGTCCGCTACGCGGACAGGCGCTTCGCGCCGGGGCGAGCAGGACGAGGCCGCGCCTCAGGGAGACAAGCCTCGAGTGGTCATCCTCGGCTCGGGGCCGAACCGCATCGGGCAGGGCATCGAGTTCGACTACTGCTGCGTGCACGCCGCGCAGGCGTTCCGCGCGCTCGGCTACGAGGCGGTCATGGTCAACTGCAACCCGGAGACCGTGTCGACCGACTACGACACCTCCGACCGCCTCTACTTCGAGCCCCTCGGGGCGGAGGAGGTGCTCGAGATCTGCGCGCGGGAGCTGCCCGACGGCGTCGTCATCCAGTTCGGGGGGCAGACCCCGCTGAAGCTTGCGCGCGAGATCGAAGCGGAGGGCTGGCGGATCCTCGGCACGCCGTTCGACGCCGTCGACCTCGCCGAGGATCGCGAGCGCTTCGCGGCTCTCTGCGACGAGCTCGGCGTGGCCGTTCCCCCGTGGGCGATGGCTGAGGGGCCCGAGCAGGCGGCATACGCCGCAGAGGCGATCGGCTACCCAGTGCTCGTCCGGCCCTCGTACGTGCTCGGAGGGCGCAACATGCGGGTCTGCTACGACGGCGAGGCGGTCGCCGCCGCTGCGGGCTCCGGCGAGCGCGTGCTCGTCGACCGCTTCCTCGAGGGAGCGGTGGAGATCGACGTGGACGCCCTCTGCGACGGGCGCGAGACGTACGTCGCGGCGGTGATGGAGCACGTGGAGGAGGCGGGCATCCACTCCGGCGACTCGTCGTGCGTGCTGCCCGCGCCCTCGCTCGACCCCGCAACCGCCGCCGAGGTCGAGGAGACCGTGCGCCGGCTGGCGCCGCGGCTCGGGGTCGTCGGGCTCGTCAACGTCCAGCTTGCGCTCGCCGACGGCGAGCTCTACGTGCTCGAGGCGAACCCGCGCGCCTCGCGGACGGTGCCGTTCGCGAGCAAGGCGACGGGCGTGAACCTCGTCGAGGCCGCGTGCCGCCTCGCGGCGGGCGCGCGCCTGGCCGAACTGGACCTGCCCGAGGAACAGTCCCTCCGGCACGGCCCGACGGGCCAGGTCTCGGTGAAAGCGGCCGTGCTCCCGTTCGCGCGCTTCCCCGGGGCCGACCCGGTGCTCGGGCCCGAGATGCGCTCCACCGGCGAGGTGATGGCGAGCGCGGCCGATCTCCCGACGGCGCTCGCGAAGGCCGAGCGCGCAGCCGGCCGCCCGTTGCCCGTGGCCGGTACGGCCTTCCTCTCGGTGCGCGACGCCGACAAGCCCGCTGCCGTGGAGGTGGCCGGCGCGCTCTCGCGGCTCGGGTTCAAGCTCGTCGCGACGGCGGGCACCGCTCACGCCCTCGCGGGCGCCGGCCTCGCGCTCGAGCACGTGCGCAAGGTGACCGAGCCTGGTGAGGGCCCAACGGTCGTCGACCTCATCCGCCGGGGCCACTGCGACCTGGTCGTCAACACGCCGTTCGGCGATCCGGGCTCGCGTTCGGACGGATACCTCATCCGCGAGGCCGCGCTGGCCGGCCGCGTTCCCTGCATCACGACCATGGCGGGGGCGCGGGCGGCGGTGCGCGCGATCGCCGAGGCTCGCGGCGAGACCGCCGTCTCCCTCCAGGAGCGGATCGATGCGCAGGCGCGAACGGCGTAAGGTCGTCAGCCGCGAGGCGGTCGGGCCGTACACGCTCCTCCGGATCGAGCGGGGAGGCCTCGATCCCGGAGTGCCCGGCCAGTTCTTCATGCTCGAGGCGCCGGGGCGCCCGTTGCCGCGGCCGATGAGCCTTTGCTCCGCGCCGCCCGGCGAGCTCGGCTTCCTCCTCGAGGCGGTCGGGCCCGGGACGTGCGCGCTCTGCGCGGCCGGGCCCGGCGACGAGCTCGCCGTCTTCGGCCCGCTCGGAAACGGCTACCGGCTCGATGTCGAGCGGCCGCTGCTGGTAGGCGGCGGCATCGGCGTCGCGCCCTTCCCGTATCTCTCCGGGCAGCTGGGCAACCCCCCCGCGATCCTCGGTTTCCGCAGCGACTGGCACGCCGAGGCGGCCGAGCTCGTGCCGAACGCACAGGTCGTCGTCGAGCCCACGTTCGTCACCGAGCCGCTCGCAGCCCTCGCCGACGATCACGACGTCCTTGCCTGCGGCCCGGAGCCGATGCTCGAGGCGGTCCGCGAGCTCGCTCCCCGTGCTCAGCTCGCCTGGGAAGCGCCGATGGCCTGCGGCTACGGCGCCTGCTTCGGATGCTCGGTCGAGATCGACGGCGTCCTCCAGCGCCTGTGCGTGGCCGGCCCCATCCTCCAAAACGGAGGAACCCATGGTTCCCCCGTTGGCCCCCTCCTTCGCGCCTCTCAGAGTCGCTCGCGTCCTTGGGCTCCCGCCGGGTCAAGCCCGGCTCCGCCCGCCAGCAACGGCGCTCGTTCCAACAGAGCGATCACGAGGAGGGCAGGGTGATCCTCAACGCCTCCGGCTGCCTGGACGCCCTCGAGGCGCCCGAGGTCGCGCGCTTGCTCGACGCGTTCGTGACCAAGACGGTGACGCCGCTCCCGCGGGAGGGGAATCGGCCGGTGCGGATCGCCGAGACCGAAGCGGGGATGCTGAACTCGATCGGGCTCGAGAACCCGGGGATCGAGAGCCTGTTGCGCGACAAGCTGCCGCGCCTGACCGAGCTCGGGGTACCGCTCTGGGTCTCGGTCGGCGGTTTCGCGGCCGCGGACTACGCCGAGCTATGTGCTGCTCTCGACGGGCACGAAGAGGTGACCACGATCGAGCTCAACCTCTCGTGCCCAAACGTCGAGGAGGCGCCCGAAAGCGCAGCCGAGATCGTCACCACGGCCCGCGAGCGCACCGGCAAGCCGCTCTACGCGAAGCTGTCGCCCGCTGCGGCGGACCTTCCGGACGTCGCCCGCTCCGTGCAGGCCGCCGGAGCGGACGGGCTCTCGCTCGTGAACACGATCCACGGCCTTGCGCTCGACGAGCGCACGCTCGCACCCCGTCTCGGCCCCGAGCTCGGCGGCTATTCGGGGGCCGCCTTGAAGCCGATCGCGCTCGCCGCCGTCTACCAGTGCTACCGGGCGACGGGGCTACCGATCGTGGGGATGGGCGGCATCATGACGGGGCGCGACGCTCTCGAGTTCCTGGCAGCGGGCGCGCGGGCGATCGCGCTCGGGACGGTCCTCTTCGCCGACCCGCACGCCCCCTCGCGGGTCCGGCGCGAACTGGCCGAGGAGCTTGCCGCGCACGGGCTCGCCGGCACGGAGGACGCGTTTGGCCTGGCGCACCGCGCGGGACCCGTTCGCGTTGCCTAGTCAGAAAATACGCGCATATGCGCGCAAAAGACATGGTTTGCACGCCTCCCCTGCGAAGACTAGTATCCCGCGCCGTGGCGGCAACGAAGACTCAGGCGAAGGCGCCTGCCCGATCGCGCGACCAGCGCATGGAGGCCCTCAAGCGCGCGAACGACATCCGGGTGCAGCGGGCCCAGCTGAAGAAGGACTTGAAGGATGGCCGCGCGCGGATCGACAAGATTCTCAACAGCCCGCCTGACTACGTCGCCACCGCGAAGGTCTTCGACATGCTGATGGCCGTGCCGAAGTTCGGCCGGGTGAAGGCGGCTCGCTTCCTGAATCAAGCCCGCATCAGCCAGTCGAAAACGGTCGGAGGCCTTTCCGACCGCCAGCGGGCTGAGCTTATTGGGCTCTTCAACCGCTAGCGGCAAGCGGCTCCCGGTCTTCGTCATAACCGGCACCTCCGGTGCCGGCAAGGGCACCCTGGAGAAGGCCCTCCTCGCCCGCATGCCCGAGCTGGAGCTCGCGGTGTCCGCGACCACGCGAGCGCGTCGGCGAGGGGAACGGGACGGGCGCGAATACTGGTTCATCTCCGGGTCGGATTTCGACGAGAAGCTGCGCGCGGGCGAGTTCCTCGAGCACGTCGAGTTCCCGTGGGGTCAGCGGTCGGGCACCCTCCGCTCCGAGATCGCGCGGATTGCGAAGGCGGGCAGGATTCCACTCCTCGACCTCGAGACTCAGGGCGCGCTCGAGGTGAAGAGCACCGTTCCCGATGCGGTCACGATCTTCGTCACGGCGCCGAGCTTCGAGGAGAACGAGCGGCGTCTGCGCGAGCGCGCGACCGAGAGCGCGGGGGAGATCGGGGAGCGCCTCGAGCTGGCCCGGCGCCAGCTCGGGCAAGCGGCCGAGTTCGATCACGAGGTAGTCAACGACGACCTCGAGCGCGCCGTCGAGGAGATTGCGGGAATCGTTCGCCGGCAGCTGGAAGTGGTTTCGTCCAGGTAGCATGTCGAGGCAGTGGTCCATCCCCGCATCGATCAACTCCTCGAGAACGTCACGGAGCGCTATGCGCTCGTGATCGTCGCCGCCAAGCGTGCGCGGCAGATCAACAACTACCACCATCAGCTCGGCGAGGGCACCTTCGACGACAATCCGCCCCCGCTCGTCGAGTCGCGCTCGAAGAACTACCTGACGATGGCGCTCGAGGAGATCTCCGAGGGGAAGATCAAGTACGAGTACCGCTCGTAGGGTCGGGCCGCAATGGCCCGGGTCCTCCTCGGCGTCACCGGCGGCATCGCCGCTTACAAAGCATGTGAGCTGACACGCCTGCTCGTCCGGGCGGGCCACGAGGTGATCCCGCTCGTCACACGCGGCGCCGACCGTTTCGTGCGCAGGGAGACTTTCTCCGCGCTCGCGCGCCGGCCTCGCAACGAAGACCCCTATCCGCACCTCGAGCGTGCCGACCTGCTCCTGATCGCGCCGCTGACGGCGAACACGCTTGCGAAGCTCGCGCACGGGCTCGCAGACGATGTCCTCACCGGGGCGGCGCTCGCGCACCGCGGCCCCATCCTCGTCGCCCCCGCGATGAACCCGCGCATGTGGGAGCACGCAGCCACGCAGGCGAATGCGGCGATCCTCCGCGAGCGCGGCGTCGAACTCGTCGGGCCCGAGGAAGGGGAGACCGCCGAGGGCGAGCACGGCGTCGGGCGGATGGCGGAGCCCGAGACGATCTTCGCGCGCTGCGAGGAGCTCCTCGGCGGCGGGAACGGCCCGCTTCGCGGCAAGCGGATCCTCGTCGGCGCGGGAGGGACGAGGGAGCCTCTCGACGCGGTCCGCTTCGTCGGCAATCGCTCGTCGGGCCGCATGGGCGTCGCACTCGCCGAGGAAGCGCGTCGCCGCGGCGCCGACGTCACCCTCATCGCCTCGAACCTCGACGTGCCGCCGCCGCTGGGTGTCGAGGTCGTCCAGGCCCCCACGGCGGCCGACGTCGAGCGAGAGGCCTCGGCTCGTGCGACGGCGGACGTCGTGCTGATGGCCTCCGCCGTTTCCGACTACCGGCCCTCGGAGCTCGAGGCGTCGAAGCGTCCGAAGGACGGCAAGCCGTGGCAGGTCGAGCTCGAGCCGACGGCAGACGTCCTGCGCGGGCTCGGGGAGCGACGCGGGAACGGGCAGGTACTCGTCGGTTTCGCGGCCGAAGCGGGCGCGGACGGCCTCGCGCGCGCGCGCGGGAAGCTCCTCGCCAAGCGAGTCGACCTCATCGTCTACAACGACGTCTCTCGCGACGACATCGGCTTCGAGGTTCCCGACAACGAGGTCGTCATCGTCTCGGCCGACGGCGAGCGCCGTGTGGGCAAGGCGCCGAAGGAGGAGATCGCCGCCGCGATCCTCGACGAGGTGGAGAAGCTCGTGTAATGGAGGAGCGCGCGGCGAGGCAGGCGGGGCAGGCAGAGTCGGCGGAGGTCGTGCGGCGGGTCGCCGAGAACCTCGCCAAGGTCGTCCATGCGCCGGCCGAGACCCTCCGCATGTGCGTCCTCTGCCTCGTCAGCGAAGGGCATCTGATCATCGAGGACTTCCCCGGAGTGGGGAAGACGATGCTGGCGAAGGCGCTCGCGCGCTCTCTCGACTGCTCCTTCTCGCGGATCCAGTTCACGCCGGACCTGCTTCCCTCGGACGTGACGGGGGTGAACGTCTTCAACCAGCGCTCGAACGAGTTCGAGTTCCGACCCGGGCCCGTCTTCGCCAACCTCCTCCTGGTTGACGAGATCAACCGAGCGCCGCCGAAGACGCAGGCCGCCCTGCTCGAGTGCATGCAGGAGAACCAGATCACGATCGACGGCGTCAGCTACGCGCTCGGGCGGCCTTTTATGGTCGTCGGGACGCAGAACCCGATCGAGTACGAGGGGACGTACCCGCTGCCCGAGGCGCAGCTCGACCGCTTCACGATGCGCCTCTCGATCGGCTACCCGCCGCCCGTCGAGGAAGCGCGGATGCTCGGAGAGCAGACGAGCGAGCCGCCGCTGGAGAATCTCGAGCCGGTGACGAGCGCGACCGGGATCACCGGCGTGGTCGACGAGGCGACGCGGGTCTTCGTCGAGGACAGCGTTCAGCGCTACGTCGTGGAGCTCGTCCGGCAGACGCGGGCCGACGCGAGACTCTACCTCGGGGCAAGCCCGCGCGCCGGGATCGCGCTTCTTCGCGTCGCGAAGGCTCGGGCGCTCGCCGACGGTCGCGAGTACGTGCTGCCCGACGACGTGCAAGCGGTGGCGGGTGCGGTGCTCGCCCACCGGCTCATTCTGGGGCCCGAGGCCCGTGCGGGCGGGACGCCTCCGGAGCAGCTCGTTCGAGAGGCGGTCGAGCGGACGGCCGTCCCAGCCTGACATGGCGAGGCTAACCGAGCGCGGTCGGCTCGTCCTCGCGCTCGCTGTTGCCGTCTACCTCACGGCGTGGGGGTTCGGCTCGCGCTCGCTGTACCCGGCCGCGTGCGGTCTCGCGCTCGCCGCTCTTGGAGGCCGGGTGTGGGTCGCGCTTCCCCGCCTGCCCGTTCGACTGCGCCGCTCGCTGGGATCGGACGATCGGGTCGAGGGAGACGACGTCGTGGTCGAGCTCGAGGCGCTTCCAGAGCGATACCCCGGCCCGCACTCCGTCGAGGTCGTCGAGCGCGCCGGCCGCCTCGGTGAGCGGCGCGTGCGGCTCGTCGCAGACGGACGAGCGCTCCGGGCCCGCTACACGCTTCGCGGCGTTCCCCGCGGGCGTTATCGGTTCGAGAGCGCGCGAGCCGTCTTCGAGGACCCGTTCGCGCTCGCGCGGGCCGAGACGGAGCTCGGGGCCGAGACGACCTTCTTCGTCTATCCGCGCCTCGTCGAGCTCGAGCGCCTCTTCACGGAGACGGGAGGCGCCGGCCAGTCGGGCGGACGGCTGCTGCTGCGCAGGACGAGCGGCTTCGACCTGCACAGCGTGCGCGAGCACCAGCAGGGAGAGTCGCTGCGGAAGGTGCACTGGCCGACGACGGCGCGTAAGGGCAGCCTGATGGTGAAGGAGCTCGAGGACGCCCCCCACGACGAGGTCGCGGTGCTCCTCGATGCTCAGTCCCCGGCGGCCCACGGCGAATCGTTCGACGTCCAGGTGCGGGCAGCGGGCTCGATCCTGCGGATCCAGGCTCTGCGGAGCCGGCGGGCGGTGCTGACGATCACCTCGTCGCCTGCCGAGAGTCGCCGTGTCTCGTCCTTCGAGGGCGAATGGCGGCTCGCGCTCGAGCTTCTCGCCTCCGCCGAGCCCACCGGCTCGGAGCCGCTAGAGCGGTTCCTGTCCCGGGACGCCTCGCCCGCGGCGCAGGCGACCGAGCTCGTGGCCGTCACGGCCGCGCTCACGCCGCGCCTGGCGGACGTGCTGATCGAGCGCGCGCTCGCCCACCGGCCGACCTCGCTCGTGCTCGTCGATTCGGCGAGCTTCCGTGTTGACGGGCCGGCGAGCCGAAATCCGGCCGCCCTCCGCCTCCAGGCCGGCGGCGTGCCGATCGCGATCGTGCGCCGTGGCGACGACCTGGCCGCGAAGCTCAGCGGCCTCGTGGAGACCCTTGCGTCTCATGGCTAAGGCCGCTTCCAGGACGCTTCTCTTCTCCACCGGCCTGGCTGTCCTCGTGGCCTGGAACTGGGCGAGGCTGGAGCAGCCGCGGCCCGCCCTGGGCGCGCTCTGCCTGGCGGCCGCGCTCGGCATTGCGCCGGCGCTCCTCCCGCGAGCGCGCTGGCGGCTCACGGCGGCGCCGATTGCGCTCCTCATCGCCGCATGGATCTCGCTCGAGGTCTCCCGGCCCTACTCCGTCGGCCGGCTCGCCGAGCGCGCAGGGAAGGGCTTCCTCGACTTCTACGACGTGCTCGTCCCCTTCGATCCCAGCGCCCATCCGCTCATGCACGGCGTCGTGCTCCTCGCCGTCTGCGTCTTCTCGCTGCTGGGCGGGTTGGCCGTCGCGGCCCGCAGGCCCCTGGCCGCGAGCCTCGTCCTCGTCGCAGGCGCCGGCTGGCCGGCGACGATCCTTCCCGGGGGCGACCTCCAGCGCGGCTCGCTGCTCCTGATCGCCTTGCTCGCGCTCGTCGCCTGGCTTCGTCCCGAAGGTGGGCGCCCCGCGGCGCAGGTCGCTGCGGGGGCCGCACTCGTCGCCCTCGCGCTGGCCGCTTCGAGCTGGAGCGCCGTGGCGAAGGGCCAGTTCGTCTCCTGGGAGAACTGGGATTTCTACAACCGCCCCGACAAGCCGGTCGACGTCGAGTACCTCTGGCGTGCGAACTACAACGGCATCCACTTCCCGCGGAAGCGCACGCGCGTCCTCACGGTGCGGGCACCGGCCCACTCTGCCTACTGGCGGGCGACGACGTTGGACGCCTTCAACGGCGACGTGTGGGACGAGGACCTGGTCGGTGAATCCCCGCCGGTCATCGCCGACGGCGTGGCCGACTTCTCGACCGGCCCGCTGCTGCCGGCACGGGCGCGCGACTCCGAGGGCTGGGCGCGGGCGGATGTCCACGTCGAAGCACTCCGTGACTTCCACCTCGTGGGCCCGAGTGGCCCGGTCGCGTACGACGCTCGTGAAATCGCGGGCGTGCAGTACGCGTCCGGAGGCATCGCGCTCGCGCCCAGACCGCTCTCGCGCGGCGACGAGTACACCGTCTGGGGGTTCCAGCCCGAGCCGACGCCGGCCCAGCTCGCCCGCTCGAGGCCGGATTACCCATTCGAGATCGCAGAGGAGGGCCGCTACCTCTCGCTGGGGCGCAATCACGCCGTGCCCCCCTTCGGCTCGCCGGAGCACGCCGCCTGGACAGCTGACTATTTCCGCTACGCGGCGGACGCGCTGCCCTATCGGCCGCTCTACCGGGTGGCCGAGAGGATCGGGGGCAAGGCGCAGAACCCGTATGCAGCAGTGGTCGCCGTCGAGGCATGGCTCCGCTCGGGCGGAGGCTTCACCTACGACCAGAGCCCGCCGCGCGCTCGGCGGGAGCCGCCGCTCGTCGCGTTCGTCACACGGACGAAACGTGGCTACTGCCAGCACTTCGCAGGCGCGATGGCGCTCATGCTCCGCTACCTGGGGATTCCCGCCCGAGTGGCCGCCGGGTTCACGAGCGGCACGTACGACCAGGAGCGCCAGACCTGGAGCGTCTACGACCGGAACGCGCATACCTGGGTCGAAGTCTGGTTCAGCGGCTATGGCTGGCTGCCCTTCGATCCGACTCCGAGCCGCGGCAACCTCGGCGGGCCTTACACCGCATCCTCGCTCTCCTTCGACGCTTCCGCGGCGCTGAAGGTGCTTCGCGCGAGCGCGATGCCCGGTCGCCGGCTGCTGCGCTTCGAGTTGGGCCTCGACGGTCGGCCGGGTAGGGGTGACCCAGGTGCGGGCGCGTTGCCCGACGTCAAGACCGGGCAGCGCGAGAGCGCGCGGGCGAGGGGCATAGGCACGACGGGCATCGTCGTTCTCGCTGTGCTCGGAGTCGCGCTGCTCTTCGCGCTCGCCAAGCTCGCGCTCCGGCGCAGCCGGTACCTGACCCGCGATCCGCGCCGGCTCGGGAGCGCGGGCCGCCGGGAGCTCGTCGAGTACCTCCTCGACCAGGGGGTCGACGTGCCGCCGAGCGCGCCGCTTGGAGAGCTGCGGGCGCTCGTGAAGGCCGGTACCGGCATCGACCCTCGCGTTCTCGTCGAAGCGCTCGGAGTGGCTCGGTTCGGCCCGCTCACAGCCGCGCCGGCGGCCGCCCAGCGCGCCAGGCGAGAGCTGCGGGCGGTGCGCCGGCGCCTTCGACGCAGTGTCCCGTTTGGAGCGCGGCTCCGCGGCCTGTTCTCGCTCCGTTCGCTGCTCGTGGCCCACTAGCTCCGGCACAGGCGATCGTCATGGCCGCCGGAGAGGGCCGTGCTCGCGCGGGAGAACTTCCCGTATCTTGAGGTGTAGATGAGCGAGACCTACGACCTCTTCCAGCAAGGCCGGGCGCATCTCAGGAAGGGGATGGCCGCCCAGGCAACGGTCTCTCTCGAGAAGGCGAAGCGGCGCGAGCCGCAGAAGGCGTCGATCCGCGAAGCGCTCGCCATCGCCTACTTTCGGATGCAGCGCTACAAGGAGGCCGAGTCCGAGTTCCGGGCGATGGTCGAGCTCTCACCGGCCGACGACTATGCGCACTACGGCCTGGGCCGGGCGCTCGAGAAGCTCGGCCGGAAGGCCGAGGCCCGCGGCCATTACAAGCTCGCGAGCTCGTTGCGACCGAGCAGCGAGCACTACGCGTCGCGCATCCGCGGCACCGAATAGGAATTGCGCGCGGTCGTCCAGCGCGTCGCCGAGGCGCGCGTCACGGTGGCGGGGGAGGTCGTCGGCGAGATCGGCCCCGGGCTCTGCGTATTGCTCGGGATCGCGCGGGACGACGAGCCGACCGACGCCGAACGGCTCGCCGGCCGTGTCGCCCGGCTGCGCATCTTCGAGAACGAGCAAGGGCGCTTCGACCGCAGCCTCATGGACACCGGGGGCGCTGTGCTGCTCGTCAGCCAGTTCACGCTGATCGCGGACACGGCGAAGGGAAACCGCCCGAGCTTCACGGACGCTGCCGAGCCCCCGGTCGCAGAGGCGCTCTACCAGGTGTTCTGCGCTGCGCTCGGCGCGCTGGGCGTTTCCGTGGCGACCGGTGTCTTCGGCGCGAGGATGCGCGTCGAGCTCGCCAACGACGGCCCCGTCACGATCGTGCTCGGCTAGCGGCAGCCGAATTGCTCGCGCCTGAGAGGCGGCGCAACGCTGCTGAGCTCGATCTTGCTCGCTCCGCCATCCTTGCGCTGAACCAGGAGCCGATCGATGTCGGCCGGGCAGACAGCGTTCGACTTCATCTCGAAGGCGAACGCATTGCGCCCCATTTGTGCCCGATACGGGCGGTCACCGGCCACGACGGACACGCTCTTGACATCGTTCGCAACGACCCCATAGAGCCGGTAGACGCTGCCTTCGCCTTCCATCGAGAACGCAATCCCGTCGAGGAGCGAGAACCAGCAAGGTCCACCTTCCGCGTCCCACTCGTCTCCGTCCGGATAGACGAAGTAGGGACAGACCCACCCCTTCGCCGTCGGGACGCCGAAGAGCTGCTGGCCCTGGATGGGCCCTTCAGGGAGGAGAAGCCGACTCTGGGAGAAGAGTTCTTTCCCTGAGGCCATGTCCGGCGAGGTCTCCTCCGAGAAAGACAGCTTGTCGGCGACGGCTCGAGCCGCGGCGAAAGCGGCGAGCTGCTTGGCGAGGGGCACCGCTCCGGGCCCGGGTTGCGGTTGGATGATGTCCACGCCCCAGGAGGAAGAGAGGGCGTTGGTCTCAGTCTGCACCGGCTGGGTCGCAGCGGGCCGCTCCCGGGTCGCCTCCTGTCGGGCGCCGCACGAGGAGGCGAGCAGCAAGACTGCGACGGCTGCGGAAACAGAAACAGCGCGCATCCCCATGCAAAGTACCGCTTGCTATCCTCCATAACCACCACATTTCGAGCAGTTTGAAATGGGCGCGCCGCGCCCGTTTTTTGTGAAGGGAGCGAGTTGACGGATCTCCACGACAAGGAGCGGAGCCTCTACCGCGACGTTTCGTCGCGCGTCGAGCGCGGCCTGCCCGGCGTCGAGGTCCTCGCGCTCGAGCTCACCGGCCCGGAGCGTTTCACGGTCTTCGTCAACCATCCAAAGGGCGTCGACCACGCACTCTGCGAGCGCGTCACGGACGTCTTGCGCGACTACCTCGACCGCTACACCGTCGAGGTCTCGTCGCCCGGCACGCGCCCGCCGCTTCGGCGCCGGCCGCACTTCGAACGGGTCGTCGGGCGGATAGTTGCCCTACGAACGGCGGACGAGATCGCAGGGCGGAAGCGTTTCCGCGGCGAGCTCGTCGCGGCGGGTGAGCGAAGCCTCCGCGTGGCCTCCGGCAAGGAGGCGCCTGTCGACATTCCCTACGAGGCGATCGTGCGCGGCAACCTCATCGAGGAGAAGACGAGATGAGCCGAGAGATCATCGAGGCGGTCCGCGTCATCGAGAAGGAGAAGGGGATCGACGGCGACACCCTGATCGCCGCTCTCGAGGACGCGCTGCTCGCCGCGTACAAGAAGACCCCGGGCGCCACACGGCACGCGACTGTCGAGCTCGACCGCGGCGAGGGCGACTTCCGCGTGTTCTCGATCGAGCTGCCGAGCGACATCGAGGAGCGGCTGATCGAGGAGGCTCGCGAGCGGACGATCACGGAGCTCGAGCAGCTCGAGGTCGAGAACGGCGAGCGCTCGCACACGCTCGTCAACGACGACGACCTCGTCATCGACTGGTCAGACGTCCCGGAGGAGCAAGTCAAGCGGGCGGACGTGACGCCGCACGACTTCGGCCGCATCGCCGCCCAGACGGCGAAGCAGGTCATTCTCCAGCGGATCCGTGAAGCCGAGCGCGAGATGATGTACGAGGAGTACGTCGACCGGGTCAGCGAGGTCGTCACCGGCATCGTCCAGCAGGCCGGCGACCGCAACAACGTCCTGGTCGACCTCGGCAGGGTCGAAGCTCTGCTGCCGCGCTCCGAGCAGGTCGACGGCGAGCGCTACGAGCAGGGGAGCCGCATCAAGGCGGTCATCACCGAGGTGCGCTCGGGCACCAAGGGCCCGCAGGTCATTCTCTCCCGCCGCGATCCCGAGCTGATCCGGACCCTGTTCGAGCTCGAGGTGCCGGAGATCGCCGACGGGCTCGTCGAGATCCGCGGCGTCGCCCGGGAGCCGGGGTACCGCTCGAAGATCGCGGTCGAGTCGCACGCCCAGGGCGTCGACCCGGTCGGCGCCTGCGTCGGCCCGCGCGGCTCGCGGGTCCGCATGGTCGTCTCCGAGCTTCGCGGCGAGAAGATCGACATCATCCCCTGGAACACCGAGCCCGCCCGCTTCATCGCCAAGGCGCTCTCGCCGGCGCGAGTGCGCGAGGTGCTCGTCGACGACGAGACGAAGGAGGCGACGGTCATCGTCCCCGAGGACCAGCTCGCGCTCGCGATTGGCAAAGAGGGTCTGAATGCGCGCCTCGCCGCGCGCCTTACCGGCTGGAAGGTCGACATCCAGTCCGACTCGGAGTTCGCGCAGGCTGAGGCCGAAGCTGCGTTTGCCGGCGGCGAGGCGGGCGAGGAATTCTCCGGCCGCTGCTCGGCGATCCTGGCAAACGGCAAGCGCTGCCCGAATGCGGCGCTGCCCGGCACCCGCTTCTGCGGCATCCCGGCCCACCTCGAGCTCGCCGAGCGCGAGGCGGCCGGCGAGACGCTCGAGGCCTCGCAGGTCGTCGGCGGAGCGAGCGAGGAGGAGGAAGCCTCGGAGGAGCCGGCAGCGGAAGAGGCGCCCGCCGGCGAGCTGTCCCCCGAGGAGGAGGCAACGGTTGCCGAAGCGGGGGTCGCGCCTTCTCTGCCCGAGGCCCCGCTGGTCGCCGAGGCGTCGTCCGAGGAGAACGAGGAGGGCGAGCCGAGCGCCGCGTGAAGCTCGGCCCGGTGAGAACGTGCGCCGGCTGCGGCCGGAAGGCGAAGAAGGCCGAGCTCGTCCGCTTCGTCGCACGCGAGGGCGCGCTCACGCCCGGCGCGAAGGCTCCCGGACGCGGCGTCTACACCTGCCGGCGGCTCCAGTGCTTCGAGCGTGCCGCCGCTCGGCGCGCGTTTGCCCGCACGCTGCGAGCACCCGTCCGCGTCGAGTCCGAGCTCGCGGATATCTACACTAACCCGGAGCGAAATGGCTGAATCGAAGGGAAACCGCCCAAACAGGCCAGTCCGGCCGCGACAGGCACCCGGTCGGGGCCGAAAGCGCCGCGTCGTCATCGACACCGGGGCCGCGCGCCCGCGTCCAGACTCGCGCCAGGCCCGCGAGCGCACGGAGGCGCGCCCGAAGGCTCCGCCCGGCCCTGCACCGACCGGGCCCGTCACCGTCCCCTCGGGCGTCTCCGTCAAGGACCTGTCGCAGGCGCTCGGCTTCCCGGTCGCCGAGATCATCAAGATCATGATGGGGCTCGGCGAGATGGTGACGATCACGCAGACCCTCTCGGACGAGGCCGTCCAGGTGATCGCCGCCGAGGTCAAGCGTGAGATCAACATCAAGCACGTAGCCGACGAGGACGAGGTCCCCGAGGTCCACGAGGATGCGGAGGAGGACCTCGTTGCCCGGCCGCCGGTGGTGACGATCATGGGCCATGTCGACCACGGAAAGACCACGATGCTAGACGCGATCCGCGAGGCGTCCGTCGTCGAGACCGAGGCGGGAGGGATCACGCAGCACATCGGCGCCTACCAGGTCGAGCACAACGGTCGGAAGATCACCTTCCTCGATACGCCGGGCCACGAAGCCTTCACCGCCATGCGTGCCCGCGGCGCGAAGGTGACCGACATCGCCGTCCTCGTCGTCGCCGCGGACGACGGCGTGAAGCCGCAGACCCAGGAGTCGATCGCCCATGCGCGCGCGGCGGAGGTGCCGATCGTCGTTGCCGTGAACAAGGTCGACAAGCCCGACGCGGACCCCCAGCGCGTCAGGCAGGAGCTCGTGGCCGAGGACCTTCAGCCCGAGGAGTGGGGCGGGACGACGCAGTTCTCGGACGTCTCCGCGAAGGAGAAGCAGAACCTCGACGACCTGCTCGAGAAGGTGCTGCTGGTCGCCGACGCCGAGCTCGAGCTGAAAGCGAATCCGAAGGCCGAGGCCTCCGGCCCGATCATCGAGTCACGGCTCGACGTGGGCCGCGGCCCCGTGGCGACGATGCTCGTCCAGCGCGGGACGCTCCGCGTCGGCGACGCAATCGTGGCCGGGGACGCGTGGGGGAAGGTCCGCGCGCTGCACACGTTCCGCGGCGCCAAGGTCCGCGAGGCAGGGCCTGGCGACCCGATCGAGATCATCGGCTTCAACAAGCCGCCCGCGGCGGGCGAGCACTGCCGCGTGGTCGAGAACGAGCGCCAGGCGCGGCACCTTGCGCAGGTGCGGGGCGAGCGCCTGCGGCGGGAGCAACTCGCCCAGCGCCGGCCGGGAGGCGTCTCGCTCGAGACCCTCTTCTCGCAACTCCAGGAGGGCGCGGTCGAGGACCTCAACCTCGTCGTCAAGGCCGACGTCGACGGCTCGGTCGAGGCCGCCGTCTCCGAGCTCCAGAAGATCCAGCACCCCGAGGTGCGCGTGAACGTGATCCACACCGGCGTCGGCGGCATCTCCGAGAACGACGTCATGCTCGCCGCCGCCTCGAACGCGATGGTCGTCGGCTTCAACGTCCGCCCGAACGCGGAGGCGCGGGCCTCGGCCGAGCGCGAGGGCGTCGAGATCCGTACCTACACCGTCATCTACCGGTTGACCGAGGACATCGAGCAGGCGCTCGTCGGGATGTTGAAGCCGGTCACGACCGAGGAGACGCTCGGCGAGGCCGAGGTTCGGCAGCTCTTCCGCGTCTCGCGGCTCGGGACGATCGCGGGCTCGCACGTCACGAGCGGCGTCGTCCGCCGCGGGTCTCGGGTGCGGATCGTGCGCGAGGGGACGATCATCCACGAGACGTCGATCGCGCAGCTCAAGCGCTTCAAGGACGACGTCCGCGAAGTCGAGGAGGGATTCGAGTGCGGCATCCTCCTCGAGGGCTTCAACGACGTGAAGGAAGGCGACGTCCTCGAGGTCTTCGAGGTCCGCCAGGTCGAGCGCACGGATCTGTCCGCCCCAGCTCCAGCCCCAGCCCCAGCCCCGACGGGAGCGGCCACCACCTAAGGCGGGTCCCTCCGTCAAGATGTTGCCGTGGGCGCGGGCTTCGTCGGCATCCTCACGGTCGAGCTCCATTTCCCCGAGGCGGGGTCGCTGAAGGGGAAGCGGAAATACGTCAAATCGACCAAGGCGCAGCTCCAGAACCGCTTCGGCGCCTCCGTGGCCGAGGTCGACCACCACGACCTCTGGCAGCGGGCCCGGCTGACGATGGCCTGCGTCGCGCGCGACCAGCGGGAGCTGGATGCGCTCCTCGACGACGCGGTGCGCTACCTGAACGGCCAGGACTTCGAGGTCGTCCGGAGCGAGAGGCAGCTGGTGAGCCCGGATGACTGACCGGATGAGGCGCGTGAACGAGGCGATCCGCGAGACGCTCGCGGAGGCGCTCGGGGAGCTGAAGGATCCGCGGATAGGGTTCGTCACGGTGACGGGCGTCGACACCTCGACCGACCTGCGCCACGCGCGCGTCTTCGTCAGCGTGCTCGGCTCGGAGCGCAAGCGCGAGGGGACGCTCGCCGGCCTCGCCTCCGCGCACGGCGTCCTTCAGGCGCGCCTGGCCAGCGAGCTGAGGCTGAAGCGGACCCCTCAGCTCGCCTTCGAATACGATCCGACGGTCGAGCGCGGCGTCCGCATGTCGCAACTCATCGATGAGCTCGCCCCAGACGACCGAAGCTAGCTCATGGAGGTTTCGTGTTGAGCGCGAAGGGCTCGACCGGTCATTTCAGACGGGCGCCGGGCGAAGCCCAGCGTCCTGAAGGCGGCACCGCAAGCGGTGCCTTGGAGGCTTCGTATTGAGTGCGAAGGGCTCGACCGGTCATTTCAGACGGACGCCGGGCGAAGCCCCGCGTCCTGAAGGCGGCACCGCAAGCGGTGCCTTAGTGCAAGTCGCGGAGGCGATCCGCTCCCACGACCGCTTCGTCGTCACCACGCACGAGAACCCGGACGGCGACGCGCTCGGCTCCCTGCTCGCGGCGAAGCTCGCACTCGACGGGCTCGGCAAGGATGCGGTCATGTACCTCGCGGAAGAGGGTCCGCTGCCGCGGGAGTACGAGTGGATGCCGCTCGGGAGCCTGAGCCGCACGCTGCCGGGGGATGCGGAGCAGCGCGTCCTGCTCGCGCTCGACTGCGCCAACGAGAGCCGGCTCGGGCCCGACCCGGAGGTGCTGGTGAGCGTGCCGCTCGTCGTCAACATCGACCACCACCACGACAACACGCGCTTCGGTGCGGTCAACCTCGTCGTCCCCGACGCGTCTTCGACAAGCGAGGTGCTGCGAGACGTCTTCCGGGAGCTCGACGTCGAGCTGACCCCCGAGATCGCGGAGGCCCTCTACATCGCGCTTGTCACCGACACCGGGCGCTTCCAGTATGCGAATACGACGCCGAAGGCGCTTCGGCTCGCCGCCGAGCTCGTGGAGGCCGGCGCCGACGTGCACAAGGTCTTCCAGGGCGTCTACGAGAGCGTCCAGTTTGCGAAGCTGAAGCTGCTCGCCCGCGCGCTCGAGCGGGCTCAGGTCTACGAGGGCGGCCGGCTCGTCGTCTCCTATCTCCTGCGCGACGACTTCCGGGAGGTCGGCGCCGCAGAGGCCTACTCCGAGGGGATCATCGACTTCCTGCGCGCGGTCGAGGGGGCCGACATGGCCGCGCTCATCCGCGAGCCGCCGCGGGGGAATGCTCCGGCCAGGCGCGTGAGCCTCCGCGCCTCCTCGGACGAGTTGGACGTGTCCGAGATCGCCAGGCGCTCGGGAGCCGGCGGCGGTCACCGGCAGGCGGCGGGCTTCTCGAGCGACAAGTCGATCGAGAAGATCATCGAGTTCGTCCGGAGAGAGTTCGCCGCGGCGACGACTGCGGCGTAGAGCAAGCGATGCCTAGGTGGGCGTTGACCCCCAGCGGGCTCGTCCTCGTCGACAAGCCCGCCGGCCCGTCGTCGTTCGCGCTCGTCCGCGACCTGCGCGACCGGACGGGAGCGCGCGCGGGCCACGCAGGCACGCTCGATCCGTTCGCGACCGGCCTCCTGCTCGTCCTGCTCGGCGCCTTTACGAAGCAGGCGCAGAGCTTCGTCGACCTGAGCAAGGAGTACGAGACCGAGGTCGACCTCTCGGCCCGTACCGCGACAGCCGATCCCGAAGGCGGGGTGATCGAAGAGCTGGAGCCGCCGTCGGCAGAGGACCTCGACAAGCGGCTCCACTACCTCCGCGGCGAGGTCGACCTCCCCATCCCGGCAGCGTCCGCCGTGAAGATCGGCGGCGAGCGCGCTTATCGACTATTCCGCCGCGGCGTCGAGGTCGAGATGCCTGTCCGGCGCACGATGGTGCACGCCCTCGATCTGCTCGACTACGACGGGCGGATCGCGCGGCTGCACGTCCACGTGAGCAAGGGCGGCTACGTACGGGCCATCGCCGAGGCGCTGGGCGGCCACTGCGTCACGCTCAGGCGCACTCGAGTCGGTCCCTTCCGTGTCGAGGACGCAGACCCGGAGCGGATCATCCCGCCCGAGGAAGCACTGGCATCGTTCGAGCTGTGAGGGTCGCGCGCACGCCCGCGGAGTTGGGGCCGGGGCCCCGAGCCGTCGCGCTCGGCACCTTCGACGGCGTGCACCTGGGGCACCGCCGAGTCATCGAGATCGCGCTCGCGGCCGGGCCCGAGACGGCAGTCGTCACCTTCGACCCGCATCCCCGAACGGCGCTCGGGAACCGCGTCGAGCTCCTCTCATCGCTCGAGCGCCGCCTCGAGCTGCTCGCGGAGCTCGGCGTCGAGGCGGCGCTCGTCATCGACTTCACCCTCGAGCTTGCGCGGCTCGAGCCGGAGGAGTTCGCGGAGCAGGTGCTGCTCCCGATCGGCGCCGAGCTCGTCGTCGCAGGGGCCGATTTCCGCTTCGGACGAGGTCGGAAGGGTGATCTCGACCTCCTGGCGGCCCTCGACCTCGAGGTGCGGTCCGTGCCGCTCCTCGACGGGGTGTCGTCGACCCGCATCCGGGAGCTCGTCCGCTCGGGCGACGTCGAAGGCGCGGCGCGAATGCTCGGGCGCCCGATCGAGACCGAGGGAGTCGTCGTCGCCGGCGAGGCCCGGGGCGGCACGCTCGGCTTCCCGACGGCGAACCTCGACGTCCGCCCGGAGCTGCTCGTGCCCGGCTACGGGATCTACTCGGGCGCCGCGCGCGGGCACCGAGCGGCCGTCTCGATCGGCACGAACCCGCACTACGGCGGGCGCGAGCGGCGCGTGGAGGCACATCTCCTCGACTTTTCGGGCGATCTCTACGGCGAGCGGCTCGTCGTCGAGCTCTGGCGCAAGCTGCGCGACGAGCAGGCATTCGAGAGCGAGGAGGAGCTCGTCCGCCAGATCGCCCGAGACGTGGAGGCGGCCAGGAGCGCTCAGCGGCCCGTCTAGCAGTGACGAAGAGAAGCGCAAGTTTCCGCAGATTGCGGAATCTATTCCAGCGTGGACGCCGAGCGGACCCCCCACGATCCAAGAATCTTGGCGATCGAGACCGTTCGCTGCCTCTCCTGTGGCGCCGAGTACGCGAAGCCTCTGGGCGGAGGCACGGCCCGCGCGAACCCCGGTTGTCCTGAATGCGGCTACGTCGGGTGGGTTCAGGGCTCGGGCCTCACGCCATCGCCCGAGCCGCGCCGCTCCTCCGAGGATCGCCAGCGGCGCCACTCCGCGTGACGGCGCTCACTCCGCCGAAGTAGTGGTGGGCGCGCGGCCACTCGCGCAGCTCGAAGCCCGCTGACTCCAGCGCGCCGAGCGTTTCCGCGCCGAATCCGGGCTCGACGTGGACGAGCGAGGCGACCGGATGGAGGCGGGGCCGGTCGACGGCCGCCTGCGGCTCGAGCCCCTCGTCGAGGATGCCCGAGACCGCCTGGAGGAGAGCGCTCCGCAGTCGCGTGCCGCCGGCCGCGCCTACCGCGAGCGCGACGCCGTCCGCATCGAGTGCGACCGACGGCGCCATCATGCTCGCCATCCGCTCGCCCGGCCCGACCACGCCGGTGACCAGGTCGGACTCGCCGAGCATGCTGTTCAGGTGGAGGTCGAGGCGCGGCAGGAAGTCACCCGACCCCAACCCGAGGCTCGTCGTCAGAACGCACGCGCTGCCGTCGGAGTCGACGACCGCGAGGTTCGTCGTGCCGGCCTCGGCCGGCGGCTCGCCGCCCAGCGTCTCGACGAGCGCGAGTGCGCGCTCGGGCTCACTGCGGCCCCGGAGCTCCGGGAGACCAACGAGCGCCGCCGGGAAGTTCGAGAGCCCGGCGCGCGTCCGCACCTGATACCCGCGGAACTCGACCGGAACGGGCTCCGACCAGCGCGCCTGGTACGTGTGAAGGTCCTGCTCGGTGACGAGACCGCCGCGCTCCTCCATCAACTCGAGGAGGGAGCGGCCGATCGTCCCTTCGTAGACGCAGCGCGGCCCCTCGGCAGCGAGCGCCTCGAGCGCCGAGACGAGGCCGGGCTGGCTGAGGAGGTCCCCCTCGGCGAGGAGCGCGCCGCCCGGCGAATAGATCCGGGCGCCCTCGTTCATCGTCATCACGAGCGCCAGCATCTCGAGGCAGGACGCATGCGCCGCCGGCATCCGCACCCCCTCGCGCGCAAGCCGCAGCGCCGGCTCGACGAGCCGCGGCCACGGGAGGCGGCCGTGCGTCCGCCAGAGCGCGTCCAGGCCGCCGGGAACCCCCGGCACGGCGCAGGAGCCGATCCCGACCGCGTAGTGGACGAGCTCCTCGCCGAAGGGAACGTCGAGCTCGAGGAGCGAGACCTCTCGCCGCTCTCGCCCGAGCCCCGGGACGGCGACGAAGCAGTCGAGGTTCGCGGCACGGCCGGTCGTGGCGTCGTAGTAGATCGCGTGCCCGCCGCCGAGGAGCCCGGTCATGACCGTCTCGGCCACGCAAGACGCGAGACAGGCCGCCACGGCGACGTCTGCCGCGCTGCCGCCTTCCTCCAGAATCTCCAGGCCCGCGTCGGCGCTCGCCGGATGACCCGCTGCGACGGCCGCTTGCACGTCCCGGAGCGTAGATCCAGTGCCTATCCTTGGTCGAGTGCGGAGACTTGCGCTCCTGGGCGGAGTCGCCCTCGCCGCCGCCGGCTGCTCTGGAGGTGGTGGGGGCTCTGGAACGCCTTCGTCCGGGACTCCGCCTCCGGCATCCACGGCGTCCTACGGGAGCGCCGAGATCTCGGCCCACGCGACGGGAACGGCGTATGACCGCACGGTCGTCGTCCGCGCGAAGGACAAGAAGAGCGGCGTTCCCGTCCAGGGCGCCAGGGTGAGCGTCTGGGGGCAGATGATCTCGCCGCATCTGATGTCCCTCATCCCGCGCGATCTGCACGAGGTCGGCCGCGGCACCTACAAGGGCCGCTACAGCCTGATCATGAAGGGCCAGTGGACGCTGAACATCGAGGTCCGGAGCAAGAAGGAGGGCACGTCGACCTCGGCGCTGCCCGTGAAGATCGGGTAGCCGCGGGGCGGGCAGTTGCTACCCTAGGGCCCGACCGCAGTCTCGGCCGCATGCGGCGCTTCCCGCGGCGGGCTTGGATTGCCGACTACACCACGGAGGTTGATTGACCCTCACGAAGGAAGCGAAGCTGGAGATCATCGGCCGTCACGGGCGGTCGCAGGAGGACACGGGCTCGCCCGAGGTGCAGATCGCGCTCCTCACGCAGCGGATCAACGAGCTGACCGAGCATCTGCGGACGCATTCGAAGGACCACCACTCGCGGCGCGGCCTGCTCAAGCTCGTCGGCCGGCGGCGGCGGTTCCTGAACTATCTCCAGCGCAACAACGTCGAGGGCTACCGCGAGCTGATCAAGGAGCTGGGCCTCAGGAGATAGCTGTAGCCCTGAGATCTCGCGCCAGACCGAAGTCCGGCGCGGGCGAACATTTACCGGAGGGTGGAAGTTTGAGCGAGCCCTTCATGTTCGCCGGGACTGCTCCCGTCCCGGGTGCACGAAGAGTTGACTCAAACCTCCACCTTCCACGAACAGTGGAGGAACGATGAGCGTTACGACAGAGAGCCAGGCCACGGTCTCCGTGGTCGTCGGCGACCAGGAGATCGTCTTCGAGACCGGCAAGTTGGCCAAGCAGGCCGACGGCGCCGTCCTCGTCCGCTCGGGCGAGACGATGGTGCTCGCAACCGCGCAGGGCCGGATGGAGGCCCGCGAGGGCGCCGACTTCTTCCCGCTCACGGTTGACGTCGAGGAGCGGATGTACGCCGCCGGGAAGATCCCCGGCGGTTTCTTCAAGCGCGAGGGCCGCCCTACGGAGCGGGCGATCCTCACGGCGCGGATGATCGACCGGCCCATCCGGCCGCTCTGGCCTTCGGGCTATCGCAACGAGACGCAGGTGATCTGCACCGTCCTCTCGGCCGACCTCGTCACGGCGCACGACATCCTGTGCATCAACGGGGCCTCGGCGGCGCTGATGATCTCGCCGCTGCCGTTCCTCGGTCCGGTTGGGGCCGTGCGGATCGGCCTCCTCGAAGGCGAGCTGGTGATCAACCCGACCCTTCAGGAAACCGAGGAGGGAGCCGCCCTCGACCTCATCGTCGTCGGCACGAAGGACGCATTGACGATGATCGAGGCGGGCGCCGAGGAGGTGCCCGAGGAGAAGCTCCTCGAGGCGTTCGAGCTCGCGCACGGCGAGATCGTCAGGATCTGCGAGGCGCAGGAAGACCTGCGCCTCCAGGTTGGGAAGGCGAAGTGGCTCGATCCCGAGCTCACCGCCGAGCTCATGTCGCAGTACGCCGATCGGATCCGGGAGCGGATCGCGACGGAAGGCCTGCGCGAAGGCGGAGCGGCCGTCGAGGAGCTGATGGGCGAGCTCTGCCCGGAGCTCCAGATGGACTCCACCGAGGACGACATCGTCCGCCAGATCCAGATCCGTTCGAGCCTCTCCGCGATCCTGGACAAGGTCCGCATCGAGGCCGTCGAGGAGCAGGTCCGCGCGCAGTTCGAGGACGACCTTCGCGCACTCACCGACGCAGAGCAGGACTCGAAGGAGCTGCGCTCGGCGAAGCGCCGCCTTCTGTTCGACCGCATCAGCGAGTCGGTCGAATTGCCCTTCCCGGTCGGCCCCGCGACGGTCGACGGCGAGGCGCCGGCGGTGAAGGACTCGCTGACGAAGCAGTACATCAAGAAGGCCGCCGAGTCGATCTACAAGCAGCTCATTCGGCGGAAGATCGCCATCGACAAGCGCCGCCCCGACGGCCGTGGCAGCGAGGACATCCGCGAGGTCACCTGCGAGGTCTCGGTCGCGCCGCGAACGCACGGCTCGGCGCTCTTTACGCGCGGCCAGACGCAGATCATGACCCTGCTCACGCTCGGCACCGCCAAGGAGGGCCAGCGGATCGACGACCTCTCGCTCGAGCAGGAGCGCCGCTACATGCACCACTACAACTTCCCGCCGTACTCCGTGGGTGAGACCGGTTTCATGCGCGGGCCGAAGCGGCGCGACATCGGGCACGGCGCGCTCGCCCAGCGGGCGCTCGAGCCGATGATCCCGAGCCTCGACGAGTTCCCGTACACGATCCGGCTCGTCTCCGAGACCCTCGAGTCGAATGGATCGTCCTCGATGGGGTCGGTCTGCGGCTCGTCGCTCGCGCTGATGGATGCGGGCGTTCCGATCAAGGCTCCCGTCGGCGGGATCGCCATGGGCCTCGTCAAGGAGGGCGACGACTACGCGATTCTCACTGACATCCAGGGTGCCGAGGACCACCTCGGCGACATGGACTTCAAGGTCGCCGGGTCGCGGAACGGCATTACCGCGCTCCAGATGGACATCAAGATCACTGGCGTCACGCAGGAGATCATGCGTAACGCGCTCGAGCAGGCAAGGCGCGCCCGCGAGTTCATCCTCGACAAGATGGCCGAGGCGATACCTACCTCGCGCGAGGAGCTCGCCGCGCACGCTCCGCGGATTTCGACGGTCAAGATCGACCCGGAGCAGATCGGGCTCGTCATCGGCAAGGGCGGCGAGACGATCCGTGCGCTCGAGTCCGACCACGACGTCCAGATCGACATCGAGGAGGACGGCACGATCCTCATCTACGCGACCGAGGGCACCAAGGCCGGCGCCGCGATCGATGCGATTCAAGCGCTGACCAAGCAGCCTGAAGTGGGGGACACCTACACCGGCAAGGTCGTGAAGACCACCGAGTTCGGCGCCTTCGTCGAGCTGAAGAAGGGCACGGACGGGCTCCTGCACGTGTCGAACGTCGGCCCCGGCCGAGTCGGGCACATAGAAGACGTGATCGGGCGCGGCGACGTGCTCGACGTCCTCGTCCAGGAGGTCGACAAGGACCGCGGCCGCATCGGGCTGAAGCTGATCGCGAAGCACGAGGACGGCGGCCTCGTCCAGCCTGAGGAGCTGATCGCGCGCGCGAAGGACGCCCCGCCGCGCGAGCGAACGGAGCGCCCACCGCGTCGGGACGGCGGCCGGGGCGGCGACCGCGGGCGCGGCCGGGGGCCTCGGCGCGACCGCGAGTAACGCCCTGGCGAAGCTCGCAAACGTCACCTTCGCCGCGGCGGACCCGCGGCAGCTGGCCGAGTTCTGGGCGGCGGCCCTGGGCTACGAGCTCCAGGAGGCTCCGCCTGACTTCATGGAGGCCTGGCTGGCCGAGGGGCGCGACCCGAACGGCGCGGCGGCGGCCGTCGATCCTGCGGGTGTGGGCCCGCGCCTGTTCTTCAACAAGCGCAGGAAGACGCCGACGATCGAGGTTCCGATTCACCTCGACGTCAACGTCCTCGATCCGGATGCAGAGATCGAACGCCTGCTCGGCCTCGGAGCACGGCTCGTCACGCGCAAGACCGTGACGATCGGCGAGTTCAGCGAAGGCTGGACGGTGATGAGGGACCCGGAAGGCAACGGTTTCTGCGTGCAGGGCCCGGATCGGAGGGCGGAAGAAGGGCCGTTCGTTCGCAACATCACCTTCAGCTGCGCCGACCCGCAGCGTCTCGCCGACTTCTGGGCACAGGCGCTCGGCTACAGCCGCCAGGAGGGGAACGACGAGCTCTTGCAACAGCTGCTCGACGCGGGGCTCGACCCGGCCGAGATCGACGCGGAGGTCGCGCTCGTCCATCCGGAAGCCGGGCGCCGGTCGCGTCTCTACTTCCAGCGGCGGCAGAAGACGCCGACCACCGAGATCCCGGTCCACGTCGACCTGACGGCAGAAGATCGGGAGGCGGAGGTCGAGCGGTTGACCGCGCTCGGCGCGAGCGTGGTCGAGACGACAACGCGGACGACGGGGCCGTACGAAGAGGTCTGGACGGTGATGCGCGACCCGGAGGGAAACGGCTTCTGCGTCCAGTAGGGCCGCGGACTACGATCACGCCGTGCAGAAGTACGAGCTGAGCGAGCTGGACTCGGGCCAGCGCCTCATCACCCAGCGGCTTACGGGCGTGCGCTCGGTCGCCCTGGGCTTCTGGATCGGCGCGGGCTCCCGCGACGAGACGCCTTCGAAGGCCGGCGTCACGCACTTCCTCGAGCATCTGCTCTTCAAGGGCACGCGCTCTTACACGGCACAGGACATCGCCGAGATCTTCGACGGGCTGGGAGGCGAGCTGAACGCGGCCACCTCGCGCGAGCACACGGTCGTTTACGCCCGCGTCGCCGACAACCACCTCGAGCAGGCGCTCGACGTGATGACCGACATGGTCTACGCGCCTGCCTTCGCAGACCTCGACTCCGAGCGGGAGGTCGTCCTCGAGGAGATCGCCATGTATGAGGACACGCCGCACGAGCTCGTCCACGACCTGATGAGCGAGGCCGTCTTCGGCGACCATCCGCTCGGCCGCCCCGTGATCGGCACTGCCGACGTGATCTCCTCTGTCGGGCGGCGAGCGCTCACGAGCTATCACCAGACGATGTACGCGGCCGGCAACGTCGTCGTCGCGGCCGCAGGAAATCTCCGGCACGACGCTCTCGTCGCCCTGCTCGAGCGCGCCGAGGCGAAGCAGGCGGAGCCGCCGGGCCGCGGTCCCCGGGTGCGCTCGCCGCTCGTGCGGCCGCCGCGTCCGAGCGTGCGCTTCCTGCGGAAGAAGACCGAGCAGTACCACGTGTGCATCGGCGCTCCCGGGATCGCGCGCTCCGACCGGCGCCGCTTCGCTGCGTCGCTCCTCGACGCGCTGCTCGGCGGCTCGGCCTCGTCACGCCTCTTCCAGGAGATCCGCGAGAAGCGGGGGATGGCCTATGCCGTCTACACGTTCGCCTCCCAGTACACCGACACGGGCTTGATCGGCTTCTACATCGGGACGCGGGCGGAGAACCTCGGCAAGTGCCTCGACATCGCGGCCGAGCAGATCGCCGAAGTAGCCGAGGGCCGGCTGCACAAAGGGGAGCTCGAGCGGGCGAAGGAGAACCTCAAGGGCCGGATCATGCTCTCGATGGAGGCGACGTCGAGCCAGATGAGCCGCCTCGGCAAGTCGCTCATCACCGACGCGGAGCTGCTCTCGCTCGACCGAATCGTGGCCGAGATCGACGCGGTGACGCCCGACGCGGTTGCCGAGCTCGCAGGCGTCCTGCTCGCCCCTGAGCGGCTGTCGGCGGCGGGGATCGGGCCGAGCGAGGAGCGCTTCCGCGAGGGCGTGCGGCGAATCGAGCCGGCGCTGGCCTCGCGGGCGGCCGCCGCGTGAGGGTCGCCTTGCTCGGCTACCGGGGGAAGGTCGGGCGGGCGCTCCAGCCCGCCCTCGAAGAGGCCGGCCACGAGGTGCGAGGCATCGGCCGTGATGATCCCATCGCGGTCGAAGGGCTCGACGCCGCAATCAACTTCACGATTCCGAGCGTGGTGTACGTGACCGTGCGGCGCTGCCTCGAGCAGGGGGTGCCGAACGTCGTCGGCACGACGGGCCTCGGGAAGGAGGAGCTCGACGACCTCGACGACTACGCGCGGGACCAGGGCGTGCAGCTCGTCGTCGCCCCGAACTTCGCGGTCGGGGCGGTGCTGATGATGCGCTTTGGCGCCGAGGCCGCGAAGCACATACCGCACGCCGAGATCGTCGAGCTCCACCACGAGACGAAGGTCGACGCGCCTTCGGCGACGGCGAAGGCGACCGCGGAGCTGATCGGAGACGATGTGCCCATCCACTCGGTCCGCCTGCCGGGCCTCGTCGCGCACCAGGAGATCTTCTTCGGCGAGGCCGGTGCGTTACTCACGATCCGTCACGACGCCTTCTCGCGCGAGGCGTACGTCCCGGGAGTGCTACTGGCGCTCGAGCGGCTCGCGAGCCTGCCTCCCGGCCTCACGCTGGGGCTCGAGAGCCTGCTCGACGCCTGAGAGCGCCTAGCATTCGCGTCATGCGCCGCTTGGGGGTCGTTGTGCTTCTCCTGGCCGCATCCGCCCTTTCGGGGTGCGGCGCCCAAGAGCGCGACGAGGCGCAACCTCGGGACACGCTCCAGCCGGCGCCACTCATCAAAGCGATCGACGAGCCGCCGGAAGAATTGCTTCCGCCCGAACCCGTTAAGGACGGTGCACGAGCCGCCTTCTGTCCTGGCAACGATTCCGGCGGCGGCGACCGCCGGCTCGATGACTGCCCATCGCCGGAACAGGTCGAGGCATACCGCCGGCTGGAGTGGGAAGACACACGGGAATCGCTGCCCACCCCGAAATCACCGCCGAGGTCGATCGCAATGCTTGCGCTGAAGGAACGAGAGCCCAAGGCGCGTGCGATGCTCGCGGTTTGGCGTACTCGTGCCGGCAAGGTGTGCATGGCGACGGGGCTCGAGGACGGGGACGGCGCAACATGGGGTTCGTCGCGTGGGCCGTGTGTGAGCGGTTCGGGCTGTGCGGATCTGTGTCTCGTCCGCTACGGCCACTATGACTACGGCGTGCCCCCGTACTTGCTGAGCGGAACCGTCAGCGCACATGCGGAGGAGCTCCGCATTCTCTTCGTCGACGGCCAAAGCGTCCGTTACCCGCTCACAGGGCCACTCCTCCCGGACTCCCGATCGCGGCGGGTGTTCATGCTCGATCTCGGCAACCGATCCCACCGGCGGCTCGAACTGCTGATCGGGGGAAAGGTCGTCGCCCACGATGACGTCCGGCTGAGCCAGATCGAAGCCGATCGCTGCGTGCAGCGATACAGCACGCCTAGCCGGGAACCCGAGTTCTCCGCGTGCATCGAGAAGGCCTTCTCCGGCTCAGGCGACGAGGAGTGACATGCAGCTCGACGTGGTCGAGGGCGATATCGCGGCGCTCGAGGTCGACGCGGTCGGCAACGCGGCCAACAACGCGCTCTGGATGGGCTCCGGCGTGGCGGGCGCGCTCAAGCGGGCCGGCGGGGATGAGATCGAGCGCGAGGCGATGGCGAAGGGACCGATCGAGGTCGGCGACGCCGTAGCGACCGGCGCGGGCCGCTTGCACGCGAAGCACGTCGTCCACGGAGCGGTCATGGGGCAAGATCTGCGAACGAGCGCCGACCTCGTCCGGCGCACGACGGCGCGGTGCCTCGAGGTCGCGGAGGAGCTCGGAGCCCGCTCGTTCGCGCTGCCCGCGTTCGGCACCGGCGTCGGCGGCTTCCCGCTCGACGTGTGCGCCGAGATCATGGTCGAGACCGTTCGAGCCCACGAGCCCCGGAGCCTCGAACGGGTCGTCTTCGCGGTCTTCGGGCAGGAAGCCCGGCGGGCCTTCGAGCAGGCCCTGGAGTAAGATCGAGCCGTGCTGGGCGAAGTGCTGACCGCGATGGTCACCCCGTTCTCCCGGGACGGGTCCGTCGACTACGAGCGCTTCCGCGCTCTGGCGCGCCACCTCGTGGACAACGGCTCTGACGGCGTCGTCGTCACCGCCACCACTGGTGAGTCGCCGACCCTCAGCGACGAGGAGAAGATCGCGCTCTGGGAGGCGGCGGTCGACGAAGTCGGCGGCCGAGCGACCGTCATCGCCAGCACGGGGACCTACGACACGCATCACTCCGTCGAGCTGACGAAGGCCGCCCACCGCACCGGGGTCGACGGCTTCCTGGTCGTCACGCCGTACTACAACAAGCCGCCGCCGCAGGGCATCGTCGAGCACTTCAAGACGGTCGCCGCTGTGAGCGACAAGCCGATCGTCGTCTACAACATCCCGCAGCGGGTCGTCGTCAACATCGAGCCCGAGACGATGATCGAGCTCGCCGGAATCCCCGGCGTGCAGGCCGTCAAGCAGGCCACGGAGGATCTCGACCAGGCAAGACGGATCGTGGCCGAGACAGGCCTCGCCCTCTACGCGGGCAGCGACCACCTCGTCTTCCCCTTCCTCGAGCTGGGCGGGGTCGGCGGCGTCCTCGTGTACACGCACCTCGTGGGGCCGCGCGTGAAGGAGATGATCCGGCGCTACCGGGAGGGCGACGTGGAGAGCGCACGGGCGATCGACGAGGAGCTGAAGCCCGTCGTCGACGCGCTCGGTGTGACCATCAATCCAATTCCGGTGAAGGCGGCGCTCAATCTGCTCGGCCACGAGGTCGGCGGCCTGCGCCTCCCCCTCCTCGAGGCGAGCGAGGCGGAGATCGCCTCGATTCGCTCAGGCCTCGAGCGAGCGGGCCTGACCCTGGCCCGCGTGTAGCGGCCTCGACGCTCTGCCGCGGTCGAGCTGCGAGGAGCCCGATCTCACAGACACGGCGAGCGCGAAACGGTCGAGACAGGCGGTCACGGCGGGCTCGACGTGTCGCGGCGGGTGCTCCTTCCCGCACAGCACGACGAAGCCGACGAGCTCGCTGTTCTCGCGCCGCAGGGGCAGCGCGACAGAGACTCCGCCGGCGCCGAGCTCGCCGCCGTCGTCGATCCCGACCTCGCGGCCGGACTCTGCTTCGCGCAGGAGCCAGCTGAGCAGGACCGGCTCGGGCGGGCCGTCTCCCCGCTCGCGCGCGATCGTCCCGCCGGCGCCGTCCTCGTCCCAGTCGACGAGCGCGGCGTAGTCGATCTTCCAGACGGGGTCCAGCGCGGCGACGACGCGATCGAATACGTGCAGGCGATCGCCGTCCGCCGGGAGCGCCTGGTTGAGCGCGGTCGTCAGATGCGCGACACGGCGCCGCCTGGTGAGCCACATCGCTGAGCCGGCCAATGCCACGGCCGTTCCTGCGGCGGTCAGCTCGCCGAGGTGGATGCCGAGCCCGGCGAGCGCGGCGGTCACGCCGCAGAGGGCGAGCAGCTCAGGCCGCTGCGAGAGGTTGCTCGGCCGGGAACGATCGAGCTTCGCGTGCCCTGACGCGTCCCGGATCGCCGCGAGCTCCTCCGCAGAGAGCACATCCGCGGGATCCCGCCCTCTGCGCACGGCGGCGAAGGCCTTCGCGATCGAGGGGTGGAACTGGGTGCCGCTGCTCCGCTCGAGCTCCCCGAGGGCCTCCTCGTGCGTCAGACGGCGCCGCCGGAAGGGGCGGTCGGTCGTCATCGCGTCGAAGCTGTCGGCCACGATCAGGAAATGCGCCGCGAGCGGGATATCGTCGCGCTGCGCGCCGTAGTAGCCGGAGCCGTCGTAGCGCTCGCGGTGGTACTCGACCGCCTGCGCCTGCCGGGCGGCGAAGCGGAACCGCTGCAGAAGGCGAGCGGAGAGCCTCGGTGCGCGCCAGACGGCGCTCCACTCGGTGAGTGTCAGCTTGCCGGGCTTGCCGAGGACGACTGAGTCGACGGCGACCTTGCCGAGGTCGTGGAGACGACCGGCCCACCAGAGGCGCGAGACCTCATCCTGGTGAAGGCCGAGAGCGCGCGCGAGGTCGCGGACGTAGCCGGCTACCCGGACGGAGTGGCCACGCGTCGACGGGTCGCGCTCGTCCACGATGTTGGCGAAGGTCTCGAGGGCGGTCGCCACCTCCCTGCGGAGCGCGACGACGCGGCCGTACAGCCGCTCGACGAGTAGCAGGAGCGGAACGAGCGCGACCGCGAGCCAGAGCTCCTGGAGGGCCGCGAACGCGAGCACGAGGCCGAGGCCGATCTCGGACGAGGAAGTGACCAGGTCCGGCAGCGTCGTGCGGCTCGTCGCGAGCCCTTCGAGCAGGGTCCGGGCCGTCACGTAGACGATGCCCGCGACCGCAACCGGGAGCAGGTCGTCCGGCAGGCGCATGTGACCCACGGCCCCGCCGGCCAGCTGGAACGCGAGCCCGCCCGCGATCGCGGAGGCGCCGATCGCCGCTCCCCTCCGGAGCAGCGGCAGAGGCGTCTCACCCTTGAACGGGCCGACGCAGACGACGCTCCAGGCGGCAACTGCGGCTGCGACCCAGGGGCCGGCGACGAAGATCGCGGCCAGGTGGATCGGGGAGGTGAGCGCAAAGCGCTCCCCCTCTAGGTCGTCCGGCAGAAGCTCGTCGTGGGCGCGCCGAAGCGCCTCGACTGCGATCGCCGCCGCTCCGAAGAGGGCAAGCTTCGCGGCCGAGGTCCGAATGGACTCGAGGAGGACGGCGCTGAGCAGCACGCCCGCGAGGGCGATAGTGAGGGCGTCCGCGGCGCGGCGCCGGGAGAGAGGCGGCATGGCGATCCTGGAATCGGCCCGCCTTGCCGCTCTCTTTAGAGGCTCCAACATAATGACGCTTCGTCGCCGGGGCGCGATGGTCGTTCCGAGGCAAGGACGCAGGGAGCGCCCAGGCTGGTCAGCCTGGGCGCGAGAGAGGACACAGCCTCGGGGCGAGCAGCGCGGCCCGGCGGCACAA
>DASYUD010000011.1:0-1695 GCA_036001625.1 Gaiellaceae bacterium
TCGGGCTGCGCCGCCGCCTCGTAGTGGTAGGCGAGCAGGTCGATGTATTCCGACCGGCGATCGCCGGCGAGCTGCTCGATCCACCCCCCGACGTCCGCGTGGGCTCGTGCACGTCTGCCCCTCGGAATCGACTCGTATGCGACCTCGCGCGTGAGCCCGTGGTGAAACCACAGTTCGGTGTGCCCGGGAAGAGTGGACGCCTGCCGCGTCACGACGAGACCCTTGTCCTCGAGCGTCGTCACCCAGAAGACGCGCCCGACGACGGCTGCGTCCTGCAAGGTCCGCTTCTCCTCGGCCCGGAGTGCGTCCACGCGGGCAGCGAGGAGCGCCCGCACCGTGTCCGGGAGCGTGACCGTGGGCGCCTCGGCATCCGCCTCGATGATTCGCCCGTCGGAGCGCGCGAGCACGCCTTGGTCGATGAGGTGGCGGACGATCTCCTCAGCGAAGAAGGGATTGCCCTCTGCCGCCGCGAGCACCTTCTCTCGGAGCCTGCTCCCCACTGCGGGGACGAGCTCATCGACGAGCTCCACCGACTGGGCCTCCGTCAGCGGCTCCAGCCCGATCTGGGCCATCGCCGGCCGTGTCGTCCATGCGTGGCGCAGCTCCGCAAGCTCCGGCCTGCCCGTCGCGATGATGAAGATCGGGCCGGTCGATCGCGAGACGAGGTGCTCGAGGATGTCGAGGAGCGGCGGCTCCCCTCGGTGGAGATCCTCGACTAGCAGGAGCACCGGTTGATCGGCAGCCAGGGCGCTGAGTAGCCGCGGCCAAGCAAGCCCGAGCTCCTCTCCGACCGACTCGGGCGACATGCGCTCGAGCGGGTTGTCGGCCAGCGAGATCCCGGCCGTCTTCGCGACCGCGAAGACGACACGCTCCGCGTCCGAGGAATCTGTCGCTGTTCGCTCGAGCAGCGCTCGAACGAACTTCTCGAATTTCTCGATCGCGACGGCGGCTGGATCGTCGAGCAGAATCCGGGCCGCGCTAGACAAGACCTCGCGCAGCGCCCAGTACGTGATCCCTTCCCCGTAGGGGAGACAGCGGCCGCGGTAGACGGCCGGAGGCTCGTCGCCGGCCTTGGCGACGGCAATGAACTCCGCGGTCAACCGCGTCTTGCCGATCCCCGCCGAGCCGAGGATCGTGACAAGCCGCGGCCTCCGCTCCTCCACTGCAGCGCGATAAAGCGTTTCGAGGAGGCTGAGCTCCCGCTGCCGCCCGATCATCCTCGTCGCAACACCGGCAACGCTCCGGGGTGCAGCGAGGGAGAGAGGGCGGAGCAGCCGCCGGCACGAAAGGGGTTCCGAGCCGTCCTCCGGCTCCAGTGTCGCGATGCTGCTGAACTCAAATGCATCGCGGGCGGCCGAGGCAGTGCGCTCGCCGACGAGAATCTCGCCGGTCCGGACGAGACGGCCGAGGCGAAAAGCGGATCCGACGGCCTCGCCGGTCACGAGCGGATCGCCCGCCGCCGGATCGCCCGTCAATGCCTCGCTCGTGTCGATGCCGATGCGAAGCGCAATCCGCGCTGCCCAGTCGCGCGCGAGCTCCTCGTTCAGCCCTGCTACGGTCTCGCGCAGGTCGAGGGCTGCACGGACGGCACGGATGGCATCGTCCTCGTGCAGGATGGGAATGCCGAAGATCCCGACGACGGCGTCCCCGAGCGGGCGCTCGACTGTGGCTCCGTACCCCGAGAGCACGTCTGAC
>DASYUD010000012.1:0-122888 GCA_036001625.1 Gaiellaceae bacterium
CTAGGATCGTCGCATGCGCGGGCGCGCGAGGCTCGAACAGATGCTCGTCTTCCTGCCGGCCGCTGCAGCGCTTGGCCTGCTGCTTGCCCGGCTCGCACGCGACGTGCCCCGGAAGCCGCTGTTCGAGGACGAGGCCGTTGCGGGGCTCGTCGCGGCGCGCCCGCTGCGCGAGCTGCTCGGGATCGTGCTCGCGGACCGCGGCGGGGCGCCTCTCCACTTCGTGCTCGCCCACGTCGTGCTCTCTGTCGACTCCTCGGCCGACGCGCTGCGGTGGCTTTCGGTCGTCCTCGCGCTCGGTGCGGCGGTCGCCTCGTTCGAGCTGGGCCGGCGCCTCGGCGGCCCTGTCGCGGGCGCGGCGGCCGCGATCGCCGCGGCGACCTCGGGGCTCCTCACCGTCTACGGCAGCTTCGCCCGGATGTACGCGCTGCTCGCGCTTCTCGGTGCCGTGGCGGCGATCCTCTTCGTGCGGGCGCTCGAGCTCAGAACCGGGAGGGCGGCGTTCGCGGCGGCGCTCGCGGCCTGGCTGCTGCCCGCGGCGCATCCCTACGGCGGGATAGCGGCGGCCGCCGAGGCGCTCGTCGCCGTCGTCGTCTGGCGGGGGCGGCCGCTCAGACCGGCGCTTCCCGCCCTCGCGGTTGCCCTGGCAGCGCTTCCGTTCGCGTTCGTCGACCTCCGCCTCGGCGGCCGGATCGAGCTCGGAGAGGAGGGGCAGGCAGCCGCAAGCCTGGGCGATGCCTGGGAGCAGCTCGAGCTCGCAGTGCGCGGATCGGGCGGCGGAGCGGGCGTCGCGCTCGGCCTCTTCCTGCTCCTCGCCGCGGTGGGCCTGGTCGCCCTCGTGCGCGAGCGCCCGGCGGTGGCCGCGCTCACCGCGCTCTGGCTGCTCGCACCCCCGGTGCTCATCCTCGCCGTCCACAGCGGGGCCGAGCCCGACCTCTCCCCGCGCCATCTGATCTACGCCCTCCCGCTCTGGGCAGCGGCGGCGGGCGTGGGCGCGGCACGCCTGCTCTCCCGCGCGCGACCGCTTGCCCAGGCCGCGGCGCTCGGTCTCCTCGCCCTGGCCGCGGCCTTCGCGCCCGCCGGGATCCGCGATCCGCGCTCGCTCACCTACGCGGCCGGGCTCAGCACCCCGAGCGCGCTGGCGGAGCCGGCGCACCGCCTCCGGGCAGAGGTCGGCGCGGGGGACGTCCTCTTTCCGTTCTCGGCCGTGTACCTCGCGGCTCTGCCGGAGGCGGGGCGGGCCAGGGCGCTGCCTCCAGGAGAGCCGAAGCTCGTTGCCCGCGCCATGCGGCGCGTCGAGCTTCCGGCCGGCGACGTCTTCGTCTCGGTCCCGGTCGGGACGAGCGGCCTACGGCTGGGGCGGCTGCGCGAGCGGCTCGGGCCGCGCTTCTCGGCGGAGCGCCTCGGCGGCTGGCTGATCGTCGAGGGCCGGGGTCCGTTTGGGGAACGGGCTTCTGTCCTCGCCGCCGTCTCTCGCGCCCTGGCAGAGGCGCGGGCCGCCGCCGCGGGCCCGCTGCCGGAGGGTCTGACGGCCTACTACTCGCACAGCCTGGCCGTTCTCCTCGAGGCGAGGCGAGCACTAGACTCGGGACGTGCAGGATGACGAGCAGCGGCGGGGCAGGATGCGCTCCTTCCTGATCGGCGGCCTCCTCGGCGCCTCGGCCGTCCTCGCGGCCGCACGCCGAAGGCGGGGGGCTTCGAAGCGCGTCGGCCCGGCCGGGCTGGCGGCCTTCGAGGAGGCGCCTTGCTACCGCGAGACCGAAGAGCGCGAGCGGCGCGAACGCCAGTCCTGAGCGGGCTGCGGAGCCTGAATCTTCCTGGGCCGTTGCTAGCCTTGGACGGTGCCCATCTACGAGTACAAGTGTCCGCAGGGGCACGTCTTCGAGGTCTTCCAGCGCATGGGCGACCCCCCGCCGAAGGCATGCGAAGAGTGCGGCGAGGGCCCCCTCGAGCGCGTCCTCTACCCGGTCGCGGTGCACTTCAAGGGCTCAGGCTTCTACTCGACCGACTACGGCCGCGGCGGGCGCAAGAAGGAGGCCTCGCGCGACGGCGACAAGCCGGCGGACTCCGAGAAGGGCGACAAGAAGGACGTCAAGAAGGTCGCTGAACCCTAGCTCGAAAGCGCTGATCGTGAACGCCGACGACTTCGGTCGCAGCCGAGGCGTCAACGAAGGCATCGCGCGCGCCCACGAGCAGGGAATCGTGACGAGCGTGAGCCTGCGCCACTTCACGGAAGGCGTGCGCTACTGCGGCGACTTCTTCGGACAGACCGCAGGCGGCGAGCCTCTACCCGAGGCGATCACGGTCGAATCGCTCCTCGACGTGCTCCGCGCGCTCCAGGCCGGGACGACGGAGCTGTGCTGCCACCCGGGCTATGCGGAGGGTCTCGACTCGAGCTACCGCGAGGAGCGCGCACGCGAGCTGGACGCGCTCTGCGACTCCCGCGTGCGAGCGGCCCTCGACGAGCTCGGGATCGAGCTCGTCAGCTTCGACGCGATCGCCGTCCCGTGAAGGTCGAGATCGACGTCGCGGCACCCGACGGGCGCATCGTCCGGTGCGCGTCGCTCGGTCCGCGCTCCGGGTTCCCGGTCATCTGGCACCACGGCAACCCGGGTAGCCGAGTTCCTCCGCTCGCGGAGGCGGCACTGGAGGCCGTGGGGGTCTTTCTGATCACGTATGACCGACCCGGGGGAGGAGGGTCTGACCCTCGTCCCGGTCGGAGAGTGGCCGAGCTGAAGGACGATATTCCGCTCATCGCCGACGCGTTCGAGATCGAGCGGTTTGGGACGGCCGGCATCTCGGGAGGGGGTGCCTTCACCCTCGGAACCGCCGCCCTCCTTCCAGGGCGGGTGATCGCGGCCGCGGTGCTCTCGGGGGCTGCGCCGATCGACGCCGAAGGCCTTGACTTCACTGAGGGCATGAGCGAGACGAACGTGAAGGCCGCCGAAGACCAGGAAGAAGTCGATCGCGACGCCGCGCTCTCGGAGATGGAGCCCATCCGCCAGGCGATCCTCGACGACCCGACGGCAGCGCTACTCGGCTTTGCGGAGGAGTTTCCTCGGTCCGATCGAGACGCCCTCGAGCGGCCGGAGATCTTGCTTCCGATCGCTGAAGGGATGGCGGAGTGCGTGCGAGAGTCGGCGGAAGGCTGGCTCGACGACTCGATCGCGTTCGCCCGACCGTGGGGGTTCGACGTCGGCGCGATCTCTGCTCCAGTCGGGATCTGGCAAGGACGTCAGGACACGGCCACCCCGGTGGGGCATGCCCGCTGGCTCGCGGCTCGAATCGACGGTGCCGAGCTTCACGAGCTGGAAGGCGGCCATTACGCGCCCTACCTGGCGCTCCCGGAGATCCTTCGCTGGCTGGCCTCGTCCTAGGGCCAGCGGCGGCCGCGCATCGCCTCGAGCACGAGCAGCAGGACCACCGATCCCGCGACGGCGAGCAGGAACGGCCAGAGATCCCAGCGGAAGCGCACGTCGTGTCCGAGCAGGACTTCGCCGGCAAGGCCGCCGATGAGGGCGCCGACGATCCCGACCGCGATCGTCGCCAGGCAGCCGATGTCCTGCCGGCCGCGCACGACGAGTCGCGCGAACGCGCCCGCGACGAGGCCGAACAGGATCCACGAGAGGACGCTCATCGTCTCACCGGGCAGCCCGAGCCGAAGGTCGAGCCGGGCAGCGGCGGCTGCGGCGCCGATTGCCCGAGGAAGGCCGCGATCGTGCTTCGCGCCTCCTCGTCCGCGACGAGGTAACCGCCGCCGAACCCCGACGGCGTCCCGCCGAGCCGGCAGCGGAGGACATGCCCGCTGCGCTTCTTGACGAGCGCGTACTGGATCAACTCACCCGCGGACAGGTCGGTGGCCAGCGGCTGCATGACGTCGTCGCCGATGAAGGGCATCTTGATCAGCACGCTCGGGCTCGTCAGACGAGAGAGCAGCGCCTGGATCACCGCCTGCTGCCGCTCGCCGCGGGTGAGGTCCGTCTCGCGCGGGTCGAGCTTGTTCTCGCGGATCCGTGCGTAGATGAGCGCCCGCCGGCCGTCCATGTGTCGGCGTCCCTTTCCGAAGCGCCAGCCGTCCCAGCGATCGCAGCGCGCCTGCGTCTTGTACGGGCAGTCGAACTTGTTCGAGATGATCGGAGCCGGCACGTCGATCGTCACGCCGCCGACCTTGTCGATCACCTTCGTGAACGAATCGAAGTTGGCCGTGACGACATGGTTCACCTCGAGCCCGGTGAGATTGCGCACAGTGCGGATCGCGAGCGAGGCACCTCCGATCTGGAAGGCGGAGTTGATCTTGTCGGTGCCTTGGCCGGGGATCTCCGCGCGGAGGTCGCGTGGAATCGAGAGGTAGTTGATCCGTCCCTTCCCCGGGTCGGTGCGGACGAGCATGATCGAGTCGGAGCGCCGGAAGCCCGCGCGCTGCTTGATGTGCGCCGCGCTATCGGTGCCGAGCAGCAAGAGGATGGTCGGATGTGAGAGGAGGAGGCCGTTCTGCGGGACGAGCGCCGCGCGCGCGGCGGGAGCGAGGCGGTCGTTCGCGGCGTTCGCGCCACTCCGGAGCGCGAGGTAGCTTGCGACGAGCCAGACGAGAAGAAGGACGACGATTGCGCCGACGCCGATCAGGATCCGGCGCCGCCAGTTCGGCCGGCCCTCGGACGGCCGCGGCTTCGGGCCCGGGCCGGGGTAGCGGAGTCGAAAGCGACCGTCGCGGCCCGGGGCGCCGCCCTCCTTCTTCGGGAGCGTCGGCACCCAGCCCTTCGTGCGCCCGCCGCGGTAGACGTGGTAGGGCTTTTCTCTCTGGGCCATCCGGCGGCGTATCGTAGCCACGTGGCGGGCGAGCGCGTGATCGGGGTCGACGTCGGCGGGACGAAGATCCTCGCGGGGCTCGTCGACCGGGACGGGCGGATCGAGCGCTCGGTTGAGCGGCCGACGCCGAAGTCTTCGCAGGAGGATTTGCTTGCCGAAATCGACGGTGCGGTCGAGAAGCTGCTCAATTCGGAAGTTGCGGCCGTCGGCTTCGGGCTCTGCTCGACGATCGACCAGCGGCAGGGGCGCGCCGTTTCCTCGGTCAATGTCCCTCTCGCCGATCTGAACGTCCGCGAGCGGATGGCCGAGCGCTTCTCGGTCCCGGTCGGAATCGACAACGACGCAAACGCCGCCGCGATCGCCGAGTGGCGGATCGGGGCCGGGCGGGGTACGAACGACATGGTCATGCTCACGCTAGGCACGGGCGTCGGCGGGGGGCTCATCCTCGGCGGCAAGCCGTACCGGGGAGCGGTTGGCGCAGGGGGTGAGCTCGGGCACGTCGTCCTCGACTACCACGGTCCCTCCTGCCAGGGCACCTGCCCCGGCCACGGCCATTTCGAGACCCTCGCCGGGGGTCTCGCAGGAGACGCGGCGGCCCACGAGCTCTACGGACCGGGCGCCGACGCGCGCGACCTCGTCAGCCGCGGCCTGGAGGGGGACGGGCCGGCCAGGACGGCCCTCGCGGAGATCGGCCGCCGACTCGGCGCCGGGATCGCAAGCCTCGTCAACATCTTCAATCCGGAGGTCGTCGTCGTCGGAGGAGGCTTCGCGTCGGGTGCGGGCGAGCTCCTGCTCGAGCCGGCGCGGGAGTTCGTCCGGCGCGAGGCGCTGCCCCCTGCCCGCGATCTCGTCCGCATCGTTCCGGCGGCGCTCGGCCCCGACGCGGGCATGGTCGGCGCGGCGTTCGTGGGGTTCGAGGCGCTCGACGAGAGGTAGCGGTGCCGCTCGCGGTCTGCGCTACGCCGATCGGGAACCTCGACGACCTCACTCTGCGCGTTCTCCGCGAGCTCGGGGAGGCCGACCTCGTCCTCTGCGAGGACACGCGACGGACCCGAATCCTGCTCGAGCGACACGGGATCGAGGCGCGCGTTCTCAGCTACTACGAGCACAACGAGGCGCAGCGGACGGCCGAGGTGATGCCACGGCTCCAGGCCGGCGCGCGGGTGGCCTTGACGAGCGACGCCGGCCTGCCCGGGGTGAGCGACCCAGGGGCACGGCTGATCGCGGCTGCCCTCGAGGCGGGCGTGGGCGTGACTGTGCTTCCGGGCCCCTCCGCGGTCGAGACGGCGCTCGTCGCGAGCGGGCTCGTCGCCGAGCGCTACCAGTTCCTCGGCTACCTGCCGCGCTCGGCGCCGGCGCGGGCCGCACTCTGGCAGGAGCTCGCGCGCTGGCCGCACGCGGTCGTCGCGTTCGAGTCGCCTCGCCGGCTGCCGGCCACGCTCGCCTCGCTCGCAGCCGCGATGCCGGAACGACCGGTCGCCGTCTGCCGTGAGCTGACGAAGCGCTTCGAGGAGGTCGTGCGCGGGACCGCAGCGGAGGTGGCCGCGCGGCTCGCCGAGCCGCCGAAGGGGGAGATCACGCTCGTCCTCGGCTCGTTCGAGGCGGAGGGGGGCGACGAGGGAGACGCGCTTGCCGCCGTTGCCGAGCTGGTGGCTGCGGGGTCTGGGCGCCGGCGGGCGGCCGAGGTCGTCGCGCGGCTGACCGGGGTGTCCCGGAACCGGCTCTACCGCGCCTCTCTGTAAGCAAATTTGACAACAGCCGATCGGCTCGGTACTCTCTGTTCCCGTGGTTTGCAGATTAGGCAACAGCATTGCGGTTCTGCTTGGTGCGCTCGCTCTCGTGCCGGCCGCGTCCGGGTGGAGCTGGCCGGTCGAGGGCCCTGTGCTCCGACCCTTCGTGGTCGGCGACGACCCGTACGCGGGCGGGCAGCACCGCGGAATCGACATCGGCGCACCGACGGGCGCAGACGTACGCGCTCCTGCGACGGGAATCGTCGCCTTCGCCGGCCAGGTGCCGCACGAAGGCCGGTGCTTGACGATCCGCACGCAGGACGGATACTCGGTCACCCTGGTTCACCTGGGGTCGATCGCGGTCGGAGTGGAGACGGCCGTCGGCGAGGGCGAGGTCGTCGGCACGATCGGACCGAGCGGCGAGCCGGAAGGCCCCGAGCCCTACGTCCACTTCGGCGTTCGCCTGACCGCGGACCCGAACGGATACGTCGACCCGATGTTGCTGCTTCCGGAGCGGCAGAGGGCTCCCGTGCAGCCCCCGGAGCGGCCGCCGGCCGCTCAGCCCGTCGCGCCTGCGGAGGTGCCCGCTCCTGCGCCTCCGCAGCAGGCAGTGCGTCCTCCCCCGCCCAAGCCGCGCGGTCGCGGCGTGGCCTCCACACGCTCGAGTCGCACCGGCGAGCCGGAGCCGGCCGGTGGTTCCCGGCAGCGGGGGACGGAGGGCGTCCTGGAGAACGCGTATGCGCGTCCCTCGCTCGACGTTCTTCACACGCCGGCGACGGGCTCGAGCGTCCTGGGCGTTCGGGCGGTGTCGCCAACCCGTCGGGCTGCGGAGCCGTCTGTGTCCGCACCCGTCCGCAGTCGCGCCGTTCTGCGCCGCGCCGGCGCAGGCGACGTTTCTGCACGGCCACGTCCGATCGCGCTGGGCCCCTCTGCTCACCCGCGCTCGAAGCGTGCTCTTCTCTTCGCCCTCGGCGTGGTGGGACTTGTCCTGATTGCCGTCGGTGCAGCTTGCCGCTACATGGCTCCCAGATCGCCGGCGCCGCGCGCGTTTGCCCGGCACCCCCTTCGTAAGATGTCGGACACTGACTCCGGCCGGGAGGAACGCCTCGCCGAACCGCCCCCAACAGCGAATCCTGATCGCCGTCGCGTGGCCTTACGCGAGCGGTCCGCGGCACCTGGGCCATGTGGCGGGCTTCGGCGTGCCCTCGGACATCACGGCCCGCTATCACCGTCTCCGCGGAGACCAGGTGCTGATGGTCAGCGGCACCGACGAGCACGGCACGCCCGTCATGGTCGCGGCCGATCGCGAAGGGCTATCGCCGCGTGAGACCGCCGACCGCTACAGCCAGATCATCCGCGAGGACCTCCGGAACCTCGGCCTGTCCTACGACCTCTTCACGCGTGTAACGACGCGGAACCACTACCGCGTTGTGCAGGACCTCTTCAGGACGCTCTACGAGAACGGATACATCGTCGAGAGGACGACAATGGGGGCGTTCTCCGCCAAGACCGGGCACACCCTGCCGGACCGGTACATCGAAGGAACGTGTCCGATTTGCGGGTTCGAAGCGGCGCGCGGGGACCAGTGCGACAACTGCGGTAACCAGCTCGACCCCATCGACCTAAAGAACCCGCGGTCGAAGATCGACGGCACCGTGCCGGTCTTCAGGGAGACTCAGCACCTCTTCCTCGACCTGCCGGCCTTCGCCGAGCGGCTCACGGAATGGGTCGACGGGCAGAAGCACTGGCGTCCCAATGTCCGCAACTTCTCACTCGGTCTGCTCAAGGACCTGAAGCCAAGGCCGATCACGCGCGACCTCGACTGGGGGGTTCCGATCCCGGTGCCGCCCGAGTACGCCGAGCGTGAGGACAAGCGGATCTACGTCTGGTTCGACGCGGTGATCGGCTATCTCTCGGCCGCGGTCGAGTGGGCCGCGAACCGCGGCACCCCGGATGCGTGGCGCGATTGGTGGCAGGACCCCGAGGCCCGCCACGCGTACTTCATGGGCAAGGACAACATCGTCTTTCACACCGTCATCTGGCCGAGCATCCTGCTCGGCTACGGGAAAGGTGGCGAGGTCGGCGCGGGCAGAGGGCCGCTCACTCTCCCCACGGACGTCGTCGCCAGCGAGTTCCTGACGATGGAGGGGAAGCAGTTCAGCGTCAGCAGGGGCGTCGCGATCGAAGTCGGCGACTTCCTCAGTCGCTACGACCCGGATCCGCTCCGCTATTTCCTCACAGCCGGGGGGCCGGAGACCCAGGACACGGACTTCACGTGGTCGGAGTTCGTCCGCCGGAACAACGACGAGTTGGTGGCGAACTGGGGCAACCTCGTCAACAGGACGCTGACCTCGGTGCATCGCAGCTTCGGGGCGGTGCCGGAGCCCGGAGAGCTCGAGGAGGCCGACCGCCGGCTGCTCGAGGAAATCGAGTCCGGATTCCGGACGGTCGGCGAGGCGATCGAGGCCGCCCGCTTCAAGGCGGCGCTTGCCGAGGCGATGCGCCTTGCGTCGCTCGTCAACCAGTACACGAGCGACCAGGCGCCGTGGGCCCTGATCGAGAGCGACCGCGAGCGGGCAGGCACCGTCCTCTACGTGAGCTTGCGCGCGATCGACAGCCTGAAGATGATGTTCACACCGTTCCTCCCCTTCTCGTCCCAGGCGCTGCACGAACTGCTCGGCTACGAAGGGACGATCGCGGGGCCGCTCGAGCTCCGCGAGGTCGGCGAGGAGGGCGACGAGCACGAGGTGCTCGCGGGCGACTTTGAAAGCTGGGAGGGAAGCTGGGCGCCGAGTGACCTTCCGCCCGGCCGCGAGCTTCCCAAGCCGAGGCCGCTCTTCAAGAAGCTCGATCCGGAGACGGTCGTCGCCGAGGAGCTCGCTCGGATGCAGCAACGGGCTGGCGGGGACGAGCCGGCCGCCGCGGCGTGACGTGATCGACACCCACGCGCACCTCGACGCGTGCGCGGATCGCCCTTCAGCTCTCATCCGCCGGGCCCGCTCGGTCGGCGTCGAACGGATCGTCACCGTCGGCACGGGCATCGACTCGTGCCGGGCCGCGCTCGAGCTCGCCGAGCTCCACGAGGAGGTCTTCGCTGCGCTCGGCATCGATCCGCATCAGGCGGGGGACGCTGAGGCAGACCGTGTCGACGAGCTGCGCGACCTCCTCGCACACGAGCGCGCGCTCGCGGTCGGCGAAATCGGGCTCGACTTCTTCCGCGACGGCTCCCCGCGCGAGCGCCAGCGGCGGCTCTTCGAGGCGCAGCTGGAGCTCGCCGCCGAGCTCGGCAAGCCGGTCGTCATCCACACGCGCGAGGCCGAGACCGAAACCGCCGCCGCCCTCGCGGGCTTCGAAGGCAACGTCGTCATGCACTGCTTCTCGTCGCCGGGCCTCCTCGCCACCGTCCTCGAGCGCGGCTACTACGTCTCGTTCGCAGGCAACGTCACCTACCCGAAGGCGGGCGACCTTCGGGCCGCGGCGGCGCAGGTACCGGCCGAGCGCATCCTCGTCGAGACGGACAGCCCCTATCTCGCTCCCCAGGCGCGGCGAGGCCGGCCCAACGAGCCGGCGAACGTCGTGCTCACGGTCGCCGCTCTCGCCGAAGCCCGCGGTGAGGCGGCGGACGAGCTCGGAGCGCGGATCAGCGCGAACGCGGCCGCAGCCTTCTCGCTGCCGTGACGCTGCCCGTCACCCCGAACCGCGGTCTCGGCCAGCATTTCCTCGTCGACGAGAACATCCTCGGGGTCATCGAGCGGCTCGCCGAGCTGCAGGCCGACGACGTCGTGCTCGAGGTCGGCCCCGGCCTCGGCGTCCTCACGGTCTATCTGGCCGACCGCGTCGCCCGAGTCCACGCCGTCGAGCTCGACCGGGCACTCGAGCCCCATCTCCGCGAGCGGCTCGCGGGCCGGAAGAACGTCGACCTTCGCTTCGGCGACGCCCTCCGGCTCGACCTCGCCGCGCTCGAGCCCGCACCGGGCAAGCTCGTTGCGAACCTGCCCTACAACATCGCGACGCCTCTCCTCGTCGAGAGCCTGGATGGGCTGCCCAGCGTCGAGCGCTGGTGCGTGATGGTGCAGCGCGAAGTCGCCGAACGGCTCTTCGCCGTCCCGCGCACGAAGGCGTACGGCGCGGTCTCGGTCCTCATCCAGCTCGCGGCGGAGCGCACGGGCTTCCACCCCGTCTCGCGGACGGTCTTCCGGCCGCGGCCGAACGTCGACTCCGCGCTCGTCGCCTTTCGCCGGACGGGGCCGCCGCCCGGCTACCGCGAGCTCAAGCGCGTAGTCGAGGCGGCTTTCGCGCATCGGCGCAAGACGCTCCCGAACTCACTCGAGCTCGCCGGGCTCGCCGAGCGGCCGCGCAGCGTCGAGGCGCTCGCCGCCCTCGGCCGGCCTCCGGAGAGCCGTGCGGAGGAGCTTTCGCCGCCCGAGTTCGTCGCGCTCGCCGAGCGGCTGCGGTGAGGCGCGTCCCGGCAAGCGCGAAGCTCAATCTCGCCCTCGTCGTGGGGCACCGCCGAGAGGACGGGAAGCACGAGGTCGCGACCGTCCTCCAGCGCGTCGATCTCGCCGACGGGATCTCGCTCGAGTCGGCGCCCCGGCTCGAGGTGCGCGGCTTCCCGGACGACTCGCTCGTCTCGACCGCGCTCACGGCCTTGGCCGAGGCGGCCGCCGTCGAGCCCCGCTGGGCCGTGCGGATCGAGAAGCGAATCCCCGTCGCCGCGGGCCTGGGCGGCGGCTCCTCCGACGCGGCTGCCGCACTGCGGCTCGCGAACGAGACGCTCGAGCGGCCCCTTGCGCCCGGTGAGCTGCACGAGCTCGCCCACCGCCTCGGCTCGGACGTTCCCTTCTTCCTCGCTCGGGGGCCGCAGCTCGGCGAGGGCGACGGGGGCGAGCTCTCGCCGCTCGAACTGCCGCAGGACTACTGCGTGCTCGTCGCTCTCCCCGAGGGTGTAGCGAAGACGTCGACCGCCGAGGTCTACGAGGCGTTCGAGGAGCGCTCCGGCGCCGACGGCTTCGAGGAGCGGCGGGCCGCCCTGCGCGCCGCGCTCGCAGACGTGCGCTCGCCGGGCGACCTTGCCTCGCTGCCGGACAACGACCTCGCGTCCTCGCCGCTCGGGGACGAGCTGCGCGCGCTCGGCGCGTTCCGGGCGGACGTCACGGGAACCGGCCCCGCCGTCTACGGGCTCTTCGCGGCGCGCGACCGCGCCGAGGCGGCTCGCCGCGCGCTTGCAGGCCGCGCCCGGACCTGGCTCACCGTCCCTGCCTGGTACGGTTGACCCATGCTCGAGCGCGGCGCCCTTGTCGAGCACGGCTCGAGCCGAACCGGGCGCTGGCTCCGCGCGCGGCGCGTCCGCGTCGCCTTCTGGATCGCCGTCATCGAAGGCGTCCTCGTCGTCTTCCACGTCATCAGTTGGCCGATCGCCCTGATCGTCGCCATCGCGGTCGTCGGGCTCTACTTCTGGGCCGGGGCCCGGATCAGCTCGGCGACAGTGCAGGAGATCGCGTGGATCGCCGCTGTCTCGCAGGCGCTTGTCGCACTCGTCCCGGTGCTGCTGATCTTCGTGACCACGCTCGCGCTGATCGCCGTCGGGATCCTCGCTGTCATAGCCCTCGTACTGCTCTTCTCGAATCGCCGCTGACGAACACAGCCCGGGCGTGGCAGACTGGAGCTGTCTGTCTCTCAATCCTTGGGGCGTAGCCAAGTGGTAAGGCAGCGGGTTTTGGTCCCGCGATCCCAGGTTCGAATCCTGGCGCCCCAGCACACCCTCACGACATGACCCCGTCGAACCTCGCTGCCGTGGTGCTCGCCGCCGGCATCGGCACCCGGATGCACTCGGCCAAGCCGAAGCACCTGCACGAGTTGCTCGGTAGGCGACTCGTCGACTGGGTGGTCGAGGCGGCTCGGCAGCTCGGCCCCGACCCGCTCGTCGTCGTCACCTCGCCGGAGAGTCGCGGGGCGTTCGACGGCGTCGATGTCGCCGTCCAGGCCGAGCCGCGCGGCACGGGCGACGCCCTCGCCGCAGCCCGGGAGCAGCTCAGCGCGTTCGCCGGTGATCTGCTCGTGCTCGCGGGCGACGTCCCTCTGCTCCGGGCCGAGCTTCTCGAGGCGCTCGTCGAGACGCACCGGCGCGAGAGCGCCGCGGCGACCGTGCTCTCGTTTCGCCCCGCCGACCCTCGTCACTACGGACGGGTCATCCGCGACGGCGACGGCTCGGTCAGCGCGATCGTCGAGGCGGGCGACGCGACGCCCGAGCAGCTCGAGCTCGGCGAGGTCAACTCGTCCATCTACGTCTTCGCGAGTGAGCAGGTCTGGCCGGCGCTGGGACGACTCGACGCGGAGAACGTCCAGGGCGAGCTCTACCTCACGGACGCCGTTCGCCACCTCGTCGCCGAGGGCGAGCGCGTGGCCGCCCACGTCGCGTCCGACCCGCTCGAGGCCGAGGGCGTGAACACGCGCGCCGAGCTTGCGGCAGTGGCGGCCGCCCTGCGCGACCGCTTGAATGAGGCGCACATGCTCGCCGGCGTCACGATCGTCGATCCGCGGACGACCTGGATCGACGCCGATGTCGAGCTCGAGCCCGACGCGACCGTCCATCCCTTCACGGTGCTGAGCGGCCGCACCCGGGTGGGCGGCGGCGCGGTGGTCGGGCCGCACGTCGTCGCTGTGGACGCCTCGATCGGCCCGGGGGCGACGGTCGGTCCGTTCTGTTACCTTCGCCCCGGTACCGAGCTCGAGGCGGGAGCGAAGGCGGGCACGTTCGTGGAGATCAAGAACTCGCGCATCGGCGAGGGCACGAAGGTGCCGCACCTGTCCTACATCGGCGACGCCGACGTCGGCGAGGGCACGAACATCGGCGCGGGCGCGATCACCGCGAACTATCGACCGGAGCTCGGGCCCGGCAAGCTCCGGACGACGATCGGCCGCAACGTCCACACCGGCAGCGACAATGTGTTCGTTGCTCCGGTCACGATTGGCGACAATGCTTGGGTTGCCGCGGGCTCGGTCGTCACAAAGAATGTCCCGCCCGGAGCGCTCGCGATCGCTCGCTCCAGACAAGTCAACAAGGAAGGCTATGACGATCGAAAGCAGCACGACTGAGCTGACCCTCCCCGGTCTCGTGGGCGAAGGCGCGTCGACGGGCGCAGTGCCGAGCCCGGAGCGTTTCATCGAGCGCGGGCCGTGGAAACGACTGATGCTCTTCTCGGGCCGGTCGAACCGAACGCTCGCCGAGGACATCGGGACGCAACTCGGGATCGAGCTCGGTGAGGTGACCCTGAAGACGTTCGCGAACGGCGAGACGTACTGCCGCTACCAAGAGTCGATCCGCGGCGCCGACGTCTTCATCGTCCAGTCGGGCAATCCGCCCGTGAACGACCACCTGTTCGAGCTTCTGATCATGATCCAGGCGGCGAAACTCGCCTCGGCGAAGCGGATCACGGCCGTCGTCCCGTGGTTCCCGTACACGCGCCAGGACAAGAAGTCGCGGCCGCGCGAGCCGATCACCGCGAAGCTTGTCGCCGACGCGCTCGAGGTCGCAGGCGTCGACCGCGTGCTGACGATGGACCTGCACGCGGGCCAGATCCAGGGCTTCTTCACGGTGCCGGTCGACCACATGACCGCGCTACCGCTCTTCGCGACGTACTACCGGGACAAGGGCCTCTACGGCGAGAAGGTCGTCGCCGTATCGCCCGACGCGGGACGCGCGAAGATGGCGCGTCGCTTCGGCCAGATGCTCGAGGCCGATCTCGCGATCATGAACAAGGTGCGGCCGGACCACGACATGGCCGAGGTGAGCGAGGTGATCGGCGACGTCCGAGGCAAGATCGCGATCCTGAGCGACGACATGATCCTGACCGGCGGGACGCTGATCGCGGGCGCGACCGCGCTTCGCGAGGCAGGCGCGATTGAGGTCTACGCCTGCGCCACGCACGGGCTCTTCCCCGGCAACGCATTCGAGAAGATCGCGGCCAGCGAGCTGACGAAGGTGACGGTGACGGACACGGTGTATATCGACCCCGTCAACCGGCCGCAGAAGATCGACGTGCTCCCGGTCTCGCGCCTGCTCGCAGAGACGATCATGAACGTCTTCGGCGACGAGTCCGTCTCGGCGATCTTCGCGGGCGAGAACCAGCTCTTCTAGAAACGGGGCGCAACCATGCGAGTTTGCGCGCCGCCTGCTACCAGGTGCTAACGCCTATCGAAAATGAGCCCTGTGAGACCCAACTAGACGCGAGCCGTTTCCAGCTCCACCACCGGGGCCTCGTAGAGATCTGCCGACTCAACAGTGAGGCCGATCCCGCTGGCAAGCTGGCGGCGGCGTTCCACGAGTTCCTGCTCGGCCGCCTCCGCCGTCTCCTCGCTCTCCCAAAGCAGGACAGCCTTAGCGCGTCGGTTCTGTGCGTCGTAGAGGGCGATGTAGCCCGCGAAGCCGTCGTATTGGCGCAGCATCGGGATCACGGTCTCGCGGATTGTCTGAATCGCGCTCTCACGCTTCTCGGGGTCGGCACCTGAAAACGAGACGAGCCTTGCGTGCATCGGATCCTCCTTCCAATCGCGGTGACCAGCGATCCTACGCCGTCGCCGCTGCGTCTGTTCAAGGACGTGGCGCCGCTTCGTCAAGTACTAAGCCGGCGTGAGGCCCGCCGGCGTGATGAAGACACTGCCCGTATCGGCGGGGAGGCCTTGCAGCGGCTGCCCGTTCAGCCTGGCCTCGAGGTTCCAGGGTGCGCCGATGCGAACCCAGAGGCGCCCGCCGGCGACGCGAGCTACCTCACCCTTGCGGAGAAGCCCCTCGTAGAGGACACGCCCCTCCCGCGACCCTGCGCGGACGGACAACCAGCAGTTGCCCCTTGCGGCAACGAGGACGAGACGACCTGCTTTCGGCCGCGAGGCTGGCTTCGGCGTCGCCGGCGAGCGTGTGATCGTCTTCGTCACGCCGGCGACCTGAGACGACGAGCCCGAACGGGTTCGCTCCTGAGCGCCGCCACCGAAGTGCCAGGCGGCGAGGACAACGGACACGACGGCTGCAGCGCCGCCGAGCAAGGTCACAGCCCGTGTGTCGAGGCTGGGCAGGGCGAGGCGTGGCTCCGGCGGAGGAGGCGGCGGCGGTCGGCTGGCCGCGATCCGCGAATTCAGCTCCGCGACGAAGAGCTCGCTGTCGAGGCCGAGAAAGTCGGCGTAGGTGCGAAGGAACGCTCTGGCGTAGGCCTCCGCCGGCAATTGGTCGAACCGCTCCCCTTCGAGCGCGGCGAGGTACTTCGCACGGATTCGCGTCGCTTCCGCGGCATCTTGCAGCTCAAACCCCTGACGCGTCCGCGCCTCCTGGAGGGTGATGCCGATTTCGAGCAACGGGCCTGCCCTTTGGTCGCCTCACACATCGTGCCAGCGCGGCGAGTTTCCGGGGCGGGGAACCGGGGAAGGCACTGAGGCATGTTCCGAAGACCGAGTCTTCTCGGCATCGTCTGGCTCATCATCGGCGTGGCGATAGCAGCCGATCGTGACTACCTCCAGAAGCTGGACACCGTTCGCCGCATCGCCTCGGCGGTTCTGGGGATCCTGCTCTGGCCTTTGCTGCTGCTGGGGATCGATCTGCACATCAAGAAGTAGAAACAGCCTCGGCTAGACTCTGCCGCCGTGGCCGGGGAGCGGATTCGACTCCAGGTTCAGGAGCGTGAGGGGCGCGGCTCCTCCGATTCCCGGCGCCTGCGGAAGCAGGGCCTCGTCCCCGGTGTCCTCTACGGGCGCGGCAAGCCTCCGCACCCGTTCTGCGTGCACGAGCGCGAGCTTCGGCGCGTGCTCTCCGGCGACTCCGGCACGCATGCGATCCTCGACGTCGTTCTCGACGGCCAGAAGACGTCGCACCCCGCGGTGCTGAAGGACTACCAGCAGGAAGTGCCGAGCGGCCGTCTCGCGCACATCGACCTCCACGAGGTCCGGCTCGATGAGGCGATCCAAACGCAGGTCGCGGTCGAGCTCGTCGGCGAGCCGGCGGGTGTGAAGGAGGGCGGCGTTCTCTCGCAGGTGAACCGCGAGATCAACGTCGAGGGGCTGCCGATGGAGATTCCCGACCACCTCGAGCTCGACGTCAGTGGGATGGCGATCGGCGACACGGTGCGCCTCGCCGACATGCCCGCGACCGAGGGCATGACCTATCTCGACGACCCCGAGGAGACCGTGCTCGCAACGGTGACGATGCCTACACGGATCATCGAGCCCGAGCCCGAGGTCGAAGAGGAGGAGCTCGAGGAGGGCGAAGTACCGGAGGGCGAGGAGGCGCCGGAAGGCGCCGAGGCTCCCGCCGAGCCGGAGGCAGAGGCGGGCGGCGAGCAGCAGACGACCGAGGGGTAGTCGTTGCGGCTCTTTCGTCGAGGCGAGCGAGCCTCGACGCTCGACTTGCTCGCGGCGGGGCTCGGGAACCCTGGCGGCGGTTACGAGCGGACGCGGCACAACGTCGGCTGGCTCGTCGTCGACGAGCTCGCGCGCCGGCACGACGGCTCCTTCCGCTCGAAGTTCTCGGGCAAGCTCGCGGAAGTGCGGCTGGGCGAGGGCGGGCAGCGGCTAGCGCTGCTGAAGCCGGAGACGTACATGAACGAGTCGGGCCGCTCGGTCGGCCCCGCAGCACGATTCTTCAAGGTTGCCCCGGACGCTCTGCTCGTCGTCCACGACGATGTCGACCTCGAGCCGGGTCGCCTCCAGGTGCGCCTCGGTGGAGGCCTTGCGGGTCACAACGGCCTACGCTCGATCGCCGGAGCGCTCGGCACGCAGGATTTTCTGCGGCTGCGGATTGGCGTCGGCCGGCCGGGCCGCGGCGACCGTCGCCCCGTCGCCGACTACGTGCTGTCGGATTTCGATCCCGAGGTCGACGTCGAGGCTCTCGTCTCGCGCGCGGCGGACGCGGTCGAGACGATCGCCGCCGAAGGCCCCGAAGCCGCGCAGCGGCATTTCAATTGAGCAAGGAATTAGCCGCCAGTACGATTGGCGGCCGCGGAACCCGGTGTTCCGTCGGTCGTCATGGACCAAACCGTGCTCCACTTTCTCGTGCGCGAGCTCGCCGAGAGCGAGCGCTTTCGCGCGTTCCTCGAGGAGCTGCCCGACACACGTGCGCGCGTCTCCGAGCCCGCGCTGCCGCTCCTCCTGGCGGCGCTGTACCAGGAGCTCGGCCGCCCGCTCGTCCTGCTCGCGCCCGAAGACGCCGACGCGCGCGACGCGGCGGAAGCGGCCGCCTGGTTTCTCGGCGACGAGCGCGTCGCGCTCCTGCCGAGCCGCGGGGTCGGCTGGGGGTCCGGGCTCGAGCCGCCACCGCACCTCGTCGGCGAGCGCGCCCGTGCTCTCGACGTGCTCGCCGCAGGCGGTCTCGTCAGCGCTTCGGCGGTAGCTCTTGCCGAGGGGATGCCGCCGCCGGAGGCACGCCCGGAGCCGATCCGCGTCGCACCGGGCGAGGCGCCCGGCATCGACCTGCTTGCCGAGCAGCTCGCACTCGCCGGGTACGAGCGCGTCGAGCAGGCGCAGGAACGCGGTCAGTTCGCGCTCCGCGGCGGCATCGTCGACGTCTACCCGACGACCGGCCGCGAGCCGTTCCGAATCGAGCTCTTCGGCGATGAGATCGAGGGCATCCGGGCCTTCTCCCCATTCACTCAGCGCACCCTGCATCCGGTGCGGGCGGCGACGATCTACCCGGGCGCCGAGCGGCGGCTCGATCTCCTCGAGGAGGCCGAGACCATCTCGGCTCCCGAGGATCTTGTTCCGCCAGTGGCCGGCGGCCCCGACTTCGTCTGGCGGCCCGATGAGGTGCGCGCAGTCTGGGCCGAGGAGCAGATCGACGGCGTCCCGATTGACGAGGCGACCGAGCTCGACTGGCTCCCGTCGGGCCAGTCGTTCGCCTTCGAGGCTCAGCGGCCCGCGATCGCCGCCCGCGGCCTAGCGGAGGCAGAGACGGAGCTTCGGGCCTTCGTCCGCGGAGGCCTGCGCACGGTCGTCGCCTTCGCGCACCGAGGCGAGGCCTTGCGTACCGAAAACCTGCTCCGCCGAGTCGAGGCGCGGGTCATCGAGCCGGGCGAGCAGCTGCCGGCTGAGGCCGAGCTCCTCTTCGCTGTCAGCCCGGCCCGGCGCGGCTTCGTCTGGCGCGAGCTCGGCCTCGCGCTTCTGCCCGACACGCAGGTCTTCCGCCGCCGCGTGCCGCGCCGTACCGCTCCGGCCGGCCGGGCGCTCCAGTCGTTCGCGGACCTCCGGACCGGCGACCATGTCGTCCACGAGGACCACGGCGTCGGGAAGCTCCTCGGCTTCGAGACGAGGGAGGTCGCCGGGGTCACTCGCGACTACCTTCTGCTGGCGTACCGGGGAGAGGACCGCCTCTACGTCCCGCATGAGCAGATCGGCAAGGTCTCGCGGTACATCGGGGTCGACGGCAAGGCGCCGACGCTCTCGAAGCTCGGCGGCCGCGCCTGGCACCTGCTCAAGTCGCGAGCACGGGCGAGCATCCGCGAGCTCGCGGGCGAGCTCCTCCGCCTCTACGCGCAGCGCCAGACCGCGCCCGGACTCGCTTACGACCTCTCACAGGAGTGGCTCGACCGGCTCGAGGCCTCGTTCCCCTACCGCGAGACGGAGGACCAGCAGCGGGCGATCGAGGCGGTCAAGGAAGACCTCGAGGCACCACGGCCGATGGACCGACTCGTCTGCGGCGACGTCGGCTTCGGCAAGACCGAGATCGCCGTGCGCGCCGCCTTCGCCGCGGCGCTGAACGGCAGGCAGACGCTCATGCTCGTGCCGACCACGATCCTGGCGCAACAGCACTGGAACACGTTCCGCGAGCGCTTCCAGGACTTCCCGGTGCTGGTGGAGATGGTCTCTCGCTTCCGCCGCCCCGCGGACGTGAAGCGCGTCCTCGCCGAGTTCGCCGCGGGCAGGGTGGACGTCCTGATCGGCACCCACCGGATCCTCTCCCGGGACGTGATCCCGAAGGAGCTCGGCCTTGTGATCGTCGACGAGGAGCAGCGGTTCGGCGTCGCGCAGAAGGAGCTGCTGCGCTCGCTGCGCCTCGAGGTCGACGTCCTCGCGCTCACGGCCACGCCCATTCCCCGCACCCTGCACATGTCGCTCTCGGGGCTGCGCGACATCTCCATCATCGAGACCCCGCCGGAAGGGCGTCGCCCGATCCGAACGTTCGTCGGCGAGTACGACGAGGAGCTGATCAAGACGGCGCTCGAGCGGGAGGCGGCGCGCGAAGGCCAGTCCTTCTACCTCCACAACCGGGTCGAGACGATCGACGATGCCGCAGACCGGCTCCAGCAGCTTTGCCCGAAGCTGCGCCTCATCGTCGCACACGGCCAGATGCGCGAGCGCGAGCTCGAGCAGCGGATGCTGGCCTTCCTACGCGGCGACGCGGACGTCCTCGTCTCGACGACGATCATCGAGTCGGGCCTCGACATCCCCCAGTCGAACACGCTCGTCGTCGAGCGGGCGGACGCGCTCGGGCTCGCCCAGCTCTACCAGATCCGCGGACGGGTGGGGCGCTCGGACATGCTCGCGCACGCCTACCTCCTCTATCCGGATGCCTCCGACCTGACACCCGAGGCCCGTGCGCGTCTGGCGACGCTTGCCGACCACACAGAGCTCGGCGCCGGCTTCGCGATCGCGATGCGCGATCTCGAGATCCGCGGCGCCGGGGAGCTCCTCGGCGCGGAGCAGCACGGGCATCTCGCCGCGCTCGGCTTCGAGCTCTACGTCGAGCTGCTGGGAGAAGCGGTCGCCGAGCTCGCCGGCGAGCGGCGCCTTGTCGCGCGCCCGGTCCGGGTCGACGCGCGGATCGACGCGTACGTCCCCGCGGGCTACATCGCGGCCGAGGCCCAGAAGATCGACCTCCACCGGCGGCTCGCGCTCACCGATTCGGAGGATGAGCTCCGCGAGCTCGAGGCGGCGACGATCGATCGCTACGGGCCCTTGCCCGAGCCGGTCGAGAACCTGTTCTCGATCCAGACCGCGAAGCTGAAGCTCGCCCAGCTCGGGGCGGACTACCTCGTTTTCCGCGCCGGGCGCTCGACCGTCGGGCCGCTCGTCCTCGGCTCCGAAGAGCTGCGTGCATTACGCGACCGGGTCGACACCGCGGTGTACTCGACCGGCCGAAATGAAGTTTCGGTTAAGCACGACGGCTTCCCGGAAGCGCTCCGGTTGGTCGATGCTATACTCGAAACGCGCCGCGCAGCGTAACTAAAGTTGCTGCAAAGGCGCCCTTTTTCATGGTCAAGTATCGCATCCTCCCGCTTCTCGCCGTAGGCCTCGCGGGCGTCGCGCTCGCAGCCGGCTGCGGCAGCGGAAACAGGTCCGTCCCCGCGAGCGCCGTTGCCATCGTCGGTAACGACACGATCACCAAGGATGAGTTCGAACAGGTGATCGACCAGTACTGCGCGCAGCAGCCGTCATGCCCGAAGGCCGGCACGCAGGAGTACACCACGCTCCGCGGGCAGGCGATCCTGGCCCTCGTCCAGCGGGCCGAGTTCGAGCAGAAGGCTGACGAGCTCGACATCAACGTCAGCGACGCCGACGTCGAGAAGCGGCTGAAGGAGCTGAAGAAGCAGTACTTCAACAACGACGAGAAGAAATACCAGGCCGCGCTCAAGCGGCAGCACCTGACCGATGAGAAGGTGCGTGCCGACCTTCGCAACCAGCTCATCCAGCAGGAGATCTACAACAACGTCACGACGGACGTGAAGGTCACCGACGAGGAGATCTCGGACTACTACAAGAAGAACCAGCGGCAGTACGTTCAGCCCGCGACTCGAGCGGTTCGGCACATTCTCGTCAAGAAGAAGGGGCTCGCCGACCGGATCTACGCACAGCTGACGCAAGGCGCCGACTTCGCGGCGCTCGCGAAGCGCTACTCCCAGGATCCGAGCTCGAAGACCAAGGGCGGCAAGCTCACGGTCTCGAAGGGCACGACCGTCCCCGAGTTCGACAAAGCCGCGTTCTCGCTGCCGGTCCGCAAGCTCTCGAAGCCGATCAAGACCCAGTACGGCTGGCACATCATCCAGCCGCTCGCGGGAGTGAAGAAGGAGATCAAGACGCCTCTCTCCCAGGTGCGCGAGGCGATCCGCCAGCAGCTCGTCTCGCAGGGCAAGCAGCAGAAGATGACCGACTGGGTCAAGAAGACGCAGGACGAGTTCGAGCCCAAGACCTCCTACCAGATCGGCTACGCCCCGCCCGCGGAAACCGGGACTCTGCAGGGCACCACGACGACCCAGTAACCCGCGTGTCGCTCGCCGACGCGCTCGTCGAACTGCAAGAGCTCACCGAACGCCTCCGGCGAGACTGCCCCTGGGACCGCGAGCAGACCGCGCGCTCGATCGTCCCGCACACCGTGGAGGAGGCCTACGAGGTCGCCGACGCCGCACTTGCAGACCGTCCGGAGAAGCTGCTCGACGAGCTCGGCGACCTTCTCTTCCAGGTCTACTTCCTCGCCCTCCTGCTCCAGGAGCGCGGACAGGGAGACCTCGAGCAGGCGGCGCGCGGGATTCACGAGAAGCTCGTTCGCCGGCACCCGCACGTCTTCGGTGACGCCGAGGCCTCCACGGCGAGGCGCGTGCGCGAGAACTGGGAGCGGATCAAGACGGCCGAGGGCCGCGAGGGGATCTTCCACGACGTGCCGGAGGCGCTGCCTGCGACGCTCTATTCGCGGAAGCTGCAGCGTCGCGCCGCAGCGATCGAGTTTGACTACCCGGACATCGCCGGGGCGCTCGCGGACCTGGATGACGAGCTCCGCGAGCTGAAGGAGGCGTTCGAGGCCTCCGGTGAGCCGTCGCCGGAGACGGAGCCAGATCCGCACGTCTTCGAGGAGGTAGGCGACGTGCTCTTCGCCGCGGTGAACGTCGCCCGGCGGCTCAACGTCGATCCCGAGCTGGCGCTGCGCACGATGGCCAAACGATTCGCGGTCCGAGTCGAGCGCGCGGAAGAGCTCGCGGCGATCGAAGGTCGCGTCTTCACCAAGCTCTCGCTCGAAGAGCAGGACCGATACTTCGACGCCGCGAAGGAGGAGTTCCGCTGAGCGCGGAGATCGCCGCCGTCCGCGCGCGGCAGATCCTCGATTCCCGAGGGAACCCTGCGGTCGAGGTCGAGGTCGAGCTCGCCTCGGACGCGGTCGGGCGCGCGGCCGTCCCGTCGGGCGCTTCGACCGGCCGCTTCGAGGCCGTCGAGCTCCGCGACGGCGACCCGAGCGTCTATCTCGGCAGGGGCGTCGGGCAGGCCGTCCGGAACGTCCGGGAGGAGATCGGCCCGGCGCTCGCCGGCCTCGACGCAGCCGACCAGGGCGCGATCGATGCGGCGCTCGTCTCGCTCGACGGGACGAAGAACAAGTCCCGACTCGGCGCGAACGCCGTCCTCGGCGCGTCGCTTGCGGCGGCGAAGGCGGCCGCGGCCGAGGCTGGCGTATCCCTTTTCCGCTGGCTCGGCGGCGCGGAGGCGCACGTGCTGCCGGTTCCGATGCTGAACGTCGTCAACGGCGGCGCGCACGCCGCCAACTCGCTCGACCTCCAGGAGTTCATGATCGTCCCGGGCGGAGCGGAGAGCTTCTCCGAGGCCCTGCGGATCGCGGTCGAGGCGTTCCAGACGTTGAAGTCGCTCCTCGAGGAGCGCGGCCTCGCCACTGCCGTCGGCGACGAGGGCGGCTTTGCGCCCGACCTCGGCTCGAGCGAGGAGGCGATCGACGTGATCCTCGAGGCCGTTGAGCGCGCCGGGCATCTCGAGCGGATCGCGGTCGCGCTCGATCCTGCGATGACGGAGCTCCTCGCCGAGGACGGGCACTATGCATTCGAGGGGAAGGACGAGACATCGGAAGGGCTGCCCGGCTACTGGGCGGCACTCGTCGAGCGCTATCCGATCGTCTCGATCGAGGACGGCGCGGCGGAAGACGACTGGCCCGCGTGGAAGGCGCTCACCGAACGGCTGGGAGAGCGCTTGCAGCTCGTCGGCGACGACGTCTTCGTGACGAACGTCGAGCGACTGGAGCGCGGGATCGAGGAGAAGGTGGCGAACGCGATCCTCGTCAAGGTGAATCAGATCGGCACCCTCACGGAGACGCTCGACGCGATCGCGCTCGCCCGCTCGCACGGCTACGCGGTCGTCATCTCCCATCGCTCGGGCGAGACCGAGGACACGACGATCGCCGATCTCGCCGTGGCGACGAACGTCGGTCAGATCAAGACGGGCGCGCCCTCCCGAAGCGAGCGGGTCGCAAAGTACAACCAACTTCTCAGGATCGAGGAGGAACTGGGACCGGAGGCGGCGTACCCTGGTTGGGATGCGTTTCCTCGCTCTCGCCGCTAGTGCTCTCCTGCTGGTGGCCGCAGGCTGCGGCAGCAAGGAGGGAGCCTCGCCCGCGACCGGGGCGAGCACGACCGAGGAGAACCCGCCGCCGGCGACGGCGACCGTCCCCGAGACCTCGCCTGCCGTGGTCGCGCTCTACTTCCTGCGGGAGGGGAAGGTCGGCCTCGCTCGACGCGGGGTCGTCGCGGGAGCGAAGATCGGGACGGCCGCGCTCGAGGCGTTGCTCGAGGGGCCGACCGCGAAGGACCGGCAGGCCGGGCTCGTCACTGCGATTCCCTCGAGCACGCGCCTCGAGCGGCTTGCGATCGCCGAGGGCACCGCGGCAGCCTCCTTTTCTCGTGAGCTTCCGCCCGAGGCCGCGGCGCAGGTCGTCTACACGCTCACGCAGTTCCCGACCGTCCGGCGGGTGGAGGTCGGCCCCGGGCCGCCCGTCCACCGAGCCGACCTCGAGGAGCTGACGCCGCCGATCCTCGTCGAGTCGCCGGCCCCCTGGGAGCAGGCCTCGAGCCCCCTTCGCATCACCGGCACCGCAAACACGTTCGAGGCGACGTTCAACGTGGAGGTGCGCGACGAGAAGGGAGGCGTGCTCGGCGAGCGCTTCGTGACCGCGACCTCGGGCAGCGGTACGCGCGGGACGTTCGACGCGACCGTGAAGTTCAGCGTCGAGCGACCCGGCCCGGGCAGGCTCGTCGTCTTCGAGCTCTCGGCCGAGGACGGCTCGCGCATCCACGAGGTCGAGATCCCGCTTCAGCTGCGCTGACGGCGCGCCGCCGTGCGGCGGGTGAGGCCGGCGCTCGCGGGGATCGCCTTCCCGAAAGCCACTGAGGGTTCGGCGGGCAACCGCCCCTTGATTCGGAGCGGCGAATGTGACAACCTTCTCGTAGCAGATGCAACAAGATGCGGGGATCTGGTACCCGCGCGGCGGTCGATCGCTCCGCCGTCTGTTGCTTGTAGCGCTCCTTGCAGGAGGCTTTGGCGGCGCCATCTTCGCGACGACAGCCGGCGCGAACCACATCGGTAACGCCTTCTACAACGGCACCCATTCTGGTCCGCCGCCGGGACAAAGCGGAACGGTCGAGTTCGTCATTAATGGGAACGGAACAGAGGTCGGGTACTTCCGGCTCAACAACATCTCCGGCTCGATCTGCACCTTCACGTACTTCTATTTCAACGGCCCGATCGCGATCTCGAGTGTCGAGCCGCATACGTTCACCGCGTCAAGCGGAGGAGCAACCCTCTCGGGGACCTTCAATGCACCCCAAGCGGCACAGGGAACGGCCCATCTCTCAGCCCCATTCCCTCCGTTCGGCACCTGCACCGCAGACGTGACGTGGACTGCGACGACCACGTCGCTGCCGCCTCCACCTCCACCTCCACCTCCACCTCCACCTCCACCTCCTCCACCGCCACCGCCTCCGCCACCTCCGGTGCGCTGCAGGGTGCCGAGGGTGATCGGCCTCAGGCTCGGCCCGGCCCGCACGCGAATCCGGGCCAGGCACTGCTCGGTCGGCCGCATCCGGCGTGCTCGCTCGACGCGAGTAGGCCGCGTCATGAGCCAGAGCCCGAGGCCCGGAGCCGTCAGGCGCCGCGGCTTCCCGGTCAATCTGGTGGTGGGCCGCCGCTAACGGAAACCCCCTGCGTCTGGTGGGAAGGCGTCGCCGGCATCCCGCGAATCCTCCGCCGCTGCGTACTGCTCCCGGCGTCGACCGTTCCACTCCGCGACCTTCTCGCGGTGCGCGGCCTTGTAGGCCTACGCGGCCTACGGCCGCGTGGCGAGCACGTGCAGGAAGAGCGGGTAGCGCGACCAGCGTGGGTGTTGCGGGTCGCCGATCTCCCGTAGCGCCGTTACCTGAAACCCAGCGGCGAGGATCGCGTCGAAGTAGTCCTGGAGCGTCCAGCGGATGCTCTCAAAGGTCATGCGCAGGCCATCGCGTTCAATCGAGTCGCCATAGCGACGCCGGTCGAAGTAGTCCTCGACCAGCACGAGCCGGTGATCGGGGTGCTCGCGGTCGATGTCGTGGGCGGAGTTGATCGGGTGCACGACGGCGAGCGCGAGATTTCCACCCGGCTCAAGGACGCGGGCAAGCTCCCCGACCGCGTCCTTCATCTTGTCCGCGTCAATGTCCATGAGCGACATGAAGGCGATCGCGATGTCGGCCTGGCCGTCGGCGAATGGAAGCCGCACGGCGTCAGCCTGAACGAACTCGAGCTCGGGGCTGTGTTCGCGCGCGGCCTCGAGCATGGTCGGCGAGGCGTCGATCCCGATCATCCGATGGCCGAGCGCGGCGAGGTGGCGCGTCACCCGGCCTTCCCCGCAACCGATGTCGAGGGTCAGGCGGCCCGGCGCCGGGACGAGCTTGAGGAAGCGGTCGCGGTGGAACCGCCAGTAGCTGTCGTGGCCCGGCTCCCGGGCCCAGCGCACCCAGTCGGGTGCGCGCTCCTCCCACGCGTCGCGCAGCACGCGCAGAAGTCTGACCGACGTTCGGGGCTCTCGCTAGGCTGAGAGCATGTCCGCCGAGACGCCTCGCCGGACGAAGATCGTAGCCACGCTCGGCCCTGCATCCTCGTCGCCCGAAACCCTCTCCGCGATGGCCGAGGCCGGGATGGACGCTGCCCGCCTGAACTTCTCGCACGGCTCGCACGAGGAGCACGCCGCGCGGGCGCAGGTCGTGCGCTCCGTCCAGGAGGAGGTCGGCCGTCCGCTCGCCCTGATCGCCGACCTCCAGGGGCCGAAGCTCCGGGTGGGTGAGCTGTCGGCACCGGTGACGCTCGAGCGCGGCGACGAGGTCATCGTCGCTCCGGAGGGCGGTGCGCGGGACGGCGAGCTGCCCGTCAGCCCGACAGTGCTCGGGGAGGTCCTCCAGGTGGGGCACGACGTCCTCATCGACGACGGTCTCGTACGTCTCCGTGTCGAGCGCGTCGAGATGGGCCGCGTTCGCTGCACCGTGCTCGCCGGCGGGCTCGTCGCCTCACACAAGGGCGTGAACGTGCCCGGCGTGCCCGTACCCATTCCGGCCCTGACTCGAAAGGATATGGACGACCTCGAGTTCGCCCTGGAGCTCGGCGTCGACTTCATCGCGCTCTCATTCGTCCGCTCGCCCGCCGACGTGCGCGACCTGCACGATCTGATCGAGGCCGCCGGCTCGAACGCGCACGTGATCGCGAAGATCGAGAAGTCCGAGGCGGTCGACTCGCTCGATGCGATCCTCGCCGAGACCGACGCCGTGATGGTCGCCCGCGGCGACCTCGGCGTGGAGATTGGCGCCGCACTCGTCCCGCTCGTGCAGAAGCGGATCATCATGGCTTCGCTCGAGCGCGCCAAGCCGGTGATCACCGCCACGCAGATGCTCGAATCGATGAGCCACCACACCGAGCCGACCCGCGCCGAGGCGAGCGACGTGGCGAACGCCATCCTCGACGGGAGCTCCGCGCTGATGCTGGCCGGCGAGACTGCGATGGGCGAGTACGCGGTCGAGACCGTGGCTTACATGGACCGGATCGCCCTTGCGGTCGAGCCCAGCCTCGGCTACCGGCACCAGCTGCCGGAGGCGAGCGAGGAGCCGACGGTCGGGCAGGCGATGTCGAACGCGGCCTGCGACCTCGCGGAGTCGCTCGGCGCGAAGGCGCTGCTCGTGCCGACCTATACCGGGCGCACCGCCTCGGCCGTGGCGCGGCTTCGCCCGCACAAGCCGATCATCGGCCTGACGCACCACGAGCATGCGTTCCGGCAGATGGCGATCGAGTGGGGCGTCACGCCGATCTGGATCCGCGAGGCGACCGACGTCGAGGATCTCTGGGCGCGCTCGCTCGAGGCTGCGCGAGCGACCGGCCTCGTCTCCCCGGGCGACCTCGTCGTCATCACCGCGGGGACGGCGGTGAACATCCCGGGCTCCACGAACGTGATCAAGGTGGACACGGTCTAAGAGGCTCCAACACAATGAGCCTTGTGCCGCCGGGCCGCGCTGCTCGCCCCGAGGCTGTGTCCTCAGTGGCGCCCAGGCTGACCAGCCTGGGCGCTCCTTGCGTCCTTGCCTCGGAACGACCATCGCGCCCCGGCGACGAAGCGCCATTATGTTGGAGCCTCTAGTCCCGTCTTCGGGCCCGGCGGCAAGCCTCGCTAGCAGGACGCAGCGTCCCGCCCTCGAACGACTGGGCCGAAATGGCCCGTTCGCGTTCTGGCCGCCGGCGACGCCCGGCTCCTTCGCGCATCCTGCTGCGCTGGCTTGCCGTTGCCGTGATCGGCTTCATCGCCTTCCTCTACTCCCAACCGCTGCGCAGCTACCTGACCGCCCGCAGCGCTCTGGCCGAACGGACGCACGAGGTGCGCTCCCTCCAGGCCGAGAAGCAGCGGCTCGGGCGGCAACTCGCGGGGGCCGACACTCCCGAGACGCTCACTCGCGAAGCGCGCCGGCTCGGGTACGTGAAGCCGGGCGAGCACCTCTTCATCGTCAAGGGCATCGCAGCCTGGCGCCGCGCGCACGCCAACGGCAAGCGCTGAGCACCCGGCTACGATCGCGCCGGAATGGACGATCGCGAGCTCGTCGGACGCCAGCTCGGCCGCCCGCCGCGTGCCTTTCGGCGGGTCGTCGTCCGCTGCCCGTTCGGCGCGCCGGCCGTCACCGAGCAGTCGCCGTACGACGCGGCGGGCGAGCCGTTCCCGACCACCTACTACGTCACCTGCCGCCACCTCGTCGCGGCGATCTCCCGCCTCGAGGCGGCCGGTGGAGTGGAGCGCTGGAGCGCGACCGCCCAGCGGGAACCGGAGCTCGCCGCGAGCCTCGCCCGAGCGACGGCCGAGCAGCAACGTGTGCGCCGGGAGCTCGCGGGCGACGAGCCCGGCCCTGACGAAGGAGCATCGCTCGAGCTCGGCATCGCCGGCGCGCGCGCCCCGGAGCAGCTCAAGTGCCTGCATGCGCACGCGGCGTTCGCTCTGGCCCGCCCCGGCTACGAGCTGGGCGACCGAATCGTCGCCGAGATCGATCCTCTTTGGCCTGAAATCTGTTGCCTGAACGCGGGCAACGCGGCCGTATGATGGCCGCGCATGAGCGCCGTCGCCGTCGAGCACGCCCGCCAGCAGTGGGAGGAGGGGCATCGCAGGCTCCTGTCCCACGCATCCGACAGCGCTCTCTATAACCGCCTGCACGCCCAGGTCGAGGCGATCACGGGCGAGCTCAGCCGGCGGGTCGGGCAGACGTTCACGCTCGCCGAGCTCACCGAGGCCTATCGTGAGGCCGACCGCTGGACGCACGAGCTGATCGCGCCCGGCCGGGCAGCCGACCATCTCGCAATCGTCGAGGACGCGGCCTTCCACCTGTACGCCCGCGGCGCCATCGACTACACGCCGTGAGATCGTCGGGGTACGCGGGCCGCCGCCGCCCGCGCCGGCGCCTCGGCCCCTTGGCGCTCCGCGCCGCTCTCGTCCTGGTCGTCTTCGCGATCGGGATCGCGCTGGGCCAGGCGCTCGGCGACTCGTCGCCTCCGGCGGGGACGCTCACGTCTGTCCGCACGCTCTCCCCGCTGACGCTCAGCGCCGAGACGGTGACGGTCACCGTCACGACTGCGCCGTGATTTTTCACTTTGAAAAACTCGCGCAGAAAACTATAATTTTAGGTAGATTCCACCGATGGCCTACGACCAAACCACAGAGGGCAGGATGCGGGCGCCGACGAACGAGCCGGACTGGCTGACGCTCGGTCAGGCGGCGAAGTACCTCGGAGTGGCGCAGAGCACGATCCGCAAGTGGTCGGACAACGGGCGCCTGTCGGCCTTCTACACGCCCGGCGGCCACCGGCGCTTCCGGCGGACCGATCTCGACGCGTTTCTCTCGAGGTCGGGCGGCACTCCCGCGGCCCGTTCGTTGGACGGTCGGCGGCTGATCCTGATCGTGGACGACGACGCGCGGATGCGCGAGTTCGTCCGCGTCAATCTGGAGATGGAGGGCTACTCCGTGCGCGAGGCGGCCGACGCCGAGGAGGGCCTCCAGGCACTCGAGGAGAAGCCCCCTGACCTCATCCTCCTCGACGTGATGATGCCCGAGGTCGACGGCTGGGAGATGCTCCGGCGCGTGCAGGAACGGCACGGTGTCGGGTCGATCCCGGTGATCATGTTCAGCGGCAAGGTCGACGAGGACACCCTCAAGCGCGCAACATCTCGCGGGGCACAGGGCTTCATCGGCAAGCCCTTCGATCCGCAGCAGCTGATCGACTCGACGAAGCAGCTGCTCCCGACTTAGTCATCCTCGACCGGCGGCTTGAGCGCTGGGTTGTCCACCACCGTGTGGGCTGGCTCGACCCGGTCTTCGTCGCGCTTTCGCATCTCGGCGTCCTCGGCGTCGTCTGGCTCTTCCTCGCCGCGCTTGCAGCCGTCCTCTGGCGCCGGCCCGCGATCTTCGGATACGTCCTTGCGGCCGACATCGCTGCCGACGCGAGCTCGAAGATCCTGCGTCACGCGATCGGGCGCGACCGGCCGCCTGTCGACTATCCCCGGCCGAAGGCTCTCGTCCACGTCCCCAGCGACCCGAGCTTTCCCTCCGGGCACGCGGCGACGAGCTTTGCCTGCGCGGCCGTGCTCGCCTGGCTGACGCCGCTCCCGGCCGTGCCGCTGCTGGCACTGGCGGCGCTCGTCGCTTTCTCGCGCGTGTACGACGGTGTCCACTACCCGCTCGACGCGCTCGGCGGGGCGGCGCTCGGGCTCGCGGTCGCTACAGCTCTTCGCCTGCTCGTAGAAGCCCGCCGACGATCAGCGCAAGCGCGGCGAGCAGACTGATCCAGATCCCGATTCCGCGTCCCTCCCAGCCGAAGAAGCGATCGGGCACCGAGATCACGCGAATGAGGACGAGGATCGTCGCCAGCGAGCCGGCGACGATAACGATGAGGCTCTCCGGGACCGTGGCCGGGAGCTCGATGCCCAACTCTCGGAGGACGACGAGGACGACGATCGCAAGCCCGAGCAGGAAGACGAGCTTGCCGATCGCGCCGGTGTGCCAACCCGTGACGGCGGTCGTCGGCCCTTCCCCGGAGCCTACGTACCAGCCCATGAAAGTCGAGAGTGCGAGCACGAGACCGGCCAGGGCGGTCACGCGCTCGCCGGCTGCCCAGATTCCCGCGGGGAGGGGGACGAGCACGTCGCGTTCGGGCTGGTAGGGCTCGGGCGTCTCCACAGCGGGCGAAGTCTAGTGTCCCGGGCTGGACACCGTTACAGGCCGAACTGTTGCTGGATCTGGTGCCAGACGACGATGCTCAGGTAGACGCTGAGGGCGAGCAGGGCGAGGAGGACGAGCCAGAAACGAAGCTTCGCACGCTTCGTCTCCCGCTCGCGGAGCCGGTGGGCGCGGCGTCTTGCCCTGTGGACCCGGTAGGCCTGCTCAACGGCGACCGGATCGAGCTCGAGCGCCTCGTCGACCATGTCCGGGCGGCGAGCCGGCTGGGCCATGGGCGGAGTCTAAAGCCGTTCGGATGTTCGCCGCGCCCTCCGCTGCTCTCGGGCCGGTCAGGGCATGAGGGCATGAGAGATACTTTCCGAGGGGGAACGAGTGGAAGACATCTCGGAGCAGGCTCTCGAGGCGCTCGCCGCGGCGGGACGCAGCGCCGCCGAGGACGGCAACCTGGATCAGGCGCTCCGGGCTCTGGCCGGCGCCGCCGCCGAGGCGACCGGCGCCGACGCCGTCGTCATCCGCCTCGCCGACGAGAACGGGAGCCTCGTCGCGCGCACCGTCGTCGCGCGCTCGGAAACGCTTGCCGCCGAGCTCGAGGGGTCGAGCTTCCCGCTCGCCGAGCTCCCGCGCGGGGAGGCCCGCACCGACGGCCTGCCCGGAGCCGTTCGTTCTGCAGCGCGGCGCGCGCGGGCACGGGACGTCTTGCTTCTGCCCGCCCGCGTCGGAGGCAGGCCGGGCGGTAGCCTGGAGCTGATGCGGTCGCGGCAGCCGTTCTCGCCCCGCGAGGTCGTCGCCGCGCGCTTCGCCGCGTCGCAGCTCGGTCTCGTCATGCTGGCATTCCCGGCGACGAACGGGACCCAGCGCGGCGCGGGCTCGCTGGCAATCGCCGGCGACGCGCTCACCGTCGGCCTCGACCAGGTCCGGGCCGACGAGGAGATCGTGCGAATCGCCGTCGCCGCGGCCGGCGCCGAGGCGGCGCTGCTCTGGCGGACGGCGAACGGCTCCGTCGAGCTCGTCGCGTCGTCCGGATCGGTCGACCACGCCATCGACGAGCTCGGAGAGGCCGCCGGGCGCGCCCTCGCCGAGCACCAGCCCGTCCGGCTAGAGGCCGGAGGCGGCCGTCCGCTCGCCACGCTCGGGCTGGGCCAGCCGCCGGTCGGCGCGCTCCAGCTCGTCTTTCCCTCCGGCGCCGCTCCTTCGCCCGTCGAGCTCGACCGCCTCGCGACCTTCGCCGTCCGCGCCGCCCAGGCGCTCCGCGCCGGCGAGCGGACGCGGGCGATGTCCCTCGAGCTCGAGCGGACACAGGCCCTGCTGGCTGTCGTCGGCCAGGCGATCGCCGAGCTCTCCCTCGCGCACACGCTCGACACCGCCGTCACGAGAGTGTCCGAGCTTCTGGGCGTCGACCGCGTCGCGGTCTACCTGCGGGAAGGGCCGCGATTGCAGGCCGCAGCCGGCCACGGAGTCGCCGGGAACGAGCTCGCCGTCGCCGAGCGCCTGCTCGAGCTTGCCTTCGGCCCGCTGCGGGTGCAGGGAATGCTGCACGTGACCGACGCGGCCGCCGATCTCCGGCTTGCCTCGGTACGCGACTCTGTCCGTGAGGCCGGGATCGAGGCGGCGCTGGCGGTCCCGCTCGTCGCCCGGGAGGAGCTGATCGGCCTGCTCGCCGCTTACCTGCCGCCGAGCAGGCGCTTGACCGCGAACGAGTCTTCGCTGCTCGTCGCGCTCGCGAGCCAGCTCGCCGTCGCCGCGCAGAATGCGCGGCTGCACGAGCGGGTAGAGCGCGAGAAGGCCGAGAGCGAGCAGGCCCGCGCGGCCGCCGAAGAGAGGGGGAGGGAGCTGACCGCGCTGAATCGAATCTCGAGCTCCTTCTTCGAAGAGCTCCCCCTCGATGCCATGCTCGACGCCGTCGCCCACGCGGCGGTCGAGCTCCTCGATGCCGACGCGGCGGTGATCCGCACCGAGGACGAGCGGGGCGACCTGCTCGTCCCGCGTGCGATTCACGTCGCCGACCCGCGGCTCGCGGAGCCGCTGCGCCCGCTCCTGATGAGAGTACAAGCGGTCGGCAAGCTTCCCGGCAGGCGGCTCTTCCGGATGGGAAGGCCGCTCGTTCTCGATCGAGGCACCGCGCGGCGGCTCGGCGCATCCTACGAGCTGCTCGTCCCCTTCCTGGAGCGGGGCTCGACCGCAATCGTCGTCCCGATCGCCACCCCGGCGGAGCTCCTCGCGACGCTGACCGTCGTCTCTCTCGACCCCGAGCGCCGGATCGGCGCGGAAGAGACCGAGAAGGCGCTCTTCGTCGCCCGCCAGGCTGCGCTCGCGATCGACAACGCCCGCCTCTATCAGGAGAAGAAGGACTTCGCGGACACCATGCAGCGTTCGCTCCTCCCCCGCGGGGTGCCCGAGGTGCGGGGCCTCGACGTTGGAGTCGTCTACGAGTCTTCGACCCGTGTCGAGGTCGGCGGCGACGTCTACGACTTCCTGCCGCTTCCGGACGGACGGCTCGCGGTCGTGCTCGGCGACGTCACCGGCCACGGCATCGCGGCCACCGCAGACATGGCGCTTGCGAAGTTCGCCTTCCGCTCGCTCGTCCGGCAGTACCCCGATCCGGGCGAGCTGCTCGCCCAGACGAACGAGGTCGCCTTCGGCGAGCTGTCCGCGGGGAGCTTCATCACGATGATGTGTGTTGCGGTCGACCCTGTGAGCGACGAGGTGCAGGCGGCGGGCGCGGGCCACCCGCCCGCGCGGCTGCTCGGCGCCGACGGGACCGTCTCCGCGCTCGCCCCGCGCGGCCTTGCGCTCGGCGTGGAGGCGAGCCAGCGCTACGAGGAGCTGCGGGCGGAATTTCCCGTGGGCTCGGCGCTCTGCCTCTACACGGATGGGCTCATCGAGGCACGGCGAGACGGGGAGCTCTACGGGGAGGAGCGGCTCGACGCCGCGCTGACCGCGGGAGGAGGCCTGCCCGCGCAGGCCCTCGCCGCGCACGTAGTCGCAGATTGCCGCGCCTTTGCCGGCGAGCCGGAGGACGACTACGCGGTCGTCGTCATCCGCCGCGTCGCAAACTAGTGCCCCTCCCAGCAATGCAGCATTACTGGAAGGGGCACTACTAGTGGCGAGCCTGAGCGCGAAGGCTGCCGGCGCGGTGGAAGACCGCAGCCTCGCGCTCGGCCTGAACGCGCTCGTCTTCAGTGCGGGCGCCGGCTCGCTCGCGACGGAGATCGGGGCGGCCCGGCTCCTCGCCCCGTACTACGGCAGCTCGACGATCGTGTGGGCGAATGTCATCGGTCTCGTGCTCGCGTCGCTCGCGCTCGGCTACTGGCTCGGCGGCCGGGTGGCCGATCGGTACCCGAGCCCGCGCGTGCTCGGCGGAATCGTCCTCGCCGCCGCCGTCCTCGTCGCCGTCGTGCCCTTCGCGGCGAAGCCGTTTCTGGACGTGTCCGTGAACGGCCTGGACGAGGTCTCGGCCGGCGCGGCGATCGGCTCCTTCTTCGCCGTGCTCGCGCTCTTCGCGCCGCCCGTCGCGCTACTCGGGATGGCGGCGCCGTTCGCCGTCCGCCTGGCGATCGACGACGTGCGCGACGCGGGCTCTGTCGCCGGGCGGCTCTATGCGCTCTCGACCGTCGGCAGCCTGCTCGGGACGTTCGGCTCGGCTCTCGTAGCGATCCCGACGATCGGCACGCAGCGGACCCTCCTCGCCGCAGCGGCGCTCGTCGCGGTGACGGGCGCCATGCTCGTCGGGCGCCGCTGGCTCGTCGTCGCCGCCGCGCTCGGCGCGCTGCTCGCGGTACCGCCCGGGGCCGTCAGGGCGGAGCCAGGCCTTATCTACGAGCACGAGTCGCGCTATCAGTTCATCCACGTCACCGAGAGCCACGGCGTCCGGCGCCTCTACCTGAACGAGGGGCTCGCGGTGCATTCGATTTGGCGGCCCGGAGAAGTGCTGACGGGCGGCGAGTGGGACACCTATCTGGCCGTCCCGCCGCTTCTGGGCCGCCCGCTCCGGCGGGTCGCCATCCTCGGCAACGCGGGCGGGACGACGGCGCGGGCCCTCGGCGTCTTCTACCCGCAGGCGCGCGTGGACGGAGTCGAGCTCGACCCCGCCGTGACCGCGGTCGGCAGGCGCTATTTCGGCCTCGACGACAATCCTCGCCTGCACGTCTTCACCGCCGACGCGCGGCCGTTCCTTCGCCGGACGCGCGCCCGCTACGACCTCATCGTCGTCGACGCCTACCGCCCGCCGTATGTGCCCTTCTACCTTGCGACACGGGAGTTCTTCCGCCTCGCGCGCTCGCGCCTCGAGCCCGGGGGCGCGATCGTGCTCAACGTGGCTGCGGTGCCGGACGACCACCGTCTTGCGGATGGGGTCTCGGGCACGCTTGCGACCGAGTTCCCACTCGTGCTCGCCTGGCAGGCGCTGCGCTTCAACCAGTTCGTGATCGGCCTCGACAGGCCCGCCCCGCGGGCGGTTCTCGTCCGCCGCCTCGCGGACGCTCCGAGGCGCCTCCAGCCACTGACTGCACTTCTCGCGCGCCAGCTCCGAACGGTGCCTCCGGCTGCCGATCCCTGGACGGACGACCGCGCGCCGGTCGAGTGGATCACCGACCGCATGATCCTCGAGTTCGCCGCACGAGGCGGGCGCTTCGAGGAGTATCCGCTCCCGACCTTTCCATGAGCCTGCGCCTGCTGCGCGGAGAAGGCCCGATCCTGCGCATCGGGCATCAGGGCTCGGCGGCGCTCGCGCCGGCGAACACGCTCGCCGCGGTCGAGGCCGGGCTGGAGGAGGGGGTGGACATGGTGGAGCTCGACGTCCTGGGGCTCCCGGACCGGACACTCGTTCTCGGTCACTCCCATCGAGAGGTCGCTGCCGCTCCAACGAGCCTCGACGAGGCCCTCGCGCTTCTCTCGGAGCGGAGGCCGGCCGCGGCGCTCCTCGCGGACGTGAAGCTCGCAGGCGTCGAGCGCGAGCTCGTCGAGGCCCTGAGGGCGCATGGGCTCGTCGAGCGCACCCTGGCGAGCGCCTATGACCTCGGCACGCTCCAGGCGCTTCGGCGGCTCGAGCCCCGGCTCGCGCGCAGCCGGACGTACCCGCGCGATCGGTACGGGCTGGGCGCGCGGCGCGCATCTGCTCCCTTCCGCGGAACGGCGCTCTTCGCCCTACGTCGTGCGCTTCCGCGGCGAATCGACCGGTTCCTCGCCTCGGCCGGCGCGTCGGCCGCGACCCTGAACTACCGGCTCGTCTCGCGGGCCGTCGTCGAGCGATGCCATGCCCTCGGCGTCGCGGTTCTCGTGTGGACGGTGGACGAGCGCGCCGTGCTCGAGCGGCTCGACGAGCTCGGCGTCGACGGCGTGATCACGAACGATCCGCGCATCTTCCGACCTTCGCGACCCTGAGAACGCTGTCTACGGGGCTACACTCCCAGCGTGAGACGCTTGGGCCTTGTCGCCTCCGCGCTGATCGCCTGCGCCGTGGCAGGCGGGCTCGCCGCCGTCGTCCTCGCGGGCGGAGTGAGCGCTGCAGGCCTCCTGACGACCGGAACGACGACGACGACGACCGGCACGACGACCACGAACCCCCCGCCGGCACTGATCCCGCCGGGCGTCACGATCTCGGGGATCCCGGTCGGCGGGCTCTCGCCCGAGGAGGCGACCGAGGTCGTCCGCGAGCGTTTCGAGGCGCCGCTGCCGCTCGTGCTCGACCGTCGGCACCGCCTCGCGCCCTCCCCCGGCGTGCTGGGGGCAAGCGCCCGCATCGACGAGACGATCGAGCGGGCCCGAGCAGCTCTGCCCGGGACCGCGCTCCGGCTGGCCGTGCTCGTCAACGGCTCGGCCGTCCGCGCCTACGTCTTCTCGGTCGCGCGCCGGTTCGACCGGGAGCCGGTGGACGCCAAGGTTTTCCTGCGCCGCCTGCGTCCGACTGTGGTGGCCGACCGGCCCGGCATGGTCGTCAAGCGTGGGAGCCTCAAGCAGGCGATCGTCGTGCGGCTTCGTGTGACGAACCGACAGACGGTCCGGATCCGGACGAAGCGCCTCCCGGCCGAGACGACGCGGCGGGCTTTCCGCTCGGTGATCGTCATCCGCCGCGCCTCGAACAGGCTGCTCCTCTACCGCTTCGAGCGGTTGCGGCGAAGCTTTCGGGTAGCGACCGGCCAGTCGGTCTACCCGACGCCGCTCGGCCGCTTCACGGTCGTCGTCAAGTGGCGCAACCCATGGTGGTACCCCCCGAACTCGCGCTGGGCTCAAGGTCAGAAGCCGATCCCGCCCGGGCCGAACAATCCGCTCGGCACGCGGTGGATGGGTCTCTCCGCGCCGGGCGTCGGCATCCATGGAACGCCGAACCCGGCCTCGATCGGCTACTCCGTCTCGCACGGCTGCATCCGGATGTACATCTCCGATGCCGAATGGCTATTCAACGTCGTGGACATCGGGACGACTGTGTTCATCGTCGGGGCCTGAGATGACTCGGCAGCTCAGGCTGGCGGGGCAGGTCGCGGCCGTCGGGCTCGTCGCGGCGCTGCTCGCGCTGCTCGTCTGGAAGGTGGCGCACAACAATCAGGGCAGCGTGGCGAGAGACTTCACGCGAGGAGCCCGGCCGATGGCCCAGGACTTCAAGCTGGAGCGCCTGAACGGAGAAGGGTCCCTCCGGCTCTCTTCGCTGCGCGGAAAGGTCGTGGTCGTCAACTTCTGGGCCGCCTGGTGTGACCCGTGCAAGAACGAGGCTCCCCGCTTCCAGGCGGCGTTCGAGCGCTATCGGAACCGGGTGGCGTTCGTCGGCGTCGACACGACCGACTACTCCGGCGACGCCCGCGCCTTCCTCGCCCGTTACGGCGTCACGTATCCGAACGTGCGCGATCCGAACGGCCGCGTGCTCCGCGATTACGGCGGCCTGCCGCTTCCCCGCACCTTCGTCATCGGACGCTCGTGGAGGGTGAGCGCCTACATCTTCGGCGAGGCACGTGAAGAGGAGCTCCAAAGTGCTATCCAGGAGGCCCTCTGAGCATGAGGCTGGTCGTTGCAGCCCTCGCAGCCCTCACGCTTGCCGCCTCTCCGGCGGCGCTGGCCAGCGACAAGCATCCGACCTCGGCGGAGATCCAGACCGAGATCTGGTGCAAGGACTGCCAAACGACGCTCGACCAGACGAACTCGAGCTCGACGCGCGAGATCGTCCGCCTGATCGACAGCGGCATTGCGGCCGGCCAGACGAAGAGCGAGATCAAGGAGCGCGTCGTCGACGAGTACGGGTGGCGGGTCGAAGCCCTGCCTGCCAAGAGTGAGAACCCACCGACGCTCGCCGACCTCGAGGACGAGGTGATGTGCCCGATCTGCAACACGACCCTCGACCAATCCAGCTCGCCCGCCGCGCGCCAGATCGAGCGCTTCATCGGGGTCCGCATCGCGGCCGGCGACTCCAAGGGCGAGATCAAGGACAGGCTCGTCGCCGAATACGGGCGGCAGATCCTCGCCGCGCCGCCGAAGGAGGGTTTCGATCTCCTGGCCTGGCTGCTGCCGATCGGCGGCGTTCTCGGCGGAGCGCTCGTCCTCGCCGTGCTCGCCTGGCGCTGGAGCCGCACGCGGGAGCCTGCGCCAGAGGGGGCGAGTCTCGGTCCCGCGCTCGAGCGGCGCGTTGACGAGGAGCTCGCCCGCTTCGACGAGAGTTAGTGCTCGAGAGAATTCCGGTTGCCTTTCTCGCCGGGCTCGTCTCGGTGATCACGCCCTGCGTCCTGCCGCTCGTGCCGGGCTACCTCTCGGCGGTCTCGGCGGTCGAGTCGAACCGGCTCGGTCAGCCGGGAGCGGCACGTCGGGTCGCGTTCGCCACCCTCCCGTTCATCGCCGGGTTCACCGTCGTCTTCGTCGTCCTCGGCGCCGGGGCGGCCGCGATCGGAGGAGTTCTCGACTCGGATCGCCAGGCCGAGCTTGCCGGCTTCGTCCTCGTCGTGCTCGGGCTCACCTTCGTCGGGCTGCTGCCGTGGCCCGAGCGGCTGGTCGCGCCGAGGCTGCTCGAGGGCGCGCGCCGGCGAGGCTCGAGCACGCTCCTCGGCGCAGCCTTCGCCGTCTGCGCGGCGCCCTGCATCGGCACCGTCCTCGCCTCGGTGCTCGTACTGGCGAGCGACGCCGACACCGTGCTGCGGGGCGCGGTCCTGCTCGCCGCCTACTCGGCGGGGCTCGGCTTCGCCTTCCTGCTCGCGGGCGTCGCCTTCGCGCAGGCGATGGGCTCCTTCCGCTGGCTGCGCGACCATTACGCGGCGATCCGAGTCGGGGGCGGGCTGACCCTGCTCACGCTCGGCCTGCTCCTCTTCTTCCACCGCGACTGGTGGCTGCGCGTGTTCCTGAACCGGGTGCTCGACGCGGCCGGGCTAGGGGACGTCTAGGCGCTCAACCTCGAGCGAGCCCTGCGCCACCCGCCGTGAGGCCGCCTCGACCTGTCTGAGCAGGCCGGCGACGTCGACGCCGCGGTGCGTCGGTGCGAACGGCGCGAGCCGCCGCGCGGCCTTCTCCAGCTGACGCTCGCAGCCCGGCCGGTTGCCACGGCCCGCCTGGTACCAGGCGACGACGACGTGGACGAGCCCCTGGAAGAAGTCCTTCTCGCCGGGATCCGCTGCCCGCCACGCGTCCTCGAGCGCCTCGTGCGCGGCGAAGTACTCACCGGCGCGGGCGAGATCGAGACCACGCTCGAGGTCAGCCGACTGCGACCTTGACCTCTCCGTCCTCGACGCGCACTTCGTAGGTTCGCAGCTCGAGCGCCCGGTCGAACTCGTTCTTCCCCGTGCGCACGTCGTACTGCCAGCCGTGCCAGGGACAGGTCAGGACCGGCCCCTCGAGCCTGCCGTCGCCGAGCGGCCCCTTGAGATGGAGGCACGCGCCCTGCGTCGCGTAGAAGGAGCCTTCGACGTTGGCGAGCGCGATCGTCTCGCCGTCGGCCTCAACGGCTGCGATCGTGCCCGGCGGCAAGTCTTCGACGCGCGCGACGGTGACGAACCCGGCCGGCATGTCTTGCCGACGCTAGCAGAGTGCTACCCTCAGGCCGCCGTGCGGACGATCCTGCTCGTGGGGGTCGATCTCTACCTCCGGGGGAAGCTCGAGGCCTCGCTCCCCGGTCATCGCGTCGTCACGACCGACAGCGTCCATTCGCCCGATGTGGTCGTCGCAGACGTGGCCCGGGTCGACCCGTACGACGTCGCCGAGTCCTATCCGGACGTGCCGCTGCTCGGCTTCACGAACCACACGGACACGGCGGGGCTGCGCCGCGCACACGAGGCCGGCTTCGACCAGGTCGTCGCCAAATCGGCCCTCGGGGAGCGGGCCCTGGAGCTGATCGACGGCCTTCTTGCCTCGGTAGACTGACTCCTCGTGACCTACATCATCGCCGAGCCCTGCATCGACATCAAAGACCGCGGCTGTGTCGACGTCTGCCCCGTCGACTGCATCCACGAGTTCGAGCGGATCCTCATCATCGACCCGGAGGAGTGCATCGATTGCTTCGCGGGGAGCGAGCAGATGCTCACCACGCAGGGCTTGCGGACGTTCGAGGAGCTCGAAGCCCAGCCATGCCGGGTGCTGACCGACGACGGTTTCAAGCCGGCACTCGTGAAGCGGTTCCGCCGCAAGCCGCTCGTCAAGCTCGAGTTGGCCCCGGCCTTCGAAGAGCGCGATCGCTACGGCGGCACTCGCCTGACCACCCGCAACATCTCGAGGTTCAGGCGAACGATCTGGGCGACGCCGACACATGCTTGGTTTCTCGCAGACGGCGCACGAACCGACTCGTTGGCGCCGGGCCACTTCGTTCCTTCGATGCGCGCGCAGCCTCGACGCGACTCGGAGAGCCATCGGCTCGGGGTGCTCCACGGGTTGGTCTTCGGCGACGGAAGCTGGAACAAGCAGGAGATCCGTTCAGGGCAGCACCTGCACTATGTCCAGCTCTACGGCGACAAGGTCGCGGGCTATCGCGACTTCTTCGAGCAGGTCAACTTCTCGCCATGCCTCGACGTCCATCCCGGTTATTTGGGCACCGGCGTTGTCCGCGCCTCGGTGAATCTGAAGCGGACGCTGCCTGAGACGGCCGACGTCGAGTACATCGCAGGCTTCGTCGACGGCTGGCTCGCCGCGGACGGAGACCCGGTCAAGGCAGGGTCGTGGCGTCTGCGGTCGACCGACCACGAGGCGCTCACGTGGCTCGAGGCGGTCGCGCCGTACGCCGGTTTCGTCACCGTCGGCTCCGGCCAGGAGGCGAGCGTCGAGACGAACTTCGGCGTGCGGAGCCGTCCGATTCGGTGGTTGTACCTCGCCACGCGCGAAGTCTTTTGGCGAGTGATGAGCGTCGAGGAAGGGCAAGCCGACGCCGCCGACACGTTCTGCGCGGTCGTACCGAGGAAGCATGCGTTCACGCTCGCCGGCGGGGTTTATACCGCCAACTGCGGGGCGTGCGAACCGGAGTGCCCGGTTGAGGCAATCTTCCCGGAGGACGCGCTGCCCGACAAGTGGGAGCCCTTCGTGAAAATTAACTACGCATACGGCGAAGGCGCCGACGTGATCAACAAGCTCACGGACGAGTACGCGACCGAGCACAACGTCCAGAACCCTCCCCTGGAATAAAACTCGGCCCTCCTCCGCTCGGGCACGCGGCGTCCGAAGGGTCAGACGAAGGAGCAGCTCTACAACGAGGCGAAGCGGCGCGGAATCAAAGGTCGCTCGAAGATGAGCAAGGCCCAGCTCAAGGCCGCCGTCAACTGCCGGAAATAGACATCACTCGGGCCTCGTTTCGCTAGGTAGGGTGAGAGCGAGATGAGGCCCGAGACCCTCGACCACGTCGCACTCTGGGTCGTGGACCGCGACCGGATCGCCGACTTTGCGACCCGCCACCTGGGCATGCACGTCATCGAGCGAACCGACAAGTTCACGCTCATCGGCTCGGATGCGCGCCGGGGCAAGCTGACGCTCTTTGCGGAGGAAGGCCCGCGCGAGCGCGGAGCGCTGAAGCACATCGCGCTCCGCGTGAACGACCTCGAGACCGCGCTCGCAGAGCTGCCGGAGCTCGACGTCGAGCGCGTCGACCGCTCCGCCTACTTCGACGTTGCGGAAGATCTCCGGCTCGGGCTTGTCGAGGCGCCGACGGACGTCGAGTACGACCTCGACCACGTTGCTCTTTTCTCCAGAGACCCTGACGAGACCGCGCGGGCGTACCGGGCCTTCGGCTTCGAGCCGGGCGGCGACCGCCGCGTGGAGGTCGGCGGCGCCCACGTTGAGTTCCGCGAGGGCGATCCGGGCGATCCCGAGCGCCCGCTGCTGAACCACCTTGCCGTGCTCGTCGAGTCGGCGGGCGAGCATCTCGACGAGGCGCGGCGGCTCGGGATGGAGGTCGCGGACGTCGTCGATGCGCCGAACACCTACGCCATCTTTCTGCGGGGCCCGGAGGGCGTGAAGATCGAGTACGTCGAGCAGAAGCCGACGTTCGCGCTCAAATAGCGGACTTCACGATCGCCGGAGCCGGCATGGCCGGGTTGGCCGGGGCCGCTCGTGCCCGCGAGCTCGGCGCGGAGCCACTCGTGCTCGAGAAGGGCGACCGGCCCGGCGGCTCGATGCTTCTCTCGAGCGCCGTCGTCTGGCGCTATCGAACGCTCGAGGAGTTCCGGGCCGAGTGTCCCGGCGGCGACGAGCGGCTTCAGGCCCAGGTCCTGGAGCGTCTCGACGAGGGGCTGGACTGGCTCGAGTCCCTCGGCGCGCGGGTCGTCGAGCGCGAGACCGGCAACCCGCGCACCGTCGGCCGGCGTTTCGACCCGCGCGGCCTGACCGAGGCGCTTGTCCGCGCGGCAGGACGAGTCCACCTCGGCCACGGGTTGGTGACAGGCACCGAGACAGGTCCGGAGGGGCCGCTTCTCCTCGCGACAGGCGGATTTCCGGTGCGGCTTGCGCGCGAGCGGGGGTTGCTGCTGCGGGCAAATCGGTGGAGCGAGGGTGAAGGCCTTGATCACGGACTCGCTCGGGGCGCCGTGACGGCCGGGGATCTCGACGAGTTCTACGGGCGAGCGATGCCTGCCGTCGAGGAGGTCACCGAACAGGATTTCGTTCGCCTCGTCCAGCTCTACGGCAGGTACGCGACGGTCACATCGCACGAAATGGCCCAGCGCTTCGAGGGCGAGCCGAACTGGTCGGAAACCGATCTCGTGCAACAGATCGCGCGGTGGCCTGACGGCCTCGCCTGGTACACGGTTGAGCAAGGCGCTCTCGAAGAACGCGTCCGCGACCGAACGGTCGGCGAGATGATCGAGCGGGCGCGCATGGCCGGCGCGCCGGTGAAGGAAGGGGATGGACGCATTTCCGTCCTCGTCCGGGCGAGCGTGACGCAGACGCTCGGCGGGCTGCGGATCGACGAACGTGCACGTGTCGTCGGGGCAGAAGGTCTCTACGCGGCCGGAGCCGATGTCGGCGGCATCTCGACCGGCGGCTACTCGAGCGGCCTCGCGGCGGCGCTCGTCTTCGGCCGGATCGCGGCCGAGGCCGCTCTCAGCTAGTCAGGCGTCTGCTGCAGGTATGCGCACGGCCGCCTGTCCTGCGGAAGGGGCGAGAGGCTGATGCGAGAGACGATCCAGTGCCCTTCCTGGCCGTCGAGCTCGACGGTGCTCCCGATCGCGGGCGGCTCGCCCCCGCGCTCGACGAGCTCGTAGCCCGTCGGCTTCGAGACGAAGAGGATGTGACCCTGGTCGTAAGCCATGGCGGGCGCGATCTTAGCTTGCTCAGCGTCGCACTCTGTAGGACGGGAGGACGACGCGGACCGCCGTTCCGCCGTCCTCGCCGGGGTCGACGGTGAGGCGCCCGCTGAGCGAGCGTGCACGCTCCGCGATCGCGTCGAAGCTCGCTCGGCGGCGCTCGCCGGGCGCGTCGTCGGCTATCAGCGTCTCGACGGCGCCCCCGGGGCCCTCGACCACGCGCACGGAGACCCGCGTGGGCGGCCCGCGCCGGATCGCCTGGTGCAGCGCCTCACGGATGATCTGGTAGATCGCGACCTGCGCATGCTCGGCGAGGGTCTCGGCGCGGTCGACGTCGAGGTCGATCTGGATTCGGTTCGAGATCCCGAGCTGTTCCGCGAGCGCGCGCACCGCCGGGCCGAACCCCTGGTCCCGCAGCACGACCGGCTCCAGCTGGAACGAGAGCTCGCGGAGCGAGCGGATCGTCGCGCGTTGCTTGTCGAGCGCCGAGCCGAGGATGCGCCCGGCCTCGTCGCTGCGGCCCTGCTCGACGGCGCTGACGACGGCGTCGAGCATGAGCGCGATACCTGACATCGACTGCACGGGCCCGTCGTGAAGGAAGAGAGCGAGCCGCCTCCGCTCTTCCTGCTCGGCCGTGATCAGCTGGTCGGAGAGCCGGGCGTGCTCGGCCGAGAGACGCTTGATCTCCGCCTCGATCCTCTCGTCTCGTTCCTGCTCCGTGACGAGAAGCGAGGCAGCGAGGACTCCGGCGGCCACGACCGCGACGAGTAGGCCGATGAGCGCGAGCCACTGGACCTCGACCGCAAGTCCGAGCACGCCGACGACGGCCCCCGCCACGACTCCTGCGACGAGCAGGCTTGCTCTGGTGAAGGTACTGGTTGGAGCACGCGCGAATCGACCGGTCATCTCAGACGGACCGGTGCCTCAGTCGATGATCGCTTCGCGAAGCGCAATCGCCACCGCGTGCGTCCGCGTGTCCGCCTCGAGCTTGGTGAGGATGTGCCGGACGTGGCTCTTCACGGTCTCCTGGCTGATGAACAGCTGGCCCGCCACGTCTGCGTTCGACATCCCGTCGGCGAGCAGTCGGAGGATCTCGCGCTCGCGCTGGGTGAGCATGTCTTCGCCCTTGCCGGGCAGGAACGCGGGCATCAGCGCGGGGTCGACGTAACCCTCGCCGGCGACGACCTTCTCGATCGCGCGCAGGAGAGTGTCGTGCGGCGCCTCCTTGAGGATGTAGCCCTTGGCGCCCGACTCGAGCCCGCGGCCGAGCAGGCTCCGCTCGCTGTAAGCGGTGAAGATGAGGACGGCGACTTCGGGCGCCCTCTCCGTCAGCTGCTTCGTCGCCTCGAGCCCGTCCATTCCGGGCATCCGCACGTCCATGATCACGACGTCCGGTTTGCGGCGCTCGGCGAGCGCCACGGCGCTCGCGCCGTCGGCTGCCTCCCCGATCACGCGGATGTGCGGCGCGCGCGAGAGCGAGAGCCTGAGCCCTTCGCGGACGACCTCGTGGTCGTCGACGATGAGGCAGGTGATCTCGGGCTTGCCGTCGGCGGCGTTTGCGTCTTCCTTCACGGCCTGCGGATTGTATGCCCGGAGTCAGACTTCGAGGGCGAGCTGTTCCGGCTCGTGAGCGGGCTCGATCGGGCGGACGCGGCGGTCGGCCACTCCGTGCTCGCGGGCGAGCGCCGAAACGCGGCGGCGGAGCGGCTTCGACTCTGCGGAGCCGAGGTACGCACGCCGGTCGTAGAGCTCCTGGTAATACGGGAGGAGCTCGGGCCAGTCGTCCGCGAGGTGCTCGAGGAAATGCTCGCGCGTGCCGGGGCGCAGGAAGAGGTGGTTCGTCCAGATACCCGTGGCGCCCGCATCGCGCGCCGCCTTGACCACTTCGGCGAGCTGCTCGGGTCTGTCGGAGATGCCGGGCGCGATCTCGGGCCGTGCCTTCCGATGCCTCATTTGACCCTCCTGCGTCGAAGCGGACGTCTCAGCGCCAGCCTAGCGGGCGCCTTTTCGGTGGGCAGGATGAGCGAGCCCTAGCCCGGCATGAGGCTCGCTTATCGGCCGTTCTACATATTGCAGTTCGCAGGTTGCGGTTGATCGATCCGGAGGTCGGCATTAGGCGTGCCGGCAGGAACGATCAGCGTCGCAAGCGCCTCGGCCGGTGTCGAGCCTTCGTTCTTGATAGTCATGATCCAGTTGGAACCGAGCTCGACGGCTGTCTGCCCCGCCGTGAAGGTCTCCTTGGAGCAGTCGCGCATGTATCTCGTCAGCGTTCCCGAGGTCACGACCACCAGCACGAGGCCCGGGTGGCTGTGCCAGCCCGAGAATCCGCTGGGCGCATACGTGATCTTCTGCTGAACGACGTCGCACGGCTTGGCTGTGCTGCATCTCACGAGAGGAACATCGATCGTGCGCTTCACTCGCTTCTTGCGAATCACGTACCTCCCGTGGACCCTCACGCGATACTTCACCGTGACGGTCACAACCTTCGGGACGGTGTACTTGACCGCCTCATTCGTCGTTCCGCGGCCGAGGATCTGTGAAACTTGGCCGCTCGGCGGAGTTGCGAGCGCGATCCCGCCGAGCGCTGTACCGGCAATCAACACGGCCGCGACGACCGCAAGTAGCCACTTTCCGTTGCTCATACCCCCTCCTCTGTTGCAGAAAGTGGAGCGTACCGCGGAGGCTCGCTAAGTCTCGCCGGGCGTCTCGAGCGGCGCGGTTCGTCCGGTGTAGCTTTACCGCCATGGCCGTCGAAGTCGAGATCGACGTCGCAACGCTCAAGAGCGAGATCAAGAGGACCTACGCGCGCGTCTCAACCAAGCCCGAGGAGGACTTCGTCTTCCCCACAGGCCGCGCCTGGGCCGAGGATCTCGGCTATCCCGACGAGCTTGCCGCCGTCCCCGACAGCGGGTCGATTCGTTCGCGGGGGTCGCCAATCCCTTCTCGCTCGGCCGGCTCGAGCCCGGCGAGCGCGTGCTCGACCTCGGCTGAGGCGCGGGAACGGACTCGCTCGTGGCGGCCCAGATGGTCGCCCGAATGCCCCGCCGGTTGCGCTGGTTCGCACCACCTCGCGCCGTTCTGCTCCGGGCGGATGGATGGGCGCTTCGCGAAGAGCATTCCTTAGACGGGCAACCAGCGCCGCAGTGCTTTTGGGCTACACGGCCAGCGCCAGTTGCTCCGCGATCACGGGCGGTTCGGGCTCCAGCCGGACGCGGCGGCGGTCTCGCACGCCGTATTCCTTCGCTAGAGCATTAACCTGGTCCTTGAGCGGCTTCGTATGGTCCTTGCTTAGGTACGCGCGCCTTCCGTAGAGCCGCTCGTAGCGCTCCAGCTCCTCCGGCCAGTCGCGAGCGAGATTCTCGAGGAAGTGCTCCCGCGTTCCCGGCCGGAGAAATAGCAGGTTTGTCCAGATGCCGGTCGCGCCCGCATCGCGTGCCGCCCGCACGACTTCGGCAAGCTGGTATGGACTATTTGAAATCCCCGGCAAGATCGGCGCCATGCCGACGCCCGCCTTGATGCCGGCATCGACCAGCTTCGAGAGCGCCTTCAGGCGCTGCCGCGGGTGTGCCGTCGACGGCTCCGTCTTCCGCCAGACCTCCTCGTCCAGCGTGGGGATCGAGAACGTGACAGAGACGCTCGCGCGGCGCGCGGCCTCGACGAGGACGTCCAGGTCGCGGACGATCATGGGCCCGCGCGTGATGATGCTGAACGGGGTCGAAGCCTCCGCGAAGGCCTCGATGCAGGCTCGGGTCAGGCGGTAGCGGCCCTCCGCAGGCTGGTAGGGGTCGGTCGCGGCGCCGACTGCGACGCACTCGCGCTTCCAGGATGGGCGGGAGAGCTCGCGCCGTAGGACGCCGGCGACGTTCACCTTGACGCGGATCGAGGTGCCGTAGCGGTCGTCGGCGGGTCGGTCGGCGCGCTGCTCGAAGGCTCGGACGTAGCAGAACGTGCAGCGGTGAACGCAGCCCATGTAGGGGTTCAGCGACCACTTGAATGCCATGCTCTTGACGCGGTTCAGCGCGCTCCGGCAGGGCTCCTCCCGGTATGCGACGCCCACGACGGCATCATAGAACACATGTTCGCCCCGGTGAGAAGAATTGAGACACTCTTGCGACAGACGTGCGCGGACTGCGCAGTTACGCTCGCGGCGGGTGGCGGGTGGAACCGATCCCCTCCCAGGGCGGGGAGGTATGCGCCGAACCCTCACCTATAATCAGAGACGAACTCCGTTGGACGACGACCACCCGCCTAGTACCCGCGCCCCGGCGAGCGGGGCGTGACAATTCTTCTCGAGCTTCTCGCCGTCGCAGCTCTGCTGCTGTTGAACGCATTCTTTGTCGCGGCCGAGTACGGACTTGTCACGGCACGCCGGACGCGAATCACCGAGCTCCGCGACAAGGGCGACCGCCGAGCTCGCGCCGTGCTCCGCATCACGGCGAACCCGCCGCGCTTCATCGCGGCGATGCAGCTCGGCGTCACGATCACGAGCCTGGGCATCGGCGCGCTCGGCGAGCCCGTCTTCGCCCACATCTTCGACCCGATCCCGGCCACGTTCGTCTCCTTCGGCCTGGCCTTCCTGCTCATCACCTACCTGCACGTCGTCGTCGGCGAGCTCGTCCCGAAGGGAATGGCGCTCGGTCACCCGGAGCCGACCGCGCTCACCGTCTCCACGCCGGTGCGCGGCTTCTTCTTCCTCTTCAAGCCGCTGATCTGGGTCCTCGAGCGCTCGTCCGACCTCGCGCTCCGCGCGCTCGGGCTCGAGTCTCCGGGCGCGGAGCGCGGAGTCCACTCGGAGGCCGAGTTGAAGATGCTCCTCTCCCGCTCGAGCGAGGAGGGCGAGATCGAGCTCGCGGAGCGGGAGATGCTCTACAAGGTCTTCGACTTCGCGGACAAGGAGGTCTCGGACGTGATGGTGCCGCGGCCCGAGGTGGTCGCCCTCTCGATCCACCTCCCGCCCGAGGAGTGCCTCGCCGCGGTCATCGACTCGCCCTACACCCGCTATCCCGTCTACCGCGAGTCGCTCGACGAGATCGTCGGCATCCTCCACGTGCGCGACCTCTTCTCGGCGATGAACGACCGCGGCATCGCCAACGTCAGCGTCGAGGAGATCGTCCGGGACGCTTACATCGTTCCCGAGACGAAGGATCTCGCCGCGATGCTGACCGAGTTTCGGCGCACGAACCAGCACATGGCGATCGTGGTCGACGAGTACGGCGCGATGGAGGGGATCGTCACGCTCGAGGACCTGCTCGAGGAGATCGTCGGCGAGATCGAGGACGAGTTCGACCTTCCCGACGAGTCGGTCGAGCGCGTCGACGACGACACGATCCGGATCGACGGCACGTTCCCGATCGACGACTTCAACGAGCAGTTCCGAGCGAGCCTGCCGATCGAGGACTACCACACCATGGGCGGCTTCGTCTTCGGCGTGCTCGGCCGGGCGCCCGAGCAGGGCGACTTCGTCGACCAAGACGGAATGCGCTTCGAGGTCGTCGAGGTCGAAGGCTCGCGGATCGACCGCCTTGCCGTCACGTTCGCCGAGCGCCGCGAGGAGCCGCAAGGAGAGGTCGTCGCGGAAGGGTAGGCGTCCCCGCCCGGTCCTATACTCGGCGCCACGCTGAAGAGACAGCTTCCGACCGCCTTCGCCGAGTCCGCGGCACCGCCCGCTTGGCCGCGGACGCGCGGCCTCGCACGGCCCGAACGGCTCGAGCTGGGCGTGGAGACGCTTCCCGGCGTCGGCCCGGCGCTCGCCAGGAAGCTGGCGAAGCTCGGGCTGCGGACAGTCGGCGACCTCCTCGAGCACAGGCCGCGCCGCTACGAGGCTGCCGCGCCCGAAGTGCGGATCGCCGATCTTCTCGCGGGCGAGGAGGAGGTAGCCATCGCCGGCGAGGTACTGCGGACCTCGGTGCGGCGCCCGCGCCGGCGGCTCGCCATCGTTCAGGCGCGAGTCGCGGACGGCAGCGGCGAGATCACGGCGGTCTGGTTCAACCAGGTCTGGCTCGCGGAGAAGCTGCAGCCGGGGACGCACGTGCGCCTGCGCGGTCAGCTCAAGCGCAACGAGTTCACCGTGCGCTCCTACGACCTGAACGGAGCCTCGGCGACCGCCGACTTCGCGCCCGTCTACCCGGCGAGCGAGGAGGTCACGGCCAAGAAGCTCCGCGAGCTCGCGGGGAAGGCCTTGGAGCACGCGCGCGACTACCCCGACTTCCTGCCCGCGCGCGCGAAGGAGCGGGGTCGCCTGCCGCAACGGGCCGACGCGCTCGTCGCGCTCCACCGGCCGCGTGGCGGCGGCGAGGGCGAGCAGGGCCGGCGGCGGCTTGCCTTCGACGAGCTGCTCGTCCTCCAGGTCGGGCTCGCGCGGCGCCGTCGCGGGCGCGAGCAGGAACAGGCGCCGGCGCTCGGGAAGCCGGGCGAGCTCGCCGCCCGATACCGGTCCTGGCTGCCGTTCGAGCTCACCGCGCACCAGGAGCGCGCGATCCGTGAGATCGACGCCGACCTCACGAAGCCGACGCCGATGGAGCGCCTGCTCCAGGGCGAGGTCGGCTCGGGGAAGACCGTCGTCGCCCTCTACGCGCTCCTGCGGGCGGTCGAGTCGGGAAAGCAGGGAGCGCTGATGGCGCCCACCGAGACGCTCGCCGAGCAGCACTTCCTCACGCTCGAGGAGCCCTGCCGAGAGCTCGGCATCGGGGTCGCGCTGCTCACGAGGTCGGTCAAGACGGACCCGTCCTCGGCGCAGATCCTCGTCGGCACGCATGCGTTGATCCAGGAAGGCGTCGACCTGAGCGAGGTCGCGGTCGCAGTCGTCGACGAGCAGCACCGCTTCGGCGTCGAGCAGCGGCGGGCGATCACGGGCAGCCGCTCACCTCACGTCCTCCACATGACCGCGACGCCGATCCCGCGCACGCTCGCGCTCACCGTCTACGGCGATCTCGCGGTCAGCGAGATCGCAAAGCCGCCGGCCGATCGGAAGCCGGTGAAGACGGCATGGGTGACCGAGGAGCGCTCGGGCGAGGCGTACACGCGACTTCGGAAGCACCTCGACGCGGGTCGGCAGGCGTACGTCGTTTGCCCGCTGATCGAGGAGTCGGAGACGAGCCTGGCTCGGGCCGCCGAGCGCGAGGCCGAGCGGCTACGCAAGGGCGAGCTGCGCGGCTACCGCGTCGGCCTGCTCCATGGGAGGCTGCCTCCCGCCGAACGGCGCGACCTGATGGCGCGCTTCAAGGCGCGCGAGCTCGACGTGCTCGTCGCGACGACGGTGATCGAAGTCGGCGTGGACGTCCCGAACGCGACGATCATGATCGTCCAGGAGGCCGATCGGTTCGGGCTCGCGCAGCTGCACCAGTTGCGCGGGCGGGTCGGGCGGGGGGCAGAGCAGTCCTACTGCCTGCTTGTCTCACGGGCGAAGGAGGCGCTCACCGACTCGGCTCTCGCCCGCCTCGAGGCGCTCGTCGCGTCGAACGACGGCTTCGAGCTCGCCGAGACCGATCTCGAGATCCGCGGCGAGGGGCAGCTCCTCGGGACGCGCCAGGCAGGCCTTTCCGATCTCCGATTCACGCGTCTGCGCGCCGACCGGAAGCTCCTCGAGCAGGCGCGCAAGTGGGCGGAGCAGCTCGTCGAGTACGAAGGACCGCTGAACGACGAGGTCGATCGCGTGTTCGCCGGTCGCGAGGTCGCCGCCTGAGCAGCGCGGCGCGCGTTTTCGGCTCGGCAGTCGCGCCGGCGACGCTGGCCGAGACGCACGCGCTCGCGTGAGAATCATCGCTGGCTCGCGTAAAGGTGCGCGGATCTTCGCCCCGAGGGGCGCCGGGACGCGCCCGACCGGCGACCGGGTCCGCGAGGCGGCCTTCAACCTGATCGGTCCCGTCGAGGGCCTGGCCGTGCTCGACCTCTTCGCCGGCTCGGGCGCGATGGGGCTCGAGGCCCTGTCGCGCGGGGCCAAGTCCGCGGTCTTCGTCGAATCGGGCCGCGACGCGCAGCGAGCGATTGAGCGCAACCTGGACAAGCTCGACCTGACCGGCGCCACCCTTCTCCGCGCGGATGCGCGCAGGGCGCTCGCAGCCGAGGCGGTGGCGGGCAGGCGATACGATCTCGTACTCGTCGACCCGCCCCACCGGATGCTCGACTCCCTCCTACCCACCCTGTCCACCTACCTGCCGGCCCTGCTCGCCGAGGACGGGCTCGTCGTCGTCGAGACTCCAGCCCGCGAGCATCCCCAGCTGCCGCTCGCCGAGCGCACGAGCCGGCGGTACGGCTCGGTGCGGCTCACCGTCTTCGAGCGGACGTGACTCCTCCGAACGACCTTCGCACTGCCCTCTGCCCGGGGGTCTACGACCCGGTCACGCTTGGCCACCTCGACATCATCACTCGGGCCGCCCTGATCTTCGACCGCGTCGTCGTGGGCATCGTTCGCGAGCCGAGCCACAAGCACGTCATGTTCTCGGTCGAAGAGCGAGTGGGCTTCCTCGAGGACGCCCTGCGCAAGCAGGACAACGTGGAGGTCGACGTCTTCTCGGAGCTCGTCGTCGAGTTCGCCAAGCGCTGGGGCGCGAAGACGATGGTGAAGGGGCTGCGCGTGATCTCCGACTTCGAATGGGAGTTCCAGATGCACCATCTGAACCGCACGCTCGCGCCCGAGATCGAGACGGTGTACCTGATGTCGAACCCGCACTACAGCTTCATCTCCTCGAGCGGTGTCAAAGAGGTCGCCTCCTTCGGCGGCAACGTCGACGAGCTCGTTCCCGAGGCGGTCGCCCGCCGGTTCGCCGAGATGTTTCCGCAGGGCAAGCCGGGCGCGCCGCTCTCGCCGGGGGAGTAACGCGTGCCCTCGCGAGCAACGGCGGGTCTACTCGCGATTCTCGTGGCGGCGCTCGTCGCCGTAGGCACCTACTTCGGAGCCTGGCGAGGCGGGGGCGAAGGGCCAGGATACCTCGCGGTCGTCGACGGCTGCGGCATCCTGACAATGCGGACCGACGACACGGAGTGGCGCTTCAACTGCCTGCCCGGGATCTGGGCAGCCGTCAGCGTCTCGGAAGACGGCAAGACACTCGCCTGGGACACGTCTACGGGCGGCCTCTCCGCGATCGTCGTCGCGGACGCCGATACCGAGAATCAGCATTCGCTCGCCCTCCCGCCGGGGGCGAACTTCGAGCCGAGCCTCTCGCCGGACGGCGACAGTCTCGCGTTCCTCCACTCGCCCCGCGATGACGGGCGCTACGACGTCTGGACGACCTCGACCTCGGTCGCGAACGCGGAGCAGGCGACCACCTCGCACAACATCTCAAGCGTGGCCTGGTCGCCGGCAGGCGATTGGATCGCCTACGTGAAGGGGTGGTCCGCGGAGACGCTCGAGGGCGACATCGGTCTCATCCGGCCGGACACGAGCGATGAGCGGCAGCTGGGTCGGGGCGATGTGCCCGTCTGGGCGCCCGACGGCGGTCGCCTCGCGTTCGTCCGCGACTCGAGCGTCTGGACGATCGACGTGGACGGAGGCGGTGAACACCTGCTCGCGCGCGATGCCCACGCGCCCGCCTGGTCTCGGGACGGGCGTCTCGTCGCCTTCATGCGGGAGGACCGCTGCGACAAGCCCGCCTGCCCGGAGCACGCCTTCCTCGTTTCCGCGGACGGCGGCACGCCGAAGCTGATCGGCCCCAGCTTCCCCGAGGAGCGCCGCCTGCTCTGGGTTACGGGCAGGTCCGTCAGCAAGGGATAGGGGTTCTCCGCCCGACCGACTACACTGCGCCTCATGGACGTCCTAGTGCTCATCGACAAGCTCGACGACCTGGTCCACAACGCGAAGGCCGTCCCTTTGACCGACCAGGTCCGGATCGACCGCGAGGAGATCTACGAGATCCTCGACCAGATGCGTGCCACGATCCCCGAGGAGATCAAGCAGGCGCGCTGGATCGTCAAGGAACGCCAGGAGATGCTCGCCGAGGCGAAGCGCGAGTGCGACCGGCTGCTCGGCGAGGCCCGCGAGCAGGCGGCGCGGGAAGCGTCGCAGACAGAGATCGTCAGGCTCGCCGAACGCCAGGCGCAGGACATCCTCGAGGATGCCCGACGTCAGGCCCGCGAGACCAGGCTCGAGATGGAGGACTGGGCCGACTCGATCCTCTCGACGCTCGAGGTCAACCTCGAGAAGTTTCTCGGCGCGGTCAAGCGCGGCCGTGAGCGCCTGCACGAGCGCTCGCAGGAGACCGTGGTCGCCGGTGTCGGCGCCCCCGGCTCCGACAACGAAGAGCCGCCCTACTAGTACTACCCGCGCTAACCTGGCTCGTATGACGAGCTTCAGCCTGCGGTCCGTGAAGCTCCGTCCGGGCGAGGAGTACAGGGACGAGAAGGAGGTCGCGCTCGAGCCGCTCCGGCTGGGCGGCCAGCGTTACCTGCCCGTTCCGGAGAAGGTGCAGGCCGAGCTCGTCGTCAGTCGAGTCTCGAGCGGCACCGTCTTCGAGCTCCGTTACCAGAGCCGTCTCCACGGGCCGTGCTACCGCTGCCTCGCGGACGCCGTCGTCGACGCCGTCGTCACGGCGCGGGAGTACCAGGCGTCGAGCCCGGACTCGGAGGAGCTCCGTACGCCGTATCTCGAGAACGACCGGCTCGACCTCTCGGGCTGGGCGCGCGACGCGCTCGTCCTCGAGCTTCCGGAAAAGATCCTCTGCCGGCCCGACTGTGCCGGGCTGTGCCCCGTCTGCGGCCGCGATCTGAACGACGCGCCCCATGCGCACGACGACGAGGAGCTCGATTCGCGCTGGGCCGCGCTCTCGGAGTTGAAGGACCGGCTCTAGGAGGGCCAGGGACGCAGGGGCCATCTCGGGTGCCAGGCACCTAACATGGCCGAAAAGGGGCCGCTGGCTATACTCCGCGGCCGGTCATGGCAGTCCCGAAGCGCAGGCAGTCGAAGTCGCGCCGCGATAAGCGGCGCGCGCAGCACCGCCTCAAGGCGCCGCGCGTCAACGAGTGCCCTGTGTGCCACCAGCCCAAGCAGCCGCACCGCGTCTGCCCGAACTGCAAGACGTATCGTGGCCGCGAAGTCGAGCCACTCCGGGCCCCCGCCCCGTAACATCTTGGGCCCCACCGTTCGTGTGGCGGTCGATGCCATGGGCGGCGACCGGGCGCCGGACGAGATTGTCGCCGGCGCGCTCGAGGCCGCCTCGGACACCGTGAGGCCGGTCCTCTACGGCTCGCCGGGCCTCGATTCCCAGGGTCTCGAGCTCGTCGAGACGGACGGGACGATCGGCATGCACGAGAAGCCGGTCGAGGCCGTCCGCGCGAAGCCGGAGAGCTCGCTCGTCGCCGCCTGCCGCGCGGTGGGCGACAGTGACGCCGAGGCCGTCGTCTCGGCCGGGAACACCGGGGCGGTTCTCGCCGCCTGCCTCTTCCATGTGCGCCGCCTGACGGAGGTAGACCGTCCGGCGATCGCGGTCGTCATCCCGGCCCGCGCCGGGCCCTCCGTGCTCGTCGACGCGGGTGCGAACGCCGACGCCCGCCCGGAGCACCTGCTCCAATTCGCGCAGATGGGCGCGATCTTCGCGCAGGAAATGCTCGAGATCGCGGAGCCTGAGGTGCGACTCCTCTCGATCGGGGAGGAGCCCGAGAAGGGAAACCAGCTCACCCTCGAGGCGCATGCCCTGCTGGCGGCGAGCGATCTGCGCTTCGCCGGCAACGTCGAGAGCCGCTACCTCCTGCGACCCGCTGCCGACGTCGTCGTGTGCGACGGCTTCACCGGCAACGTCTGCCTGAAGCTGCTCGAGGGGACGATCAAGACGCTCCTCGAGGGAATGCGCGACGAGATCCGCTCCTCGACGCGCGGGAAGGTGGGCGGGCTTCTGATCCGGCCGGCCGCCCGTCACCTCCGCGAGCGCCTCGACCCCGACACGTACGGTGGGGCGTACCTGCTGGGCCTGCGGGGCCTGGCCGTCATCGCTCACGGCAACTCGTCGCGCCAGGCGATCGCGAATGCCATTCGGCTCGCCGCCCGGGGAGTCGAGCATCGCGTCGTCGACCGGCTCGCAGAGAGGCTCCGCACGACCGTGTTAGCATCGGCGCGCCCCGAGACCCCCAGCCCCCAAGCGAGGTGACATGGCAGCGTCGCGTGAGGAAGTTTTCGAGCGTGTGAAAGAGGTCCTGAGCGAGCAGCTCGGTGTCGAAGACAGCGAGATCGCCGAGGAGGCGTCGTTCCAGGAGGATCTCGAGGCGGACTCGCTCGACCTCGTCGAGCTGATCATGGAGCTCGAGGATCAATTCGGAATCAAGATCTCGGACGAGGACGCCCAGAAGATCCAGACCGTAGGTCAGGCTGTCGACTACGTCACCTCGCACCAGTAAGGCACCGCTCGCGGACTCTGGGCGCGCCGCGGCCGCTCCTCTCGAGCGTCTGATCGACGAGCTTCCGGCCGAGCGCCAGGATCACGTCTTCACCCACACCTCCTGGGCGCCCGACCGGGCTTCGTCGTACGAGCGCCTCGAGTTCCTCGGCGACAGCGTCCTCGAGCTCGCCGTCGCCCGCGAGCTCTTCCAGCGCTATCCCGATTTCACGGAGGGACAGCTCGCGAAGATCCGCTCGCACGTCGTCTCGCGTGCGAGCTGCGCCGTCGTCGCGCGGGAGCTCGGCCTCGGGAGACACATGGTCGAGCGCGGCGCTACCGCCCCCTCGGACGAGCTCGAGCGGCTTTCGGACAACCAGAACGTCCTCGCTGCCTTGCTCGAGGCTGCTCTCGGCGCGGTCTTCCTCGAGTACGGCTTCGAGCGGATCGAGGAGTCGATCGTCGCAGCCTTCGCGGGTCGGATCGAGTATGCGCTGACGACCTACGTCGACCACAAGACGGAGCTTCAGGAAGCCCTTGCGCGGCTCGGCCAGGCGGTGACGTACTCCGTGCTCGACGTCGATGGCCCGCCGCACAACCGCACGTTCACCTGCGCCGCGACGATCGACGGCGAGCAGGCCGGGGTGGGGAAGGGGCCTTCGAAGAAGGCCGCCGAGCAGGAGGCCGCGCGGGAGGCGCTGGAGAAGCTGGCGGCGTCCTAGCCCGGCGTCAGACTTTGTCGCCGCGTGCACCTGCGAGCGATCAAGCTGCGCGGCTTCAAGTCGTTCCCGGACCCGGTCGAGGTGCGGCTCGAGCCCGGCGTCGCCGTCGTCGTCGGCCCGAACGGCTCCGGGAAGTCGAACGTCTCCGACGCGCTCCTCTGGGCGGCCGGCACTCTCGCTCCCAGTGACCTGCGCGCGGAGAAGCCCGACGACGTCCTCTTCGCCGGCGGCGGAGATCGGCCCCGGGCCGACTTCTGTGAGGTCGAGCTCCTGTTCGACAACGAGGGCGGCGCGCTCGCCGAGCTTCCTTTCGCCGAGGTCTCGTTCATGCGCCGGCTTCACCGCGGCGGTGAGGGCCAATACCTCGTCAATCGCTCGCCCGTCAGGCGCACCGACCTCGTCGAGTTGCTCGCCGACATCGGTCTCGGCGCGCAGATGGGCTCGATCATCAGCCAGGGACGGGTGGAGGAGATCCTCTCGAGCAAGCCGGAGGAGCGCCGCGTGCTCGTCGAGGAAGCCGCCGGCCTGGGCCGCTTCAAGAGCCGTTGCCACCGGGCGGAGCTGAAGCTCGCGCGCGTCGCGGCCGACGTCGAGCGCGCCCGCGCCCTCGAGGCCGAGGTGAAGAAGCGCCTGCGTCCGCTTGCCCTTCAGGCGACCGCGGCCGAGCGGGCGGAGCGCCTCCGCGGCGAGACCGGCGCGATCAGAGCCCGGATCGCCCAGCTCGGGCTCGCCGAGGTGGAGGCGCGCCGCGCTGAGGCGGAGGAGCGGCGCAACGCGGCGGGGCTCGCCCGCAACCGGACGGGCTCGGAGCTCGAGGGGCTGCTGCGGGAGCGGGACCGCGTCGAAGGGGAGCTCGTCGGCGCAGCCGGCAGCCGCGAGGAGGCGTCTGGCGCCCTCTACCGTCTCGCCAGCGCGAGGGAGCGGCTCGAGCTTCGGCGGGAGAGCGCCGAAGCGCTCGCCGAGCGTCTGCGGGCCGACCCGCCTCCACGCTATGCGTCCAATGGTGACGCGCGGGTGCGCGAAGAGGCCAATCTGGCGAGGGACCGGCTGGCGGCGCTCGAGCGAACCCTCGCCGAGTTGGAAGGCCTGCCTCCCGCCGCCCGCGCGCTCGCCGAGCAAGGTGAGCGGCTCGTCTTGTCGACGTTGGACGTGTCGCCTGGAGACGAGCGCGCGGTCGCGGCTGCGCTCGCCTGGCGGGCGGCGGCCGTCGTCGCGCCCGACGGGGCCGCGGCGCTGAAGCTCCTCGAACAGGCGCGGGCCGGCGGTCTCGGCAACCTCGGGGTCGTCGTCGGCGAGACCCGCTCGGATGCCCCGATCGTCGAGAAGAAACGGCTGCTCGAGGCGACCGAGCTCTCCGTGACCCGGGAGGGCTTCGCCCACGACCCGGCCCGAGGCGAGCTCTGGTACGCGGGCGAGGCGGCGGAGGCCGTGCTGCTCGAGCTCGAGGCGCGGCGGCGGGCGCTCGAGGGCGAGATCCGCGAGCTCGACGGGCGTGCCGAGCAGGCGGTGGCCGAGCCGGTCCTATCCGACACGCGTCTCGCCGAGGCCGCTGAGCGACTGGTGAAGGCGCTGGTAGCCGCGGCGCAGCAGGCCTCACGCTTCGAGGCTCCTCTTCGCGGACGCGCCGACGCGCGGGGCGAGCGGGCACGCAAGCTCGGAGAAGAGCTGCGGGAGCTCGGGGGGCGCGAGGCCGAGTTGCGTCGCGTGGCAGCCGAGGCGGCCGAGCGGGCGGCGGCCGTCGACGTCGAGCTGGCGACCCTGGCTGCCGAGGCGAAGGAGCTCGAGCGGCGGATCGAGGACGCGGGCGCCGAGCCCGCCGAGGGCGCCGACCCGGAGGAGCTCGCCGCGAAGCTCGAGCGGCTCGAGCGCCGCCGGGAGTCGCTTGGCAGCGTCAATCCGCTGGCGAAGGAGGAGTACGAGCGCGAGAAGGAGCGGCTGGCCGAGCTCCGTGAGCAGCGGGGTGACCTCGAGCGGAGCCTCGCGGAGCTGCAAACGCTGCGCGACGAGCTGGCCGAGACGGTCGAGCAGCGGTTCGAGGAGACCTTCGCCGCCGTCCGCGACCACTTCGAGGAGGTCGCGGCGACGCTGTTCCCGGGCGGCGAGGGGCGCCTTCGGCTCACCGAGCCCGAGGTGGACGGCGACGACGAGGACGTCGACCCGGGCATCGAGATCGAGCTGCGCCCTGCGGGGAAGCGGGTCACGCGCCTCTCGCTCCTCTCAGGAGGCGAGAAGGCCCTCGGTGCGATCTCGTTCCTCTTCGCCCTCTTTCTTGCGCGGCCGTGCCCCTTCTACCTGCTCGACGAGGTCGAGGCCGCGCTAGACGACACGAACATCGGCCGCTTCGTCGAGCTGCTGCGGAGGTTCGCGGACCGGACGCAGTTCATCGTGATCACCCACCAGAAGAGGACGATGGAGGCCGCGGATATCCTCTACGGCGTGACGATGGGCTCCGACGGGGTCTCGCAGATCGTGTCGCGACGGCTGCCCCGCGAGGCCGTCGCGGCTTGACTCGCGCTCCTGGGGCGCCGCTGGCGGTGCGGGGCCGGAGGGCACAGTGCGCCTTAGCACGGGCCCGGAGAGCACCGTGCCGCCAGCGGCGCCAGGCGGCGGCGGAGCCGGGCTTCGCCTGGTGTGAGCCGCCGCCGGCCAGGAGTGCGAGGTGACCACGTGGGCGCGGCTTCTCGGAGACGAGGAGCCGGCGGAGGAGCGACAGGCCGAGGCCGGGTTCTTCGCTCGCCTGCGCGATTCTCTCGGCAAGAGCCGCCGGGCGCTCACCGACCAGCTCGCAGCTGCAGCGTTCGACCCGGCCGACGACGAGGCCTGGGAGCGGCTCGAGGAGGCGCTGATCGCCGCCGACGTCGGCGTCCCCGCGACAGCCGAGCTCGTCCGGCGCCTCGAGGCGCGGGCGGAGGTAGGCGACCTGACCGAGGCGCTCGTCGACGAGGCAGCGGGCGTCCTCGGCGAGCCTGGGACGCTGGACGTGCGCGAGCGGCCGAGCGTCGTCCTCATCGTCGGCGTCAACGGAACGGGGAAGACGACGACGATCGGGAAGCTCGCCTTCCACTTGCATGATCACGGCCGCTCGGTCATCGTCGCCGCGGCGGACACGTTCCGCGCCGCGGCTGAGGAGCAGCTCGAGATCTGGGCGGGGCGCGCCGAGGCCGACTTCGTCGGCTCCGAGCGCGGCGGCGACCCGGCGGCCGTCGCCTACGACGCGATCGAGGCGGCCTCCGCGCGCGGGCGAGACGTCGTCATCGTCGACACGGCCGGCCGCCTGCACACCCAGACGAACCTGATGGAGGAGCTGGCGAAGATCCGACGTGTGATCGAGGGAAAGCTCGCGGGCGCGCCGCACGAGACTCTGCTCGTCATCGACGCGACGACCGGCCAGAACGGCGTGCGCCAGGCGCAGCTCTTCGGCCAGGCCGTGCAGGTGACGGGAGTCGCGCTGACCAAGCTCGACGGTTCCGCGAAGGGCGGCGTCGCGCTGGCGATCGCCCACGAGCTGGGGCTGCCGGTGAAGCTGGTTGGAGTTGGCGAGGGCGTCGAGGACCTGCACCCGTTCGCGCCGCGCGACTTCGCGCGCGCCCTGATCTCCGGTTAGTCACAGCCGTCACCGGACCTCTGACACCGGACCTAGATGTGGTCGTTCTCCACGACCGCGCGCGTTAGATCGCCGTCTCGCGCGGGACGTACGGCGTGAACTCCGGCTCGAGCGGGGAGCGCTCGGCGGCTGGCACGCCGCAGCCGAGAACGGCAAGCGCTCCCTCTGCGGAGCCGTCGAGGCCCAGCCGCTCCTCGATCTGGCCCCCGTTGATCAGCGTCGTCAGGAAGGCTCCGAGGCCGAGCTGGGCGCAGACGAGGTAGAACGTCTGGCTCAGATGACCGGCGTCCATGAGCAGCGTCGCGTACGCGGTCGGGCTGCGCCGGTACTTCCAGAAGCTGCGCGCGAAGCGGGCCGTGAGCACGACCGCGACGGCTGTTGAGGCGAAGTACGTCTGGCCGGCGGTGAAGGCGACGACCTCCGCACGCGCCTCCCCGTCCTCCAGTGAGCTCAGCCGCTCGAGCGAGTGGTCGCGGACGGCGTAGTGGTAGAGGCCCGGCTCCAGCCCGTCGACGCTGCGGATGAGCGGATACGCCTCGATCGGGTGCAGCCCACCGGCCGAAGGGCTCGACTTGCGCAGGGCAACGACCTCCGGGTGCAGCTCGAGGTACCCGCGGCAGCCGAATGTCTCGTGGAGGAGAACTGCGAGCTCCTCACGCGCAACGGGACGCTCCGCGAACCCGCGCGTCGTCCGCCGCCGCCCGAGCGCATCGTAGAGGCCGCCCTTCCCGGAGACGAGAGGGAGCTCGACCCGCGCGCCCTCGACTGAATGGAAGGGCTCGGGAGCTGGCCCGTAGCGCTCGACGAAGCGCTCGACGGCCACGTCGGCCTGGGTTGCGATCTCCGAGGCGTCCTCCGGCAGCCGCAGGTCTCCTCCCCGCTGCTTTGTCGAGAAGTGGTACGCGGCGGCCGCCGGCAGCCATTGGTCGGCCGCCAGCTGCTCCTCGCGGCGTTGCAGCTTCGAATCGCCTTCGCGAAGAAGCAGCCCGCGTCCGCACAACTCGTCGACAAGGCCGCTCGGCTCTGCCTCGGACCACTCTCCTTGCGGCACCGAGAAGAGCGCTTCCAGCGCGTCGCGCTCGATGGGTGTCGTCTCCCCGGTCAGGGCGGAGGTGACGAGCGGCGGATCCCCTTCGCCGTGGACGAAGAGGAACGCCGTTCTGCGAACCCGCTGCAGCGCTAGCCCGACCGAGGCTCGACGAACTGCGCCATGTGCGGCGGCGGCGGCACCGTCGGATCGGGCGGCTCAGGCTTCGGCTTGTCTTCGTCCAGAATCAGGAACTGCACCGAGTGCGGTGGCCTGTCGGGCCCATCATCGTCGGGCGGTGGCTCGGGCTGCGGCGGTGGCTCGGGCTGCGGCGGCGGCTTGGGCTCATCCTGCGCGCGGCTCGCCATGGGTGCCTCCTTCCGAAAACCCCGGGATCGGGGGCGCGAACCTAACCTGTGTCACCCGTAGGCGTCAAGGCGGTGCCGAGCTTCGCGAGCCACGTCTGGGCGCGGCCCCGAAGAACGATGTTGCCCTTCCGCTCGTAGAGATCGACAGCCTTCTCGGCAGGCGGGACGGCCTCCTCCGGCCGGCCGGCGAGGCGCAGAACTTCGGCAAGGTTCATGAGGGCGTGCGCCTGGAGCCCGACGGAGTCTGTCTCGAGGGAGCGCTCCGCCGCCTGGCGCGCCATCCGCTCCGCCTCCTCGAATCGCGTGCGCTGCGCCAGGACCTTCGCCCTCGTCCCCGCGAGATACACGTGCGACGTGACGTCCTCGCGGGGAGCCGCGGCCTCGCTGATCTCGGTGAACCGCTCGGCCTCGTCGTGGCGCCCTTGGCTATAGATCGACTCGGCGAGGAAGGCCGCGAGCGTGGAGAGACCTGCCTTCTCGCCCATCCGCTCGAGCGTTTCGTAGCCCGAGCGCAGCTCGGCCTCCTCTGCGCTCGGATCGCCTGCGAGACGCTCGATCTCTCCTCCCGCGGAGGTCTGCACGGCGAGCCCGAGCCGGAGCCCGAGGTCCTCGAGGATCTCCTTGCTCCGCGCGTAGAGGCGGCGGGCCTCGTCGAACTCCCCGAGCATCGCGTGGAGCTCGCCGAGATCGTCCAGGACCCTGGCCTCGACCATTCGGTCGCCCGGTGTCTCCTCGAGGATCTGCTGGATGCGCCCGATCGCCTCCGGCACCGGTGTGGACCCGTAGAGGAGCGAGATCGGAAGCGATGCCAGGATGAACGATTGGTCACGGGCGCTTTCCGCCCGCCGCGCGTGGACAAGCGCCTTCTCGAAGGCCTCGGCCCGCGCTCCCCACTGCGCCGCCATCCAGTGCACGTCGGCGAGCCGGCACCACGCCTTTGCGAGACCGAGCTCGTCGCCGAGCTGGTCGAACACCGAAATCGCCTCTTCGGCCGTCCTGCGGAGACCCTCGGTGCCAAGACCGGGGTTCAGCCGGCCTTGGATCGTGGCGTGCTCGAGCCTCGCCCGAAGCTCGAGCCTGCGGTCGCCGGCCGCGGCCGCGCCCTCGATCGCCCGGGACAGGATCGCGTCGGCCCTCACCAGCTCGCCGAGGTCGAAGAGCGCGCTCCCGAGCTCCGGCGCCAACTCGAGCCGCGCCCTCTCCTCGTCGCGCAGGAGGAGCGTCGCGCGCGTCATCAGTCCCGCCGCGGCCGGCGCGTCGCCTCGCGCAAGCGCTCTGCGTCCCGCCGACGCGAGCAGGTCGGCCGCCTTCGTCGCGAGCGCGCCCAAGCGCTCGTCCGCAGGGCCCAGCTCGCTTCGGTAGCGGTGCGCCTGCTCGAGGTGGTAACCGAGGATCTCCTCGTACTCGCGCAGCCGGCCTCGCCGCGCGTCTTCGAGCCACGCCGCGAAGCGCTCGTGGAGCTCGGCGCGGCTCTCCTTGGGGAGGACCTGGTACGCGGCATCCCGGACGAGAATGTGGCGGAAGCGGAAGGCTTCGTCGCCGGCGCGATCGGGACGGATCAGATCCTTACGGACGAGCGACGCGAGTGGCTCGTCGAGGGGCGCTCCTTCAGACAGCAGTGCGGCGACGTTTTCTCTGGAGAAGAGCCTGCCGATGACGGCGGCACGCTCGAGGAGACCGCGCTCGTCGAGGGTCAGTTGATCGAGGCGGGCGGCGAGGAGAGCCTGGATCGTCGGCGGGGCCTCCACGTCGGCAAGCTCGTCCACGGCGCGCCAGCTCCCGTCGTCCCGCTGAAGGCGACCACGGTCGACGAGCATGGCGAGCATCTCCTCGACGAAGAGCGGATTGCCCTCGCCAGAGGCCACGAGCTTCGCGATGATCTCGGGGGGCGCCTCGCCGAGCAGGTGCCCGATCAGCCGCTCGACCTCGCTGTCCCGCAGCGGCTCGAGCAGGATCGAAGTCGCGTTGACCTTCCCACCGCCCCATGTGGGACGCTCATCGAGGAGCTCGGGCCGCCCGAGGCAGACAAGCAGGACCGGTGCGTCGCGCGTCCAGTCGGCGAGGTGCTCGACGAGGTCGAGGAACGTCGGCTCGGCCCACTGCACGTCGTCGAACGCCACCACGACCGGTTGCTCCTGCGCCAGAGCCTCGATCAGCTTCCGCACCGCCCAGAACGTCTCCTCGCTCGTGGCGTCGCCCTCCCCGAGGCCGGTGGCGGCTGCGAGCCGGTCGACGACGACCTCGGCCTCGGGCTCGCTTGCGAGGAGCGAGGCCAGTTGCGCGCGAGCGTCCTCGGCCGAATCGCGCGGGCTGATCGAGGCGGCCTGGCGGACGAGCTCGGTGAGCGGCCAGAAGGTGATGCCCTCGCCGTAGGGGACGCAGCGGCCCACCAGGACGCGCGCCTCTTCGCCGACCTTCGAGAAGAGCTCGCTCGCGAGCCGCGACTTCCCGACGCCCGCCGTGCCGAGGACCGTGAAGAGATGGCAGGCGCGCTCGTCGACGGCCCGCCGGAAAGCTTGCTCGAAGAGGGTGAGCTCGCGCTCTCGGCCGACGAGCGGCGAGTCGAGCCGCCGAGCGAACGCGGGCGCGCCGGTGACGACTCCGAGCAGGCGCCACGCGTCGACCGGCTGCGCCTTTCCCTTCAGGGTCAGCGGCTCGACCGGCTCGGCGAGGACGGCATCCCGTACGAGTCCGTGCGTCGCCTCGCCGATCAGGATCTCGCCGGGGCTCGCCGACGACTCGAGCCGCTGCGCCAGGGTGACCGCGTCACCGGTGGCAAAGGCCTGCCCCTCGGCCGGATCGCCGGCGACGACCTCGCCGGTGTTGATGCCCGTGCGGACGGCGAGCTCGATCCCGTACTCGCCGCGCAGCTCTTCGTTCAGGCTCCCGAGCGCCTCGCGCAGCTCCGTGGCGGCGCGGACTGCGCGCAGAGCGTCGTCTTCGTGCACGATCGGGATCCCGAAGACGGCCATCACGGCGTCGCCGATGAACTTCTCGACGGTGCCACCGTGGCGCTCGAGCACGAGGCTCACCTCGATGAAATAGCGCGAGATGACGCGGCGGTAGGTCTCGGCGTCGAGTTGCTCGCCGAGCGGGGTCGAGTCGATGACGTCCGAGAAGATGACCGTCACGGTCTTCCTCATCTCGCGCGGGGCGGCGGCCTCCTCCAGGGGCGCGCCACAGGCGCTGCAGAATCGCGCGCGGGAAGGGTTCGCCTCGCCACAGCGGGGACAGGCGGCCATGTCCTCTCCGAGTGTAGGACCTGAGGCGCTCCCTGGCGAGCGCCGGGAAGGACGGCCGTGCCGGCTCTGCCGGCGTCGCCGACCGGCGAAGGGGGCTGAGTACACTTGCTGGCCGTGTTCGAAGCCCTCTCCGACAGGCTCCAGGCTGCCCTGCACGACGTACGGGGGCGCGGCAGGCTCGACGACGATTCGGTCTCCCGTGCGATGCGCGAGATCCGGCTCGCCCTGCTCGAGGCAGACGTCAACTTCAAGGTCGTGAAGGACTTCGTCGCCCGCGTGCGCGCCCGCGCGCTCGGAGCCGACGTGACGAGGAGCCTCACGCCCGGCCAGGAGGTCGTAAAGATCGTCCACGAGGAGTTGACCGCGCTCATGGGCAGCGGCGACTCGAAGCTCGCGTTCGCCAGCAGGCCGCCGACGGTGATCCTCCTTGCCGGGCTCCAGGGCTCGGGCAAGACGACCGCCGCCGCGAAGCTCGCCCTGCTTCTCCGCAAGGAAGGTCACTCGCCCGCCCTCGTCGCGGCCGACCTCCAGCGCCCGGCAGCCGTCGAGCAGCTCGAGCAGCTCGGGCGCCAGGTTCAGATTCCGGTCTACACGGGCGCCGACCCCGTCGCAGCGGCCACCGGGGGAATCGAGCAGGCCCGGAGCCAGGGCCGCGACGTGGTCATCCTCGACACGGCCGGCCGGCTGCACGTTGACGAGCCTTTGATGAGGAGCTGGCCGCGGTTCGGCGCGCGGCGAAGCCGACGAACGTCCTTCTCGTGCTCGACGCGATGACCGGCCAGGAGGCTGTCTCGGTCGCCCAGGCCTTCCTCGAGCGGGTCGCCTTCGACGGCGTCGTCCTGACGAAGCTCGACGGCGACGCGCGCGGAGGCGCCGCCCTCTCGGTGAAGGCCGTCACGGGCAAGCCCGTGAAGTTCGCCTCGGTCGGCGAGAAGCTCGACCAGCTCGAGTACTTCCACCCCGACCGGATCGCCTCGCGCATCCTCGGCATGGGCGACGTCCTGACGCTGATCGAGAGGGCCGAGGAAGCGGTGGCGGAGGACGACCAGGCTCGGTTGGAGCGCCAGATGATGGCCGGCGAGTTCACGTTCGACGACTTCCTCGCGAGCTACAAGATGCTGCGGCGCATGGGCCCCGTGAAGGGCGTGCTGTCGATGATCCCGGGCCTCGGCAATCAGCTTCAGGGGCTTGACGTGAACGAGAAGGACATGTCCCGCGTGGAAGCGATCGTCCTCTCGATGACGCCCAAGGAGCGCCAGCTGCCGCACCTGATCGACGGCTCACGGCGCAAGCGGATCGCGGCGGGCAGCGGAACCACGATTCAGCAGGTGAACCAGCTGCTCTCTGCCCGCAAGCAGATGCAGAAGATGATGAAGCAGATCAAGAAAGGCAAAATGCCGGGGCTCCCGCCAGAGTTGCTGAAGCAAGCCCAACAACAGGGACGCCGGTGATCGACAACGAGAAACTGATTCGCGGGCGGAGCCGGGCTTTGCCCGAGCGCAGCCCAAGCACCCGTAAGCCACTGGAAGGTGTAAAAGGAGGGGGCTCATGGGGGAACCACGGGTTCCCCCATGCTGAAAGGAGATGATTTGGCAGTTCGAATGAGGCTGACGCGAGTGGGGTCGAAGAAGAACCCGATCTACCGGGTCGTCGTCGCCGACTCGCGCTCGCCGCGGGACGGCAAGTTCATCGAGATCGTCGGGCGCTACAACCCGCAGACCGACCCCTCGACGATCGTCTTCGACGAGGAGAAGGTCAAGGAATGGCTGGCCAAGGGCGCGACGCCGTCCAACACCGTGGCGCGTCTGCTGAAGGCGGCGAACGTCGGTGGCTGAGCTTCTCGCCTACCTGGCCCGGGGGCTCGTCGACGATCCCGATGCGGTCGAGGTCGAGCAGATCGAGCGGGAGGACGCGACCGTGCTCCAACTGCGCGTCGCGAAGGACGACGTCGGCAAGGTGATCGGACGGCAGGGCCGGATCGCCCGCGCGCTGCGGGCGGTCGTGCGGGCAAGCGGGGCGCGCTCCCACCGCCGCGTCGTGCTCGAGATCCTCGAATAGCGCTAGTGCGGGTCGCCGCCCTCTACGACGTTCACGGCAACCTGCCGGCGCTCGAGGCCGTCCTCGACGAGCTCGGCGAGCACTCCGACCTGATCGTCGTGGGCGGGGATTTCCTCGCCGGCCCGCAACCGGCCGAGACCCTCGAGCGGCTTCGCGAGCTGGGCAACCGCGCGCGCTTCATCCGCGGCAACGTCGAACGGGAGCTGGTCGAGCCGAGCCCGCCCAGGCCGGCCGGTCCGCCGCCGGGTGTGATCGACGAGCTGAAGGCGAAGCTGACCCAGGAGCAGATCGAATTCGCGTTCGGGTTACCTCAGCAGGAAGTGCTCGAGATCGACGGGCTCGGGAGAACGCTCTTCTGCCACGCTACGCCACGCAACGACGAAGAGATCGTTACGCCGGCGTCTTCCGAACACCGCTTTCGCGAGGTCCTCGCCGGCGTGGACGCGGACGTTGTCGTCGTGGGGCACACGCACATGCAACACGACCGCGTCGTCGGCGGGATCCGGTTCGTCAACGCGGGCAGCGTCGGCATGCCCTACGAAGACGCGCCCGGCGCGTACTGGGCGCTGCTCGGCCCCGACGTGGAGTTTCGGAGAACCGAGTACGAGGCGGTCGAGTACGAGGATTTCGAGTTCCCTCAGGCCACGCGCGCCGAGGCGACCGAGTACTTCGAGAGCCTCGTCGAGTGAGTGAGCGCGTGCGGGTCGGCCGTGTCGGGCGGCCGCACGGTCTGGAGGGAGCGTTCGTCGTCGAGAACGCGAGCGAGGAGGCGGAAAGATTCGCGGTCGGCGCAACGGTCCTGGTCGGAGGTACGGCCGTACGCATCCTGGAGTCGAAGCGAGCCGGCGGGCGACCGGTGATCCGGGTCGACGCCACCGTCGAGCGTGGGGCGGCCATCGAGGTCGACCGAGCCGATCTTGCCGAGCTCGAGGACGGCTCCTACTACGCCTTCCAGCTCGTCGGCCTCGAGGTCGAGGAGGAGGGCGGCGGCGCGCTCGGCCGCGTCGTCGAGATCTCCTCCGCGCCGGCGAACGACGTCATCGAGCTCGACAGCGGCCTCGCGCTACCGCTCGTCGACGCGTGCGTCCGGGAGGTCGATCTCGAATCGGGTCGAATCGTTGTTAAGCCCGGGTTCACGGGCCGCCCGTAACCTACGGCCTTTGCGCATCGATGTCTTCACGCTCGTTCCCCACGCGTTCGCCTGGCTCACGGAGCAGCGGCCGCTTGCGGCCGTTCTCGGCACCGAGCTCGAGCTCCGCCTGCTCAGCTACCGCGACACGACCCCGCTCAGAGCGGGCCAGGTCGACGACGAGCCCTACGGCGGCGGGGCGGGCATGCTCCTCCGCGTCGACGTCGTCGCCGCCGCGCTCGACGCGGTCTACGGCGCGCCTCCCGACCATCGGATGGTCGCGCTGACGCCGCAGGGTCGGCAGCTCGACCAGGAGGTCGTCGAGGAGCTCGCGGGCGAAGAGACGCTGACCCTCCTCTCGGCCCGGTTCGAAGGGTTCGACGAGCGGGTCGTCGAGCATCTCGCGTCGGACGCGATCTCGATCGGGCCCTATGTCCTCTCTGGGGGCGAGTTGCCGGCGATGGTGCTCGTCGACGCGATCGTCCGGCGGCTCCCGGGAGCGCTCGGCAGCGAAGCGTCCGGGCTCGAGGAGAGCTTCTCTGCCGAGCTCGAAGGGGGCCTCGAGTACCCGCACTACACGCGGCCGGCGGAGTTCCGGGAATGGCGAGTGCCCGAGGTGCTCCTCTCGGGCGACCATGCGCGGATCGACGAGTGGCGGCGCGAGCAGAGCAGGGCGCGGAGCATGAGGTGAGGAACCCGATCGACCATCTGACCCACGGCCTCCCGCGGCAGTGGCGGGTCGCGATCGACTGGGCGGTGACGATCCTCGGCGCGGTGGCGATCGTGCTCGCGATCAAGGCCTACGTCGTCAACCCCTACCGCATCCCATCCTCGTCGATGGAGCCGACGCTCCACTGCGCGAGGCCCGGTTCGGGCTGCGAGTCGCGCTACTCGGACCGGGTCCTCGCGAACCGCTTCATCTATCACTTCCGCGAGCCGCGTCGCGGCGAGATCGTCGTCTTCAAGACGCCGCCGAGGGCGCAGGTCCTCTGCGGCGCGGGGGGCACGTTCGTCAAGCGGCTGATCGGCCTGCCCGGCGACCGCTGGAGCGAGCAGGACGGCTATATCTACATCAACGGCAAGAGGCTCGACGAGCCGTACGTCAGGCCCGACCGTCGGGACTCGGACACGATCCCCGAGCGTCCGCCCATCGCCAAGGACGAGTACCTGATGCTGGGCGACAACCGCTCGTCCTCCTGCGACTCCCGCCGCTGGGGAACCGTCCCGCGGAAGAACCTGATCGGGCCGGTCTTCGCGGTCTACTGGCCGCCGAAGCGCATCGGCCTTCGTTAGCCGTGCGCCGCCTGACGCGATTCCTGCTCGTGATGCTGGCGATCGGGGGCGGCCTCTTCGTGCTGATTGCGGTCACGTCGAACACGTACAGGATCCGAACCGCAGCGATGGAACCGACGCTCCGCTGCCCGAGCGGCCTCGTGCCGGGCTGCACGGGTGACGGGGCGGACCGGATCCTGGTGTCACGCCTCATCTACAGGCTTCGGGATCCGCATCGAGGCGACGTCGTCGTCTACAGGGCTCCGATTGCGGGCGCCAGGCGCTGCGGCCTGGGGAGCGAGGACACGTTCGTGCACCGGATCGTGGCCGAGCCCGGCGAGCGCTGGTCGCGACGGCAGGTGCCCGCTCGGCACTACGTCGTGCTCGGGGACAACGAGGGGCGGTCCTGTGACTCCCGAGTGTGGGGCTACCTGAGCCGCGACCGGATCGTGGGGCCCGTGATCGCGGCCTACTGGCCCCTGGATCGGATTTCCATTCGCTAGCATTGCCGTCCGGCCTGCCCGGCCTCCTCGCCATGACGAACCCGATCGAGCTACTCGAGCAGCGCCAGCTGCGGTCCGACCTGCCGGCGTTCAAGGCCGGCGACACCGTGCGTGTCCACTTTCAGGTGATCGAGGGACAGCGCCGCCGCGTCCAGGTATTCGAGGGCATCGTCATCAAGCGGCAGGGGGCCGGCGTGCGCGAGACGTTCACCGTCCGCAAGCAGTCTTTCGGCGTCGGCGTCGAGCGGACCTTCCCGCTCCACTCGCCCAAGATCGAGAAGATCGAGGTGCAGGCGATCGGCGACGTCAACCGCGCGAAGCTGTACTACCTGCGCGCGAAAGTGGGGAAGAAGGCGCGCGTCCGCGAGGCCCAGCAGGCGCCCGCGGTATCCTCGCCGCGTGCCGACGACGAGGTCGAGCCCGCTGCCGAAGAAGCTGTCGGGGATGAGCCCGCGGCAGAAGAGCCGGCTGCAGTCGTCGAAGACGGGTCAGAGGCTGCTGAGGTTCGACCGAAGGCTCGGCGCTCGCTTCGTCGCAGGGGCTGACGAGGCCGGCCGAGGCTCGCTCGCCGGGCCGCTCGTCGTCGCAGGCGTCCTGCTCGATTACGACGCTCTGCGCGATCATCGTGTGCGCCCTCTCGCGCAGTTGAACGATTCGAAGCAGGTCAGCGCCGAGGGTAGAGAGGAGCTCTTCCGCGCGGTGGTCAGCTGTGCGGCCCGAATCTCGGTCCAGGTGATCTCTCCCGCCGAGATCGACCGCGAAGGCCTGCACAGATCGAACCTCGGCGGTCTGCGCCGTGCGCTCCATGCCCTGACGCCGCCCGCGGAGGCCTGCCTAGTAGACGGCTTCCGGCTCGGGCCGAGCGCGCCCGAGCATGTTGCGGTCGTCGACGGTGACGAGCGAAGCGCAGCGATTGCCGCCGCCTCGATCGTGGCCAAGGTCGTCCGCGACCGCACCATGCTCCGTCTGGACTCGCTCTTCCCCGGCTACGGCTTCTCGTCGCACGTCGGCTACATCACGCCGGGGCATTCCCGGATCGTGCGTGAGCGCGGGCCGTGTGAGATCCATCGCCGCTCGTTCCAGGCGCTGTGTTACCTCAGTGAAGAGGAAGCCGCAGCTCGGCTCGCCGCCGTCCAGGCCTAGTACCCGCGCGATCGGGTCGCGCGCGGAGCGCCGCGCCCTGTGGCACTACCGGCTACGCGGCTACCGGATCCTGGCCGCGAACGCCTGGGTCGGCGGCTACGAGCTCGACCTCGTCGTCCGCCGCGGCCGCACGATCGTCTTCTGCGAGGTGAAGGCAAAGGGCGGGCTAGGGCGCGGCGACCCGCTCGAGATGGTCACCGCCGAGAAGATGAGGCGCATCGCGCGTGCCGCCGAGGCCTGGCTTGCCGCGCATCCCGAGCTGAGCACCTGCGAGCTCCGCTTCGACGTCGCTGTCGAGCGGACGGGGAAGATAGAGCGTGTTGCGAACGCCTTCTGACTAGCGCCGACCGACCACCAGGTTGACCCTGGCGCCTCGCGGGCGCACCGCGCCCGGGCGCGGGCTCTGGCCTATGACGCGGCCGACGCGCCTGGAGCGGGTTCGCCGGACGCGGCCGACCGAGCAGTGCCTGGACCGGATCCGCGTGCGGGCCCGAGCCAGCGTCATGCCGATCACCCGCGGCACCACGCAGCGGACCGGCGCCGGCGGCGGTGGGGGCGGAGGCGGTGGTGGTGGAGGAGGTGGAGGTGGTGGCGGCGGCGGCGGAGGAGGAGGAGTCCCGTCGACGATCGTTCCGATGCCCTGCCCGTCGACCATGGTCCCGCTGCTCTCGCCCGAGAGGTTCACGAAGAACGTCTCGTCGGGCTCGACCGCATTGTCTGCGTTCACGATCACGCTCACGGTCTGGGTGCGCTGGTTGGGGGCAAACGTCACCGTGCCCGAGGTCGGCACGTAGTCCTCTCCGGCGTGCGCAGTCCCATCCTGCGTTGCGAAGTCGACAGTGACCTGGTTGGCCATCTCGCTGCTCAGCCGCACCGTGAACGTCGCCACCGTTGTGCCGGACACGGGCTCGGTCACGCTCACGTCGCCGATCGTGATCTCCGGTCGCAGGCAGAGCGCGGCCAAATCCACCCAATCGAGGTGCTCATGGACATGGCATCCGATCCGCCGCGAGAAGAACTCGCGGTCGTTCGGATTGCTCCACGCCGCCCAGGGCGCAACGTCCTCCAGGTCGTGTTCGATCTGCGCAAAGGCGTCGTAGCGATCGTCGCCGACGAGCTGATTTGCTGCGTGCATCCGGTCGTTGAAGACGGGGTCGTTGAAGTACGAGAGGTTGATGTTGTTCTCGGCTTGAATGGTCGTCCCGTCGAAGAGCTGGATGAAGTCCCAGGGATCGAAGTAGTCCTCGCACCAGCCCACCGTTCCGAGATCGAACGGCTCGCCGCGGTGACCCATGTGCTGGTAGATCTGGAAGCCCTGCCAGCCGACGAGTGTGGCGTCGATACCGATCTGGAGCAGCTGGTCCCGGATGTTCTGGGCCCGTTGGGGGCCGGGCGAGGACAGGCCGTGGTAGAGGACGGCAGGTCGCAGCGGATCGCCGGGGTTCCAACCGGCGAGCTGGCGGGCGCGCACGATGTCGGGGTGGTCGGGATAGATCTGCAGGTCCGTGAACCCGGGGAAGCCGGGAGGCACGTACTGGTCGGTCGTCCTGGAGGCGGTTGGGCCGTTGAAGTCCACCATCGCGGACCGGTCGATTGCGAAGTTGACCGCCTGACGCATGTTCGGGTCTGCGAACAGCGATCGCTCGGTGTTCAATGCGAGGTACGAGACGCAGGGCGACGCGTTCGAGAACCACTGCTGCAGCCCGCGCGCGGCGGCCTGGCTGTCCGGCCCGTACAAGGGGGCGAGCTGGGCGTGCTGGGCGCTGGTCAACTGGGTGGAGTAATCGGAGATTCCCGATTCGATGCGCTGGCGGATCTCGTCCGGCGTGTGGCCGATCGTGTACTCGATTGATTCGAAGCGGTGCGGGCGAGGGCCCGTGTAGTCCGGGTTGCGGAGCGCCACGATCTGCGAGCCCGGCGTCCGCTGCGAGATGTAGTAGGGGCCGGCCGAGGGAATCGGGGCGGTGGCCGGCGTCGGCGGGAGGCTCGTGGGAACGGCGCAGACAAATGGCATCGCCAGCAGCGTCAGGAACTTTCCGTCCGGTTCGATGAGCGAGATCGTCAGCGTGCTCCCGTTCGCAACGATGCCGGTGATCTCACCCCGCTGTCCGTCGTGGTACTCCTGCATTCCGACGATGTTCCGGTAGAACTGCCAGCCGGGCGAAATCATGTCCCGATGCGCCATGCGCTCGAAGGTGTGCTTCATGCTCTGCGCGGTGACGACGCCCGTTGCCGGCGGCGAGAACGCGTAGTCGCTCCGGATCTGGAACGTGTACGTCCGCCCGTCCGGCGAGATCGAGGGCATGGCGGCCGCGATCTCAGGCCGGAGTCTGGAGCCTTCCGGCGGGTTTGCATCCGGGTAGTTGACGAGCTTCGCGCACGTCGCGTACTCGAGCTGCCAGCTCGAGGTGCCGTAGGCGAGCGCCGGGTCGATCTCGTCGAGATCGTAGGCGAGGTCGATCCGCAACGGACCGAACGGCGGTGCCGTGGCCGTCGACGCGGAGCCAGAGCCGGCTCCAAGGGAGAGGATCAGCGCGACCACCGGCAGCAGTAGCGCCAACCTTCGCTTACCCCGATGCGACTCTAGGTCGAGCATCGCGCCTCTCTGTAGAGGACGAAATCGTCCCACAAATGATTGCGTCTCACCTAATTTCTCTAGGAGTCGCGAGCGCCCCGTAGAACTCCGTCAGGGCGATGGCCCCGACGCAGGACGCCCTTTACCGCGACCTCGACCTCGACCTCTCGTGGTCGGAGAGCGACCTCCCCGAGCGCGAGCGGACGAAGCACGTCCACCGGCTGCACCCGTACCTCGGCAAGTTCATCCCGCAGCTCGTCGAGGCGCTGCTCGCGCGCCACCTGCCACGAGCGCGCCGCGTGCTCGACCCCTTCGCGGGCTCGGGGACGACGCTCGTCCAGGCTCTCGAGGGCGGGCGCGACGCGACCGGCGTCGACGTGGCCGCCTTCAACTGCCTGCTGATGGAGGTGAAAACGCGCCGCTACAACCTCTTCACGCTCGAGCGCGAGCTGCGCGACGCGCTTGCCCGCCTCGACCGCTTCGACGGCGACGCGCCCGCGAGGCCCACGCCGTACGTAAAGGCCTGGTTCGCCCCGCGCGCCGCGGCCGAGCTCCTCTTCTTCCGTTCGCTCGTCGACGACTACGAGCACACAGACGTCCTCCGAGTCGTCCTCGCCCGGGCGGCCCGGTCGGCACGCCGCACGACCCATTTCGACCTCGACTTCCCCCGCGAGCCGCAGCTCGAGGAGTACTGGTGCCACAAGCATCGCCGGGTCTGCCGCCCCGTCGGCCGGGCGCGGCACTTTCTCCGGCGCTACGCCCTGGACACGCTCTCGCGCATTCACGAGTTCTCGCGGACGCGCGCGCGTGGGGCAGAGGCCGACGTCGTCCACGGAGACGTGCGCGAGCTGCGGCTGCACGGCGAGCTCGACGGCGTCGTCACCTCGCCGCCCTACCCGGGCCTGATCGACTACCACGAGCAGCACCGCTACGCGTACGAGCTGCTCGGGCTCGAGGACCGGCGCAATCTCGAGCTCGGCGCGGCCACCCGCGGGAGGGCGGCGGCGGCGATCCGCAACTACGTGGACGGGATGACCGAGGCTCTCGCGAACGTGCGGACCACCCTCCGCCCCCGCGCGCCCGTGGTGATCGTCGTCAACGACCGCCGCGACCTCTACCCGGAGATCCTCGAGCGGGCAGGCTTAGGTCTCGAGACGCGCTACAGGCGGCACGTGAACCGACGGACCGGCCGCCGCGCCGGCGAGTTCTTCGAGGACGTGATCGTCGCCCGCTAGCTGGTCAAGCAGCTACTAACGCGCGGGGGGCGGCGGCAGCGGCGTCACGTCGTCGAGGCGGTAGATATCCCATGCCTCCTCACGACAGACGATGCGATCGAAGTAGATGCTCGTCGTCTGCAGGCCAGAGGGCGGGCTGGGAACCGTGACCGGGTAAGTGGTTGCGAAGTCCTCGCCCTGTGGCAGCGAGTACAGGACCTCCTCCGCTCCGGTGAGTGGAGACTTGACGAGCTGGACCGACGCACCGCAGCCGCGGCCGCTGCGACCGTAGTACACGGTGCCGTCCGCCGTCACCGACGGCGCGTAATCCTGTTTCCCCGGAATCGAAGGCACCGCCTTCTTCGTGCCAAGCGTGATGTCGTAGCGGTAGACGTCGCAGACGCGGCCCGTTCCGCAGCGCTCCCAGACGGCAAAGTTGCCGTTCACGTAGCCCGGCGTGAGCCTACGACCCCGCCCCGTCCGGATGGAGCTCAGCTTGATGCGGCGCCTGGTGGTGAGGTTCCAGAGCAGGATGGATTCGGTCGTCCGCGTGGTGCGGCCGAAGAGCAGCCAGTCGCCGGAGATGGACGGGTCCCATTCCCACTGACGGGTGTTCACCCCGGCCGGTGCCGACGTCTGGCGCCTCGTGGCTAGGTCGAAGAAGGCGAGGTTCGACTGCTCTCCGCGCACCCGCTGGTACACCAGTCGCGTCCCGTCGATCCCTCCCGGGTAGGCCCGGACGCTTCGCGGCGAGACTCTGAAGGGCGCTTCGGCGATGTGCTGCGCCCAGACGGTGGACCTTGTCGAATTGTGCGGCGACTGCGCCCAGACGAGGTACTCCGAGCTGGCTGCCGGCGCGAACTCGTCGGCGGGGCCGTTCTTGACGGGCACCGGCGGGGTTACGGTCGCTCCCGCGGTCGCAATCGGTACCAGCGTCGCAAGGGCGACGATTGACATCCGTCGCCACATCTCGCCCTTCCGGTTACCCGCTCGACTCGATCACAAACTCAGCTACCGCGGACGGGCGGCGGCGCCCGCTGCACATCGTCGACGCGGAAGATGTCCCAGCGCTTCGTGCGACAGAGGAGCCGGTCGTAGTAGATGCGGGTCGTGACGAGCTCTCCGGGCGGCCTCGGGGTGAGCCCGAGCGCATAGGTGACCTGCCCGTCCTGGCCTGCGGGGAACGCGAAGAGCACTTCGCTCGCTCCGAGCAGCGGCTCCCTGACGAGCTCGACTGCCCTGCCGCAGCCGCGGTTGCTCCGAAGGTAGTACGCGGTCCCGTTCGCGCCGACCGAGGGGCCGTAGACGACTTTGCCCGTCGGCGCGGAAAGCGGCGTCGTCGTTTGCGCGAGGACGTCGTAGCGCAGGATCGTGCAGCGGGGGTACGGGTTGCAGCGCGACCAGACCGCGAAGCCGCCGCTGATCTGGCCTGCGGTCAGAGCCCCTCTCGGGTTCCGTAGGTGGTCGAGGGTTCGCCGCTCGCCCGTGACGAGGTTTTGCAGGAGGACGAGTTGGAGCTGGCGAGTCTCGGGCGAGCCGCGCGTGAAGAGGAGCCAGTCCCCCGACAGGGTCGCGCAACACTCCCAGCGCTTCGTGTTCACGCTCGCCGGGAGCGCCAGGAGTCGCCGCCTTGCGAGGTCGTACAGGCGAAGGTCGGCGCGGTCGATGTCGACGATCCGTTGGTAGACGAGCCTGTCGCCGTCGATGCCCCCTGCGTACGAGCCCAGGGCCGTCCGCCGCGCGTTCACCTTGAAGGCGCGCTCGCTCCCGTGTTGGGCCCAGACGTCGGAGGGGCTCGTCTGGGCGCTCCGGCTCTTCGACCAGGCGAACCAGTCGGCACCGGCGGCCGGCGCTTGCTCGTTCCTGCTCGACGCCTTGACGGCGACCGGCGTGGCGTCGGCCGCCGCGAGCGTGGCCGCAATCAGGCCGGCGGCAGCCACCAGCAGGGCAGTCCGGGCGACACGCATTCGGCGCACCTTCGGCGCAGACACATGCACGAGTTCAGCCTAGCCTGGCTGCGTGCTGGCGCGCACGGTCACACACGCCCTCGTCGGGCTCGAGGCACGTCGCGTCGAGGTGGAGGCCCACCTCCAACGCGGGGTGCCCGGGTTCTCGATCGTCGGGCTCGCGGACCGCGCTTGTCAGGAGGCGAAGGAGCGCGTTCGCAGCGGCGTCGCCTCGGCCGAGCTCGAGTGGCCGATGCGGCGGATCACGGTCAACCTCGCTCCGGCTGGTCTGCGCAAGGAAGGGTCGGGTTTCGACCTGCCGATCGCGCTCTCGATCCTTGCCGCCTCCGGTCAAATCCCAGCCGAGCGGCTTGCCGACCACGCCGCCGTCGGCGAGCTCGCGCTCGACGGCAGGCTACGCCCGGTCGGCGGCGTGCTCGCACTGGCCGAGGCGGCGCGGCGGGCAGGCCTGCCGCGGATTCTCTGCGCCGCCCCCTCCGCGCCCGAGGCAGCGCTGGCTGGAATCGAGCCTGTGCCCATCCGCCACCTGGCCGAAGCGGCGGGATACCTCCGCGGCGAGATCGAGCCGGAGCCGTACCTCCAGGGCAGCGGGTTCCCGCCGGAAGCGCCGCCCCTGGACCTCGCGGACGTCCGCGGCCAGGACCGGGCGCGGCGCGCTCTCGAGATCGCCGCGGCGGGCGGCCACAACCTTCTGCTCGCGGGGCCCCCGGGGACGGGCAAGACGATGCTCGCCCGGCGCCTATCCGGGATCATGCCGCCGCTGAGGCCGGACGAGGCTCTCGAGGTGACGCGGATCCATTCCGTCGCGGGCGTCCTCCCCTCCGACCGGCCGCTCGTGACGGCGCGGCCCGTGCGGGCGCCCCACTACAGCGCCTCGGTTGCCGCGATGGTCGGAGGCGGGCCGGGGCCCCGGCCCGGGGAGGTGAGCCTCGCCCATCGCGGAGTCCTCGTCCTCGACGAGTTCGCCGAGTTCTCGCGCTCGGCGCTCGAGGCGCTGCGTCAGCCGATCGAGGACGGACTCGTCACGATCGCGCGTGCCGGCGGGCGGGCGAGCTTCCCGGCTCGCTTCCAGCTCGTCGCGGCGATGAATCTCTGCCCGTGCGGCGCGCGCGGTGACCCGGCCGCCGAGTGCTCGTGCTCGCCGCAGCGGCTCTCGGTCTTCCGCAACAAGCTCTCGCGCGCGCTCCTCGACCGGTTCGACCTTGTCGTGACCGTCCCGCGCCCGCGGGCCGCGGAGCTCGCGGCCGGGCCGAGCGAGCCGTCTGCGCCCGTGCGGGAGCGCGCCGTCGCGGCCCGGGAGCTGCTCGAGTTGGGACGGCCGGCGTGGTCGAAGGAGGCGACGGAGCTGCTCGACCGGGCCGTCGAGCGGCTGCCGCTCTCGGGCCGCGGGCGTGCGCGGGCGCGGAGGGTCGCGGAGGTGATCGCCGCTCTCGCTGCAGAGCAGGCGGTCGGCACCGAGCATCTGGCAGAGGCGCTCGCCTACCGATCGCCGACCGAGCTCGGTCTCGCGTGAACGAGCTCGTCCTCGCAGCCTACGCGGCTCAGCGGGACGCTCATTTCGTCCGCGAGCCGCGCGACGGGGCGTTCGCCGCCTTCGCCCGCCGCTTCGACGCCCCGGCGTACGAGGTCGGCCTGCGGGAGGCCGGCGTGCGCTGGCTCGCGCGCTCCGATCCTGCCTTTCCGCCTCTCCTGGGCGCGATCCACGACCCTCCGGCGGGTCTCTTCGTGCGGGGCGCCGCCGATGTCGAGCTCCTTCGCCGGCCCGCGGTGGCGATCGTCGGGGCGCGATCGTGCTCTCCCTACGGCGCCCAGGTCGGGCGGATGCTCGGGCGCGAGCTGGCGGCGGCAGGCCTCGTCGTGGTCAGCGGCCTCGCGCGCGGGATCGACGGAGAGGCGCACCGCGGCGCGCTCGAGGCCGGCGGCGCGACCCTCGCTGTGCTCGGCTGCGGGATCGACCGCGACTACCCGGCCGCGCACGCCGAGCTCGCGGCCCGGGTCCGAGCGACGGGCCTAGCCGTCTCGGAGTACGCGCCCGGGGTGGAGCCCGCGCCGTGGCGCTTTCCGGCCAGGAACCGGATCATCGCCGGGCTCGCCGCGGCCACGGTCGTCGTCGAGGCCCGGGAGCGGAGTGGCGCGCTGATCACGGCCGACCTCGCCCTCGAGGAAGGGCGCGAGGTTCTCGCGGTGCCCGGCGAGATAACTGCGGCGCTTTCGCGAGGGACGAACGATCTGCTGCGCCTCGGGGCGACGCCTCTCGTCACCGCTGAAGACGTCCTCGAGCTCTATGGCCTCTCCCGGGTCGAGGCAGAGAGTGTCGAGCTCAGCCCGACTGCGGACGCAGCCCTGGCCCGCCTTCGCGACGGTCCGGCGAGCGCGGACGAGCTCACCCGCGCCACAGGCCTCGATGCGGGCGCCCTCGCCTCGGCGCTCACCGAGCTCGAGCTGGCGGGCATCGCGGTCGCCTCGGGAGGTGTGTATCGGGCGAACTAGCAGCGACGATCCGAGTGGGCTGCTGCCGTTGCCGTCGGCCTCTCCGGGACGGGCACGAGACGATCACGGGGTTTACGCTTGCAGCAAATGTCCGACCGGCTCGCCAAGGTCACCGGGTCAATCGCCGCCGTCGCGAGTCTCCTTGGCGTTTTGGCGGCGTTAGGTGTCTTTTTGGGGGGCTCGTTCGACACCGAGCCGAGAGAGACGCCGACTATAAGCACTTCCACCGGCGTGGGTTTCTCCCCTTTTCAGCAACTCTCTCATGAAGTCGCGAGCCTCCAAGCTCAAGTGAAAGCACTGCGCCGCACGCCGCGCGGTTCGCACGCCGCCGCCGACGTGGCGGCGATGCGCGTGGACGTGAATCGACTCAACAGCCAGCTCTCGGCGCTCGAGACGGCAGTGCTCGACGATCCTGCGAAGGCGCTGCAGCTGCCACTCCTCCGGCGCGACCTCGAGGCGACGCAGGAGGCGAATCGGTCTGCGAACGAATCGACGCGGGACGACGTCGACCGGCAGTACGACCTGATGAAGTGGGTGTTCGGGACGTTTATCGTCGCGCTGCTCGGGACGCTCGTTACGGCGCTGCTCGCACTGCGCAAGACCGCCTAGGCCGAAGCCGCACCAGAGGTCCGTCTTCTCAGAGCATGTGAGAGATACGGCAAGACTGATAGAGCGAGCAAGACTGATAGCAATCGCTCTCGCGCACCCGGCGCACTAGCATCGCGGCATGACCGAGCCCTACTGGCTCGCCGAGCCCGCCGAGCCGCTCAGTGCCATGCGGCTCGAAGGGCGGCCGGACGTCGCCGTCATCGGCGCCGGCGTCACGGGCTGCGCGTGCGCCCTCGCTCTTGCCGAGGGAGGCCTGCGTGTGCGCGTGCACGAGGCGCGCCGGATCGCATCAGGGGCGAGCGGTCGGAGCGGGGGCTTCGCGCTTCGCGGCGCCGCGATGCGGTACGACGACGCGCGCGAGCGGCTCGGGGCAGACAAGGCCGCGTCCCTGTGGCTGCTCACGGAGAGGTACCTCGACCGGCTCGAGGCGCTCGCCGGCGACGCACTGCGCCGCTGCGGCAGCCTGCGCCTCGCCGACGGCGAAGAGGAGCGAGAGAAGCTGTGGGCCGAGTACGCCGCGCTCCGCGAGGACGGCTTTGCCGTCGAGTGGGTCGAGAGGCTCGAGCCGCCTCTCGACGAGCTCTTCAGCGGCGCAATCCGGCATCCGAAGGACGGTGCGCTTCAGCCGGCGCGTTGGGTGCGGCGGCTCGCGGCGCGCGCCGTCGCGGCTGGAGCCGAGATCGTCGAAGAGAGCCGAGTCGAATCCATCGACGCCCTCGACGCGGACGCGGTCGTGATCGCGACTGACGGCTACACGTCCGGCCTGCTGCCGGCGCTGGACGAGGCCGTTCGCCCGGTCAGGGGGCAGGTGATCGCCACGGAGCCGCTCGGCCGGCGAGTCTTCGACTGCCCTCACTATTCTCGCTGGGGCTTCGATTACTGGCAGCAGATCCCGGAGGGCCGGCTAGTGCTCGGCGGGCGGCGGGATGCCCGCTTGGACGAGGAATACACGACCGAAGAGGCCGTCACCGAGCCCATCCAGCAGGAGCTCGAAGCGCTCGCCGAGCGGCTTCTCGGTGAGAGGCCGCGAGTCTCGCACCGCTGGTCGGGGATTTTCGGGGCCACCGAAGACCGGCTCCCGCTGACAGGGCCGATCCCGGGGCGGGACGGCCTGTGGGTCGCCGCCGGCTACTCAGGGCACGGCAACGTCCTCGGGCTCGCCTGCGGCGAGCTCGTCGCAGGGGCGATACTCGGGCGGCCGCCGCCGCCCGAGCTCGCCCTCTTCGATCCCGCCAGAGTGTTCTAGGAAGAAGCCGTCTCGGCGCCCATGCCTTCGGGCACGGGAGCCGACTCGTCGCTCTGCCAGACGCCGAACGTGTTGCCCTCCGTGTCCTTCGCATGCGCAAACCAGCCCATGCTCGGCACCGGCGACTTGTCATCTGCGTCGCCCCCGAGCTCGCGGATGCGCTCGAGCGTGGCGTCGATTTCCTCGGTCTCGAAATAGACCCTTATGCCCTTCTCGCCCTCCTGCGACGGATAGATCGCGCCTGGAGGCTCGCCCTCGAACATGTTGTACTCCACCCCGCCTTCGAAGCCCTGGAACTTCCAACCGCAGAGCTCGCCCCAGAACTCCATCGCCCGCTTGGTGTCGTCAGCCGGAAGCTCGACGTGCACGAGCTTGCCCTTCATCGTCGCTCTCCTTCCCTAGCTCATAGTCTTGACCGGCGAGACGCTATCGAAGGCGTCAAGGAGCCGCTGTCTGCGACTGTCTTGGAACGCGACGGACGGAGCCCAGCCGCGTACGGTCGAGTCGAATGCGGTGATCTCCTCTTCGGCCGCACGCCCGCGGGCGTTCTTGGCGAGCACGGAGCCGAGCTCCGTCACCTGCTCGCAAGCCAGCAAGCCGACCTCGACCGTGTGGACGAGCTCGCCGTTATGGCTCGCCTGCTCCCAGATGTCGCAAGAGACGCGAACCATGGTTCGCCTGATCCCAGCGGCTCATCGCGTCGACGTCCATTGCTCCCGCGTCAAGCGGTAGAGGCGAAATGGCCAACCGTTCCTGGCCACGACGTCCCGCTCGAACGCCATGCCGAGCTTCTCCATGATCCGTCCGGATGCGGCGTTCTCGGGATGATGCACGGCGACGATGCTCTCGAGCTTGAGCCGGTCGAACGCCTCGTCACGGATCGCGCTCCCTGCCTCGGTCCCATATCCCTGGCCCACGCCGAGGGCGTGAGCATCCAGCCGATCTCGACCTCGTCCGGCGAGACGTCATCGCAGCTTTGGCCGAAGTACTTCGTGTCGACGAAGCCCAGCCCGGCCTCATTCTCCTTCGCCACGATCCAGCGTCTCCCGAAGTTGTGTTCCCGCAAACGGGCGAGCGATGCCGCGAAGTTTCGCTCCGCCACGTCACGTGTGAACGGTCCACCGGGGACCCAGTACCGCATGGTGTCCGGATGGGCGGTGAGGGCGACGAAGTCTTCGAGGCGGGACACGTCCAGGGGCTGGAGGAGGAGGCGCTCGGTCTCGATCACTTTCAAACTGGTACCTCGGCTGAGCATTTACACGTCGATGCTCGGCACGTCGAGCTCCTCGGCGCGTTCCATCGCTGCGAGGGCAACGGCGAGATCCTGAATCGCGAGGCCGGTCGAGTCGAACGTTGTGATCTCGGGCTCGCTCGTGCGCCCGAGAGCGTCGCCGACGAGGACCGCGCCCAGCTCGGTCACCTGCTCGCGAGCCAGCACGCCGGCCTCGACTGCGTGGACGAGCTCGCCGTTGTGGCTCGCCTGTTCCCAGTCGTCGCAGAAGATTCGCGTGCGGACGAGCTCCTCGACGGCGATCTCGGCCTTGCCCGGGCCGTCTGCGCCCATCAGGCTCACATGCTGGCCCTGCTGCAGCGAGCCTTCCGGCAGCAGGATCTCGTGGCCCGGCGTCATCGTCACGAGCAGGTCGGCGTCGAGGGCTTCCTCCCGCGTGGCGACACGAGCGCCCAGCTCTTCGGCCGCGCTCGCGGCGCGCTCAGGATCGACGTCGTAGAGCATGACCTCCCGCCCGCGCGCGAGAAAGGTCCGTGCGGCGGCCTTCCCGTTCACGCCCGTTCCGACGACCGCGGCGCTCTGCGCGTCCAGGCGCCCGAGTGTCTCCGCGGCGAGCACGGCCGCCGCTCCGGTTCGCAGCGCGGTCACCGCGCTCGCATCGAGCACCGCGCGGAGCGTGCCGTTCGACGCGTCCGAGAGGAGGACGAGACCCATGACCGTCGGCAGCCCGCGCTCGGGGTTGCCCGGGAACGAGGTCACCCACTTGAGCGCGGCATGGCCGGCTCCGAGGGCGGGCATCGCACGGAAGTCGCCCGCCGGGTAGGCCGGCACGTAGACCTTCGGCGGCATCGACCACTCGCCGCGGGCGTAGGCGACGAACGCCTCGCGGACCGCCTCGAGCGCGCGCTCGGGCGAGACGGCCGCCTCGACATCACGGGCGCCGAGGAACGGGACCGCGCTCACACTGCTTTGACCGCTGCGGCGAGCTTCTCGATGGCTGCCTTCGCGTCGTCGAAGAGCATCACCGTCTTCGGGTCGTAGAAGAGCGGGTTGTCGATGCCCGCAAAGCCCGGGGACATGCTCCGCTTGATGACGACGACGTTGTGCGCCTTGTCGACGTCGAGGATCGGCATCCCGTAGATGGGGCTTCCCGGCTGGTTGCGCGCGGCTGGGTTGACGACGTCGTTCGCGCCGACGACGACGACCACGTCGGTCTGCGGGAACTCCGGGTTGATCGCGTCCATCTCGAAAAGCTCGTCGTAGGGCACGTTCGCCTCGGCGAGCAGGACGTTCATGTGGCCAGGCATGCGGCCCGCGACGGGATGAATCGCGTAGCGGACGTCGATGCCGCGTCCCTCGAGGAGCTGGGCGAGGTTCCGCACGTCGTGCTGTGCCTGCGCGACGGCGAGGCCGTAGCCCGGCACGAAGACCACGCGCCGGGCGTACGCAAGCATCACCGCCACGTCGTCCGCGGTCGTCGAGCGGACGGAAGCGCCGTCGCCGCCCGCAGCGGCAGCCTCCGGCGCCGCGACCACCTTGCCGAAGGCGCCGAAAAGGACGTTCGCGACCGAGCGGTTCATCGCGCGGCCCATCAGCAGCGTCAGCAGCGTTCCCGAGGCGCCGACGAGCATCCCGCTCACGATCAGCACGTTCGAGTGCAGTACGAAGCCCGTGGCCGCCGCGGCGAGGCCGGTGAACGCGTTCAGCAGCGAGATCACGACCGGCATGTCGGCGCCGCCGATCGGGAGCACGAAGACGATGCCGAACAGGGCCGCCGCGCCGATCATCGCCGCGAGCAGCCAGAACTCGACCGTGCCCATCGCGAGCACCCCGAGCACGATCGCGCCCGCGAACAGGATCGCGTTGCCGATCTGCTGCCCTGGATATGTGATCGGTCGCCCGCTGACCAGCTCCTGCAGCTTGCCGAACGCGATCATCGAGCCGGCGAACGAGATCGATCCGATGAGCGCCGAGAAGACCGTTGCGATTCCCCGCTCGACCCCGACGTCCCCTGAGTGCGCCCAGACGCCATGGAACTCGACGAGGGAGATGAGGGCCGCAGCGCCACCGCCGACGCCGTTGAACAGCGCCACCATCTGCGGCATCGCGGTCATCTTCACCCGCTTCGCGCCGACGACTCCGATCACCGAGCCGATCAGCATCCCGGCCGCCATCCACCACCAGCCGGTTACGACCTCGTCCTTCGCCAGCGTGACGATGACGGCCCAGAGCATTCCGGCCGCGCCGATCTGCACCCCGAGGCGAGCGCGGCGCGGGGAGGAAAGGAATCGCAGCGCCAGGATGAACGCCGCGATCGTGACGAGGTAGAGCAGGTTCGCTGTGTTCTGGCTTATGGTGAAACCGCCCTGGGATTTCCGGGGGCGTCACTCTTTTGCGCAGGGCGGACTCCCGTGATCAACCTCTCGCCAAGCTTGCTCAGGTACGGTCGCAGACGGGCGTACGGGACGGTCGCCTGCAACCCCGCGCATGATGCATGCCCATGAATGCCGACCGCGAGACCGCGCGGGATGAGCGCGAAGTTCCGGTAGTTGCTCGCGCTCGGCAGCAAGAGAGACGGGAGCTGCGTCACGCACACCCACCTGCGCGGCGTGGTGCGGCGAAATTGCGCCTTCCACTCTCGCGCGAGCACGGGCAGCGCCTGTGCAGGGCGCGCGAAGAGGTCGGTCAATCTCACGGCTGCGCGAGAGGGGACGCGGATCGTTCCCGCAACCCATCCATCCCCCTCCGTGCCGCCGGGATTCAACTCGGTCGCCGGCATCAGCGCGCTCACGACGACCGTGCTTGCCGAGAGCAGTCGGCGGTCTACGGACGTCTGGTAAACGCCGACAGCATGTTCCCCGGCAACCTTCGCCAACGCTCGCGCGCTCGGCGCGTACCGCTGCTGGTCCTCGAGAACAACGCGGCGCAGAGCCGCATTCACCGCTCGCAGGTCGACGTCGTCGCGACGCACCTGCGGGTAAGTGCCGCTCGTGTCGTAACGGGGCACCTGGAAGCGTGGCGTCGGCGCCTCGTACACGGTGAGCGCCGAAGCCTTGGTCGGCACCACGCCCAGTCCCCCGGAATGGTCAGCCGGTGTCCATGTACAGGCACTCATTGGGGTAGCGAAGAGGACCAGCGAGCTGATTGCTTTTCCCCGTCTCGAGCTCATCTAGCTCACGCCTCCTAGCCGCCGCGCCGTTCGCCCCGCTTGAACATCTCCAGCATGCGGTCGGTCACGACGAAGCCGCCGACGACGTTCGCCGTCGCGAGGACGACTGCCACGAACGAGACGAGCCGCATGAACCAGCCGGGATGGTGCGCGCCCATGACGATGATCGCCCCAACGATGACGATGCCGTGAATCGCATTCGTCCCGGACATCAGCGGCGTGTGCAGCAGCGTCGGCACCTTCGAGATCACCTCGAAGCCGACGAAGAGCGCGAGTAGGAGGATCGTCAGCTCCGTGACGAGTTGCGCGCTCACGCCGGCACTTCTTCCTTCCGGGTCACGCAGGCGCCGGCAGTGATCTCGTCGTCCCAGTCGAGCCGGAGCTCGCCTTCCGGCGCCAGGTGCTGGACGAGGGCCGAGACGTTGCGCGCGTAGAGCTGGCTCGCGTGGTACGGCATCGTGCTCGGCAGGTTCGTGGGGCCGAGGATCGTGATGCCCTCGTGCACGACGTCCTCGTCGGCGCGCGTCAGCTCACAGTTGCCGCCGGCCTCCGCCGCGAGGTCGACGATCATCGAACCGGGCCGCATCGACTCGACCGACGAGCGGGGGATCAGCCGCGGCGCCGGCCGCCCGGGAACGAGCGCCGTCGTGACGACGACGTCGAAGTCCCCGATCCGCGCCTCCAGCTCGGCCTGCTGGCGCCGCTGCTCCTCCTCGGTCAGCTCGCGCGCGTAGCCGCCCTCGCCCTCCTCCCCGACGACCCCGAGCTCGAGGAAGCCGGCGCCGAGGCTCTCGACCTGCTCCTTGACGGCCGGGCGCACGTCGAAGCCGGAGACGACTGCGCCGAGCCGCCGCGCAGTCGCGATCGCCTGGAGCCCGGCCACTCCTGCGCCGATGACGAGCACCTTTGCCGGCGCGACCGTGCCCGCCGCGGTCATCAGCATCGGCAGGAACCTGGGCAGCCGCTCGGCGGCGACGATCACGGCCTTGTAGCCGGAGACCGTCGCCTGCGAGGAGAGGGCGTCCATCGGCTGCGCGCGCGTGATGCGCGGAATCGACTCCATCGCAAACGCGATCACGCCCTGGGACGCAAGGCGCTCGACTCCTTCGCGATCGGTGAGCGGCTCGAGGAAGCCGACGAGCAGCTGCCCGTCGCGGAGGCGCTCGAGCTCTTCGTCGCTCGGCTTCCGAACCTTCGCGACGAGCTCGCTCTCCCAGGGGTCACCCAGGACGGCGCCCGCCTCGCGGAAAGCGTCGTCCGTGAACGAGGCGCCGGCGCCGGCGCCGGGCTCGGCGACGACCTCGATCCCCGCTCCGGCAAGGCGCGACGCGATCTCGGGAACGAGCGCGACGCGCCGTTCGTCCGCAGCGGTCTCCTTCGGCACGCCGACCTTCATGCGCGCGCAATGCTAGAGGCAGGGAACGGCCGCGCCGCCTTGAACAGGCGGAGTCCGTGGGGAGACTGGCGGCACTGTCGGCTGCGATCGAGGCCCGCGATCCCTACGCGCGGGGTCACGCCTCGCGCGTCACGGTCTTCGCGCAGGCGGTTGCGAGGCGGATCGGGATCGATGCCGAGCGTCTCTCGGTGCTCCGACTCGGCGCTCTTCTGCACGACGTCGGGAAGCTCGGCGTCCCGCAGGCGGTGCTGCTCAAGCGCGGCCCCTTGACCGAAGGCGAGCTCGGGCAGATGCGCCGCCATCCCGCCGCCGGGGCTCGCATGCTCCGTTCGCTCGGCGTGCCGATCGCGGTCTTGCCGGCCGTCCTCCACCACCACGAGCGCTGGGACGGCCACGGCTATCCGAGCGGCCGCTCTGCAGAGGAGATTCCGCTGGATGCACGCATCCTCGCGGTCGCCGACGCGTTCGACGCGATGACCTCGACGAGGCCCTACCGCGCGACGCGGCCCGTGCCCGACGCGCTCGACGAGCTCGAGCGCTGCGCCGGGTCGCAGTTCGACCCGGCGGTCGTCGTTGCGTTCGGCGCCTCATGGGCGGAGGGCGAGCTGGATGCCCTTGTCTGGCAGGAAGTGACGGCTCCCCAAAGCGTTTCAGCGTCCTAGAGCGCCGACCAGACCTCGAGCTTCGACCGCGTGCGCCGGATGACCTCGTCGGTGAACTCCGTCGTGCCGGCATCGCCCGCGAGGTCGGCGGTCCGGAAGCCGTCGGCGACCGCCTCGAGACAGGCTTCGCGGATCGCGCGCGAGGGCTCTCGCGCCTCCTCGCCCGCATAGCCGAGAACCGCGGCTCCGGCGAGGATCATCGCCATCGGGTTCGCGACGTTCTTCCCCTGAAGAGCGGGGGCGGTGCCGTGGGCGGCCTCGGCCATGACCGCGGTGATCTCCTCGGGGTCGTCCTCGTCGAAGGCGACCAGAAGGGACTCGGCGCCCGCAATCGAGCCGAAGAGGGGCAGGACGAGGTCGGAGAGGATGTCGCCGTCGCGGTTCAGCGCGGGGATGACGAGCGGGTCGCCCGCGGTCGCGACGAGGAGCGCAAAGGTGGCGTCGATCAGCTGGGGCTCGTAGCGCACCTCGGCGTGCCGCTGGGCGGCCGCGTCCATCTCCTCCTTCAGCATCCCCTCGTAGACCGGGCTGACCGTGTACTTCGGCCCGCCGAAGACCGTGGCTCCGGTCCGCTCCGCAAGCCGGAAGGCGAACTCCGCAACCCCGTGGCAGATTCGACGCTCGATGCGCTCGGTGCGAAACGCCGCCTCCTCCATCCCTTCGCCCTGGCGCCACTCCTTCGCGCCGTAGGCGTCGCCGACCGCCATCCGGACAACCGAGATCGGCGCGTGGACGCCGCCCAGCGGGACGACGCCCGGGATCCGCCGGCCCGTGCGGACGATGACGCGGCCGCCGATCTCCTCGCGCAGGATCCGGTTCGGTGAGCCGACGTCGTCAGCGCCCTCCGGCGTGATCGTCGCCGCCTTCAGGCCCAGGCCGTGCTCGCGAATCGCCGCGGCCGCTTCGTAGACGACCTGGTTGCGCGTCGCGCGCCGCGCCTCGAGGGAGAGGTCGAAGCGCTCGAATGCCAGCTCGAGCGCCACAACGTCGGGAGCGAGCACTCGGAGGGCCTCCTCGAGGAGCTCCTGCCCGGTCTCGTCGCCTTCGAGCACGGCGATGGTCGTCTCGGCCACAGCGGAGCGATTTTACGTGCGCCCGTCGTCGATTTTCCGGCGAATTGGCCGGACGTCACCTGCTGCCTGAATTCCGTTCCGATTTCCGTTACGCTCCGCCGACCCAGCTCCCCTTTTCGAGGAGGCAAATCACATGGCTCGGAAGACCGTTCTGGTCTGTGACAACTGCGGCCGCGAGGTCGGAGAGAACAAGGGCGCCACGCTCCGGCTGACGTACACCGATGCGAGACGCGGGGCGAAGGCCGCCGACCTCTGCGACAACTGCGCCGCAGAGCTGCCCGGTCGCGCAACCGCGAGGCGTGGCCGCCGACCCAAGGCGGTTGCGGGCAAGGGGTAGCGAGTGGCCGCGGAGGCCGGCTTTGCCCGACTCCGCTCCCAGACACTCTGGATAGCTCTCCGCAGCAGGTCGTGACGGCGCGCGCGGCGCGCCGGAGCCTCTTCGGCCGACCGTAGATCTACGATAGGCCGATGGCCTCGGGCCAGGGCTTGACGCTGCTCGTCGGGCCGGCGAACGCCGGCAAGGTCTCCCTGCTCCTCGAGCGCTACCTGGTCGCGCTCGACCGGGATCCGATTCTCATCGTGCCTTATCGATCGGACGTCGAGCGCGTGGAACGGGAGCTCCTCGCCCGCCGCGGTGCGCTCCTCGGCGGCCAGATCGGCACGTTCGACGACCTCTTCGAGCGGCTGGCGCGGGAAGGCGGCTCTCGCCCTCCGGTCGTCAGCCCGGCGCAGCGGAGCCTCCTCGTCCGCAACGCTGTCTCGACCGCCTCTCTGAACGGTTTCCGTCCCTCTGCGCGCTTCACCGGGTTCGCAGACGCCCTTGGCGGTGCGATCGCGGAGCTCGAGTCCGGCCTCGTCGATCCCGGTCAGCTCGAGGGCGACCTCGCATCCCTGTACACCGCCTACCGCGCGGAGCTCGATCGCCTCGGCCTCTCGGACCGCGACCTCGAGCGCCGTCACGCCGCCGAGCGGGTCGCCGACGAGCTCGACGCCTGGGCAGGGAAGCCCGTGTTCGCCTACGGCTTCGAGGACTTGACCGGCGCGGAGTGGGCCCTGCTTCAGGCGCTCGCCGGCCGCGCCGAGGTCACCGTCTCGCTTCCCTACGAGCCGGGCCGCGCGGCCTTCGAGTCGCTCCGCCGCACCTCGGACGACCTCGCGGCGCTCGCCGCCGGCCGCATCGAGGAGCTGGGCCCCCGCTACGGCGAGGTTGCTCCCCCGGCGCTTGCCCATCTCGAGCGGCATCTCTTCGCAAGCGAACCGCCGCCGGGCCCGCCGCTCGAGGGCGCGATCCGCTTCCTCGAGGGCGCGGGGGGCCGCGGGACGCTCGAGCTCGTCGCGGAGGAGATCCTCGAGCTCGTCCGAGGCGGGATAGCTCCTGAGGAGATCCTCCTCGTCTGCCCGAGCCTCGACCGGCACCGGGCGCCGCTCGAGACCGCGCTCGGAGCGCTCGGCGTGCCGTACGCGGTCGAAGGGCGGCTGCGCCTGGGCCAGACACCCTTCGGCCAGGCCTTGCTCTCGCTGCTCCGCTTCGAATGGCTCGGCGGCGCCAGGCGCGACCTGTACAGCTTTCTGCGCTCGCCGTTCTCGGGTCTCACGCGCGCGCACGTCGACTACCTCGAAGGCCGCCTGCGCGGCCGCGCAGTGCGTGAGCGTGCCCGGGTGATCGAGGAGACGCTGAAGCTCCGCGGCCAGCCGCTGCGGATGCTGGACACGCTCCGCGAGGCGCCGACCCCGCTGGGGGCGCTGCGCGCGCTGGCGCGCTCGATGCTAGGCGCGGCCTATGGCCTCGAAAATCCCCCTGTCGGCGAGGACGCAGCGCTCGACCTGCGGGCCCACGAGACCGTAGCCGAGCTGCTCGACGAGCTCGGGAACTGGCTTGACCTCGGAGGTGCGCTGACCCGCGAGGAGATCTTCGCGGCGCTCGAGCGGGCGACCGTCCGACTCGCGCGAGGCGACGAGCCCGGCCGGGTAGCAGTGACCGACCTCCTCCGCGCACGCACGCGGCGCACGGAGGTCGTCTTCCTGCTCGGCCTGGAGGAAGGGAGCCTCCCGCGGCGGCCGCAGGGCTCCCCGTTTCTCGACGACGAGGGGCGGCGGGCGATCGACGAGCGCTCCCGCGCGTCCCGGCTCGCGAAGCCGGATCCGGTCCCGCGCGAGCGTTTCTTCTTCTACACGGCGTGCACGCGGCCCTCGAAGCGCCTGTACCTCGTCCGCGAGGCGGCGACAGACGAGGGCTCGCCGCGGGAGGCAAGTCCCTTCTGGCAGGAGGTGCGTGCGCTCTACGCGCCCGACGACGTCGCCCGCTGGACGCACCGGCGGCCGCTCTCGGCGCTCACCTGGCGGCTCGACCGCGCGCCGACCGACAGGGAGCGGCTTCGGGCCCTGAGCGCGCTCGCGGCGGCGGAGCCGCACGAGGCCGCCGCGCTCGCTCGGGCGAACGGCTGGGAGCGACGCCTCGAACGGGCCCGCGCCGCGTTCTCCCGGCGAACGCGGCTCACGGACCCCGCCGTCGTCGAAGAGCTGAGCGGACGAACGACGTTCTCCGTCACCGAGCTCGAGGTCTTCGCCGACTGCTCGTCGATCTGGTTCCTCGAGCGCGTGATCGGGCCGCGGACGATCGACGGCGAGGTAGACGCGCGTCTGCGCGGGACGATCGCTCACCAGGCGCTCTTCAAGTTCTTCTCGGGGCTCCCGAAGCGGGTCGGCAGCGAGCGGGTGGAGCCGGGGCGCCTCGAAGAGAGCCTTGCGTTCCTTCGCGAGTGTCTCGCCGAGTCGATCGAGACCGGCGTCTGGCTCGAGCTCGACGACCTCCAAAGGCGTGAGCTCGAGGAGAGCCTCTGGCGCGACCTGGAGCAGTTCGTCCGAGAGGAGGCGGAGTCGCCGCTGTCGCTCGTTCCCCGCCGCTTCGAGGTCTCGTTCGGCTCGGAGCGCTCGGCTCCCGAGCTCCAGCGCGGCCTCGAGGTCGACGGTTTCGCGCTCGCCGGCAAGATCGACCGGATCGACCTCGATCCCTTCAGCGCGCGGGGGATCGTCCAGGACTACAAGTCGGGGAAGACGGCGCATTCGGCGGCGAAGATCGAGTCCGAGCTGCGGCTCCAGATCCCGCTCTACATGCTGGTGTTGCGCGACCTCGTCGGGATCGAGCCCCTCGGCGGGCTCTACCGCGCGCTCGCCGGTGAGCGCCGCGCCCGCGGGCTGCTGCGGGCCGAGGCTGCGGAGGACGTGCCGGGGTTCGCGCCGCGGGACTACCTCGACGAAGACGCCTTCTGGGCGCAGACGGAGCGGGCGAAGGAGCACGCGACGCGGTTCGTGGAGCGGATCCGCTCGGGCGACGTCCAGCACGACCCCCGTGGCGGCCCCCCCTGTCCGACCTGGTGCGACCTCTGGCCGATGTGCCGGGTGAAACGGTCGTGATCACGGTCGAGACGTCGACGGGTGCGCCGAACCCGGAGCAGCTCGCGGCGATCGAGGCGCCGGGGCTCGTCTTCGTCTCCGCCGGGGCGGGGACGGGGAAGACGACAGTGCTCGTCGAGCGCTTCGTCCGAGCGGTCTGCGAGCGCGGCCTGCCGATCGACTCGATCCTCGTCATCACCTACACCGAGCGCGCGGCCGGCGAGCTGCGGGGTCGCATCCGCCGCCGGCTCGTGGAGCTCGGCCGCCACGACTTCGCGCGAGAGCTCGACGGCGCCTGGATCTCGACCATCCACGGCTTCTGCCACCGGCTGCTGAAGGCCCACCCGTTCGAGGCGGGCGTCGACCCGCGCTTCCGCGTCCTCGACGACAACCAGGCCCGCGTACTCGCCGGCGAGGCGTTTCAGACAGCGCTCGAAGGCTTCTGCGAGTCCGGAGAGGCGGAGAGGATCCGTCTGCTCGCGACCTACCGCGCGCGCGGCCTCCGCCGGATGCTCACCGGCGTCTACGAGACCCTGCGCTCGGCGGGCCGCGAGCTCGTGCTCGAGGCGGCAAGCAGCGACCTGGAGATGCGGCTCGAGGAGCTCCGCGAGGCGGCGCGCTGCGTGATCGAAGACACGGCCGAAATGGATGAGGCGGAAGCGCCCCGGCAGAGCGCCGCCGGCGCGCTCGAGCTCCTCGAGCGCCCGCCCGCCGCCGAGCGGCTGCTCGACCTCTCCGAGCTCGCGGCCCGCGGCGGTCCGCGCGATCGGTTTGCCAGTTACGAGGAGGCTCGCCGAGCTGTCGAGCAGGCAGCTTTCGACGAGCTCGCCGTCCGCGACCGCGCACTCCTCGAGGAGCTGCTCACGCGTTTCGCCGATTCGTACGCGGCGGCGAAAGAGCGGGAGTCGGGGCTCGACTTCGAAGATCTCCAGCTCGCCGCCCGCGACCTGCTTCGCGACCACCCGGCGCTCAGGGAGCGCGAGAGCTGGCGCTTCCGCGCTGTGCTCGTCGACGAGTTCCAGGACACGAATCGCCTGCAATGCGAGCTGATAGATCTGCTTGCCAGCGAGGACCTCTTCTTCGTGGGGGACGAGTTCCAGTCGATCTACCGCTTTCGGCATGCGGACGTCGAGGTCTTCCGCGAGCGGCGTGCGGCCTCGGGCGGCGTGCTCGCGCTGACCCAGAACTACCGCTCGCGGCCCGAGGTGCTCGACGTCATCAATCACCTTTTCTCGGCCGACTTCGGCGACTCGTTCCAGCCGCTCGAGGCGGCCGGCCGCTTCGCCGACCCGGCGTTCGGCCCGGCCGTCGAGCTGCTCGTCACCGACAAGGCGAGCTATCGGGACTCCGGCACGCACTGGCGCGCCGCCGAGGCGCGGCACGTGGCGGAGCGCGTGAAGGAGCTCGTCGACTCGGGCGAGGCGACGCCCGGCGAGATCGTCCTCCTCTTTGCGGCCGGGACGGATGCGCGACTGTACGAGGAGGCGCTTCGTGAGCTGGGCTTGCCGACGTTCCGCGCGACCGGGCGCGACTACTACCGCCAGCAGCAGGTCGTCGACCTCCTCGCGTATCTGCGCCTCCTGCACAACCGCTACGACGACGAAGCGCTCGTCACCGTCCTCGCCTCGCCGTTCGTCGGCGTCTCGAACGACGCACTCGTCCACCTGAGGCGGGCGGCCGAGCGCCGGCCGCTCTTCGTGGGCCTCGAGCGCTCGCTGCCCGAGGGTCTCGCGGCCCGCGACGAGCAGCTCGTCCGCGCCTTCCTCCAGCGCTACGAGCGCCTCGCGCGGCTCGCGCCGCGGGCCTCGCTCGAGCGACTGTGCGAGCAGATCGTGACCGAGCACGACTACGACCTCGCTGTCCTCGCGCAGTGGGACGGGCGGCGGCGCTACGCGAACCTACGCAAGCTCGGCCGCCTCGCGCGCTCGTACGAGGAGCTGCGCGGCCGCGACGTCGAGGGTTTCGTTCGCTTCGTCCGCGACCAGGACGCGGTGGGCGCTGCGGAGTTCGAGGCCGTTGCGGAGGAAGAGGGCACCGACGTCATCCGTCTGCTCACGATCCACGGCGCGAAGGGGCTCGAGTTCAAGGTCGTCGTCGTCGCGGACGCGGGCCGCCACGGAGCCGCGCGGGACGCCGACGAGATTCTCTGCCTCCCCGACGGGCGGCTCGGCTTCCGGGTCGCCGATCCCGCGACCGGCAAGCGGCGACCTACCTCCGACTACGAGGAGGTGAAGGAGGTCGAGGACGAGGCCTCCGAGGCCGAGCGGCGCCGCCTCTACTACGTCGCGATGACACGGGCGATCGACCGACTCGTCGTCTCCGGCTCGATCGATCCCGAGCGGCAGGGCGAGGAGGCGACGCCGATCGGCTGGGTGCTCGCTCGACTCGACGCGACGGAGCTCAATGAAGCGGGTGAGGGACCTCTCGAGATCGAGCGCAACGGCGCCAGGCTCGTTCTCCGGCTCGATCGCTTCCGGGGAGAGGAGCCTCCCGCCGAAGTGGAGCCTCGGGCCGACGGCGACCCGCAGCTCTCCCTGTTCGCCGTCGAGAACGGGCGGCCCGCGGTTACGGAAGCGCCAAAGCTGCCGGAGCTCGCGCCTGTGCCCGAGCCGCCCGAGCACCGGGTGCGTCGTCTCTCGTACAGCGCGCTCGCCCTCTTCGAGAGCTGTTCGTACCGTTTCTATGCGGAGCGCATCGTGGGCCTTCGGGAAGCCACGGGCGCGGGCGCGGTTCCCGGTCAGACGGGGCTGGCCGCGACCGAGATCGGCGACGCGGCGCACGTGCTCCTCGAGCGGATCGACCTCGCGGCGCCCCGTCCGCCGGAAAGCCTCGGCGATGCCGTCCGCGCGCTCTACCCCACGGCGACCGACGAGGAGGTCGAGCTCGTCGGCGGCTTCGTGGCCGCCTACTGCGACTCCGAGCTCGCAGCCCGGGTCGCCTCGCTCGAGGGAGCTGCCGCAGAGCGGCCGTTCGCATTCGAGCACGACGGGGTCCTTCTCCACGGACGGCTCGACGTCTTCCATCTCGAAGACGGGCGCGCGCTCGTCGTCGACTACAAGACGAACACACTCGCGGAAGCCTCGCCGGAGGAAGTCGTCGCGCGCGAGTACCGCCTACAGCGGCTCGTCTATGCGCTCGCCTGCCTGCGTGCTGGCGCCGAGCAGGTCGAGGTCGTCTACCAGTTCCTCGCGCTGCCGGAGGAGATCGTCAGCAGTTCGTTCTCGCAGGAAGACCTCCCTGCCCTCGAGGCGGAGCTGTCGACGGCGATCGCCGCGATCCAGAGCGGCGAGTTCCGGCCCACGCCCAGCGACTACGCCTGCGCGACGTGCCCTGCGCTCGACCTCGTCTGCGCGGGGCCACGTCTCCGCGCCTTCAGTGCCGCGTAGCTACGTCGTCGAAGCGCGGCGCCGGGTCGGGCCGAAGCGTGCCCGGATCGTGCCCATCATCGAGCGCCTGGCAGTCGAGCACGAAGACGCGGCGATCGCCCTGCGCTTCCGCAGCGACCTCGAGTTGCTCGTCGCCGTGATGCTCTCGGCGCAGACGACCGACGTGAACGTCAACCGCGTTACGCCGAGCCTCTTCCGCAAGTACCGGCGGCCGGAGGACTACCTCGCCGTCACGGCCGCCGAGCTCGAGCGCGACATCCGCCCGACCGGGTTCTTCCGCCAGAAGTCGAAGGCGCTGCAGGGGACGATGCGGATGCTCGTCGAGGAGTTCGAGGGCAAGGTGCCGCGAAGGCTCGAGGAGCTCGTCCGCCTGCCGGGCGTTGCGAGGAAGACGGCGAACGTCGTCGCGTCGGAGCTCGGAGAGACGCAGGGGATCGTCGTGGACACGCACGTGCGCCGGCTCTCGCAGCGGCTCGGCCTCACGCGTAAGGACGATCCCGTCAAGATCGAGCGGGACCTCCAGCGGCTCGTCCCGCGCGCCGACTGGGGGCGGTTCCCGCACCTCCTCATCTGGCACGGGCGGCGGGTGTGCCTCGCGCGTGCGCCTCGCTGCGAGGACTGCGTGGTAAGCGACCTGTGCCCTGCCAGCCGTGTCTACTAGGAGGGATTGGCGGAACGTCGCTTGACGGCACAGCTGCGTTTCGCCAATCCCTCCTACCGGGGAGTGAGTGCGACGAGCAGGCCGCCGTCGGCGTCGTACGCGGGGAAGAAATCGACGGTCACCCGTTGGCGGAGCCCTCCCCGCGTGCGGAGCTCCAGCTTCTCCCCGAACCGGCGCACGCCCCACTCACGCGCGAGCACGGCCGGATTCTTCTTCTCCTCGAACCCCGAGAGCCCGAAGGCTTCGGTCACCTCGCGGCCCATCAGGTCCTGGTCCCTGTACCCGGTCAGCTCGAAGACACCCCGGCCAAGGGCGAGAATGCGCCCTTCGGCATCGCAGACGACGAACCCCGTAGTCGGCGCCGGGTAGTAGTCGTCCATGAGCTCGAACAGGAAGCCGAACCCGCAACTTCGACAGGCGACGGCCTGCTGAGAGAAGCCCTCGAGGCCGTCGAGGTCGACCGAGCGCCGCTTGCAGTTCGGACAGATGAACCAGGGCACCGGCCGATGGTAGCGGCCGTCTAGGCTCGGACGATCTGACCGTGAATCTCGTTCGTGAGCGTGTCGACGTGCCCGGCGAGCTTCCTCGTCTGCTCCGTCAGCTCGGTGTTCGACTCGAGCAGCCGCCGGAGCTGCTCGCCCTGCTCGAGGCTCCGGCGCGAGAGCTCCTCGCGATGGCGCGCGTCGGCCACTGCGAGCACCTTGTCGCGGTCGGCCTGGCGCGTCTGGGCGAGCAGGATCAACGGCGCGGCGTACGCGGCCTGCGTCGAGAACGCGAGGTTGAGGAGGATGAACGGGTACGGGTCCCAGCGCAGGGACGCGGCGGCCGCATTCAGCGCGATCCAGACGACGACGATGAGCGACTGGCCGACGAGGAACCTCGGCGTGCCGAAGAAGCGCGCGAAGGCCTCGGCGCGCCGGCCGAAGGTGTCGCCGCCGAAGGGGCCGGCGAGGTGCAGGTGCGGCTCGTGGAAGCGAAGCGGGTTCTCGGTCACCGTCTCTCCTTTCGGGCTGCGTTCGGAGCGCTCATTTGAGCACGCTCGTCTTCGTCGCGTTGCCGGCCAGCGGGCTCGCCTACCTCCTGCTCGCCTTGCTCGTCGGCGGCGAGTCTGCCGGCATGCCCCTGCCTGGGGAGACGGCGCTGATCGCGGCCGGCGTCCTCGCCTCGCGGGGCGACCTCTGGCTTCCCGCCGTCGTGACGACAGCGGCGGCCGGGGCGATCGTCGGCGACAACATCGGCTACATGCTGGGCCGCCTCGGGGCGCGGCGGCTGCTCGAGCGTCCCGGGCGGCTGGAAGACGTCCGCCGGCGCTTCCTCGAGCGGGGCGAGACGTTCTTCGAGCGGCACGGCGCAAAGACCGTCTTCCTCGGCCGGTGGCTGCCGTTCCTTCGGGTTACCGCCGCCTGGCTCGCCGGCGCGAACCGCATGCACTGGCCGAAGTTCCTCGCGTGGAACGCACTCGGCGGCGTGTCATGGGCCGTCTCGGTCGGCGTCGCCGCGTATCTCTTCGGCGAGGCGGCCTCCGCGGCGCTGCACGCGGCCGGCCTGGTCGGGCTCGCAGTTGTCGCCCTCGTCGCCCTCGCGGTCCTCGTCTGGCTCCGTTTTCGTGGCTAGAGCCAGGCTTTGCGCCGGAAGTAGACGAGTTGGGCGGCCGTCGAGACGACGATCAGCCCCCACGAGTATGCGTACCCGAGCCGCCAGTGCAGCTCCGGCATGTGGTCGAAGTTCTGGCCGTAGACACCGACGATCAAGGTCGGGACGAGCACGATCGAGGCGATCGCAGTCAACCGCTTCATGACTTCGTTCTGGTCGTTCGCGATCTTGGCCTGGTGGTAGTCGCGGGCGCCTCCGAGCAAATCTCGCGCCAGGTCGAGCCCGTCGGCGGCCCGGAGCAGCTTGTCGTAGGAGTCGCTGAAGGCGACCTCCACCTTGTGGGGGAAGACCTCGTGCCCCTCCAGATCGACGCGCTGGTCGACGACGTGGTGGAGCGCTTCGCGGGTGGGGCCGAGCGCGCGGCGCACGCGAAGGAGGTCGTGACGAAGGTCTTTCATCCTGGTGCGCACGACCTGGGCCGACCAGTTGTCGACGCCGTCGTCCACCTGGTCGACCTCAACGTCGAGGGCGTCCACGGCCTCCAGGAAGACCTCGGAGATGGCGTCCGCGAGTGACGCTGCGATCTCGCCGGCGCTACCTTCTCGGCGGATCCCTCCGGGGTCGAAAGGCTCGCCGCGCTCGGGTGTCTTCCGCACGGTCACGACCACGTCCTGCGTGAGCACGAGATCGATCTCCTGGAAGTAGGCGAGGCCCTCCCCGCCCACGCACTTCGGCGCGACGAAGACGCCGAAGACGTACGTCCGCCGCCCTTCCAGCTTCGGGCGGGGCTCGTCGTCGTGCACCGCGGGGGCGAGCAGCCGCTGGGTCGCGTCGTCGTGCAGCGCAGCGGGCAGTGCCTGCTCGAGCGCGTCGCGATCGGGATCGAGCAGGTCGATCCACTCGGCCATCCGGCCGAGGTTACGCGGTGGTTCGGCTAGTGCCCTCTAGACCGCCTCGGCGCGGGGCGAGGTCAGGGCGGCGTGCTCGAGACCTTCCTGCGCGGTGAGCCAGCGCTCGGCGTCGAGCGCGGCCATGCAGCCCATGCCGGCGGCCGTGACCGCCTGCCGGTAGACGTGGTCGACGACGTCGCCGGCGGCGAAGACGCCCTCGACGTTCGTGGCCGTCGAGCCGGGCTTCGGGATGAGGTAGCCCGCCTCGTCGTGGTCGAGCTCGTCGAGGAAGAGGCTCGTGTTCGGGTCGTGGCCGATCGCTACGAAGAGGCCGTCGGCTGGCAGCACGCTCGTCTCCCCGCTGCGCACGTCGCGGATCCGAACGCCCGTCACTCGTCCCTCTTCACCGAGGACCTCGTCGACGACTGCGTTCGTGACCCACTCGATCTTCTCGTTCGCCTGCGCGCGGTCGAGCATGATCGGCGAGGCGCGGAACTCGTCGCGACGGTGGACGACAGTCGCCTTCGTCGCGAACTTCGTGAGGTAGATCGCCTCCTCCATCGCCGAGTCGCCGCCGCCCACGACGACGACGTCCTTCTGGCGGAAGAACGCAGCGTCGCAGACGGCGCAGTACGAGACGCCGCGGCCCTGGAGCTCGCGCTCGGACTCGAGGCCGAGCTGTCGCGCGCTTGCGCCCGTAGCGATGACCACGGCCTGCGCGCGGTGCTCTTCGTCACCGGCGAAGACGTGGAACGGCCGCTCCGAGAAGTCGACGCGCGTGACATCGTCGGTCAGGAACTCGGCGCCGAAGCGCTCGGCCTGCGTCCGGAAGTCGCGCATCATCTCCGGGCCGAGGACGCCCTCGACGTACCCGGGGTAGTTCTCGACGTCGCTCGTGATCATCAGCTGGCCGCCCCAGGCAACGCCCTCGATCACGAGCGGGCGAAGGTTCGCGCGCGCGGCGTAGAGGGCGGCCGTGTAGCCGGCGGGGCCGCCGCCGATGATGATCAGCTCGCGCAAGTCCTTGTCAGTCATGCCTCTCCAAAGGTTGGGGCCCTTCTGGGCCACCACAGTAATCAACGAACCGGACCTCTTGAAACTTCCCGCTCGGACCGGGAAGGATGCACGCCTGCGGTATGAAGCGCATCCTGGTAGAAGGAGGTGGGGTGATGGCCGAGACCGTGAGCTGGGACGAGCTCCGCGAGCTGGCTGAGTTCCGGGCCGAGAAAGGTTGCGCGATCACTCTCTACCTCGATCTCGACCCGAGCGTCGTGCCCACGGCCGGCGACGCGGACACCCGCGTCAGCTCCCTGCTCGCCGAGGGCGAAAGAAGCGGCGCGAATCACAGCGGCCTGACCCACGACCAGAGGCAGGCTCTGAAGGCCGACTTCGGGCGCATCCGCGACTACCTCGAGAACGACTTCCAGCGAAACGGCTCGCGGGGCCTCGCGATCTTCTCCGCGGGGCTGGACAACGTTTGGAGGCCCGTCCCGCTGACCGAGTCGGTGCCCGACCTGATCCGCGTCGGGCGAGAGTTCCACCTCGCGCCGCTCGTGCCCCTCGTCGGGCGGGGCGAGGGCGCGATCGTCGCCGCCGTCGGCCGCGAGCGCGGCCAGCTCTTCCGGTTGCGCTCGGGCCGCCTCGAGGAGGTCGTCGATCAGACCGAGGAGCAGCCCGGCCGCCACGACCAGGGCGGCTGGTCGCAGGCGCGCTACCAGCGGCACATCGAGAAGCTCGTCGACGACCACCTTCGCGAGGTCGCCGACGCGCTCGACAAGCGTGTCCGGCAGCTGCGCACGCCGCGGGTCGTCGTCGTCGCCTCGGAGGAGACGCGAGCCGACTTCGAGGGCATGCTCTCGAAGGAGGTGAAGAAGGCGATCGTCGGCTGGACGAGCGCCGAGGCCCACGCCTCGGCGGCCGACTTGCTTGCGGTCTCGCTGCCTCTGCTCGAGGAAGCGCGCGCGCGCGAGGAGCGCGAGGTGGTCGAGCGCTGGCGAGAGGAGGCCGGGCGCGGCGGACGCGCCGCCTCGGGCTGGGAGCAGACGCTCGAGGCCGCCTCGGACGCCCGCGTCGAGACGCTGCTCTACCAGGAGGGCGCCGAGCACGAGGCCTGGCAGTGCCCCGCTTGCGGGCGGCTCGCGGTCTCGGGGGGCCGATGCCCGCTCGACGGCACCGAGCTCGAGGGCCGAGACGACGGCCTCGACCTCGCCGTCCATCAGACGCTCGCCCACGGCGGCACGGTCCGGGCGCTGACCTTCCATCGCGACCTCGAGCCCGTCGGGGGGATAGGAGCGCTACTGCGCTATTAGAGCCATGCCTGGTGCCAGGCACAGGACGTGGCCGGTCGAGACCTCCATGGATTGGCGATACTGGTGACGTGGCTTCGCTGGCGCGCACGATCCTCGAGGAGCACCTCGCCCGGGGCGAGCTGGTCCCCGGCCACGAGATCGCGATCTCGGTCGACCAGACCCTCGTGCAGGACGCGACGGGGACGATGGCCTGCATGCAGTTCGAGCTCTTCGGCCACGAGCGGGTGCAGGTGGAGACGGCCGTCGTCTACGTCGACCACAACATCCTCCAGATCGACTTCAAGAACCCCGACGATCACCGCTTCCTCCAGGGGATGGCCGCCCGCTACGGGCTGTGGTTCTCGCGACCCGGGAACGGAATCTGCCACTACGTCCACTGCGAGCGCTTCGCGACGCCGGGGAAGACGCTCGTCGGCGCCGACAGTCACACGACGCAGTCGGGCTCGTGCGGGATGATCGCGATCGGGGCGGGCGGCCTCGACGTGGCGGTCTGCATGGCCGGGCACGCCTTCGAGCTACCGTGCCCGAAGATCGTCGGCGTCTTCCTCGAGAACGAGCTGCCGCGGCCCTGGGTGCAGGCGAAGGACGTCATCCTCGAGCTGCTCCGGCGACGCGGCGTGCGCGGCGGGCGGGGCGCGCTCTTCGAGTTCACGGGGCCGGGAGTCGCGACGCTCAGCTATACCGAGCGCGGGACGATCGCGAACATGATCGCCGAGCTCGGTGCGACAGGAGCGATTTTCCCGTCCGACGACGAGACGCGGCGCTGGCTCGAGGAGCAAGAGCGGGGAGCGGACTTCGTCGCGTTCGACACCGGCGACACGGGCGACTTCGACGAAGAGGAGCAGATCGATCTCGCGCAGCTCGTCCCGCTCGTCGCCAAACCGTCGAGCCCGGGCAACGTCGTGCCCGTCGAGGAGGTTGCCGGGACAGAGCTCGCGCAGGTGTGCATCGGCTCCTCGGTCAACTCGTCCTACGAGGACCTGGCGATCGTGGGTGCCGTCCTGCGCGGCGACCGGATTTCGGAGAAGTTCGTCTCGGCGACGGCGACTCCAGGCTCACGGCAGATTCTCGACCAGATCACGCAGTCCGGGACGTACGTCGACCTGCTGATGGCCGGGGTGCGAATGCTCGAGCCGGCCTGCGGCCCCTGCGTGGGGATGGGCCAGGCGCCGCCCTCCGGCTCCAACTCGTTGCGGACGTTCAATCGCAACTTCCCGGGCCGGAGCGGGACGGCCGACGACAACGTCTATCTCTGCTCGCCCGCGGTCGCGGCCGCCTCGATGCTGAAGGGCGAGATCGCCGACCCGCGTGAGCTTGCCGTGCCCGAGCTCCCGGCCCGGCCTCCCGCACGCCCCGCGGTCGTTCAGGCCCATATCCTCGAGCCGGTGCCGCCGCAGGAAGCGGCTTCGATCGAGATCCCTCGCGGGCCGAACATCAAGCCGCCGCCCGAGCAGAGGGAGCTCCCGGACAGGCTCGAGCTGCGCGTGCTCATCGTCGCGCCGGACGACATCTCCACCGGCGAGCTTTCCCCCGACGGCGCGACGGTGATGGCCTACCGCTCGAACGTGCCGGCGATCGCCGAGTTTACGTTCCAGCACCGCGACAAGGAGTTCCCGCGCCGCGCGAAGGAGTGGGGCGGAGGCTTCATCGTCGCCGGTGACAACTACGGCCAGGGCTCGAGCCGCGAGCACGCGGCGCTCGCGCCCGCGCAATTGGGCGTGCGGGCGGTGATCGCGAAGAGCTTCGCCCGCATCCACCGCCGCAACCTGATCGCGCAGGGAATCGTGCCGCTGCTCTTCTCGAACGCGTCCGACTACAACAAGGCCGAGCTCGGCCAGACCTGGCGGATCTCGGGGCTCCAGGAGATCGCCAACGGCATCGACGAGCTCTCCTGCGAGATCGAGGGCGTCGGCGAGATCGCTCTCACCCACGACTTCCTCCCGCGCGAGCGCGAGATCGTCGTCGCCGGAGGCCTCATCCGTTACCTGAAGCAGGAGCAGCCGGCGGCGGCCTGATGGGTCGGCGCTCCGGGGTCGTCGCCGTCGCGCTCGTCGCGGTCCTCGCTGGGGGCTGTGGCGGGGGAAGCGCGAAGTCTCAGGCCGGCCCGCCGCCCGCGCCGCCGGTGACGGAAGGGCAGTCCTTCGCGGACGACTTCGTGCGGCGGCTCGTCGTCGTCGGACGGTGGCAGGCGGTCCGCGACGACATCGTCTCGCTGATCCGGCCTTATGCCCGTGACTTCCAGAAGACGATCAGGCGCGACGGCGTGAACAAAGTGCTCGGCCCGGGCCAGCTGCGCAGCGATTGCCCGCCGAACGCGATCTCAGGAGCCGGGAAGGACTGCTTCGTCTACCACCTCTTCGGCAGCAAACCGATACCGGTGTCGGGAATCACGAAGAAGATCAACTCGCGGTATCGCATCTGGCTCGCATACGAGGATGAGCGCTGGCAAGTCATCCACTACGACTACGACGCCAGGGTGACTCCGCCGGGAAGCTAGCGGCCCGAGCGAGAACGGTTCTACCTGGGAGGACTTGGCAAACGCGCCCAGACCGGCTAGTTGCGGGCGCGGCTGCGAGCGACTTCCCGGCCTGTCGCAGAATCGTGATAAACGCAGTCAAAGCCCGGAGGAAGCCAGGTCCAGTCGGTCGAGATCTCGCGCGCTGACGGCGGTACGTCGATGCTGGGGAACAATCCGCACTGCTCCTGGATAGTGTCAGACCGCACCACGATCCACGCAACTCGCATGCTCACGAGGCTTGTCGCGAGACCCAGAAAGAGTGCGATTGTGATGCGTATTTTCGCGCTTCTCCTCGTTCCTATCACTCCCCGGGGGTTCCCGTCATTGACCGCGATGGTACGCCGTCATACCGCGCTGCGCCGTCCCCGGCGGCATAGCGCTGCGTTGCGCCAAGCCCTCTGACTAGGCGGCGTCGACCGCGCGGGGTAGTTCCTGGGCGACAGCCGGTTCGATCGCCTCGTCCGGCGAGCCGTCCCATTCCGAAGCGCTCTCGAGCTTCGTCTCGAACCGGCCGAGCCGCCGCTCGGAGTCCGCGTACTTCGTCTGCGCGTGCCCGAGGTGCTTGCCGACGACCTGGAAGTCGTCGCGGAAGCGGCCGAAGTCCTGCTGGAGCTGCGCGCAGTAGGCCATGACCTCGTGGGCGCGTTGCTCGATCTGCATGCCCTTCAGGCCGAGCGCGATTACCTGGAGCTGCGACGTGAACGTCGTCGGCGAGACCGGAAAGACCCGCTTCTCGTGGGCGTACCGGAGCAGGGTTCCCGTCTTCCCGCACACCAGCTCGTAATAGACCGACTCGGCCGGCAGGTACATCAGGGCGAAGTCGTACGTGCCCTCGTCGGGGCGGATGTACTTCTCGGCGATGGCGTCGACATGGATCTTGAGGTCGCGCGCAAACGCCTTCTCCGCGAGGACGCGTTGCTCATCGTTGTCGGCCTCGACCAGGCGCTCGAAGTTGTCCAGGGGGAACTTCGCATCGACCGGGACGAGCCGGTCGACCTTGATGACCGCGTCGACCCGCTCTCCGCTGCGGAACCCATGCTGAAGGTTGTAGGCGTCCGGAGGCAGCCGATCGCGCAAGAGGTTCGCCAGCAGGAGCTCGCCGAAGCCGCCGCGAGCCTTGGGTGGGCGCAACGCCTGCTCGAGCCGCTTCAGGTCGTTCGCGCGCGCGAGGATCTCGGCGTTCGCCTGGCCGAGCTGCCCGAGCTGGCGATGGATCTCGCTGGTCGTCTTCGAGGTGCTCTCGAGACGCCGGTCCATCGTGGACGTCATCGCCCCGAGCCGCCGGTCGATCTCGGCATTCCGCGCCGTCAGCTGCGCGGCGCTCTCTTCCTTGAGCGTGCCGAGCTCAGCACGCACGCTGCGCACGATCCACGCGGCGCCGGCGGCGGCGGTGAGGAGAAGCAGCGCAACGAGCACGATCAGCATAGGACCGCAAAACGCTAGACATGCGGTCGGACGGATCGTCGGCGCCCAGGCGCCCGTCCTCGAAGAAGGGGCGGCGGAAGCCCCTTCCCTCTAGGGGTTGTCGCGCTCCGCCCGGTGCTCCGCAGCTTCCTCGTGAGCTTCCTGCGCAGTGTCCTCCGCGGCCGCGGCGCGGTCCTCGGCCATGGCCTCGGCTTCCTGGTGCATGCCTTCGCGGCGCATCGAGGCATCGCCGGTCATGTCGCCGGCCGCCTTCTTGCCGCGTCCGAGCAGCTTGTCGAGGAATCCCATCGTTGCCTGCCTCCTGAGTTTGGGAGCCTGAGTATAGGTCGGCATCCCCTGACGATGCCTGGGAGTTCGCGGGCTGCGAGCCGCGCTCGCGGTGCAGCTTCACCGCCCCAAGCCGTTGCTACGATCGAAGGGTCTTGGCCAAGAAGAGCCGAACCCCGCCGCCCCCGCGCAGGCCGGTGCAGGCGCCGAAGGCGCGCTCTGAGGCCCGGTCGCCGGCCGAGCGGCGGACGTTCCTCTACGTTGCGCTCTTCGCCGCGTCGGGGCTCGTCATCCTCGGCGGAGTCCTCGGCTTCGTCGCGTTCGGAAGCAGCGGTGGAGGCAGCTCGACGGCCGCGACCGGTACGAAGAGATACTCCGAGAATTGCGTCGAGAAGTCGTACCCCGGCCTGCCCCCCCGCCACCTCCAGAGTCCCGACGCGAAGGTGAAGTACGACTCGTTCCCGCCCTCGAGCGGCCCGCACTACCAGACTCCCGCCCCCTGGAACATCTACGACGAGCCGATCCAGCAGACGATCCTCGTCCACAACCTCGAGCACGGCGGGATCATCATCCAGTACGGGGACGTCCCGGAGGATCAGATCTCGCAGCTCCGCGACTTCTACCAGAGCGATCCCAACGGGCTCGTCGTCGCTCCGTTCCCGCAGCTCGGGAAGATCTTCGCGCTCACCGCCTGGAACGCTCCGCCCTACACGGAGGGCAAGTTCAAGGACGTGGACCCCGGGAAGGGATACGTGCTCAGGTGCAAGGCCTTCGACGAGAAGGCCTTCGCCAAGTTCCGCGACGAGCGCCGGGGCAAGGCGGGCGAGCGCATCCCCGTCAGCTCCCTCACGCCCGGAGCCTAGGAGTAGGAGCTTCCCCGCCGGCACGGCTATCCTTGCCGCGCCGGGGTGGCGAAACTGGTCATACGCGCCTGACTTAAAATCAGGTGTCCCCTTCGGGGGCGTGCGGGTTCGAGTCCCGCCCCCGGCATATCGGGAGCGGGCCTCCTTGTACGACCGGAGACGAAAGTCGGATAATTGACTCGATTTACGATGGCCCGCCAGCGAGCTAATCGGCCCAGGGCTGCGGCGGTGCTCACTCTCGCCGTTGCGGCAATCGCGCTCGGCCTTGCGAGCTCGGCGATGCCCGCGGGCAACGGCAGGCCTTCGCCGGGACAGGCACGGCCCGCGATCGATGCCGCGGGCGTGATCGAGACGGTTGAGCACTACGTCGACCCTGTGGTCAGCCCCGAGTACCCGGTCTCGGACCCCGCGGCAACTCTTCAGAGCGGACCAGGGATCGCCTTCGACGGCACGAACTACCTCGCGGCCTGGTTCGAGAACGACGGAACCTCGCAGTCCCTCCGTGGTGGGCGCCTCAGTCAGTTCGGTGCTCACCTAGACGGGATGGGGGTCGTGATCGCCCCCAATTCCGGCGCGCCGAGCGTCGCCTTCGACGGCACGAACTACCTCGTCGTGTGGGAGACGGCTGGCTGCTGCGGGACCCCGCAGATCAAAGGGGCGCGTGTCAACCAGGCCGGCGTCGTGCTCGATCCGGCTGGGATCACGATCACGCACTCCGACCCGTACACCTGGCAGGTCGAGCCGAGCGTTGTCTTCGACGGCACGAACTACCTCGTCGTCTGGCACGGAGAACACAACTGGCCCGAGGGCTTCGAGAGCATCGGCGGCCGCCGGGTCAGCCCCTCCGGGGCGCTGTTCGACCAGATAGAGATCACGAACAGGCAATACGAGGTCACTCCGGCGATCGCCGCCGGCGGCACGAACATGCTCGTGGTTTGGAGGGACTCCCGCGCCGGCTCCGCCGGAGACGTCTACGGAGCTCGTGTCAGCGGCGACACGGTCCTCGACCCGAACGGGATCCCGATCATGACCGGACCGGGCATCGGCGCGCCGAGAGTCGCCTTCGACGGCACGAACTACCTCGTCGCGTGGAGGGACGACCGCTCGCAGACCGAACCCGACATCTACGGAGCGCGGGTGAGCCAGGCGGGTGCCGTGCTCGACCCGGGCGGGATCGCGATCTCGACGGCGGACGGCTACCAGCTGTCGCCTACGCTCGCCTTCGACGGGACGAACTACGTGGTCGCCTGGGAGGACACCTACTCCGGCGATTACGACATCTTCGGCGCGCGTGTCAGCCCGGACGGCACCGTGCTCGACGTGGCAGGAGTGCCGATCGCGACGAGTCCGACGAACGAGACCGCTCCGGCCGCGACTGCCGGATCGGAGGGCCGCGTGGCGATCTCGTACGTGCGAGTGGCTCCGGAGTACGGCGGCGTCGAGCGGGTCTTCCTCCGCTTCTTCGACGACGGCGTGCCCCCGCCGCCACCGCCTCCACCGCCTCCACCACCGCCTCCACCACCGCCGCCTCCACCGCCGCCGCCCCCACCGCCAGTTCCACCTCCGCCGCCACCTCCACCTCCGCTGCCACCTCCGCCACCGCCACCTCCCGTCCGGTGCGTGGTGCCGAGGGTGATCGGCCTGACGCTTCGCATGGCCCGCACTCGGATCCGCGCGAAGCACTGCTCTGTCGGTCGCATCCGCCGTGCTCGCTCCAGGCGAGTGGGCCGCGTGATTGCTCAGAGCCCGAGGCCGGGGAGGAGGCTCGCACGCGGCAGCAGGGTGAACCTGGTGCTCGGCCGCAGATAAAGCACAACGGTTCCCGTGGTGGCAGCAAGAGTGGCAGCGAGACCCGCCGAGACAGGCCGAGAGGCCATCGCCGACGAGAAGAACGAATAGGTCGGACAGCAGGGAAAGTCCAGATCGGCCGAGATAGGCCGAGACCAGACGGGGCGACTTAAAATCAGGTGTCCCCTTCGGGGGCGTGCGGGTTCGAGTCCCGCCCCCGGCATCGGAAGCCTGCAAACGGGTCCTACTGCCTCGTATGCCGCCTGCGGCTCAAGGTTCAAGCGGCCGTCGCCGATGGGGAGCCGCAGGAGCCCCGGCGGGGTCGGCCGCAAACCTACGCCGCGGGCTCCCTTTCCTCTCCTTGCCGCCTTTCTCGCTCCCGTAGGCGCTCGCCCGCGCTTCTGTTACTGTGCGCCGCCCGGCTGCGCCCCCGACTGATCAATTTGCAGGGAGTGTCCCGGCCGGGGAGAACCTGCCCCCCACGTGTCGCTCGTTCCCGAAAGCAGTAGAGAGTCGCCCATCAGCCTTCTCGCGCGAAATCTGCCGCGCAGCGGGGCCTCCTGGACGGAAGGCCCGGGTGCGGCTGCTTGCGATTCACGATCTTCCGTCGGTGGTGCGCGCTGAAGGCTCTTGCGAAGCTCGGCGGTATCGCAGGGCTCGTCGTTCTTTGCGCCGGGGTTGCTCACGCGGCGTCCAGCGCCGATCGGTCGCCCCCGACGGCGCCGGTGATCGTGGGGCCGCGGACGACCTCGAGCGCGAGACCGGTCTATCGCTTCGTCGCCAGGGACCGCGAGACGCCTCAATCGAGGCTCACCTACCGCTGTGCCTTCGACAGTCTCCGCCTTCACCGGTGCGCCGAGCGCTACTCGGAGCGGCTTGCCTCGGGTCGCCACCAGCTTCGAGCGCGGGCGGTCGACCGTGCGGGGAACCAGAGCCGGGTGACGTCGATCATGGTCGAGGTGCCGTCGTCGCCGGGTGGGGGACGGGGACGGGGACGGGGACGGCAACCGCCGCCACCGCCGCCACCGCCGCCACCTCCGCCTCCTCCACCTCCTCCTCCACCACCTCCACCTCCACCGCCACCTCCACCGCCACCGCCACCTCCACCACCTCCGCCCCCGCCGCCCCCGCCGCCTCCGCCCCCGCCCGGCGGTGGGCTCCCGCCTCGGCTTCCGCCCTCGACAGGCCAGACCTTTTACGTTGCCACGAACGGCTCCGACACGAATCCGGGCACCCTCACCTCGCCCTGGCGCACGATCCAGAGGGCGCTGAACACGCTGCTTCCGGGCCAGAAGGCGCTCGTCCGCGCCGGCACCTACACACAGAGCCTGGTCATGAACCGCTCCGGTACCCCAACCAACCCGATCACCGTCAGCAACTACCCGGGGGAGCGGCCGGTTGTGCATCCGGGCGGCGGCGGGTCGATGGACTACCCGGCGCGGATCACCGCGGGGGCGGCGTATTTCCGCTTCGCCGGCTTCATCGTCGAGGGCGCGCCGCTGCACACGACGATGAACATCTGGGTCTCGGACGGGCAGGTGAACGTCCCGCCCTCACCCACCCACCACATCGAGATCTCCGCCTGCGAGATCCGCTCAGGCATCGGAACCGGGCTCTTCGTCTCACCGAACACCGACTCGGTGCAGCTGATCGGCAACAGCGTGCACGACAACGGCGACGGCTCACAGCAGCACCAGGGCATCTACTTTCAGGGCCAGAACGGGGTGATCGCGAACAACCTCGTCTACCACCAGACGAATGGGTTCGGGATCCAGGTGCGCGGCAACTACCCCGACCCGGACACGATCGTTCCGATCCCGGCCAGAAACGACATCGTGACCGAGAACACGGTCGTCGACAACTCGCTCTCGGGGATCATGGTCGAGAACAACGCGACCCTCACGACCGTCACCAACAACGTCTCCGCCTACAACGGCAGCTACGGCGTGCGCGGCTACTACAACGGCAGTGGCGAGTCCCTGCCCGGCAACGTCGGCTACGACAACCTCGCATGGGGCAACGGCTCGGGCACCTTCGGCAACACCTCGGGCCTGGTCATCGACTTCTCCGGAGGCAACCTCGTCAACGATCCGCGCTTCGCCGATCCGGGTGCTCGAGACTTCCACCTTCTCGACGGGAGCGCCGCGGTCGACACCGGGAACGCCCTCTACGGCACGGGCGACGACTTCGAGTGGAGGGCTCGGCCCAGGGGAGCCGGTTACGACCTCGGCGCGCTCGAGCGCTGAGGCGCGCGCCGGCCGCTGACCGCGCTCGTCGTCCCCTATGTTGGGTGTCGGCTCCGCGACGGCGTCAGCCGACGCACTCGAGCCTGACGTCGACGACCTCCGCCGTCATCACTCCGTCCGGGGTGACGGTGACGTGGAGCGTGATGTGCATCTGGAGGTTCTCCTGCGGGCCTTGGCTCACGAGCAGGAACGTGTTCGTGAAGGTGTTGTGGTACGGAAGAGCGTCCGGAGCCTCGTTGGTGCTGGAGCTCGACGCCCCTGCGAATCGGTAGGAAGCGCCGGTGAGCAGGCCGGTGCCCACGCCGTTCGTCTGGGCCGAGCCCGAGAAATGCGCGGTGCCCTGGCCGTCGAGCGTGTAGTGGAAGACAGATCGGTAGGTGCCGGTGAAGGCGATGCTTTCCGGGACCGAGCAACCGGTAGTCAGGACGCCGCTGATCGGCGTCCGCAGTACGGTCGTGAGGGTTGTGCCCGCCGCCTGCGCCGACCCGGCGACGGCGAGCGCTAGCAGTGTGACGAGGACGAAACCGCCTCGGTAAAGCCGCATGTGATGCTCCCTTCTCCGCCCCTCCCAGGGCGGGCCGCAGTCACTGCCGGATGCCTGCGTGCTTGTGCCACCCGGCGGAGAAGCCTTCTACCACGTCTGTCGCAGTCCTGCCTAGACCGTCTCGGCTCAGGACGGGGATGGGGCGACCGCGATGTCGACTCCGACGCTGCGGCAGGCGGCTGACGCGGTCGCGGTCCTCGTTCCAGTCGCGCCGGCGTTGGGAAGAACGCTCGTAGCGACCTCGGTCGCGACCCTTCCCGTCGAGCCCGTCGTCGCGCGATCCCACTGCTCGGTCATTCCGGCCGGCGGCGCGAACGCGGAATCGTTGTTGCACGCTCCGCCGAAGATCAACAGCGCATTCGGCGCCGTCGTCGTGATCGAGGGCGCGCTCACCGAGACCGTTGCCGATCCGTTGCCCTGGCTGCCCGAGGCGTTGATCGGCGAGGTGGGGCTGGTGCCGGAGAGGTCGAGCATGCCGCCCGAGATATCCGTGCCGGCGCCTCCCGTCAGCGTGAAGGTGTAGGAGGACGGCTCGTTCGACCCGGCGAGCCTGTACCACGCATGGATGCGGACCTCCTTGGCGTTGGCACGATCCGCGTTGACGACCGCAGTCCAGCCGGTAGGTGGAACCATGTTCCGGCGGCTCCCGGCCTCGTGTCCGACCACGGCGAGCAGAAGATCACCCGCGATCGTCCCGCCCGGCCGGGCGAGCACCAGAGACGTCGCTGCGTTCGCCGTCGCGGATGAGGTCGAGCGGATCTCGGGCGGCGGCGGAGGAGGAGGCGGTGGCGGAGGAGGAGGCGGTGGCGGAGGTGGCGGCGGCGGTGGCGGTGGCGGCCCAGGCGGTGGCGGGGGCGGCGGCGGTGGCGGCGGACCCGAAGGTCGCTCGTGGCAGGCCCCGGAGCCGGAATCGCTGAATGTGCCGCCCTGCTCGTGCACGAACTCCCAGTCGTAGCTCCCCGGATGGAGGGTGAGCTTGATGATTCCGTACGTGCCGGTGTTCCGAACCTGGCTGTTCTGCGCAATCGTCCCGAACCCGTAGAAATCGGCCCCGCCCGTGCCGACGACGAACTCGCGGATGCCGAACGCCGGGTCGGCAACGCCGTTCGGGCTCTGCGGCGCAAACCGTTCGTACTGATGGTTGTGGCCGTTCAGGATGACCTCTGCGCCGGCCTCATAGAGGGCGCTCCAGTAGCGCGCCATGCGGGTGTCCCCTGCGTGGACGGCGCCCGAGGTGAACAGCGGATTGTGGAAGTAAGCGAGCGTGCACTGGGCCGGGCGCGAGGCCAGGTCGGCCCGCAGCCATTGCTCCTGAGCGGCCTCGCTGCAGCCGGGCGCGTAGTAGTAACAAGCCGCGTTGAGGACGACGACGTGCCAGGAGCCGAGGTCGTAGCTGTAGTAGGCGCGGCTCGGGTCGCTGGCACTCGCTCCGAAGAGGCCAAGAGTGCCCGCGAAGTACGAGGTGTAGCCGGCGAGCGAGCCGTTCTGTACGTCACCGTAGTCGTGGGTGCCTACCGAGGGGCGTGTCCGTCCTTTCGCCGGTCCCCAGGTCGGGTCGTAGCAGTTGGCAAATTGCTGCGCCGTCCCCTCCGGATACGCGTTGTCGGCGAGCGTGGCCACGACCGCGCCTGGGAAGTTGCCGAGCAGCGCGCCGGTTGCGGTGTCGCCGGACTCGGTACACGAGGCGATGTCGCCCGCCCCGACCAGCAGCCGGTCCGCGGAGGGCGCCGGGGTGTCGACCGAGAAGGTGTTCGCCGAGCTTCGGCCGCGGTTCCCTCCTGCATCGCTCTGCTCGGCCTGTGCCGTATACGTGCCCGCCGCCAGGACCGAGGGCGAGTCGACGGAGTACGTGCCAGCCTGCTGGGTCGCGCTCAGGGTTTCGACCGGCGTCCCGAGGGCGTCGTTGCCGGTGTAGACCCGGACCGTGATCGTCGACGAGTCGCCGGCCGCGGTGCCCGCGGAGCCGGTGAACGTGGGCGTCGCGCTAGAGGCCACGCTGCCGTGGGCGGGAGCATCGAGCGTGACGATCGGCGGCTCCCTGTCGATCGCCCTACCGACCTCGTAATGGGCCTGGATGCGATCGGCCGAGAGTGCTGCGCCGTAGACGGCCACCTCGTCGAGTAGGCCGCCGAAGTAGTAAGACCCGCCGTTCGAGCGGGCCATGTTCAAGGGCAGGGTGTTGGCGGTCAAGTGGATCGCCGACGCCGCCTGCGTCGCTAGCGTGCCGTCGACATAGAGCTTCGCTGTCGCGTTGTCATAGGTCGCGGCGACGTAGTGCCAGTTCGTATCGAGTGGCGAGACGACGGAGACGTAGCCGACTCCGTCGCCAAAATAGGCAACGACCTGGTTGCCCGTGTTGAACCACAGCGCATAGTTCTCGTACTTCGACTGGCCGTTCCCCGGCTTCGCGACGACTGCTTGCCAGACTCCCGACTTGCTGCGCTTGATCCAGGCTTCGATCGTGACGGCGCTCGTCGCGTCCAGCGAGCTCGAGTCGGGGACGACGACGTAGTCGTTGACGCCGTCGAAGGAGGCAGCCGAGTCCGGGTCGCCCAAGAGCCCGCCGGGCTGGCCGAGCGTGACGCCGCCCGTATATGTGCCCGGATTCGCACCGTTGACATCGGCCGCCGAGGTCCCGGCGGTCTCGCCCAGGCGCCAGTAAGAGACAGGACCGTCCGCGAGAACCTGTTCCGCGTACGCGCTGTTCACGGTCGCGCTCGCCGCACCCGCATGCGCCACGGACGACGCGCCCGCGCCGGGGATCGTGAGCGCGAGGGCAAAGGTGATTGTCGACGCGAGGAGAAGCGTGGTGCCCTGCGGTTTGAGATGTCCGAGGCGACGCCGGATCCTGGTCATCGAGGAACCACTACGTCGGGGCGACGGCGATGTTAATAGCGACGTTCTTGCACGAGCTCGAGACGGTTGCGACCCGGGTGCCCGTCGGTCCGGCGCCCCCGATCCCCTGAGCGGCCGCCTCCGTCGAGACCTTGGAGTTCTGGCTGGTCGTCCCCCGGTCCCACTGCTCGGTCATGCCGGGCGGCGGCGTGTAGGTGTAGCTGTTCGCGCAGGCTCCGCCGAAGACGAGCAGGGTGTTCGCCAGGCTCGTCGTGATCGAGGGTGCCGTCACAGAGGTCGAGGCGCCGGGGCCGTTGGTCTGGCCGCCCGAGGCGTTGATCGGCGCCGCCTGACTGGCGCCGGAGACGGCGAGCATTCCGCCCGAGATGTCCTGCCCCGAGCCTCCCGTCAGCTGGAAGGTGTACGAGGAGGGCTCTCCCGACCCGGCGAGCTTGTACCACGAGTGGATGCGCGCGTTGTTGCCGTCAGCCCAGTCCGCGTTCGGAACCGGTGCCCACCCGGCCGGCGCGGTCATGTTGCGGTACTGGCCGACCTGGTGCCCGATGACTGCGAGCAAGAGGTCGCCCTGAACCGTTCCGGCCGGCTTCGCGAGCGTCAGGGACGTGCCCCGATCGGCCGTGGCCGACGAGACAGAGCGGACGGACGGAGTGCCGACCGGAGGCGGGGGTGGCGGGGGAGGCGGGGGTGGCGGGGGTGGCGGAGGTGGCGGAGGCGGCGGAGGCGCGACCGAGTGGCAGGAGGTGCTGCCGGAGTCGGTGTAGCTCCCGCCGACCGCTGCGAGGAACTGCCAGTCGTAGCTCCCGGGGTGGAGGGTGAGCTTGAGGACGCCGTAGTCGGTGTTGTTTCGGGCCTCGCTGTTCGGGTTGATCGTCCCGAACGAGTAGTGGAAGTAGCCGCCGCTGCCGACGATGAACTCCCTGACCCCCTGCGCGACGTCGAGCGCCCCGGTCGGCGACTGCGGGGCGTAGCGCTCGTAGATGTGTTCGTTTCCGTGCATCGAGACCTCGACGCCGTTGTCGTAGAGCGCCTGGACGAGGGGAGTGATCCGCGTGTCGTTCCCGTGAACGGAGCCCGAGCTCCAGCGCGGGTGGTGCCAGTAGGCGAGCGTGCAGAGCGAGGGGTGTGCGGCGAGGTCCGCTCGCAGCCATTGCTCGAGCGGCGACCCGGCGTTGCACCCGCCGACCGCCGTGCAGTTGCTGTTCAGGACGACGACGTGCCAGGTGCCGAGCTCGTAGCTGTACCAGCCCTTCGTCGGGTTCGTCGCGTCCGGGCCGAACGGCGAGAGCTGGCTGTTGAAGTAGTCGAAGTAACCGGAGGCGTTCGGCGTGCCGTATTCGTGGTCGCCGACGGTCGGCAGCGAGCGGCTCTTCGCGCGGCCCCAGCTCGGGTCGTAGCAGTTCGCGAACTCGGCCGGGGTGCCGTTGGCATAAGCCGTGTCGCCGAGCGGCGCCACCGTCGCGTCGGGATGCTGATCGAGGATCGCCGCGGTCAGCTCCTCGCCGCTCCCGTCCTCGCAGCCTGCGATGTCGCCGGCCGCGAGCACGATCGGGTCGGTGACCGTAAACGTGTTCGCGGAGCTCAAGCCGGTGTTCCCGGCGCCGTCCGCCTGCTCGGCGCGCGCGGTGTAGGTGCCGGCCGCCAGCGGAGCCGTCGCCCGGACCGAGTACGCCCCACCGCCCTGCCGCGTGGCGGCGAGAGTCTGCACGGGGGTGCCCGTCGGTGTCGAGCCTGGGTAGACCTTGACGGTGACGCCGGTCTGGTCGCCTCCCGCGGTGCCTGCCGTCCCGGAGAAGGTCGGCTTCGGAGCGGCGGTCGAGCTGCCGTTCGCCGGGCTGGCGAGCGTGATCACCGGCGCGACCGTGTCGATCGTCCAGCTATAGGAAGCGCCTGCGCCGGTGTTGCCGGCCAGGTCGGTCGCACGGACCTCGAAGTTGTGGGCGCCCTCGGTGAGGCCGGTGTAGCTCTCGGGGCTCGTACAGGCGCCGAAGGCGCCGTTGTCGAGTGCGCACTCGAAGCTCGCCCCGGTCTCGTTTGCCGAGAAGCTGAAGCTCGCTCCCGAGCTGTTGGAGGGATTGGGCGGATGCGTGTCGATCGTCGTCGTGGGGTCGACCGTGTCGACCGTCCAGCCATAGCCGGCCGGATCACCGATGTTGCCGGCCGCGTCGACCGCCTTGACCTGGAAGGTGTGCGGGCCCTCGCCGAGGCCGCTGTAGCCCTGCGGGCTCGAGCAGGTGGCGAAGCCGCCGCCGTCGAGGGCGCAGCGGAAACTGCTGCCCGCCTCGTTCGAGCTGAAGGCGAAGCTCGCGCTCGCGCTGTCCGAGGGATTGGACGGCTGCGAGTCGATCGTCGCCGTCGGCGCGGTCGTGTCGACGGTGAACGTGCGGGCCGCGCTGAAGCCGGTGTTGCCGCTCTCGTCGCTCTGCTCGGCACGGCCGGTGTACTCGCCCTCCGCGAGCGGCGGAGCTGCGTCGACCGAGTACGAGCCTCCCTCGCCCGCCGTCGTCACGAGCGTCTGGACGGGGCTGCCGCTCGGGTCCGGCCCGGCGTAGACATTGACGGTGACGGTGGGGAGGTCTCCGGGATGCGTGCCCGCGGTCCCGGCGAAGCTCGGCGTCGTATCGCTCGTCGAGCTGCCGCTCTGCGGTGAGGAGAGGAGGATCGTCGGCGGGGTCGTATCGGCGCCGCCCACGTCAATGGTGAACGTGTTCACCGTGCTCAGACCGCTGTGGCCGACCGAGTCGGTCTGCTCGGCCTGGGCCGTGTACGTGCCGTCGGCGAGCTCCGGCGAGGCGTCGACCGAGTACGAGCCTCCGGCCTGCGTCGTCGTCAGCGTCTGCACCGGTTCGCCGACGGTCTCGCCCACGTAGACGTAGACGGTGACAGTGTCGCTGTCGCCCTGCGCCGTGCCGGCCGTTCCGCTGAAGGTCGGAGTCGGATCGTTCGTCTGGCTGCCGTCCGGCGGGGTCGTGAGGGTGATTGCCGGCGAAGTCGTGTCGATCCTCCACTGGTGGGCTGCCGGCGAGCCGGTGTTGCCGGCCGCATCGACGGCCTTTACCTCGAAGGTGTGTGGGCCTTCCGCGAGGCCGTTGTAGCCCTGAGGGCTCGAGCAGGTACCGAAGCCGCCGCCATCGAGGGAGCAGAGGAAAGTGCCGCCCGCCTCGTTCGAGTCGAAGGAGAAGCTCGCGCTCGTGCTCGTGCTCGGGTCGGGCGGGGCATCGGTGATCGTCACGATCGGCGCGGTGCGGTCGACCGTCCAGGGGTAGCTCGTCGCCGTGCCGGTGTTGCCGGCGAGGTCGGTCGCCCGGACCTCGAACGTGTGCAGTCCTTCAGCGAGGCCGCTGTAGCTCTTCGGGCTCGTGCAGGCGGCGAAGGCGCTGCCGTCGAGCCGGCACTGGAAGCCGGCGACGCCCTCGTTTGCCGTGAACGCGAAGATCGCGCTCGTCGAGTTCGAGGGGTCGGAAGGGCCAGAGTCGATAGCGACCGTGGGGGCGGTCGTGTCGATTGCGAACGTGTTCGCCGAGCTGAGGCCCGTGTTTCCGCCGTCGTCGCTCTGCTCGGCGCGCGCCGTGTAGAGCCCTTCGGCGAGAGCGGGGGAAGCGTCGATCGAGTATGCGCCGCCCGCCTGGCGCGTCGTCGTCAGCGTCTGGATGGGGAGTCCGGACGGCGTCGGGCCGGCGAACACCTTGACCATGACCGAGGCCGAGTCGCCGTTGAGCGTGCCTGCGGAGCCGCTGAAAGTGGGGGTCGTGTCGCTGGTCGAGCTGCCATTGGTGGGCTGAGTAAGGTTGACCACCGGGGCGAGCGAGTCGGTTCTTCCCGCTGTGTAGTGGCTCTGGATCTGGGCGGCGGAGAGAACGGTGGTGTAGACGGCGACCTCGTCCAGGCTTCCCCCAAAGGTGTACCCGCCCGTGGCCGTACTCGCCATGTAGAGCCGCTCGGTGTTCGCGGTCAGGTGGACGGTGGAAGTCTTGGACGCGTTGAGAGAGCCGTCGAGATAGATCTTCGCCGTCGCGTTGTCGTACGTCCCCACGATGTGGTGCCAGTTGGTGTCGAGCGCGCCCGCGGTCGACACCGTTACGAACGTCGACCCGTCGCCGAAGAAGGCGGTCGGCTTGTTCGTCGTGTTGAACCAGAGCGAATAGTTCTCGAGCTTCGACTGCCCGTTGAGCGGCTTGCCCACGAGCGGTTGCCAGACTCCGGTCTTCGTGCGCTTGACCCAGGCCTCGACGGTGACGCCTGTCGTGGCATTGAGGGAGCTCGAGCTGGGAACCGAAACCTGGTCGTTGACGCCGTCGAAGGAGGCCGCGCGGTCGGTGTCGTTCCACACAGCACCCGGCGCTCCGAGGATGACCCCGTTCGCGTATGAGCCGGGGTTCGCCCCCGTCTCGTCGGCGGCCGTCCCTCCGGCGCTCTCCCCGAGCCGCCAGTAGGAGACCGGGTTGTTTGCGAGCACCGTGTCCCTGTAGGTCGACGCCGGCGTCGATGCGCCGGTGCCGGGCAGCGCAAGCACGATCGCGAGCAACGCGAGTGGGAGAGCCACCTTCGCAGCGGGCCGAAGCACGCGAGCTCCTCGCCTCCGCAGCGCAAGGCGCGGCGAGGCCGCCGCGAGGCGTTCCACCTGCACGTATATACCCCCCGATAAACGGCGAGCCGAATGTGGCCGCAGCACTTCAGTCCCCTTGCTCGCAGAACCCTGCCAGAACCCGGCCTAAGTATAGAAAACTGTCGGAACCTGCACAAGGGGGCAAATGAAGCGGTTTCACAGGTTGACAGCCGGTGTCCATCTCGCCGAGTCGCCTGCCGAAGTGCGTGCGGGCACCGATCTTTCCGCTTTAATGAGGCGAGAGGCCTCGCCTCTGCCTCCTCGCGCCCTGTCGACGACTTGAACGATTCCGAGACTCCCCTTCGTCACTACCTGCACCTGCTGAGGAGGCAGGTGTGGCTCGTCGTCTTCTTGCCCGCCTTGACGCTCGGGGTGACGGCCGTCGTCGTCTTCTCGCAGCACTCCGTCTATCGCGCGACGATGAAGATCGTGGTCGCCCAGGCGGGCGGACAGTCGCAGCCCGACTTTGGAAGCCAGCAGCTCTCTCAGACGATGAAGACGCTCCTCGAGAGCGATGTCGTCGCCAAGCAGGTCATCGACAACGTCGGGCTCGAGACGACTCCCCCGAAGCTGCTCAAAAAGGTTCACGTCTCGTTCCGCCCGGACAGCTCGGTGCTCGACGTGAGCTTCGACTCGACGTCGAAGCCGCAGGCGCTCGCCGTCCTCAATGAGTACCGCAGGGTGTTCGTCAGGCTCGTCGACGAGAGGCTCGGTGTGCGCTCCCGTGGGTCGGTTCTCGGTGGTCGGGTCAGCCTGCCCGGGATCGTGGTCAACGTCTTCGACCCGCCTCACCTCGAGCCCGACGCGGTCTCCCCGAAGCCTGCGAAGACCCTCGGCTTCGCCGGAGCTCTCGGCCTGGCGCTGGGATTGATGCTCGCCTTCGCGCGCGAGAGCCTCGACGACCGAGTCCGGGGCTGGCGAGACGCCGAGGAGTGGTTCGGGGCGCCCGTGGTCGGGACTCTTCCGAAGAGGACGCGTGGAACTCGCCCGGCCGGCGTCGCCGGCCGGCGGCATGAGAGCGAGGGCCTGCTCGAAGCGCTCAATCTCCTGCGAGCGAATCTCGAGTTCTCTCCGGGTGGAGTCGCCGGGCCGACGATCCTCGTCACGAGCGCGCTGAGCGGTGAAGGCAAGACGACGGTTGCTGCGAACCTCGGCTCCGTGCTGGCCATGGGCGGGCACACGGTGATCTGCGTCGAGGCGGACATGCGGCGCCCAGCTCTCCGCGGCTACATGGGTGTCCCGGCCCAGACCCAGGGTCTGCTCGAGGTCTTGAAGGGCGAGGTCGAGCTCGACCGGGCTCTCCAGTCCGTCGACCTCGTCGGGCCGACCGCCGGCGGCCGGCAGCGCTGGGCGAGCCTCGGCCGGAGGAACGGAGACCGTGCCGCCGAGGAGAGGGCCCCGTTCGTCGGCGGCGAGCTGCGCGTTCTGGCAATGGGCAGCTATTCGCGCCACACAGGCATGGCCTTCACCGCCGAGACGCTCGCACCCCTGATCGAGAAGCTGAGATCCCGCGCCGACTACGTCATCTTCGACTCTTCGCCCCTGCTCACGCTCGCCGACTCGTTTCCGCTCGCGCAGCACTCGGACGACGTGCTGGTGGTTGCGCGTCACGGGCGGACGAAGAAGGACAAGGCCGAGGCAGTAAAGGCTAGGCTGCAGGGTCTCGGCGTGGAGAGGGTCGGTGTGATCCTGACCGACTCGCCCCGCCCCGACGCCGCCGGGTACTACTCCTAGTCCGCCCTGGCAAAACGGGCCGAAGCGTTCGCCGGGCGGCTCGATCGAGGTAGCCCGATGGGGGAGAAGCGCTTATCGGAATGTGCTAGCCGGCCGATCCATGGGCCATGTTCGGGAGCCGCCCCCGTCCGGCAGCCGCCACGCTTGCCCTCTTGCTCTTCGGAGTTTTGGCAGCGGCGTTCGCTCCGCAGGCTTCCGGCGTCGTACGTCTGGACGAATCGCAGACGTCGGGGACGAGCAACACCTCGTCGGAAACCAGCGCCTTCTCCTCGAGCTCCTCGGGGAAATCCTCTTCGCTGAGCATCGCCCGGCCGGCAGGCGTCCTTCCGGGTGACCTGATGCTCGCCGGGGTGACGGCGCGACTCTCCTCGAGCGCTCAGATCACTCCCCCGAGCGGATGGATGCAGGTTCGCCGCGACAGCAACATCGGGGGCACGACCTTGACCCAGGCGCTCTACTACAAGACCGCCGACTCATCCGACTTCGGCCCCTTCACCTGGCGATTCTCGTCCTCGACGGGCTTGGCCGGCGGGATCGTGGCCTTCCGCGGTCTCGACCAGGCGGCGCCGGTGAGGGCAAGCTCGGGCATCTACCAGTCGAACGCGGGCTTGATCGCCGCGCCGGGTGTCACGACGACACTCGACGACATGCCGGTGGTCGGCTTCTTCGGCGGCAGCAGCAGGATGACGATCGCGCCCCCGAACGGCATGACCGAGGAGTACGACCTGATGAACAACAGCGGCGGCAAGTTCTCGGTGAGCTCGGAGAGCTCCTGGTTCCTCCAGAGCACGCCGGGCCCGACCGGCTTCAAGGTCGCTACGGGAAGCGCGGCCGCGAACAGCTCGATCGGCCAGCTTGTCGCGCTCGCGCCCGCAGGCACCCCTCTGCCACCGCCTCCGCCTCCGCCGCCTCCGCCACCGCCACCGCCACCGCCTCCACCACCTCCGCCACCGCCACCGCCACCGCCTCCTCCACCTCCGCCTCCTCCACCACCGCCGCCACCCCCTCCTCCGCCTCCGCCGCCACCACCTCCACCTCCACCTCCACCTCCACCTCCACCTCCTCGTCCTCCACCTCCACCTCCACCTCCACCTCCACCTCCGCCGCCGCCACCACCGCCTCCGCCGCCTCCGCCTCCGCCTCCTCTGCCTCCTCCGCCTCCGCCACCGCCGCCCCCGGGTTACGGAACGGCCTTGCCGCCGCGGCTACCCGATTCGACCGGGCAGACGTTCTACGTCTCGACCACAGGCTCGGACACGAATCCCGGGACGCTGACGAGCCCGTGGCGCACGATCCAGAAGGCACTGAGCACACTGTCCTCGGGCCAGATCGCGCTCGTCCGCGCCGGCACCTACAGCCAGAGCCTCGTCATGAACCGAGCCGGCAGCGCCACGAACCCGATTACGGTCAGGAACTATCCCGGCGAGCGGCCGGTCGTCCACCCGGGCGGCTCGGGCTCGATGGACTACCCCCTCCGGATCACGGCCGGCGCCGCCTACTTCCGCTTCGCCGGCTTCGTCGTCGAGGGCGGCCCCCTGCACACGACGATGAACATCTGGATCTCCGACGGTCAACGCCAGTCCGAGCCCCCGCCGACGCACCACATCGAGATCTCCGGTTGCGAGATCCGCTCGGGAATGGGCACAGGCGTTCTCGTCTCGCCGAACACCGACTCCGTGCAGTTGATCGGCAACAGCGTGCACGACAGCGGTGACGGCTCACAGCAGCACCAGGGTCTCTACTTCCAGGGCCAGAACGGGCTGATCGCGAACAATCTCGTCTACCACCAGCTGAACGGCTTCGGGATCCAGGTGCGAGGGAACTATCCCGACCCCGACACGACCGTCGAGATCCCGGCGAGGAACGTGATCGTCACGGCGAACACGGTCGTCGACAACTCGCTCTCGGGGATCATGGTCGAGAACAACGCGACCCTCACGACCGTGATCAACAACGTGACTGCCTCCAACGGCAGCTACGGGGTGCGCGGGTACAACAACGGGTCGGGTCAGATCCTGCCCGGCAACGTCGCCTACAGCAACGTCGCCTTCGGCAACCGCTCCGGCCAGTACGGCAACTCGTCCGGAAACATCATCGACTTCTCCCTCGGCAACCTCACCGGCGACCCGCTCTTCGTCGACGGCCCCGCGCACAACTATCACGTGCGGACGGGGAGCCCGGCGATCGACGCGGGACGCGCCGCCTACTCGCCGTTGACGGATTTCGACGGAGTCGGTCGCCCGCAGGCCGCCGCCGCCGACCTCGGCGGGTACGAGCGCTGAACCCCCGCAGGGGCGGGGCGACCTGCCGACTCGCTACCATCGCGCGGGGCTGCGGCCGCGAGCGAACGTGATCGACGGGAAATCTGGCAATCGCACAGGGCGGCGAACGTCCTCCTGCTCAGCACATCGGGGAGGGCGTCCTCTCGGACTGCTCGTGGCTTCTACGCTCTCCGTCGCCGCGCTCGGGCTCGCCTGTACGGACAGCTCTGAGTTCCGCACCGTTCCCGACAGGACGCCGCCCGCCGGGCGCGCGCTCCCCAAGCGGCTTCCTGCCTCGCGGGGGTCGGTCCGCTATGTCGCGCGCCGGGGATCCGATCGCAATCCAGGCACCCGCGGCCGGCCTTGGCTCACGATCCAGCACGCGCTCGACACGCTGCTCCCGGGGCAGACGGCGCTCGTCCGCGAGGGCACCTACGCACAGAGCCTGGTCATGCACCGGGCGGGCACGGCGAAGGCGCCGATGACCGTCCGCGCCTACCCCGGTGAGCGGCCGGTCGTCCGCCCGGGCGGCTCGGGCTCGATGGACTACCCGCTGCGGATCACGGCCGGGGCCGCCTACTTCCGCTTCGCCGGCTTCCTCGTCGAGGGCGCGCCCCTGCACACGACGATGAACATCTGGGTCTCCGACGGCCAGCGGACGCGGCCGCCGGCGCCGACCCACCACATCGAGATCTCCGGCTGCGAGATCCGCTCGGGCACCGGCAGCGGCCTCCTCGTCAGCCCCAACACCCAGGCCGTGCAGCTGCTCGGCAACCGCGTCCACGACAACGGCGACGGCAGCCGCCAGCACCAGGGCATCTACTTCCAGGGCCAGGACGGGCTGCTTGCCAACAACCTCGTCTACCA
>DASYUD010000013.1:0-2037 GCA_036001625.1 Gaiellaceae bacterium
GCGGTCGTTACGCACCATCCACGAGAAGATCTCGAGCGAAGCTGCAATCGCCCCCAATCCCGCCGCGGCCCGTGCGAGGGACCGGACCTGCGCAGGCGCGCGGGAGGCGAGCAGGCTGCCGGCGGCGCTCGTCATGAGCAGCGGCCCCAGGACATGCGAGCCGCAGCGCTCGTGCTCCTTGGCCCGATCCTCGCCGTGCTCGTATGTGCCGATGGCGATGTGCTCGGCGCCGTGGTACTCGGCGAGGTTCGAGCCTCGCAGGGCCATGGCCGCCGGTCCAACGGCGAGGAAGGCGGCGACGGCCTCCTGGGTCAGCGGGGACAGCCGGCTCGCGCGCACGAGGCGCAGACCCAGAGCGCTCCCGACCATGGCACCGGCGACACCGGGACGCTGAAACGGCAGCTCGGCGGAAGGCAGACGGCGCCGAATCTCCGGGAGAAGAGCGAAGACCTCGGCCAGCCGAGCCGGTCCGCGCAGGAGGGGGTTGCGGACGTCGACCGCTCGGAGCGGCTTCTGGCCCGACGCGACCTCGAGCGTTCCGTCCTTTCCGCGTACAGCGCAGGCCCAGAACCGCGGCCCATGGACGAGCACGCCGTTGCCGAGCGCCATTCCACCGAGTCGCACTCGCTCTTCGCTCATGCTTCGAGTGTACGCACCAGGTGACAGAGGAAGCGGGTTCCAAGCTCCAGGTCCTCGACCGCGACCCGCTCGTCGGCCGAGTGGATGAGGCGAGCGGCCAGCTCCGAATCCATGGTTCGCATGGGGAAGAACCCGTACGAGACGGTTCCGAAGGCCTCGCGCATGAAATGGCTGTCCGTGAAGCCAGGAAGCACGACTGGGGTGAGGATCGCGCCCGGATCCTCTTCTTCGATGAACGACTCGATCGCTTCCCAGAGCGGCGTGTCGAGCGGCGAAAAGGTGCCTCCGATCGCCTCGATCCATTCGAGCTCGTAGTCGCCCTGCTCGCCGAGACATTCGCGGATCTCGCGCTCGGCCTCCTCCTGGGTCTGCCCCGGCAAGAGGCGGCAGTCGCACTCGACCTCGCAAAGCGCAGGAATGACGTTCCGCTGCTTCGAAGCCTCGATGATCGTCGGCGAGACGACGAAGGAGAGCATCGGCTCGACCATGGCGCGCACGGCGGGCTCGAGAGACGCGAGCCGCTCGGGCAGTTCGGCCGGGTCGGGGACGCCGCCGAGAGCGGTGAAGAACGCCCTCGTCTCGGGAAGAAGCCGCGGCGTCGGCCGAATGCGGCCGAGGCGCTCGATGAGGGGACCGGCCTTGACCAACGCGTTGTCCGCGATGCCCGGCATGGAGGCATGCCCACTCCGTCCGTGCACCCGGAGGAGAAACGGCGAGCTCGTCTTCTCGGCGGTCGAGCAGAGGTAGATCGTCTTCCCGTCGACGGCCACGCGATCGCCGCCGCCCTCGTTCACGCAGTAGTCGGCCCGCACCGCGTCGGGGTGCTCGCGGCAAAGCCAGGAGAGGCCGAAGTCCTCGCCGACCTCCTCGTCCGCGCAAGCGGCGAAGAGCACGTCGCCGGCAGGCTCGAAGCCCTCCCGCGCCAGCGTCGCCATCGCGACGGCGCTCGCCGCTACCTGACTCTTCATGTCCAGGGCTCCTCGCCCCCAGACGTGGTCGTCGCGAAGGTCCCCGGACCAGGGATCGACCGACCACTCGCCGGGATCGGCCAGGACGGTGTCCGTGTGAGAGAGGAGCATCAGCGTCGGCCCGTCTCGCCGCCCCGGTAGTCGCGCGACAAGGTTGGCGCGCTCGGGCACCCTGGCGTAGAGCTCGCACGCGACCCCAGCGTCCTCCAGATAGCTCCGCAGAAGCTCGGCCGCCCGCGTCTCGTTCCCCGGCGGGTTGACGGTGTCGAGCCGGATCAGCTCCCTGAGGACGTCGACGGCCTCGTCCCGAAGCGCGTCCGCGGCGGTCATGAGCGCCGCCTGCCGAGGATCAGGAGGTAAGCCTGCGGCCGCCGGACGCCCTTGCCGTCGCGATACCGGTCGAGGTGCTCGAGCTCGGCGCGCCGAAGCT
>DASYUD010000014.1:0-35765 GCA_036001625.1 Gaiellaceae bacterium
CCGCTGAACCGCGAAGGCGGCGGCATGCAGAGCCGCGTGATCGTGGGCGGTGAGCCCTTGCTCTTCAACGACGTTGCCCAGCGCGTCGAGTGCGTCGACAACAGCGTCTACTACAACGTCGATCCGAAAGGCGGGGTCCGAAAGATTCCCGAGGCCGGCCCCTCCGAGACGAGCGCCGCGATGATGGTGCCTATCAAGGATGAAGGCCGCGTCGTCGGCGTCGTGCAGCTGATGACCGACCGCGGCGAATACTCGGGCGAGCAGCTCGAGCTGGTCGACGGGCTCGTCGCGCAGATGGCGGCCGCCGTTCAGAACACGCGCTTGCAGCAGGAACGTCGGCGCCTCGAGTCGGCCGAGGCGGCCGCGCGTGCGGTGGCGGCGGAGCGGGAGCAGGCGGCGCAGGTGCTAGAGGCAGTGGGCGACGGCATCTTCCTCGTCGATGGTGACGGTGTGGTTCGCCTCTGGAACAGGGCGGCGGAGCTCGTTACGGGATTGCGCGCCGAACGCGTGCGCGGTAACGAGCTTGGAGCCTTCATCTCCGAATGGCAGACGCTTGCCGCTCGCATTCCGGTTGCCGAGGGTGGAGCGGTGGCGCGGCCGGTGACGCTTCCGTTCGAGATCGGCGGGCGCGATCTCTGGCTCTCGATCGTCGCCGTTCGCGGCGCCGACGGCGTGGTCTACGGCTTCCGCGACCTCACGAGCGAGCAGCGGTTGGAGGAGGAGAAGAGCGACTTCGTCGCGACGATCTCGCATGAGCTGCGCACGCCGATGGCCGCCGTCTACGGCGCCGCCCAGACGCTCCTTCGCCAAGACGTCGACTTGCCGGCAGAGCAGAGACAGGAGCTTCTGGAGATGATCGCCACCCAGGCCGCTCGGCTGAGCCAGATCACGGAGGAGGTGCTCCTGACGAGCCAGCTCGACCGACGCGACCTGCCCGTCGAGGCCGAGCCCGTCGACGTCGCAGAGGTCGTTCGGACGACGGTTGAGGCGATGCGATCGCACCTTCCGGACTCGCTGACGATCGATGTCGAGATCCCGGTGGACGTCGGCTCTGCGTCGGGTGACCGCGATCGGATCCAGCAGGTGCTCGTCAACCTGCTCGACAACGCCGTCAAATACGCCGGCAGCCCGGTGAAGGTTGGTGCGCACGTTGCAGACGGTGCCGTCCGGATTTCCGTCGCCGATACCGGTCCGGGAATCAGCCTCGCCGACCAGCAGCGAGTCTTCGAGAAGTTCTTCCGTGCCGACCCACAGCTCGCGAGGGCGCCCAGCGGAACGGGTCTCGGCCTGTACATCTCCCGGGAGCTCACCCAGCGGATGGGCGGCCGCCTCGATCTCAGCTCCGAGCCCGGCGCCGGGGCGACATTCGTCGTCGAGCTGCCGCAGGCGTAGAGGGCCGCCGCGGTACGCTGCCCCTCCACTCCGAAACGAACCTCTAAGCTCCGCGCGTTGGCTCCCCTCGAGGATAAGACGGCTGTCGTGACGGGCGCCTCGAGCGGGATCGGCGCGGCGGTCGCCCGCACGCTCGCAGGCGCGGGCGCGAGGGTCGCCGTCGGCGCACGTCGTCTCGAGCGGCTCGCCGAGCTCGGCCCGGAGTTCGTCGCTTTCAGGCTCGACGTGACCGACTCGGCCGAGTGCGCGCGCTTCGTCGACCAGGCCGTCGCGGAGCTCGGCGGGCTCGACATCCTTGTCAACAACGCGGGACTGGCCCTGGGCCGAGACCTCTTCTGGGAGGGGAGCGAGGAGGACGAGGCAACCGTCATCGAGACGAACGTCCGCGGCCTCCTGCGCATGACGCGCCTCTGTCTACCGCACATCCGTGACGGCGGGCACATCGTCAACCTCGGCTCGGTCGCCGGCCGGCAGGCGTACGAACGCGGCGCCCTCTACGTCACGTCGAAGTTTGCGGTGCGCGGCTTCACGTACGCGCTGCGCGAGGACCTGCTCGGCAGGCCTATCCGGCTGACGACCGTCGACCCCGGGCTCGTCGAGACGGAGTTCTCGGTCGTCCGCTTCCGCGGCGACGCCGAGCAGGCGAAGCGCGTGTACGAAGGTCTTCAGCCGCTGACACCGCAGGACATCGCCGATTGCGTGCTCTTCGCGGTCACGCGGCCGCCGCACGTGAACGTCGACGAGATCGTCGTCAAGGCGCTTGCCCAGTCGAGCGCCGTTCGCATCGTTCGGTCGACACAGGACGCGTAGCGTGGCGATCACGATCCTCGAAGGGTCGAACTTCTGCATCAGTGACCAGAACGGGGACTTCACCTTCACGACGAGTGGCCTCTACGCTGACGACACCCGCTTCCTCTCGCGCCTCGAGCTGACGATCAACGGCGACCGGCCCCTCCTCCTCTCGTCCGGGCAGGTCGAGTACTACTCGGCCGCCTACTACCTCCGGAACCCATTCGCCGGCGAGCTGCCGCAGGACTCGGTTTCGATCGGGCGCCACCGCTTCGTCGGCGAGGGCATGCAGGACCGCCTCCTCGTCCAGAACCAGAGCATGGAGAAGGTCGGTTTCGAGCTCGCACTCGAGTTCGGCAACGACTTCGCGGACATCTTCGCTGTCAAGGACTACGACTTCACCCTCGGGGACCCGCTGCGGGCGCGGCCGCTGCCGCCTCTGTGCGAGCCGCGATACGAGGAGGACGCGAACCAGTTCGTCCTCGAGGACGACGGCGGCTCGGCGCGGACGCAGGTGATCCTCTCGCAGCGCGGCCACGCGGAGCCCAGCAAGGTCCGCTACTGGATCGAGCTCGAGCCGCGGGCGAGCTGGGAACTGGAGGTCGACGTCATTCCCTCATTCGACGACGAGGCCGCGGTGGTGCCGACGGCGGCCCACCGCCGCTTCGGCGAGGAGCGCGAACGGGTGGATGCCTCTCTGCAGACCTGGCGCCTGCGCGTACCGCAGCTGCGGGGGACGTGGGAGGACCTGACCCGCTCGTTCTCGCGCTCGGTCGCGGACCTCGCCTCGCTCCGGATCCGCGGCGGCGACGGGCTCGGCAACCTGCCGGCGGCCGGGATGCCGTGGTTCATGACCGTCTTCGGCCGCGACACGCTGATCACTTGCCTCCAGACGCTCCTCTTCGGGCCCGAGCTCGCGCGCAGCGCGCTCGAGGCGCTCGCGGCCCTCCAGGCGACCGAGGACGACCCGTCCATCGACGCCGAGCCCGGGAAGATCGTACACGAGATCCGTCGCGGCAAGGCCGTGCAGAACTGGTTCAGCGCCTACTACGGCACGGTCGACGCGACGGCCCTGTATCTCATCCTCCTCTCCGAGGTCTGGCGCTGGACGGACGACGCAGGCCTCGTCCGCCACTTCAAGGAGCCCGCTCTGCGCGCCCTCGCCTGGCTCGACGAGTACGGCGACCGCGACGGCGACGGCTTCGTCGAGTACGAGAAGCGCAGCCCGGGCGGGCTCGACAACCAATCGTGGAAGGACTCCTGGGACTCGCAGCGTTTCTCGGACGGCTCGCTCGCCCGACCGCCGATCGCGCCCGTCGAGGTGCAGGGCTACGTCTACGACGCCAAGCGCCGCGCGGCGGAGCTCGCACGCGAGGTCTGGCGCGAGCGAGACCGTGCCGAGCGGCTCGACCGCGAGGCGGAGGAGTTGCGGGCGAGGTTTGACGAGGCGTACTGGTCTGATTCGCGCGGCGGCTACTACGTGCTCGCGCTCGACGGGGAAAAGCGGCAGGTCGACTCCCTCTGCTCGAACATCGGCCACCTGCTCTGGAGCGGGATCGTCCATCCCGACCGGGTCGACCGGGTCGTCGACCGCCTGATGGGACCGGACCTCTGGTCCGGCTGGGGCGTGCGCACGATGTCAGCGGCCGACGCGGGATTCAACCCACTCTCGTACCACAACGGGACCGTCTGGCCTCACGACAACTCGCTGATCGCCTGGGGCCTCTCGCGTTACGCCCGCTGGTCGGAGGCGCACCGCATCATCCGGCGGATGCTGAACGCGGCCGGGCATTTCGATCACCAGCTGCCCGAGGTCTTTGCCGGGCTCCCCCGTGCAGAAACTCCGTTTCCCATCGCCTATCCCACCGCGGCCCGGCCCCAGGCGTGGGCCGCCGGCACGCCCGTCCTCCTTCTTCAGCTCCTGCTCGGCCTCCAGCCGGACCGGTCGCGCCATCAGTTGAAGACCGTGACTCCGCTCGAGCTGCCCGCCTGGGCAGGCACGCTGCGAATGACCGGCATCCGCGCCTTCGACCGCCAGTGGGAGGTTCGAATCGAAGAGGGAAAGGTACGTGTCGCAGAGAGTGACTGAGTCCAGCCTGCGAGTCGCCGTCTTGGCGCCGACCTGGTTCGCGGTGCCGCCGACGGGCTACGGCGGCATCGAGCTCGTCGTCTCGCTGCTCGCGGACGGGCTCGTCGACGCCGGTCACGACGTCACGCTCTTCGCCTCGGGCGACTCTCTGACGAAGGCGAAGCTCTCCTACGTCTTCCCGCAGGCGCCGAGCACGCTCATCGGCCGCTCGCTGCCCGACCTCCGGCACGCGCTTGGGTGCTACACGCGGGCGGACGAGTTCGACGTCATCAACGACCACTCGGGGATGACCGCCGCGACGCTCGGCGGCCTCGTCGAGACGCCGGTCGTTCACACGGTCCACGGGCCGCTCGACGCGCATGACGCCCAGGCGGCTTACGCCGGCATCGCGAAGGTCTCGCCGAGTGTCGGGCTGATCTCGCTCTCGGAGAATCAGCGCCGGCCGATGCCAGAGCTTCCCTGGGTGGCGACGATCCCGAACGCGATCGACCTCTCGCTCTACCCTTGCAAGCCGCACCGCGGCGACTACCTCCTCTTCCTGGGGCGGATGAGCCCCGACAAGGGTGCGCATCGCTCGATCGCCGTCGCCATGGAGCTCGACCTGCCGCTGAAGATCGCGGGGAAGAACCGGGAGCAGAAGGAGCGGCAGTACTTCGCCGAGTTCGTCGAGCCCCACCTCGGCCATAACGGCATCGAGTACCTCGGCGAGGTGACGCACGGCCAGAAGGTGGAGCTGCTCCAGGACGCGCGGGCGACGCTCTTCCCGATCGAGTGGGAGGAGCCGTTCGGCCTCGTCATGGTCGAGTCGATGGCGTGCGGAACGCCGGTGATCGCGACGCGGCACGGTGCGGTGCCGGAAGTGATCGAGGACGGGCGCTCGGGGCTGATCGTCGACAACTACCGCCAGATGCCCGAGGCGCTCGAGCGGGCCGATGCGCTCGATCCGCTCGAGTGCCGGCGCTACGTCGAGGAGCGCTTCGCCCCCGAGCGGATGGTCAGCGACTACGAGCGGGTCTACCGCGAGGCGATCGAGCGAGCCTAGGCCGCGAGCTGCTTGTCCCAGTAGCGCTTGAGGCCTAGGTAGGACTGCCAGAACGGCGCGGCCCGCTCGTAGTACGGGGCCTCGCCTTCCTCGCCCTCGAGGTCGGCACGGGCTGCCTCGATGAACTCCTCCTCGCTCATGCCCTGGCGCACTCGCTGTGCCCAGAGGCGGAGCTGCCGGCGGAGGCGGCGCAGGTGGTCGCGCGGGTGGTCGACGACGCCGAAGTGGATGAGCGCGAGCCGCTCCGACCCACGCCGCTCGAGCTCGTCGATCGTTCGCTCCCACGCCTCCAGGTCCACCTCCGGCGGGGGCGCGACCGGGAGGATGTGGCGGCCGGGCATGACGCGCACGCCCGCCGCGTCGCCCGCGTAGAGCGTGCCGTCGGAGGCCACGTAGCAGACGTGATGCGCCGCGTGGCCGGGGGAGGGGAAACAGGCGAGACCGAGCACGTCGTCACCGACCGGGTGGACGTTCGGCTCGGGCACCGGCGCGAGCTCGCCCCAGAGCGTGTCGAACTCGTCGCCGTAGAGACGCCGAGCGCTCCGCTCGAGCCGAGCCGGGTCGACGAGGTGCGGCGCGCCGATCTCGGAGACGTGCACCTGGAGGCTCGGATGCTCGCGGACGAGCACGCCCGCCGCGCCCGCGTGGTCGAGGTGGATGTGCGAGAGGAGGAGATGGCGCAGGTCGGTGAGCACGAGGTCGCGCTCGGCGAGCCGTTCCTTCAGCGCTGGGACGCACGTCGTCGGCCCGCAGTCGATGAGCGCCGGCCCGTCCTCGGTCTCGACCAGGTAGACGCCGATCACGCGCTCGTCGCCCTGGTGGTGGAGGTCGAGGGGCTCGGGCAGAGGCACGCCCTGATCCTACGGGGAGCCCCGAGGGGGTTCGACCCCTCGGGGCTCCCGAGGGAAAGATCAGGCTACGTGCGGTCGGCGGGTGCGCCGGCGAATGACGATCGTCGCCGCAGCTGCAAGAAGCAGAGCGGCTCCGGCCAGCGTGCTGATCAACCCCGTCGAGAAGAACCCGGCGGAGCTGGACGAGCGAGCCGCCGCCGCCGTCTTCGGCAGGCCGGCCGAGACGAGTGTCTGCTTGAGCTCCGGCGACTCGTACCAGCCGCCCTTGGTCGTGAAGTCGAAGATCTCCTGGCCGGATGCCATGTACGTCAGGGCATACGGCTTCGCGTACGGGTAGAGGTCCTGGTGGATGTCGAAGCTGTCGTTGTCCGGGCCCGGAACCGTGTAGTCGATCGTGTACTTCGGGCCGAGATCCCCCTTGGGGCGGCCCGGCAGCATCGGGTTGGGCTCCTGGCCGAAGGCGGCCGGGAAGAATCCCGCCTGCTCCGCGAAATCCATGAGGGGCGATCCCGGCTGCTCGGGTCCGGTGATCGAGATCGCCTTGCCCACACCCGGCCCGTCGATCGACGCTTCGGAGGGCCCCTTGGCGAGCGCCGTCGCCGGGAGCGCCAGCGCCGCGATCGTGGCCAGGACGAAGAGAGTTCGGTTCATTTGCGAGCTCCTTTCGAGGTCGGCGTCTGCCGCCTCTACACCGGAGCCCCGAGCATGGTTCCCTGTCCTAGGCGCCGGCGGCGGCGGCGGAGCGGACGAGCGCGGCCTCGAGGTCGGCGATCAGGTCGTCGAGGGACTCGATTCCGACCGAGAGCCGAATGAGGTTGCGCGGCGCCGCGAAGGGCCCGTCCGCCGTCGAGGCGTGCGTCATCCGCGCCGGGTGCTCGATCAGGCTCTCGACGGAGCCGAGCGATTCGGCGAGCGTCCAGATCTTGGTCCGCGTGACCAGCTCGACCGCCTCCTCCTCCGAGCCGGCGAGGAACGAGATCATCCCGCCGAAGTCGGCCATCTGCCGCTTGGCGATTTCGTGCCCGGGATGGCTCGGCAGCCCTGGGTAGAGGACCTGCACGACCGACTCGTGCGATTCGAGGTACTCGGCGATCCGCCGCGCGTTCTCGCAGTGCCGCTCCATCCGCAGGGCGAGCGTCTTCAGGCCCCGCAGCACGAGCCACGAGTCGAAGGGGCCCGGAACGCCCCCGAGCGACTTCTGGAGGAAGTAGAGGCGCTCGGCGATCGTCGGGTCGTTCGTCGCGACGAAGCCGCCGATCAGGTCCGAGTGCCCGCTGAGGTATTTCGTCGTCGAGTGGAGGACGATGTCGGCGCCGAACTCGAGGGGCCGTTGCAGGTACGGCGTGGCAAATGTGTTGTCGACCACCACGATCGCGTTCACCGCGTGCGCGGCCTCGACTGCCGTCTGGATGTCGATCACGTTCAGGAGCGGGTTCGTCGGCGTCTCGAGCCAGACGAGGCGCGTCCGCTCGTCGATCCGGTCGGCGAGCCCGTCGTTGATCTCCTGTGCCGAGAGGTACTCGATCTCGTAGCCCTTCGGCGCGTAGACCTGCGAGAAGAGCCGGTAGGTGCCGCCGTAGACGTCGTTCACCGAGACGACCCGCTCGCTCGGGTGCACGAGGTGCATGACGGTCGTGACGGCAGCCATTCCGGACGCGAACGCGACTCCGTTCTCCGCGCTTTCGAGCGAAGCGAGGCAGAGCTCGAGCGCCGTTCGCGTCGGGTTGGCCGCTCGCGAGTACTCGTACCCCTTGTGCTGGCCGACCGCGTCCTGCGCGTATGTGGAGGTCTGGTAGATCGGGACGACGACCGATCCGGTTGCGGGGTCAGGCTCCTGCCCTTCGTGGATGGCACGCGTCTCGAAATCCATAGCTGGATCTTAGTTACGGAGACTGTCGCCCCAGATCGCCGGCACGCCCTGCGAGTAGGCGACCTCCTCGGCGCCGAGCCACCTGGCGAGCCGTGAGATCGCCCTGGCCACTCCTGCGCCCGCGGTCGCCGGCGCGCCGGGCTCGGCGAAGACGCCGTTTACCAGCAGCACTTTGGCCTTGCGGTCGAAGGCCGGATCGATGCGCCCGATCAGCCGATCGCCGCGCAGGATCGGGAGGACGTAGTAGCCGTACTCGCGCTTCGCCTTAGGCACGTACATCTCCAGGCGGTAGAAGAAGTTCCAGAGCGCCTCCGCCCGGTCGCGGTCCTTGACGAGCCGGTCGAACGGCGACAGGAACGTGACGCGGCTCCCGACCGGCCCGTAGGTGGCCTCCGGATGCGCTACCAGCCGGCCCTTCTCGAGCCGCACGCCGAGCGCGCGAAAGCGATGCTCGGCGAGCTGACGCTCGGCCTCGCGCCACGGCACCGTCTTCGTCTCGGGGTACCACCCATCTGAGAGGCCCCACAGCCGTTGGCCGCCGCGCCTACCTACGACGGCGATCTCGCCGTGGATGTGCAGCGTCCCGAGCATCAGCCCCACAAACCGGTTGCCGTACCAGCGGTGCTCGAGACGCCCTTCTCGCGAGCGGTCCTCCAGCTCGCGCGAGAGCAACGGCCCACGCCGCTCGAGCTCACGCAGCACGTACCGGCGGAACGCCGCGTTGTTCTTCAAGAACTCCTGGCGCCAGCGGTCGTGGCTGTGTTTCGTCCCCCGGCGGTGGTGGCGCATGCGCGCCTGGATCAGCGGCAGCGACTCGATCGGGTAGATGAACGCGTTCCACTCGACGAGCTTGCGCTCCTCCCAGATCAGGCGATCCAGCTCAGCCCGGTCGAACGGGCCGAGGCGGCTCCAGAGAACGACGTATTGCGGCGGGGCAACCGTCGAGATCGGGTCCATCTGGAGGGACCCGAGGTGCCGGACCGTCGAGAGAACATCGGTTGCGGTCCCGTCGAGCAGCTGCGCCCGCACGGCGATGCGGCGCGCTTGTGCCAGTGTGGGCTGAGTGGACTTCACCGAGTTCGTACTCTCACAGCTGCCCGCCCCGCCGGGCCGAGTGCTCGAAGTCGGCTGCGGCCGCGGCGAGCTGGCGCTGGCTCTCGACGCGCGCGGCTATGAGGTAGTCGCGGTCGACCCGGAAGCTCCGGAAGGCCCCATCTTCCGGCGTACCACCATCGAGGAGCTGGACGACCCGCGTCCCTTCGACCGCGCGGTCGCGAGCTTTTCGCTCCACCACGTCTCCGACCTCGACCGGGCACTCGACAAGCTGGTCGGGCTCTTGGCGACGGACGGCCTTGTGATCGTGGATGAGTTCGGTTGGGACCTTCTCGACAAGATGACTGCCGCGCGCTACAACCTCGACCGCCGAGAGTGGGAAGCAGAGCATGCCGACCTCCACGGCTTCCAGCACCTCCGAGACGGCCTCGAGCGACGCTTCTCGGAACATCACTTCAGCTGGGAGCCGTACCTCTCCCGACACGTCGCTCTCGACGAGGATGAGGAGCGCCGGCTGATCCAGGCCGGCGAGATTCCCGCTCTGGCCTTCCGCTTCGTCGGGAGTCCGCGTTAGCTGCGGGAATTGCCCCGGCGGTGGGCGAGGAACTCGAGCAGGTCGGTGCGGGTGAGGACGCCGATCGGCTTGCCCTCACGAGCGACGACGACAGCGTTCGTCCGGCCGGTCAGCGTCGAGAAGACCTCTTCGAGCGGCTCGCCCGCGTCCACCGCTGCGAGCGGCGGCTGCATCGCAGCGGCCACGTCCTCGTGGAGAGCGTCGGGATTCTTGAAGACGCGCTCGAGGAGGTCGCGGTCCTGCAGCGAGCCGATCACGTCTGCAAGCGAGTCGAGCTCCTGCCCGTCGCGCACGACGGCGAGCTGGGAGATCGAGTAACGCTGCATGAGGTCGATCGCCTCGCCGATCTTCTGATGCGAGGTGATCGTGACGAGGTCGGGGATGTCGGGCTCCTCGGTCTGTTTCGAGCGAAGGACCTCTTCGACTGTCGGCGAGGGGGCGGTTCGCTCGAGGAAGCCGAGCTCGAGCATGTAGTTGTCGTCGAAGAACTTCGAGAGGTATGCACGGCCGCCGTCGGGGATCAGCGTGACGACGGTCTTGCGCTCGCCGAGCTGCTTCGCCACCTCGATCGCCGCGTGCACGGCCGTACCGCCCGAGCCGCCGATCAAGAGCCCCTCCTCGCGTGCCATCCGCCGCGCGGCTATGAACGAGTTGCGGTCGGACACGGTCACCCATTGGTCGACGATCGAGCGGTCGAACGTCTTCGGCCAGAAGTCCTCGCCGATTCCCTCGACGAGGTACGGGTGCATCTTCGCCTCGCCGGCGGTGTAGATCGACCCCTCGGGATCGGCGCCGACGATCAGGACATCGGGCTTCTGCTCCTTCAGGTAGCGCCCGGCACCGGAGATCGTCCCGCCGGTACCGACCGCGATCACGAGCGCATCGATCTCGCCTCCGGTCTGTTCCCAGATCTCGGGTCCGGTCGTCTCGTAGTGCGCCGCCGGGTTGCCCTCGTTCGTGTACTGGTCGGGCTTGTACGCGCCGGGAATCTCCTCGGCGAGCCGGTCCGAGACCGAGTAGTAGCTCTCGGGCGACTCGGGCGCGACCGCGTACGGGCAGATGACGACCTCGGCCCCGTATGCGCGCAGCAGAGAGATCTTCTCCTGGCTCATCTTGTCGGGCATGACGAAGATGCAGCGGTAGCCCTTGAGCGCCGCGGCGATCGCCAGGCCGACGCCCGTGTTGCCCGAGGTCGGCTCGACGATCGTCCCGCCCGGCTTCAGCTTCCCCTCGCGCTCGGCGGCCTCGATCAGCTTGATCCCGATCCGATCCTTGACCGAGCCACCGGGATTGAGGTACTCGAGCTTGGCGACGACGGTCGCCGCGTCCTCGGGAACGAGGCGCTGGAGGCGGACGAGCGGCGTCTGGCCGACGAGGTCGAGGACGGTCAGATACTCGCGCGCCATTCGCTCGAACTCTAGTTGGCGCTTAATGCCGGAAGTGCCGACGATGGGTGAAGACCATCGTCGCGCCCGCGCTCTCGACGGCCTCGATCACCTCGGCGTCCCGCTTCGCGCCGCCCGGCTGGATGATCGCGCGCACCCCTGCGTCGAGGGCGAGCTGAGGGCCGTCGGCGAACGGGATCAGCGCATCGGACGCCAGCACCGATCCTTCGAGCTCGTGGCCGTGCTCGCGGGCCTTCTCGATCGCAATTCGCGTCGAGTCCACGCGGCTCGTCTGCCCACCGCCGATGCCGAGCGTCTGGAGGCCCTTTGCGAGCACGATCGCGTTCGACCAGACGTGCTTGCACACGCGCCACGCGAAGAGGAGATCGCCCCATTGGTCTTCCGTCGGGGAGCCCTTGACGACCTCCATGTTCTCTCGTCCCTGCACGTCCCAGTCCCGGTCCTGTACGAGTAGGCCCCCGAACACCCGCTTGTAGTCGCGTTCGCCGGCGTCGAAGCGGCGCCGCTCTCGGTCGACGAGGATCCGCGTCGCCGGCTTCTGACGCAAGGCCTCGAGCCCCTCCTCGTCGTACTCGGGCGCGAGCAGGACGTCGACGAAGCGCTCCGCGAGCCGGTGCCCGAGCTCAGCACTGACCGGCCGGTTCACCACGCACACCATTCCGAACGCCGAGACGGGGTCGCAGGCGAGCGCCTTCTCGTACGCCTCCTCGATCGTCCCCGCGACGGCGACGCCGCTCGGGTTCGCGTGCTTGATGATCGCGCACGCGGGGACCGTGAACTCCTGGAGCAGCATGCGGCCGGCGTTGAGGTCGTAGAGGTTGATGAACGAGAGCTGGCGGCCGTGCAGCTGCTGGACCCGGGACAGCAGGTGCCGGCGCACTCCCGCCTCCGCGTAGTACGCCGCGCGCTGGTGGGGGTTCTCGCCGTAGACGAGGTCGGTCACCTTCTCGAAGCTCGGGATCAGGAGCTCGGGAAACGGCTCGCGGTCGCCGAACCAGTGCGCGATCGCAGCCTCGTATGCCGCCGTGACCGCGAACGCCTCGGCCGCGAGCGCACGCCGCGTCTCGAGCGAGAGCGTGCCCGCCTCCCGCAGCTCGGCGAGCACGCTCCCGTAGCGCTCGGGCCGGCAGAGGGGCGCGACATGCGCGAAGTTCTTCGCCGCGGCGCGGAGCATCGAGGGTCCGCCGATGTCGATCATCTCGACCGCGTCCTCCTCGCGCACGCCGTGCCGCGAGGCCACCTGCGTGAAGGGGTAGAGGTTCACGCAGACCAGGTCGAAGGGGCGGATGTCGTGCTCGTCGAGCGCGGCGAGGTCGTCGGGATGGTCGCGCCTGGCGAGGATTGCGGCGTGGATCCGCGGGTGGAGCGTCTTCACCCGGCCGCCGAGCAGCTCCGGAATCTCCGTCAGCTCCTCGACCCGCATCGTGTCGATCCCGTGCTCGTCAAGGTGTTCGGCCGTGCCGCCGCTCGCGACGAGCTCGACGCCGAGCTCGGCGAGCCCGCGCGCGAGCTCGGCGAGGCCCGTCTTGTCGAAGGTGGACAGAAGAGCGCGCTCCATCACGAGATCAACTGGCGGACGGCCTTGGGCAGCAGCCGGTGCTCGACCGCCTGCACCCGCTGGCGCAGGCTCTCGACCGTGTCGTCCTCGCGCACCGGCACGCGCTCGGCGGCGATCACCGGCCCCGTGTCGATCCCCTCGTCGACGTAATGGACGGTCGCCGCGGTCTCCTTTGCGCCGGCTGCGAGCACGTCCTCGATCGGGTGCGCGCCGGGGAAGCCGGGCAGCGGCGCTGGGTGCGTGTTCACGATCCGGCCCGGGAAGCGCGCCAGGAAGTTAGGGCGCAGAAGGTGCATGTACCCGGCGCAGACGACGAGCTGCACGCCTCGCTCGGCGAGCCAGTCGGCCATCGCGCCGTCGCGCTCCTCGCGGCTTCCTCGCTCGTCGAGCTCGAAGACCGCCGTCGGGATCCTCGCCGCCTCGGCCCGCCCGAGCGCCCGCGCGCCGGGCTTGTTCGAGGCGACCGCGACGATCGGCAGGCCCTCGTCGATCAGGGCCTGGAGGTTTGTGCCCTCGCCCGAGACCAGAACGCCGATCACAGGATCCGCCCGATCACAGTGCCCGCGCCTGCGTCGGCTTGCGGCACGACCGCACACATCCCGATGCCGACGTTGAAGACCTGACGCTGCTCATCCTCGTCGACGCCCTGGTCGGTCAACCAGGCGTAGACCGGTGGGCGCTCCCAGGACTCCCAGTCGAGCTCGGCGCCACGGCCTTCGGGCAGGACCCGCGCGAGGTTTCCGAGGATGCCGCCGCCGGTCACGTGCGCGAGCGCCTTCACGTCCGCCCGCTCGCGGAGGGCGCGCACCTCGTCGACGTAGAGCCGGTGCGGAGCGAGCAGCAGGTCGGCGTCGAACGCCGAGTCTCCGACGAGACGCCGCACGAGCGAGTAGCCGTTCGTGTGCAGCCCGGAGGAGGGAAAGCCGAGGATGACGTCGCCCGTCTCGACCCGGGAGCCGTCGATCACGCGATCGCGCGCGACGAGCCCGACGCATGTGCCCGCGAGGTCGAGCTGATCGTCCCGGTAGACGCCGGGCATCTCCGCCGTCTCGCCGCCAAGCAGAGCGCAGCCCGCCGTGCGGCAGACGTCCGCGGCTCCCTCGACGAGCTCTGCGACCTGCTCGAGCTCGAGCGAGTGACCGGCGACGTAGTCGAGGAAGAAGAGCGGCTCGGCGCCGGTGCAGAGGACGTCGTCGATGCAGTGCGCGGCGAGGTCGGCCCCGGCCGAGCGGAGCCGCCCGGCCCGGCGCGCGAGGACGAGCTTCGTTCCGACGCCGTCGGTCGACGCGGCGAGGAAGCGCTCGTCGTCGAGCGGGTAGAGGCCGGCGAACGCGCCAAAGCCGGTTGCGCCAGTCGACTCGACGGCAGCGCGCAGCCGTTCGACGATCGAATCGGCTAGCGCGAGCGAGACCCCGGCGGCCTCGTACGTCCTATCGCCCACGCAGCGAGTGTACGGCGCGGCGCAGCCGCGGGCCTACACTCGGAGCCGTGATCCTCGCCCATTCCGCGGGGACGAGCTGGACGCTCGACCCGCTCCAGCTCGTTCCCCTCGCCGTCGGCAGCTTCCTCTACGCCCGGCGGGCGCGGACGCTGGCGCACAGGGGCGTGCCCGTAGCGACCTGGCGGCTCTATCTCTTCGGCCTCGGCGTCGCGCTGATCGCGGTCGCCCTCGTCTCCCCGATCGCGACGCTGGGCGAGCAGGAGTCCTTCGCCTTCCACATGGTCCAGCACCTGCTGCTCGGTGATCTCGGGCCGCTGTGCATCGTCGCCGGGCTCACCGGGCCGCTGCTCAGGCCGATCCTCTCCGTCCGCGCCGTCCGTGCGCTTCGCGTCCTCGCGCACCCGTTCGTCGCTCTGCCGCTCTGGACGGTGAACCTCTACCTGTGGCACCTGCCCTACTTCTGGGAGGCGGCCCTCCGCCACGACTCGGTGCATGCGCTCGAGCACTCCTGCTTCTTCGCCGCGGGCGCGATCATGTGGGCGGCGGTCGTCGAGGTCCTGCCGGGGCCGGAGTGGTTCGGGACCGGCGCCAAGATGGGCTACATCGCTGCCGTCCGCGTCGCCTCGACGGTGCTCGGGAACGTCCTCGTCTGGGCGGGCTCTCCCTTCTACAGCTTCTACGAGGAGTCGCACCGGCCGTGGGGGCTCTCGGCGGCCGCCGACCAGGGGATCGCGGGCGGGATCATGATGATCGAGGGCTCGCTGGTCACAATGGGCGCGCTCGCCTGGCTCTTCCTGCGGCTCGCAGCGGAGGGCGAGCTTCGCCAGCAGCTGCTCGAGCGCGGACTCGACCCGCGTGCCGTTCGGCGGGCCGTCCGCTACGGACGCGGAAAGGAGATGGCAGAAACGCGCTGAAAGCGAAAGGTTGCCGTGCGCTCGACCGGTATTCATCACATAGACATCGTCGTCTCCTCGATCGAGCGCAGCCTTCCCTTCTACCGCGACCTCCTCGGCCCGCTCGGCTGGCACGGCGTCAGCGAGGTGGAGGGCGAGCGCGGCGAGACGATCTGGTACCTGTGGGGGCCAGGGAGCTCCGTCGGCGTCCGCGAGGCTCAGAGTGAGCGCGAGCAGCCGCCTGACCGGTACGAGGTCGGCCTGCATCACATCGCCTTCGAGGCCGTGTCCCGGGCGGTCGTGCATGAGCGGGCCGAGTGGCTGCGCGCGCAGGGAGTCGAGATCGAGAGCGGGCCCGAGGAGTACTGGTACCAGCCCGGTTACTACGCGGTCTTCTTCTACGATCCCGACGGCCTGAAACTAGAGATAGTCCACGTTCCCGGACACGCTGCCTGAAAGGAGAACTGCATGTCGACGACTCCGCCCGAGCAACCGTCCCGCCCGAGCTACGGCTATGCCCCTGGGACGACTCTCGACTTCGCCCGGCTGCCGATTCCCGGCAACGCCGAATTCGGCGTCTATGTGCTCGTCCTGATTGTCTTCGGGCTCATCGCGATCTTCGACGATCAGGTGAGCGGCGATCGCTTCGTCTGGGGGGCGACGTGGGTCTCCGCCGCCTACCTCATCTCGCGCGGAATCGCGAAGGCGAGTCGAGTCCTCGAGCAGTAACGCGCGTCGGGTGCCCCTGGCGGGCCGGCCGGCCCGTCAGGGCGCCGTGCGCGCATCGCGGCTGGCGATTGCGAGCCGCACGGTCGGGCTCCGTGATGCGATCGGCGAGGCGAGCAAGTTCTCCTGCGTCTGCGCGTTCAGGTGGGTCCAGGTTGCGCCGTACCGCACGTACGGGGTGACGATGTTGAAGACGTCGACTCCCCGCGTGATGTCGTTGGCGTAGATGGCCCCGTTGTACCAGTACGAAGACCACGTGTCCGCAGCGCCCCGGCCCGAGTTGGCGTCGTAGTAGGCCACCTCGACCGGGGCGGTCGGGTTCGTGAAGTCGACCACGCTCGTTCCGCCCCCGTACCACGCGGCGACGAGCAGGTAGCGGCCTGCGACCGGGATGATGTTCCCGTTGTGCACCGAGCAGTAGGACCCCTGCGGGCGGGGGATCATGAAGCTGCTCATCAGGGCATGGTCGCTGACCCGATAGATACGGATGCGGCCGTCGCCCCCCGCTTGGCAGGTGCCGGTGAAGCTCTCGTCGTTGAAGACGACGTACTGGCCGTCCCACGTGAACTCGGCCGAGTGCCAGTAGTTGACGCCGGAATCGTCGATGTGCACGGGGCTCAGCGTTCCCGGGTTCGCCGGGTCGCTGATGTCCCACAGCTGCCCTTCGGCCGCGCAGGAAGCAGCCAGCATGTGGATGGCCAGGAAGGCGGTCATGTCATGGCAGCCCGGAACGGTGGCGGTGAGCGGCGGCTGCGAGAAGACGCTCGACGTCTCGGGCGCGTCGAGCGGCACCTGGACGATCGAGATCTTGCGGAACGGCGACTGGCAGCGCGGGCCGGAGCTGCCCGGATACGAGGAGACGTAGATGAGCAGGCGGTTGTTCGGCAAGTCGGGGATGAGCGTGTGCGTGTGCGAGCCGCAGTCGGTATAGACGCCCTTGAGGTACACCGGCGCCGTTGGGTCCGTGAGGTCGAAGATGCGGATGCCCTCGAAGCAGACTGGCGGGCCGCAGGCAGTCGTGTCGCTTCCCCGGTTCTGGCTGCACACGGTCTCCCCGTTCGTCTGCGGCGTGTCGACGGACTGGAAGAGCAGCAGCCGTCCGTTGTGCTCCCAGAGCGAGACGTCGTTCTGGGGACCGCGGCAGAGGAAGTTGACGAGCAGCCGGTTGTTGCCGGTCTGCGTGATGTCGAAGACGCGGAAGCCGTCGTAGTTGCCGGCGACGACGATGTTTCCCCAGGCCGCGATGTCCGAGTGCGTCCGGGTCGGCCCCTCCGGGAAGCTCCAGTCGATCTTCATGTTCGCGCTGTGCTGGTCGACACCGGCAGCCGGCTGCGCGGCGATCAGCGCGGCGGCCAGCGGCACCAGGATGAGAAGTCGGCGCACAGGCATCAGGCCTTTCGCGGGGGATGCTAAAGGGTTTCCTCAGGCCCGACTAGGCTCGAAGCGCATCTTGGCGAGCCTTCGATCCTCGGGCACGCGGGTGGGGTAGCTCCGAGTGAAGCAGGCGCGGCAGAACTCCGCCGCAGGTCTCGTGGTTGCGGCCTGGGCGCCCTCGAGCGAGAGGTAGGCGAGCGTCGTCGCGCCGATCTGCCTACGCACCTCCTCCACGGTCCGCGAGGAGGCGACGAGTTGCTCCTCGTCGGCGAAGTCGATTCCGTAGAAGCAAGGCGAGACGATCGGCGGGGAGGAGACCCGCACGTGCACCTCCTGCGCGCCGGCCTCGAAGAGCACCGCCACGATCCTCCGCGTCGTGTTCCCGCGGACAATCGAGTCGTCGACGATGACGACGCGCTTGCCCGCGACCTCGGCGAGCGGGTTGTACTTGAGGCGGATCCCCTGCTCGCGCAGGCCCTGGTCGGGCTCGATGAAGGTGCGTCCGACGTAACGGTTCTTGATCAGGCCTTCCGAGAAGGCGATGCCGCTCGCGCGCGCGAACCCGATCGCGGCCGGGGTGCCCGAGTCGGGCACGGGCATGACGAGGTCGGCCTCGACGGGCGACTCTTCGGCCAGCTGCTCACCCATGCGCACGCGAACCGCGTGCACCTCGATTCCCCCGAGGAGCGAGTCCGGGCGCGCGAGATAGATGAACTCGAACAGGCAGCTCGCGCCGGCCCCGGCCTGGGGCACCGCCTGCGCGGAGCGGACGCCGTCCTCGCCGACGAGCACGAGCTCACCCGGGGCGACCTCGCGCTCGAGCTTCGCGCCGACGAGATCGAGCGCACACGTCTCCGAGGCGAGCACGGAGTCGTCGTCGATCCGCCCGAGGCTGAGCGGGCGGAAGCCGAGCGGGTCGCGGAAGCCGACGAGCGTGCCCTCGCTGAGCGCGGTCACCGTGAATGCGCCCTCGAGCCGGCCCATCGAGGCGGCGACGGCCTCCTCGAGCGGCGCGGGGTCGTTCGCGATCAGGGCCGCGATCACCTCCGTGTCGGAGGTCGTTCTCATGGTCACGCCGTCGGCGGCGAGGCTCTGCCGCAGCTCCTCCGCGTTTGTGAGGTTGCCGTTGTGGCCGAGGGTGACCGTGCGGGCGCGGCCGTGCAGGATGATCGGCTGTGCGTTTGTCCACTGTGTCGAGCCCGTCGTCGAGTAGCGCGTGTGGCCGATCGCGGCCTCGCCCTGGAGGCCGCTCAGGCTCTGCTCGTTGAAGACCTGTGCGACGAGGCCCATGTCCCGGAGGACCGTGAGGCGGCCGCGCTCGGAGACGGCGATCCCGGCCGACTCCTGGCCGCGGTGCTGAAGGGCGAAGAGCCCGAAATAGGTCACGCGCGCGACATCGCGGCCTGGAGCGCGGATGCCGAAGACGCCGCACATCTACGCGGGTATCTCCTCCCAGCTTCGCCGTAGTTCCTCGACGGGGACCCCGAGCAGACTAGCGCCGCCGGCGGTGCCGATGCGGCGAATCGGGGTATCGAGAACCGGCACGCCCTCGCCTTGAAGCGTCATGACGACTTGGCCGCCGCCCTCGCCAAAAAGTGTGAGTGCGTCGAGCGGAAGGTCGAATTCTGCTCCGATTCCACTCCAGAGCGCAGCCTCGGCGAGCGCGACTGCGATCCCGCCTTCTGCGGCGTCGTGCAGGAGGGAGGAGACTCTCGCCATGTAGTGCACGTCTGAGATGAGCCTGGCTTCTGCGTCAAGGTCGAGTGTCGGTGGGCGTCCTTCAAGGTTCCCGTAGAGGGCCTGATACTCGGAGCCATCCAGTGAGAGCTGCGGCTCACCGACAAGGAAGATCGAGTCGCCTTCATGCCAGGTCTTCGGGATCGTGCGCACGTCCTCCACGAGCCCGACGCAGCCGACGACCGGGGTCGGATGGATCGCGCGCCCGTCCGTCTCGTTGTAGAGCGAGACGTTGCCCGAGACGACGGGGATGCCGAGCGCCTCGCAGGCGGCCGCCATGCCCTCGATCGCCTCGGCGAGCTCCCAGGCGATCTCGGGCTTCTCTGGATTGCCGAAGTTGAGGCAGTCGGTGATCGCGAGCGGCTCGCCCCCTGCGCAGGCGACATTGCGCGCTGCCTCGAGAACGGCGAGCGCGCCGCCGATGTGCGGGTCGAGGCGGGCGATGCGGCCCGAGCCGTCGAGGCTGACGGCGAGGCCGCGGAAGGAGGGGCGGAGCCGGAGGACGGCCGCGTCGAGGCCGGGGCGCCGCACTGTGCGCGAGCCGACGAGTTGGTCGTAGCGGCGGTAGATCCAGCCGCGGCTGCGGATGTTCGGGGAGGCGAGGAGATCGAGCAGGGCCTCGCCTCGCGCTGGGCCGGCGGGCGGCGGCGCCGGCTCGGCCGGCGGGCGCCGGCGGCGCGGCACCTCGTAGCGGGGCGCCTCGTCCGTCAGGAACACGGCCGGGATCGCCCCCGCGAGGTCGTCCTCGAAGTAGGCACGCAGCTCGCCGGTTGCCGTGACCTCGCCGATCGCCGCGTGGTCGAGCTCCCAGCGGGCGCAGACCTCCTCAACGGCGACGACGTTCTCGGGTCGCACGACTGCGACCATCCGCTCCTGGCTCTCGGAGATCATGATCTCCCAGGGCTCCATCTCCTCCTCCCGAAGCGGCACGCGGTCGAGCTGGAGATCGATACCGCCTCCGCCGCGGGCCATCTCGGCGAGCGAGGAGGCAAGGCCGGCTGCGCCGAGGTCCTGGAGCGACTCGACGAGCCCGCGCTCGACGAGCTCGAGGCTCGTCTCGATCACCTTCTTGCCGGTGAAGGGATCACCGACCTGCACCGAGGGGCGCTTCTCGCCCGCCTCGTCGTCGAGCTCCTGGCTCGCGAGCACGCTCGCGCCCCCGATGCCGTCGCGGCCGGTTGTCGCGCCGTAGAGGAAGACCACGTTGCCCGTGCCGCGGGCACGTGCCCTGAGGACGCGCTCGGTGGGGAGGAGGCCGACGCACATCGCGTTCACCAGGCAGTTGTCGGCGTAGGCGGGGTCGAAGAAGGTGTCGCCGCCCACGGTCGCCACTCCGACCGAGTTGCCGTAATGAGAGATTCCTGCGACGGCTCGCTCAAAATGGTGATCCGGCGCGCCGAAGCGAAGGCCGTCGAGGAGCGCGACCGGCCGCGCGCCCATCGCGACGATGTCCCGGAGGATGCCGCCGATCCCGGTCGCCGCGCCCTGGAACGGCTCGACCGCCGAGGGATGGTTGTGGCTCTCGACCTTGAAGGCGACGGCCTCGCCCTCGCCGAGGTCGACGACGCCTGCGTTCTCGCCGGGGCCCTGGAGGACGCGAGGCGAGGAGGTCGGGAACCGGCGGAGGAGCGGCGCGGAGTGCTTGTACGCGCAGTGCTCCGACCAGAGCAGCGAGAAGACCGCGAGCTCGAAGTGGTTCGGCTCGCGGCCGAGCAGGTCGCAGATTCGGTCGAGCTCCCCGTCGGTGAGGCCGAGGGCACGGTGGAGCGGCTGTTCCGCGACCTGCGTCAGTCACCTGAGTCTAGCCTGCGCCCTTGACGAGCACTGCCGTGACAATGGACCCTGTCCTGCCGTGACCGTTGAGACCCGCTACGCGAAGACCGGCGACATCCACATCGCCTACCAGGTCGTCGGCGACGGGCCGGTCGACATCGTGCTTGCCGCCGAGTTCTGGCATTCGATCGAGGTGCAGTGGGACCAACCCGACCTCGCTGCGTTTCTCGAGCGGCTTGCCGCTGTCGGCCGCCTCATCTGCTTCGACCAGCGGGGGAGCGGCGTCTCGGACCCGGTCTCGCTCCGCGAGCTGAGGTCGCTCGAGCTGTGGATGGACGACATCCACGTCGTCATGGACGAGGTGCAATCGGAGAACGCCGTGCTGTACGGGATCGGCGGGGGTGGGACGATGAGCATGCTCTTCGCGGCGACCTACCCGCAGCGGGTCTCCGGGCTCATCCTCGTCAACAGCTTCGCGCGCCTGTCTCGCGCACCCGATTACCCGTGGGGGAGAGGGCCCGAGCTGGAGGACGAGGTCCTCGACGTGATGCGGACCGGCTGGGGCCGGGGAGTCTTTCTCGACCTCGTCGCGCCGAGCCGAGTCGGCGACGAGGCGTTCCGGCAGTGGTGGGCGCGCTACCAGCGGGTCGGCGCCAGCCCCGGGACAGTGCTGTCGATGCGGCAAATGCTCGCAGAGATCGACGTTCGCGACGTCCTGCCGAGCATCCGGGCGCCGACACTCATCCTCCATCGAGCGGGGACAACCTGGAATCGTGTCGAGCACGGGCGGTATCTGGCCGAGCACATCCCCGGAGCCAAGTACGTCGAGCTACCGGGCGTCGACCATTTCTCGTTCATCGGAGACTCGGAGGCCGTCCTGCGCGAGGTCGAGCAGTTCGTCGCCGGCATCGCCGGCCCGCCAGAGTCGGATCGGCAGCTCTCGACGGTGCTCTTCACGGACATCGTCGGCTCGACGAAGCTGGCTGCCGAGATCGGCGACAGGCGCTGGAGCGAGGTGCTCGAGGCCCAGCGTGCGCTCGTCCGGCGCGAGCTCGAGCGTTATCGCGGCCGCGAGGTCGATACGGCCGGCGACGGCTTCTTCGCCACCTTCGACGGACCCGCTCGCGCAGTTCGCTGCGCCCGGGTGCTGCGTGACTCGGTTCGACCACTCGGGATCGAGATCCGCGCGGGGCTCCACACGGGGGAGGTAGAGGTGCTGAAGGAGGGTCTCGCCGGCGTGGCCGTCCACATCGGGCAACGCGTCCTCGCTGAGGCTTCCCCCGGTGAGGTGCTCGTGTCGAGCACCGTCAAGGACCTGACGGCGGGCTCGGGGCTCGAGTTCGACGACAGGGGCCTGCACGCGCTCAAAGGCGTGCCCGACGAGTGGAGGCTTTTCGCGGTTCGGTAGCCCCCGCTCTCCGTCGGTAGCCTCTGAAGGTGGCCCGCGGATACGTCGCTCTGCTGCTTCTTCTGGCCGCGATCTGGGGCGCGTCGTTCATGTTCATCAAGATCGCCGTCGACGAGCTTGCGCCGACGACGACGATGGCGCTGCGCCTCGGATTTTCGGCCCTTCCGCTCCTCGCGCTCGTCGTCGTCAAGCTCGGGCTCCGGCCCGCCGCGGCCCAGCTGCGTCAGATCACCCGCGCGGCGATCATCCTCGGCGTCGTCAACACCGCGCTGCCGTTCACGCTCATCGCCTGGGGCGAGACGAGGATCGACTCCGGCGTCGCCGCGATCGGTAACGCGTCGATGCCGATCTTCGTCGTCCTCCTCGCCTTGCGCTTCCGGTCCTCGGAGCGCGCCACCGGCTCGCGACTCTTCGGCGTGGTCCTCGGCCTCGCCGGCGTAGCCGTGCTCGCCGGAGTCGATCCGAAGGGCGGTTGGTCCGGCGCCGTCGGCACGCTTGCCGTCGTCGTCGCCTCGCTCTCGTACGCCGTCGGCACGCTCTATACCCAGGGCTTGCTCGACGAGGTGCGCAACGACATCCTCGCCGCGGCGTCGATTTCGTGGGGGGCGGTCCTGCTCGGCCCCCTCGGCGGGCTCCAGGCGCCATCGCATCTCCCGAGCTGGGACGCGATCGGCGCCGTTCTCGCCCTGGCTCTGCTCGGAACCGTCGCGGGACAGCTCATCTACTTCCGCCTGATCTACAGCTACGGCTCGGCCCGCGCGAGCCTCGTCGTCTATCTCCTGCCCGTGACGGCTCTGTTCTACGGCGCGCTCCTGCTCGATGAGCCGATCACGGTGGCCGCGATCGTCGGGCTCGCGCTGATCCTGACCGGGACCGCGCTCGGCTCCGGCGTGCTGGGCTTGCCGCGCAGACGCGAAGCGGTCGCGACCGCACCGTGAGCGAGCCGATTGCGGGCGACGGCTTTCGTCTACGGCGCGTGACCCCGGACGACGTCGACTTCCTGCTCCAGCTCGCGACGCACGACGACGTCGATCCGTACCTCGCAGCCGTCCGCCCGCGTGAGCGGGATGCGCTCTTCGAGGAGATCGAGCGCTCGCGCGCGAAGCCAGAGGAGTACGGGCGATTTGTGATCGAGGTCGAAGAGGACGGCGAGTGGCGCCGAGCGGGCGTCATGGGTTTCGACCTCGCGAACCGCCGCAGCCGGATCGCCAACCTCGGCGGGCTCGCCGTCCATCCGAGCTTTCGCGGGCGGCGCCTCGCGGACGACGCTGCGCGGGTCTTTCAGCGCCACCTCCTGCTCGACCTCGGCTATCACCGGCTGCAGCTCGAGATCTATGGCTTCAATGAGCGCGCGATTCAGCACGCCGAGCGGGCCGGATTCGTGCGCGAGGGAGTCAAGCGCAAGGCCTACTGGCGGCACGACGAGTGGGTAGACGGCGTGCTGTTCGGCCTCTTGCGCGAAGATCTGGAAAGGGAGACTGACAAGAGCGCCTGAGCGCTCAGCCCTGGCGCCCGCAGACCTGAAAGCCGTAAGCCTGGGCAAGCGTGTTGCCCCGCACAACAGCCCGTCCGTAATCCTCGACGAGGGACCGAGGAACTTCTTTGCCGCGGCCGAGCGTGGTCTGGATTTCTCTCGCCGTCTCGAGGCCGTCATCGATGCTTCGTAAGAACTCGCGAACACGGGGCTCGTCGCCGGGCGGAGCACCAAGAGCCTTGAACCTTCGATGGAAGCGTTCGATGAAGGCGATCTGCTTGCTCCAGAAAGCCGCTGCCCTCCGCAGGAATTCCGGCTTCGTCAGCCTCTCCTCCTTCGCCTGCAGCGCTTCCGCGTCCCGGCGGAGCTTCGCGGCGTCCACCTGTACATCGGCACAAAGGGCGTCTCCTTTTGCGATGTACGCCGCTGCTTCGGCGGGTCGCGTCTCGGTGACGGTGCGTTCGTTTTGAGCGCGCCCTTTCGAGCTTTCTCCCCCGGCGCAGCCGACGACCGCAGAGACGAGCAGCACGAAGGCGAAAGACGCATAGCTTCTGCGGGGCACTAGACGCGATACTAGTAAGGGCGTGGAGCTCATCCACACGTGCTACCGGATCACCGACGTCGACCGCTCGGTCGCGTTCTACGAGGCGCTCGGGTTCGAGGAGCGCGGGCGGATGCCGATCCGCGACGAGGCGATCAACGTCTTCATGGGCCTCCCCGGTGACGGCAACCGGCTCGAGCTGACCTACAACTTCGGCGTCGACTCGTACGAGCTCGGCACCGGCTACGGCCACATCGCGGTCACCGTCGAGGATCTCGACCCGACTCTCGCGCGCCTCGCGGGGCAGGGGATCGAGCCGGAGCGCCCGCCCTACAGCGTTCGCCAGGGCGGCTCGCGGCTCTGCTTCGTCCGCGACCCGGACGGCTACCGGATAGAGCTCATCGAGCGGTAGCGCGCATATTCGCCGGGTCGCCGCCCGCTGCTGTGCCCGTCGGGGCGTCCGGCGACCAACTGCCACAATCGCGCCGTGCGGATGTATCTCTCCTCGTTTCGCATGGGAGACCATCCGGAACGCCTCGTCTCGTTGATGGAGCCCGGGCGGCCGGCCGCCCGTGATCGCGAATGCAATGGACGGCGAGCCCCTGGACGATCGGGGCGCGGGAGTCCGGCGCGAGGTCGCTACTCTGCAGGACCTCGGCATCGAAGCCTAGGAGCTCGACCTTCGGGCGGCCGGGGACGGCAAAGTAACCGAATGCCACGGCCAGCCGGCGCCACCGCCGCCCCACCACCACTGCCGCCCCATTGCCTCCTCCGCCACCGCCGCGCCCACCACCACCTCCGCCTCTTCCGTCTCCTCCGCCATCGCCACCGCCACCTCCGCCGCCGCCTGCGCCCCAGCCGGCACGAAAAGCGAAGAAATGCCCCAAGGGCACGAAGCGCGCCGCGGCAAGTGCAGGAGGGCTAAGGCGAGGGTGAGGAAGACGAAGGGCATTCGTTCCGGAAGCCGCCCTTTACCGGCTAGCTCCTAGGTCGGTTCGGACACAATCCGCGTCTGCCCCAGGGCGCGGACTTCTCTTTTCGAGCCTCTTGCTCTATCAATAGGTGGGGCAAATGCGGAAACGCCGGCCCAGCCTCCTTGCCGTTGCTGCCCTTGGCGCCGCGGTCGTCGGGCTCGCGTCGGCCCGTTCGGATGCCAGCGGACACGGCAGCGCACCTCCCAGCGGCGGGACCTTCCGGGTCGTGTTCGCGCCGCCGGAGCAGCTCGACACGATGGATCCGGCGATCGCGAACACGCAGGCGTCGTGGTCGCTGCTCGATCTGACTTGCGCGCGGCTGATGACCTATCCCGACAAGCCGCCGCCGCAGGCGTTCCACCTTGTGCCGGAAGTCGCCGCGGCGCCGCCGAAGGTCTCCCGTGACGGCAAGAAGTACACGTTCACGCTCAGGCGCACCTTCCGCTTCAGCGACGGAAAACCTGTCGACGCTCGGGCGTTTGCGCGCGGGATCAACCGCACTCTTGCTCCGGGCCTGAGATCGCTCGGGACGCGCTACATGGAGGACATCGTCGGCGCCAAGGCCGTGCAGGCCGGGCGAGCAACAAGCGCGAGAGGAGTCGTCGCCCGCGGTTACCGCCTGGTCATCCGGCTCGAGGGACCCCTCGGCGACGTCCCGGCTCGGACGAGCATGCCGTTCTTCTGTGCCGTTCCGCCAAACCTCCCCGCCGACCCGGAGGGGCGCGGCGCCTTCCCCGGCTCCGGCCCCTACTACGTCTCGGAGTACCGGCCGGGCCAGCGGGTGACGATCAAGCGCAACCGCTACTACCGCGGCAAGCGCCCGCACCACGTCGACGGGTTCATTGCCGATCTGACGGCCAGCTCACCGCAAGACGTGCTCGACCGAATCGAGGACGGACGCGCCGACTGGGGCATCATTCCACCGCCTCTCTTCTTCGCCCCGGAGCGAGGGCTCGTGCGGAAGTACGGCATCAATAGGAAGCAATTCTTCGTCCGCCCAGGCTTCACGCTCCGCGCGTTCATGATCAACACGAGTAGCCCGCTCTTCCGCGGCAATCTCCCACTGCGGAGAGCGGTCAACTACGCGGCCGACCGCAGCTCGTTCCCCGCCGTCCCCGGTGCCCGCCTGACGGATCAAGTCCTGGCACCGCAGCTCCCCGGCTTCCATGACGCGAAGATCTACCCGCTGCGCGGGGCAAGCCTCGTCAAGGCGCGGGCACTGGCGCGCGGCCACCTGCGGAGCGGCAAGGCGACCCTCTACGTCGCCGACCTCCCGCTCACGATCGGCGTCGGCCAAATCCTGAGGAGGAATCTCGAGCAGATCGGCCTCGACGTGACGGTAAAACCGATCCCGCAGCCGGCCTACGACGCCAGGCTCAGGACACCCGGAGAGCCATTCGACCTTGCATTCTTCGTCACGCCGTCGGTCGACTACTACGACCCCTACGCGTTTTTGAACCTGTACTTCGAGAGCCGCTTCATCGGTCGCACCAACGTCTCGAACCTGCGCTCCGCAACGTACGACCGCCGCCTGGGCGCGGCGTCGCGGCTCCGCGGCAGGCAGCGCCTGCGGGCGTATGGACGGATCGACGGCGACCTCATGCGGGAGGTCGCTCCCGTGATTCCGCTGACGTACATCAGCGAGCCGACGCTCGTATCGAAACGCGTCGGTTGCGTCTTGCTGCGTCCCCAACTCGATCTCGAGACCGCCTGCCTCAAAGCGTCTTAGCTCAGGGCGACTGAACCGAAAACCAGACCGCGCCCTCGCCGACCGCGATTCCGGCGGGGGCGTTACCGACGTGGATCGTCTTCACGACCTCGCGTTTCGCGACGTCGATGCGGGACACCGTTCCGTCGCCGGCGTTGGCGACCCACACCGCGCCCGCGCCAACCGCCAGCGCAGTGGGCGCGTCGCCTACACGAATCGGCTCTGCCGTCGGCGCCGTGCCAGCTGTACCGAGCTCGACCCGCGTCACGGTGTCTTCGCCTGTGTTCGCCACCCAGACGGCGCCGTCGCCGCCGGCAATCGCGGTCGGCCGCCGGCCGACGCTCGTCGGCGTGCCGAGGGAGCCCTCCTCGAACGTCGCCGGCTGGAAACGCTGCACCGTCGCGCTGTGCGTGTTGACGACCCAGACGTAGCCGTTCACGACCACGACTCCCGCGGGAGCCGAGCCGGTAAACGTCCGGCCGGTGACTCTGATCGTCGTGGGGTCGATGCGCGCGAGCGTGGAATCGCCGTAGACCGCCCAGACTGCACCGACGCCGACCGCTACCGCGCCGTTCGCAGCCCCGAGCGCTTCGCCGGCGACGTCGATCGTCTTCGTCACCTGCCCGAACTCGGGATCGACTGCGGCGAGCTTCCCGAGCGCGCCATGTGCGACCCACACGGACCCGGCGCCGACGGCGATGCCCGTCGGCGTCCGATTGTCCAGCGGAAACGTGCCGACGGAAGCGCGCCGCTTCGCGTCGATTTTCGTCAGCGTCCGCTCGTCGAGGTTCCCGACCCAAATCGCTCCGTCGCCGACGGCGACAGGGCCGGGCCGGATGCCGACCTGAATCTCGTCGGCGATCTCGTTCGTCTTCGGGTCGATCACGCCGACGCGGTTCGGCCCGACGCCGCTCAACCCGCCTGCCGAGTCGCGCGACGCGACGACGAGCACGGCCGCGATGAGCGCGAGTAGCACGAAGGCAGCGGCGGCCAGAACAGGCGTGCGACGCCAGACTGGCGCCGCCATGGTGGCCTCGAGTGCGTCGGTGGGGGGCGCCTCGCCGCGCGGTGGCGGAAACTCGAGCGCCAGCCCGGGCGCAGTGACCTGGTAGAGGCGGACGGGGCGCTCGATGTCCTTGAGTCGCTGGTCGCCGAGATCGCGCATGCGAACAGCGAGATCCTCTTCCTCGTCCTCGAGCAGGCTCTGCGTCGACTGCGAGACGAGGACCTGGCCGCCGTGGCCGGCTGCGCAGATGCGGGCGGCACGGTGCACCGCGAGGCCCGTGTAGCGACCGTTGACCGGCGCCGCTTGGCCGGTATGAACCCCGATCCTGACCTTCACCTCAGTCTCGTCGGGCCAGGGGTAGCCCGAGAGCGCGCGCTGGGCCTCGACGGCGGCAAGCACGGCCTCGTGGGCGCTCCCGAAGGCGTAGAAGAAAGCGTCCCCCTGCGTGTCGATCTCGTGCCCGTCGTGCTTGGCGAAGGCCGCGCGTAGCAGCCGCTGATGCTCCGCGAGCACGTCCGCGTACCGGCCCCGCAGCTGCCGGACCAGCCGGGTCGAGCCCTCGATGTCCGTGAAGACGAACGTCACCGCGCCGCTCGGGAGATCCGCCATCGCAGGTAAAAGCGTGCCACTCGAACACGCCGTACGCGAGTCGCGCGAGCGAGCGAACCCTCAGGTGCTCTTGTTTGATGCAAAGAGAGCCGATGTCGACGGCGCCGATGATGGGATGCAACACCACGCAGCCGACGCGCGCGGAAAAGAACTCCGGCCACGCAGCCGACGCGCGCGGAAAAGAACACCGGCAAGACAGGCGTCGCGTAGGCGGCCGCCTCTACGTGGGACGATAGTCTGTGTTCGGCCTTGTCCAGTACCCGGACGGCTACCGGATCGAGCTGATCGAGCGGAAATAGTCGCCTGACGGTCCTCGTCCTGCTCGCTCTGAACGGATTAGTGAGAGCATGAAATGGCCACTATCTAAATGTGCGAAAGGAAGTGGCTGGTATCGCCGTCACTCGATGCCGCCCGATCGCGTCCTGCGTCTTGCTAATCGCACTCCCGCTGACCGTGGCGTCACTGCTCCTAAGCGGCTGCGAGCATGCGAAGGAGCACCGGCGAGCGCACGAAATGTAGCTACAATTGTGCTACATTGAGAGGCGTGAGCGATCGAGTGGGCATTCGTGAGCTGCGCCAAGACCTCAGCCGTTACCTCCGGCGCGTTCGAAGAGGGGAGCGGCTCGTCGTGACGGAGCGGGGGCGACCGCTGGCCGTCCTCTCGCCATGGGCAGAGGAGGGCGACGTGATCGACCAGCTCGTTGCGGCTGGGCGCATCCGGCGCGGCGCAGGTGGTGTCCTGGCGATCAGGCCGCTCAAGCGCCCGGTGTCACGCGCCGGGAGTGACGCCCTCGAAGATGAGCGCCCGGAGCGCCTGTGAGCGCGGTGCCGGCCGCTGTATACGTTGATTCCTCAGCGCTTGTCAAGCTCGTCATTCCCGAGCCAGAAAGTGGGCCGTTGCGAGCGGAGCTGGGACGGTGGGAGCGACATGTCTCCAGTGCTGTCGCGCGCGTGGAGGTCGTGCGGGCATGTGGCCGAGTGGACTCGCGGGCGCGAAAGGTCGCAGAGCAGGTCGTTCGTGCACTCGACCTGATCTCCGTCGACGACGATCTCCTCGACGAGGCGGCTCGGCTCGAACCGGTCGAGCTGCGCTCACTCGCCGCGATTCATGTCGCGTCCGCATTGCTGCTCGGGGACGCCCTCGGGGTGGCGATCACATATGACGAGCGCATGCGCCAAGCGATGATCGCTGCAGGGCTGCCAGCCGCCAATCCGCAATAGCCCTGCCTCGACGTTCGGAACGAACCCGACGGCTACCGGGTTGTCATCGATCATCCCGAATGGGGCGAAAGGGTCAAGGCAAGGCTGGCGGATTGTGGATCGACTCAACGACGAGGTGCTCGCCGGCGAGTCTGATACGTAGCGTGTCTAACTGGCAGCTGGGCGACTAAACCGGTTCGTCGACGACGGCCCGGGCTACGTCGCGGTGCTCGACCGTGACGCCGGCTCCTGGAGGTCAGTGCTGTCGGATGAGGTAGGCGGCGCGACCTTGCGCACCCGAGGCCCAGCAGGCGCCGCTGTGTGTGCAGTCCACGGTGTCGAAGCTGCCGGTGTCGAAACGGTGCCAGGACCGGCCGTGGTCGAAGCTCGCGTCGCTGCCGGTCGGCCCGACGACGATCGCGATCAGGCCGTTCACCCACGTCGCACCGGAGCGGTACTCGTTCGGCGCGTCGTCGACCAGTTCCCAGCTCACCCCGCCGTCTTCGGTCAACGCGAGCGCGTCCGGCGCCTGCTCGGGTGTCGTGAAGTCGCCGCCGACTGCGAGCCCGTGCTGCTTGCCGCGGAAGGCGAGCGCGAAGATGCCGGCCGACGGGCCGCTGTGAATCGGCGTTGCGCTCACCTCCCAGCTCTCGCCTCTGTCGTCGGAGCGGAAGACCCGAGCCTGCTCCGCGCCACCGGTGCCGAACCACGCGCGGTGCCCGTGATCGGTGACGAGGCACTGACCACTCGCGGCGAAGGCGAACTCACCGTTGAGGGAGGGCGGCATCGCGCCCCCGAGCACTCGCCAGCTGAGCCCGCCGTCGTTCGTGGCGATGACCCGGAAGAGGCCGCCAACGGGGTCGGACAGGGCAAGACCGCGTCGACGATCGAAGAACGTCATGCAGTCGTAGAACGCATCCGGGTCGTCGTTCACGAACGTCAGCGTCCAGTGCTGGCCCGCGTCCGACGTCACATAGATGCGTGAATCGCCGCCCGGGCCGATCGAGAGGATCACGGCATGATCGGCGTCGAACGCCTCGATGTCTCGGAACTGCAACGCCTCCGTGCCCGGAGGCGAGACCTGCTGCCACGTACTCCCCGCGTCGACCGTCCGCAGGACCGTGCCCACGCTCCCGCTCGCCCAGGCGACATTGGCGCTGACGGCGGAGAGTCCGCGAAGCCGCGCGCTCGAGCCCGTAGGCGTCTCGTGCCAGGCGTAATCTCGCGCGCTGGACGTCGTGAAGCCCAGCGCGATCCCGGCGACGGCAAGCACAGCCACCAGCGGCGAGATTCGCCTCGGCATGCTGCGGATCTACCCGATGCGTCGAGTGCCAAACGGTTGGCTGCGGGCGTCACGACCGGTGGACGCCCATCTTGATGCGTCCGACATAGCCTGCGCCGCTCCGGCGGACGCTCAACATCGACCGTCTGCCTCCGTTGCGGAAGACGAAGTCGGCGGCGTTGCGGACATCGCGCCCGGGATGAACGTAGCACCCCTCCCTGAGAAAGCCTCAAGTGGTGAGCCGCCGTTCGATCTCCGCGTCGGCGATGCCGTCGACCTCGACGATCTTGCGGCGCGCGCGCGCTCCGGCGACGACCCGAATCCGGCGCGCCGGCAGATCGAGCGTCGATGCAAGCAGGCGAACGAGCTCCTCGTTCGCGCGGCCGCGCTCCGGTGGAGCGGCGACCCGCGCCTTCCAGCCTTCGCCGTGCCGGCCGACGAGCTCGCTCCGCGCGGCGCCCGGCGAGACGGTGACGCTGATGCGGCCCATGCGGCGACACTACCGGCGTGGAGATCGTCGACGGAAGCTCGCCCGATCGGCTCCCCGAGGTGCGCTCGCTCTTCGAGGAGTACGCGGCCTCGCTCGGCTTCGACCTCTCCTTCCAGGACTTCGAGCGCGAGCTCGCGGAGCTTCCCGGCGAGTATGCGCCCCCCGGCGGGCGCCTTCTGCTCGCGCTCGAGGACCGCGAGCCCGCCGGCTGCGTCGCGCTGAGGGCGCTCGATCTCGGGGCCTGCGAGATGAAGCGGCTGTTCGTGCGACCTGCCTTCCGCGGCCACGGGCTCGGGCGCTCGCTCGCGCTCGCGATCGTCGAGGAGGCGCGTGCGGTCGGCTATGCGCGGATGAGGCTCGACACCGTGCCGGCGATGGCGGAGGCACAAGCGCTGTACGCAATCGCTCGGCTTCCGGGACATCGAGCCGTACCGCTTCAACCCGATCCCGGGCACGAGCTTCATGGAGCTGGTGCTCGGACCCGTCAGGCGGTGAGGTCGCGGCCGAGCTCGTCGAAGACGGCGACGAATGCGTCGATCGCCTCCCCGTCGTGCGCGACCGAGAGCGTCCACTCCTCCTCGCGACCGGGGGTCATGAAGATCCCGCGGTTCAGGTTGTAGAGCCAGGCGAGCGCGGTCAGCTCGACGTCCTGGTTCTCCTTGTACGTCTCGTAGTCGACGATTCGCACCGAGGAGAAGGTGACGCAGCCCTTTGCCCCGACTCCGACCGCGTAGGCAGGCACGTCGTAGGCGTCGACCACTTCCTGGCAGCGCGAGAGGATGCGCTCGCCGGTCCGCTCGAGGTGCTCGTACGCCGCGGGCGTCAACACCTCCTCGAGGCTCGCCCGCGCGGCGGCCATGACGAGCGGGCTGCCGTTGTACGTACCGACCTGGAAGACGGAGCCGTCCTCGACGACGGCCATCACCTCCTCGGTCCCGCCGATCGCGCCGGCCGGCAGACCGCCGCCGAGGGCCTTCGCCAGCGTGATGAGGTCGGGAGTGACGCCGAATCGCTCCGTCGCGCCACCGGCTGCGATTACGAGCCCGGTCTTCACCTCGTCGAAGATGAGAAGGACGCCGTGCCGCTTGGTGATCTCCCGCACCGATTCGAGGTAGCCGGGCTCGGGCGGGACGACTCCGATGTTCATCATCGCCGGCTCCATGATCAGGCAGGCGGGCTTGCGCCCTTCGGCCTCGAGCCCGGCGAGGCGCTGCTCGAGCAGGGCAGCATCGTTGAAGGGGACGGCGAAGGTCAGGTCGACTGTCTCCTGCGGGATCCCCGCACCGTAGGGCAGCGACGGCGGAGCTTCGCGGAACCCAATGTCGGCGTAGTCGACCCCGATCGAGACCATGACCGTGTCGTGATGGCCGTGGTACGAGCCGAAGATCTTCAGCACGTGGCCGCGGTCTGTCGCCGCACGGGCAATCCGGATCGCGTCCATGGTCGCCTCCGACCCGGAGTTCGTGAAACGCCACTTGGGCAGGCCGAAGCGGCGCGCAAGCTCTTCGGCGACGACCACGCCGTCCTCGGTCGGCGCCGCGAAGTGCGTGCCGAGCGGCGCCCGCTCCTGGATCGCCTTCGTTATCGCCGGGTGCGCATGGCCCTGGACCATCGAGCCGAACCCGTTGTGGAAGTCCCACATCTGCCTGCCGTCCACGTCCCAGACGACAGCTCCTTCGCCACGCTCCAGGTAGATCGGCCACGGCTCACGCGCGTGGTAGGAGGACGGGACGCCGAGCGGCATCACCTTGCGGGCCTGCTCGAACATCCGCTTCGAGCCTTGCGTGGCCGTTTCGAGCGCCTTCGCCTCCCGGGCGGTCAGCTCCTCGATCCGCTCGCGGTCGATCCGCGTGCGGGCGACCTCGGTGCTCATGCCGGTGCCTGTCCCTCGCGTCGGCGCTGAAGCAGGATGTTGACCGCCATCAGGCTGAGCGCGACGACGAAGATCATCGTGCCCATCACGTTAACCTGAGGTGGAGCGCCGCGCGCAGCCGCTGTCCAGACGAAGATCGGGAACGTGGTCGTTGCGCCCGCGTTGAAGTACGTGATGACGAAGTCGTCGACCGACAAGGCGAACGCGAGGAGGCCCGCGGCGAGGATGCCCGGCGCGATTAGAGGCAGCGTCACCCTGCGGAAAGTCGTCCACTCGTTGGCGCCGAGGTCCATCGCGGCTTCCTCGAGATGGCGGTCGAAGCCGACGAGCCGCGCCTTCACGGTCACGACGACGTAGCTGACGTTGAACATGATGTGCGCGATCGCGATCGTCAGGAAGCCGGTCGCGAAGTGAAGGTTCAGGAAGAGCGCGAGGAGAGAGGCGCCGAGCACGATCTCCGGCGTCGACATGGGCAAGAAGATGAAGAGGTTCGTCGCGCCGCGGCCTCGGAACCCGTAGCGGACAAGAGCGAGCGCGATCAGCGTCCCGAGGGCGGTCGCGGCCGCGCTCGAGATCGCCGCCACCTCCAGGGAGACCTTCATCGCGTCCGTGAGGCCGGGGTAGGCGTCCCAGTGCCGCCAGTTGTCGAGCGTGAAGCCCTCCCAGACGTAGTTGAACCGGCTCTTCGGGTCGTTGAAGGAGAAGAGGACGACGATCGCGATCGGAACCAGCAGGTAGGCGAACGCGAGCAGCGCGTACACGGTCAGGACGTGGTGCCGCGCAAAGCGGAATGCGCGGGCGAGCGCGCCGGGACGGCCTCCGCTCAGAGCCTCGACTGCGACGCTCATCCGGTCAGCTTCTCCGTGCCGAGCGCTCGGGCGTACACGGCGACGGCCACGAGGATCGCGGCCATCAGGACGAACGAGAGCGACGCGGCGGCCGGATAGTCGATCAGCTCGAGGAACTTCGACTGGATGACGTTCCCGATCATGCGCTGATTCGGCGATCCGAGCAGCTGCGCGTTGATGAAGTCACCCGCGGCCGGGATGAACGTGAGCAGCGTCCCGGCGAAGATCCCCGGTAGCGAAAGCGGGAGGGTGACCCGGAGGAATGCCTGCAGCCGGCTGGCGTAGAGATCCTGAGCGGCTTCGATCAGCCGGTGGTCGATCTGCTCCAGGGAGACGTACAGGGGCAGCGCCATGAAGGGGAAGAAGTTGTAGGTGATGCCGGCGACCACGGCCGTCGAGGTTTGGAGAAAGCGAAAGTCGTCGCCGACGAGCCCGATCGTCCGCATCACGTCGAGGACGACGCCGTGGTCGGCGAGAATCGTCTGCCAGGCGAGCGTACGAATCAGGTACGTGACGAAGAAGGGCGCGACGATGGCCAGCAGGAACAGGTTCTTCCAGCGTCCGCCCCGAAAGGCGATCCAGTACACGAGGGGGTAGCTGACGACCAGAGCGATGACGGTCGCGAGCCCTGCGTACAGGAAGGAGCGTATGAGCTGCTTGTGGTAAAGGTCGATCGCGTCCCAGTAGTTGCCCCAGGCCCAGCCGAACGAGTAGCCGAAGTCGAACGTGCCCTCCTGCAGGGACTGGTAGGCGAGGAATCCGAGCGGGACGGCGAAGAAGACCGCGAGCCACGCCAGCCCCGGCGCGAGCAGGAGATACGGCGTCAGCCACCGATGCCGGTGGAGGAAGGCCACGGCGCGTTAGCGGGTCAGGCCAGCAGCGCCTGCCACTTCTCTATGTAGTCCTGGTTCCGGGCCGCCTCCGCGTCGAAGATGACCACGTTCGAGAGCGTCTCCTCGTCCGGGAAGATCAGCGGGTTTTCGACCGCCTTCGGGTCGATCTTCACGGCCTCTTCCTTGACGCCTTTGACCGGGCTGATGTAGCTGCACCCGAGGGAGATCTGCGCGGCAATCTTCGGGTCGTAGACGAAGTTCATGAACGTCGAGGCGGTGAAGACGTCGCCGCCCGTCGGGACCAGCATGTTGTCGGTGGCGATGTCGCCGCCCGAGTCGGGAAGGTTCCAGACGAGGTCCTTGTTGCTGACGGTGAGCTGGACGACGTCGCCCGACCAGGAGAGGCAGCAGGCGAGGTCGCCCTTGGCGAGCGGGCCCGTGTACTCGTTGCCTGTGAACTGGCGGATCTGGCCAGTGTCCTTGGCCTTCTGGATCCGCTTGATCGCCCTGTCGAACGAGGCGTCGTCGACCTTCGTCGGATCGTCGCCGTTCGCCTGCATGACCAGCGCGATCGTGTCCGCCATCTCCGTGAGCAGCGTCACCTTGCCTTTGTACTTCGGGTCCTCGAGCAGGACCTCGATCGACGTCACCGGCTTCCCGCCCGTGAGCTTCGTGTTCGTTGCGATTCCGGTCAGGTACGACTGCCAGGGGAGGCTGTACTCACGGTTTTTGTCGAAGCTGGGATGCGCGAGCGCGTCCTGCAGGTTGTCGATATTGGGGATGGCGTCCTTGTCGAGCTTCTCCACCCAGCCCTTGCTGATGAGCAATCCCGGGAAGCGCGTGTTGTCGGTCATGACGATGATGTCCCGCCCGATCGAGTCCCCCTGGGAAAGGGGGCGCTGGATCTTCCCGAACTCGATCGCGTTGTCGGTGATGTCCTCGACGTAGTTG
>DASYUD010000015.1:0-4511 GCA_036001625.1 Gaiellaceae bacterium
AACGCGCAGCGGCGCGTGCTGCTCGCCAATCCCTACCCGGGCCAGCTCGAGGCCCGGACGATCCACGACCTGCTCGAGGCGCGGCTCCTGATCGAGCCCCACCTGACCGCCCTCGCGGGAGCCCTCGCCACCGACGAGGAGCTCGCCGAGCTCGGGGTCGCGCTCGACCAGGCGGGGGAGTCGCTCGCGGGGCCCGACGAGCTGCTGCACGGCCTGAACATGAGCTTCCACCGCGGTGTTGCGCGACTCTCAGGGAGCAGCGTGCTCAGCCAGGCCATCGAGTCGATCATCGATGTCTACGCGGCCGAGCAGATGGTCATCCTGCGGCTGTACGACGACCGCCGCCGAGATCACGAGGAGCACCTCGGGATCTTCGAGGCGCTTCGCCGGCGCGACGCGGAGGAGGCGGCGGAGCTGATGCGGCTCCACCTCGAGGGCGTCCGGTCCGTGCTCTCGGGGCGGCTCGAACCGGCGGACCGAGGCGTCTAGCAAAGGGGGTTGCTATCGGCTGAACGGTCGGGCTCTGACTGCGACTTGCACCTTCGTCCGGGAGGAATTCGATGGATACGAGACAGACGCGGAGTGGCTTCCTGAAGGCGAGCGGCGCCGCCCTCCTCGGGGCGGCCGGTCTGCCGGGTGTCGCGCTGGGCACGCCGGCGGGCCGGAGCGTGGCCGTCTTCGCTGGCGACAAGACGCTCAAGCTCGCGAACGACAAGGTCACCTGGAAGAGCTGGTTCAACAGCGAGGGCAAGGCGTCGCGGGCCGCCGTCGGCGTCGGCTGGCAGGCCGTCGAATACTCCGACACGACGAGCTACCAGGCTGCGATCCGGACCTCGGGCCGCACGTCGAAGGTGCCCGACCTCTACTCGTGGTGGTCGGGATGGCTGATGAAGGAGATCGTCGACGCAGGCTTTGCGGCCGACGTCTCGGCGCTCTGGGACAAGCACGCGAGCGCCTACAGCAAGGGTGTCCGGGCCGCTTTCACCTTCAACGGCAAGACCTACGGCGCCCCGCTCTACGTCGGTTACTGGGCGGTCCTCTACAACAAGCACATCTTCAAGGACCAGGGTCTGAAGCCGCCGAAGACATGGGCGGAGCTCGAACAGATCACCGCGAAGCTGAAGGGGGCCGGGATCACCCCGTTCGGCGCCACGATCGACGGCCGCTGGCCCGGCTTCATCTACTTCGAGGAGTTCCTCGTTCGGTCCGACCCGGCCCTCTACACCCGGCTGATGGCCGGCAAGGCGAAGTACACCGACCCGGGCGTCGTCAAGGGGATGAAGCGCTGGGGCGACTGGATCGGGAAGGAGTACTTCACGGACCCGTCGAGCGTGACGCTCGGAACCGGCGCGTCGAACTTCTCGAGCTACTTCAAGCAGGGCAAGGTCGCGATGGTCCAGATCGGGACCTGGTTCGAGCCCTCGCTGGCCGGCGCCGGCCTCAAGCCCGGCGTCGACTTCGGCTCCTTCATCATGCCGATGATCAACCCGAACGCCCCGAAGGTCGTCATCTTCGAGTCGGGACCGCTCGTCGTGGCCGAGCACGGCTCGAACAAGGCGGACGCGATCAAGGCGCTCGACTACTTCATGTCCCGGCAGGGCCAGACGGCGTGGGTCAAGGCCACCGGCTTCGTCTCCCCGCGCTCGGACGTGAGGTCGACCTCGCCGGCCGACCGCGAGCTGACCGCGACGATCCAGGGCCAGGGCTACCGGCAGCTGAACCGCTACTGGGAGGCCACCCCGCACGACATCGTCGAGGTGGCCGTCGACCAGTTCGACAAGTTCATGCTCAAGACCGGCGACCCGCTGCCGTACCTCAAGACGATCCAGAAACAGGCCGACAAGAGCTGGGCCTCGCTGAAGGGGTAGAGGCTTGAGCGGATACCAGTCCGCCGAGTCGGTGCGGAGAGGAGGCGGTGCCCGCCGCCTCCTCCGCCCGCCCGCGACGAGCGGGGCCGTCAGCGGCCCGCTGACGACCCGTCTCGTCGCCTACCTCTACCTGCTGCCGATGGTGGTTCTCGTCGGCATCTTCCTGCTCTACCCGGCGGCGAGCACCGTCTGGACGAGCTTCACCGACTCGACCGGTCTCGGCGGCTCGAAGTTCGTCGGGTTCGACAACTACGTCAACCTCGTCAAGGACAGCGCCTTCGCGACCTCGTTCGTGAACACGCTCTACTGGGTCGCCGGTGTGCTCGTGCTCCAGGTCGGGCTCGGCCTGCTGATGGCCCTCGTGCTCTCGAGCACGGCGCTGGGGCGGCTCCTGAAGGGCGTGTTCTACCTGCCGGCGACGATCTCGGCCGCCGCGACCGGCATCATCTGGTTCTTCGTCTTCAGCCCCGACCAGGGGATCCTGAACAGCTTCCTGCGCCTGGTCGGGCTCGGCGGGCTCGCGCACAGCTGGCTCGTGGCCGACCCGCCGCTCAACAGCTGGGCGATGATCGTCGCCTTTACCTGGCAGGGGCTCGGGCCGACGATGATGCTCTTCCTCGTCGGGCTCCAGAGCATCCCTCGCGAGCCGATCGAGGCGGCGCTCGTCGACGGCGCGACCGGGTTCCGGCTCTTCTGGCACGTCACGCTGCCGCTGCTGCGCCCGATGACCGCGGTGGTCGTCGGCATCTCCCTGATCAACAGCTTCAAGGTCTTCGACCTGATCTGGGTGATGACCCAGGGCGGCCCGTACCGCTCGTCGGAAACCCTCGCCGTGACGATGTACCGCGAGAGCTTCGTCAGCTTCCACGTCGGCTACGGGGCGGCCGTCGCCGTGGTGCTGACGCTGATCGTCTTCGTCGTCTCGGTCTTCTACCTGCGCGCGATGTTCAGGCGCGTCGAGACCTACTGATGGAGATCATGGCCGCGAAGCCCTTCGAGCGGCGGCGGATCGGGCTCGTGCGCCCGGCCCTGCACGTCTGGGCGCTCACGCTCGGCATCCTCTGGCTCGTCCCGCTCTTCCTGCTCGTGGCGACGCCGATGAAGTCGACGCCCGAGTACCAGGGTGCCTCGCAGTGGGCGCTCCCGCGGCACCCGCTCGAGCTCTTCCACAACCTGAGGACCGCGTGGTCGTCCGCCGGCCTCGGGCCGGGCTTCGTCGCGAGCCTGAGCTACGGACTCGTCGGCGCCTCGCTTGCGATCCTCTTCGGCTCGCTCGGCGCGTACGCGATCACGCGGCTGCCCGTCCGACTGGGCTTCTTCTGGTTCATCCTCGTATTCAGCGGGACGATCTTCCCCTTCCAGATGTACCTGATCCCGCTGTTCCGGATGTACACGAACGTCGGGCTCTACGACACCTGGCTCGGGATGACGCTCTTCTACACGTCGATCGCGATCCCGTTCTGCCTCTTCGTCATGCGCGGGTTCTTCGCGACGATCCCGGGCGAGGTCCAGGACGCGGCGCGGCTCGACGGCGCGGGAGACTTCCGCGTCTACTGGCGAATCTTCCTGCCGCTCTCCCGCGGCCCGATCGCCGTCCTGCTCCTCTTCCAGTTCACCTGGATCTGGAACGACCTCCTCTTCGGGCTCGTCCTCTCGACCTCGGACGGCGTCCGCCCGATCATGCCGAGCCTGCTCGGAATGCAGGGCGTCTACGCGAACAGCGGCCCGCCGATCGTCCTCGGCGGCGCGCTGATCGGCTCGCTGCCGACGCTCGTCCTCTTCCTCTTCCTCGGGCGCTACCTGCTGCGCGGACTGATGCTGACTGCGGGGAAGGTGTGAGCAGGCCGACGCTCGCCGACCGGCTCGCGCGCGTCGCCGCGCCCGACCGCGACCACGAGAACGGGCCGCGCGAGGAGCTTCGTGACGGGCCGACCGGCGTCGAGCTCGAGCTGCCCGGGCTGACGGCGCGCGTCGCCTGCCTGCCGCTCCTGCGCCGCGACGGCACGCAGGCCGTCCGCGTCGCGCTGCACGCGGTGCGCCCGGCCGGCCGCGTCCGGCTCGCGGTCGGCAACACCGAGGCGACGTTCGAGGCGCCGCCGGGACGCACGCGCGCGCTCCTGTTCGTGCCCGCGGTCGCCGCGGCTCAGCCGGTGCGGGTCGTGCTCGAGGCCGGCGGGAGGGGCGCCGAGGCGGAGCTCGAGCTGCGCCCGCAGCGGCGCTGGCAGGTTCACCTCGTCCACCACTCGCACCTCGACATCGGCTACACCGACCCGCAGCACCTCATCCTCGACCACCACCTGCGCTACCTCGACGCCGTGCTCGACCTCGTCGCCGCGGACGAGCTGTTCCGCTGGAACGTCGAGGCGACCTGGCCGCTCGAGCGCTGGCTGGCCGTCCGGCCGCGGGCGGCACGGGAGGAGCTGCTCCGCCGCGTCCGTGAGGGGCGGGTGGAGGTCTGCGCGCTCCCCTACAGCATGCACACCGAGGCCTACTCGATCGACGAGCTCGCGCGGACGCTCCGCTTCGCCGACTCGCTGCGCGAGGCGCACGGCGTCGAGATCGTGACCGCGATGCAGACGGACGTGCCCGGCGCGGCACCGGGGCTCGCGACGCTCCTCGCCGGCGCCGGGATCCGCTATCTCG
>DASYUD010000016.1:0-79679 GCA_036001625.1 Gaiellaceae bacterium
CGCCGCCGGGAAGCTTCCCGATTACGGGGCCGCGCCGGACTTCCTCGGCATCTCGGACTGGCTCAACTCACCGCCGCTCTCGATCACCGACCTTCGCGGCAAGGTCGTGCTCGTGGACTTCTGGACGTACTCCTGCATCAACTGCCTGCGAACGCTACCCCACCTGAAGGCCTGGTACGCCGAGTACCACCGAGCGGGGCTCGAGATCGTCGGCGTCCACACGCCCGAGTTCGCGTTCGAGCGCGTGCTCTCGAACGTCCGTCAGGCGACGCGCGAGCTGGGCGTCACCTGGCCCGTCGCCCTCGACAACAGGTACGCGACCTGGAACGCCTACCGGAACCAGTACTGGCCCGCCGAGTACTTCCTCGACCGCCGCGGCCATCTCCGCCGCGCGCACTTCGGCGAGGGCGAGTACGGCAAGGCCGAGCAGACGATCCGCACGCTGCTCGCCGAGACTGGCGCACGACTGCCGAAGCGGGTGACGCCGCTCGCCGACTCGACGCCGACCGGGTTCCTCACCCCCGAGACGTACCTGGGCGCCGCCCGGCTGGACATCGCCCGCTACACCGGCAGGGATCCCGTCGCGGGCAAGGAGGCTCTCTACTCCTTCGGCGAGACGCTGCCGCAGAACGACATCTCGTACGCGGGCCGCTGGACGCTGCAGCCGCAGATCGCGCTCGCCGGCCGGGACGCCCGGCTACGGCTCCACTTCCACGCCCGCAACGTCTACATCGTGCTCGGGGGCACGGGGCGCGTGCGGACGCTCGTCGACGGCAAGCCTGCGGCCTCGATCGACGTGCGCGAGTACAAGCTCTACACGGCGTTCGCGGCGGCGAAGCTCCGCGACGGCGTGCTCGAATTCCGGTTCCCGCCCGGGATCCGCGCCTACTCGTTCACGTTTGGATAGAGAGCGTCCCGGCGCCGGGTCCGGAGAGGGGAGGGAGGCAGCGCCGGGACGGTCGTCCTATCCGAAGCATGGTGAAACCGGCGTCGGACGAACATCCACGCCGGCGCGCTTCTCGTCCCGCTTTGGACTACCCACGGGCGACGTCGTCGCCGCCCTCGCCGCGCGTTCGCTCGTCGTGCTCGCGCAGGTAGCGCGTCAGCTCGGCGGCGATGCTGTCCCCGGAAGGCAGCTCCTCGGTCTCCTCGAGCGTGTCGACCCGGCGCTCCAGTTCCTCGACGTAGGCGGCCGTCTCGGCGTCGGTGGCGACCGCCTCGCTCACCTGCTCGGCGTACGCCGTCGACGCCTCCTCGAGCTCGGTGGTGTCGAGTTCGGCTCCGATCAACCCGCGAAGCCGCTCGCAGAGGGCGAGCGCGGCACGCGGGCTCGGCGCCAGCGAGACGTAGTGCGGGACCGCAGCCCAGAGGCTCACGGACGGTAGCCCTGCCTCGCGACACGCGTCGTGGACGACGCCCACGATCCCCGTCGGCCCCTCGTACCGCGAGCCCTCGAGACCCAGCTCCTGGATCAGCTTGGCATCGCTCGCGCTACCGGTCACCGGCGCGGGGCGCGTGTGCGGCACGTCGGCGAGGAGCGCCCCGAGCGTGATCACCAGCTCCACCTCGAGCTGGCGGGCGAGTCCGACGACCTCTGCGGAGAAGCTCCGCCAGCGCAGGTTCGGCTCGATCCCGAGCAGGAGCACGGCGTCCCGCTCGGTGCCGGGCATCGCCGCGTGGTAGAAGGCGTTCTCGGGCCAGTCGATGCGCCGCGTCATTCCCTCGTCGAGCGAGACGTGCGGGCGGGTGGCCTGGAAGTCGTAGAAGCCCTCCGGATCGATGTCGGCGAAGCGCTTGGCGTCCCAGAGCTTCGCGAGGTAGCCGGTCGCGAGCGAGGCGCCCTGACCGCCGTCGTTCCAGCCGCGGAAGGCCGCGATCAGGGTCGGGCGGTCGAGCGTAGGGCGGCGCGCGATCCGGAGCTCATCGGCCATCGTTCCAGTTTAGGCGCTGCCCGGAGCAAGCGACTTCGGGGGCCGGAAGAAGAGCGCGGCCAGGGCGACCGTTCCCGCCCAGACCGCGGCAGCGAGCCCGACGTGGACGAGGACGAGGCCCCAGGGGAGCTCTGTTCGCCACTGGATCTCGCCAATGCCGATCTGAACGAGCAGCAGCGCGAGGACGCCGATGCCAAGCCTGAAGAGCGCCGGCGAGCGCTGCCGGTAGGCCGCGAGGTAGCCGACGGCGAAGAGGAACGAGAGCAGGAAGGCGCCCACGATGGCACCGTGGACGTACACCGTCGGCTCGAGGGAGCCGAAGCGGTCGACGTCGTCGCCGCCGCCGGAGTGAGGCCCCGCCGCAGTCGCGAGCGTCCCGCTGACGATGAGCGCGAAGCCCGCGCTCGTGAAGACGAGGGCGAGTCGGCGAAGCTCCCGCGGCACGAGCGGCGCAGAGCGGCCGTCCCGGAGGCCCAGCGCCTCGACGGCCACGACGACCGCGCCGGCGAGGAGGGCGATCGAGAGCAGCAGGTGCGCCATCACGACCGGCCAGCGCAGGTCGCTGGCGACCGCGAGGTAGCCCAGGGGCGCTTGCGCAAAAGCGCCGGCGAAGACGAGCGTTGCGAGGCGTCGGGCCCACGTCGGCAGCCCCGGCGTCCGCAGCGCGCCGAGGCACGTGGCCAGGGCGAGCGCGATGACGACGCCGCCGGCGAGCCGGTTCCCGAACTCGACGAACGCGTGCGAGTCCTTCGCCGGCAGCGGGTGACCGCGCTCGCAGCCCGGCCAGTGGCGGCATCCGAGCCCGGAGTCGGTGAGGCGCACCGCTGCCCCGCTCCCCACGATCAGCCAGAGACCCATGGCGGAGGCGAGCGCGAGCTGGAAGAAGCGCGTCGCGGACACCTCGTACGCGCGCAGGCGTGCGAGGGCGCTCGACTCGGCGTGCATTCCGGCCACTCTAGAGGAGGGGCTCGAGCAGCTCGGGGTACCCGTCCGCGCCCCGGAACGGGGTCGGGCGGGAGCCGAGGAAGAGCGGCCGGTCGGCCGCGTTCAGGAGCACCGGCATCAGGTCGGGCCCCCGCAGCTGGCCGAGGATGCCTGCGGCGCAATCGAGCTCGCCGAACCGCTCGACCCGGTCGGCGCGGATGCCCGGCCCCGCGAGGATGAGGGGGACCGGATCGCCGGAGTGGATCACCTCCGGGTACGTCGGCGTCGCGTGGTCCCCCGTCACGCAGACGACGGCGCGGTCGGTCGGCAGCGAGCCCAGCTCGGCGTCGAGGGTCTCGATCGTCTGCTTCTTGATCTCCGGGTCTTTCGTGTGCCCGGCCGTGTCGGTCGCCTTCAAGTGCGAGAAGATGAACGTGTCGCCTGCTGCGAGCCGCTCCCCGGCAAGCGCCAGGCGTGCGCGCAGGTCTGCAGCCGGGTCATCCGTCTCCAGCATCTCGCGAGGGTCGAGGCCTACTGCGCGTCCGAGGCCCCGGAGGAAGCGCGACTCCGCGAGAAAGGTCCCGTGCAGGCCGTGCCGTTCCGGAAAGCTCGGCGCAGGGCGGGCACGACCCCACCACTTGAGCGTGACCACGTTGAAAACCGGGCGACCGTCTTCAGCGCGGATCGCGTTCAGCGGATGGTCGACGAGGATGTCCATCGTCTGCCGGGTCCACGCCTCGGCCGCACGTGCGGTCGGTTCGGCCTCGGGCGTGAGAGCCTGAGGACGGAGGACCGGATGGCGGTCGCGGAAGAAAGCGTCGGTGTCGGTGACGTGGTCGTCGGCGCCTCCCGAGACGCGGAGCACGGCCTCCCCGCGCCGCAGGTGCACGAGCCCGAAGCGCAAGCCCTCGATCTCCAGCCCGTCGCAGGCGGCGACGAGCTCCGCAGCGTCGCCCTCGTCCTCTCCGTAGCCGGGGCGTCCGGTGAGCCAGAGCCCATCGTCGCGCCGCTCCGCCGGCCGGAGCGCGGCGAAGGCCAGAACGTCCGCGGGATCGACCTTCTGGCCGGCGCCCAGGGCCTCGAACACCGCCCGGCCGGGAAACTCGTCGGGCGTGTAGCCGAGCATCGCCCAGTGAGCGACCTCGCTCGAAGGCGCGCGGCCGGGCCCGACCCCGTAGATGAGACCGCACGAGCCGCCCGCCGCGAGCCCGTCGAGGTTCGGCGTCTCGGCGACCTCGTTCGCGGTGCGGCCTCCGAGCGAGTCGTGGGCGCGGTCGGCGAGCCCGTCGAGGAGGACGACGAGGATCGGGTACACGGCGGGGAGGCTAATGGGGGGCTACACCGCAACGCGGTGGAGCTCTCGCAGTACCGCCGCAACGCCGGGCGGCACGAGCGACTCCCAGCCCTCGCCTGCCCGCAGCGCTTCCCGCACCGTCGACCCCGAGATCTCCTTCTCGGCGCCCTCGTCGAGGACGACGACCTCGTAGCCCGCATCCCGTAGCCGGTCGAGCTTCTCGCCGCCCCAGGCCGAGAAGAGCCGCAGGTACTGCGTCACGCCCCCGGGCAGGTATGCGGCCCACAGCTCGGGCTCGTTGACCGGGAACGGAATGACGTGCACGCGCTCAGTCACGAGCCCGAGGTCGCGTGCCGCCGCCTTCACCATCAAGAGCCGCTCCGCGTAGCTGTACGGGTTCGACTCGGGCAGGTGCCGCGCCGGGTCACTCGCCTCGGGCTTCACGCGGGCAGGATCGGGGTTCGTGATCCCGACCCAGAGCTCGTCGCAACACTCGGCAGCGCCGCGCATGTACTCGAGATGACCGCGGTGGAACGGCTGGAATCTCCCGTGAATCATCCCCCGCCGCATTGCGGCGACCCTACTCGACAGCGACGCCCACGCCTTCTTCGACGGATCCGATCCGGCGAAGGAAGAGGCGGCGGGCGGCGAACTCCGCTTCGAGCGCGGGCCCCTTCTCGGCCGGCAGCGCCACCAGCAGCCCGCCGGCGGTCTGCGGGTCGTACCCGAGGGCGATGAGCGTCTCGGGCACGCCGTTGAGCGAGAGGTGCCGGCTGGCGAAGTCCCGATTGCGTGGATCGCCGCTCGTCCGGACACCGGACCGCGCGAGATCCAGCGCGCCGTCGATTGCGGGGAAGCGCTCCGACTCGAGCCGGAGCCGCACTCCGCTCCGCTCCGCCATCTCGCGCGCGTGCCCGAACAGGCCGAAACCCGTCACGTCCGTGACCGCGTGCACCTTCAGCGGGCGCAGGAGGTCGGCCGCCTCCTTGTTCAGCGTCTTCATCCAGCCGACCGCGCGCTCGAGCTGCTGGGAACCGATCTGACGGTGCTTGTAGCCGGTCATGATCAGTCCCGTCCCGAGCGGCTTCGTCAGGTAGAGCGCGTCGCCCGGCTCGGCGGCCGCCTTCGTCCAGACGCCGTCCGGGTGCACGGTGCCGACGACCGCGAGGCCGTATTTCGGTTCTGCGTCACGGATCGTGTGCCCGCCCGCAAGCAGCGCGCCCGAGGCGCGCACCTGCTCGTCCGCGGCGGCGAAGATCCGCGCGAGCATCTCGATGGGCAGCTCCTCGGGGAACGCTGCGATCGAGAGGGCCAAGAGCGGCGTCCCGCCCATCGCGAAGACGTCGTTCAGCGCATTGACGGCGGCGATCGCCCCGTAGTCGCCCGGGTCGTCGACGATCGGCGGGAAGAAGTCGAGCGTGAAGATGAGCGCCCGCTCATCGTCGAGCCGGTAGACGGCCGCGTCGTCGGCAGGAGCGAGGCCGACGAGCAGGTTCTCGGCATCGGCCGGTAGGAAGCCCGCGAGCAGCTGCTCGAGGCGCGCGGCCGAGTACTTCGCGGCGCATCCTCCGCACGAGGCGAGGTCGGTCAGCTTGACGTTGGCGGCGTCGATATCCAGGGGATTCCTCGTTTGGTGAGCGGGAACTGTACCCCGCTCAACGCGTTGGGGGCCACCGGCATTCCCACGTAAACACGAGGCAGCGGGCCCGTCTGGAACGCCGGGCGAGACAAGCACCCACCAAAAGAGCGGCGGCGGCCAAAGCCGCCGCCGCTGTCAGGGGAGAGGAGGAGCTTTCAGTACTGCGCTCCCACTTTCGACGGCGGCTGTCTCAGCCCTACCTGAGGCGGCTAGACCCCCTTCTCGATCGGCACGTCGACGAGATTTCCCCACTCCGTCCATGAGCCGTCGTAGTTTCGGACGTTCTCGTAGCCGAGCAGCTCGCGAAGCACGAACCACGTGTGGGCGCTGCGCTCGCCGATCCGGCAGTACGCCGTGACCTCCTTGTCGGACGTCACGCCCTTGCTCTCGTAGAGCTCCTTCAGCTCGTCGGCCGTCTTGAAGGTGCCGTCGTCGCGTACCGCTTGCGCCCACGGGATCGACTGCGCTCTCGGGATGTGGCCTCCGCGCTGCGCCCCCTCCTGCTCGTACCCGGGAGGCGCGATCAGCTCGCCCGAGTACTCCTGCGGGCTGCGGACGTCGACAAGCGCCTTCTCCGCGGTGTCGATGATCTCGCGCACGTATTCGCGGTACGCCCGGATCGACTCGTCGCGGTCGGAGGCGCTGTAGCTCGTCGAGACGGACGAGGGCGCGTCGGTCGTGAGCTCACGCCCCTCGTCGATCCACTTCTGCCGGCCGCCGTCGAGAATGCGGATGTTCTGGTGCCCGTAGATCTTCAGGTACCAGTAGGCGTACGCGGCGAACCAGTTGTTCTTGTCGCCGTAGAGGACGACCGCAGTCTCGTTCGCGATCCCCAGCTTCCCAAGTAGCTCCTCGAACTCGTTCTTCTCGATGAGGTCGCGTTCGATCGGATCCTGGAGATCGTCGCGCCAGTGGAGCTTCACGGCACCGGGGATGTGGCCCTCCTCATAGAGCGCCGGATCCTCGTCGACCTCGGCAACGACGACGTCGTCGTCGTTGAGATGTTCCGCGAGCCAGTCGGTCGTCACCAACACCGGGTTCGCGTATCCGTCTTGCGCCATGGCGGGCCCTCCCTCTCGTTGCTTGCGCACGATTATCGAGGGGCCGTCCGTCTCGTTTCAACCCGTCGAGAGCTCGCGCGGGCCGCGGGCGATCTCAGAGCTCGTGGGCGACGCGCGTCATCCCGAGCGTACGGTCGACGCCCGTGGTTCGAAGCGAAGGCGCAGCAGAAGAGGAGAAACCGGCTCGGAGTCAGTCAGCCGGCGCCGCCCGCTAGGACTCCAGGCGAACGGCCACAGGAGAAGGCGACTCAGGCCTACGGCCCGTCCCAGAAGCTGATCGGGCTGACAGAGCCAAGGAAGAGTGCGACCTGGCAGGCCAGCACGACAGGGAACATGAGCTTCATTCGCATGCGGTTCACCCCCTTCCTAGAACCTTGCGTCCTGAAGCGCCTCGGCGGCGTTCCGGTACAGACGAGCAGCCGACCGATCGTCGCCCCTGCGCGCGGCAAGATCGCCGAGTGCGACCCAGGCGCCGGCCCGGTGGCTGAGAGATGAAAGCTGTTCGAAGCTCGAGTCAGCCGCGCGGAACATCTCCTCGGCCTGGTCCAAGCGGCCTTGCTCCATGAGCGCACGGCCGAGGACGACCTGCGAGGGACCGATCTCGTGCAGGAAGTCGACGCGGCCCTCGAGGAGGGTCAGAGCCTGGCGCGCGAAGCGCTCGGCCTGCTCGAAGTCGTTCAGCTGGAGGTGCACAGCGGCGAGCGACCCCGTCGCCTGCGCGGCCTCCTCCTTGCTGTCCGAGTCGAGCGCGGTCGAGTAGGAGGACTTCAAGTACTCGATCGCCTCCTCGGGCTTCCCCAGGAGGAGATTGATGCCGCCGAGGTTGTTCAGCAGGCCGGCGAGATTGCGCTGGTCGTTCAGCTCCTCGTAAACGCCCTTCGCCTGCTCCGCATAGTTCCGCGCGAGCACCCAGTGGCCCTGGCGCTCGGCGACGAGCGATGCCTGCACGTAGACGTTGGCCATTGTCGGGCTGTCGTCGAGCGACTGCGCGAGCTCGAGCGCGCGCTCGACGTCCTCGCGCGCGGCCTCGAAATCGCGCTGGCGCCGGTAGCAGCGCGAGCGGTAGGCGAGGATGTTCGAGCGGAGAAGGTCGCAGGGAAGCTGCGACCGCTCAGCGAGCGTGTAGGCCTCGTTGAAGAGCCCGATCGCGGTGGAGATGCTCGCGAGCTTGTACCGGCAGACGCCGATGCGGTAGAGCACCTCGGAGCGGTCGAGGTCGGAGAAGTTCTCGTCCTCGACGATTGCCCGAGCACGGGTGAAGAGGTCGAGCGCCTCGCGGAGCTCGCCCTGCTGCATCCTCGCCCACGCCTCGCCCGAGAGGAAGCGCGCTTCGAGCTCGGCGGCGCCCGTGGCGGCAACGCCGGAGCGGACCTGTTCGAACTCGGTGACGGCCTCTTCGTAGCGGTGCGCCTCGGCGAGCGCCTCGGCACGCGTGAGGGTGGCCTCGACGCGGCCCCGCTCGTCGGTGGAGACGCCGTTCGCGAGGTAGCCGGCGTCGACGTCGAGCCGGCTTGCGAGCCAGGCGATCGTGTCGCCGGTCGGGCGCGTCTTGCCACGCTCGATCTGGCTGACGTATTCCTTGGAGAATCGCGCGCCTGCGAGCTCGGTCTGCGTCAGGCCCGCGGCGACGCGAAGCTGACGCACACGCTCGCCGAGCCGAAGGGCGGCTGGGCGGGAGGCGTGCGCGAGGGAAGGGTGTGGGGTCGCGCGTGATGTCACTGGCGGCTACTCCATGACGAAGTCAAGCGGATACTTCACCGTTCTGCAACCCTCCCTCCGGGAAATATCCCCCGAAAGGGTCAATGCCATGAGGAAAAGCCCGGTGAAGCGGCGACTCGCAAAATCACTTGACCGAGCTACTTGACTGACTCCAACTGCGGCTCTATAGTGAGGCCACCTTGCAGCACGGCCTGACGCCAGGTCGATCTGCAAGAGGCGCGCCACGATATGGCGACGGAAGGCCCGGAGGCGTTGGCTGGGCCGCAGAGCCAAGAGCCTCCGGGTCGTCGCCTCTCAAAGCGTCGCCACTGATAGTGGGCGGTGAGTTTCTCGCCGCCAGGGAACGAAACCCCCGGAGCCGCAGCCGGGGGTTTTGCCCTTTCAGGGGCCGTTCCGGACGAGGGCGTCAGATGCCGGGAAGCGGGGGGACCGGCGGCGGCTCGTCGATACCGGTCATCCAGCGGCGTCGCTGGGCGATGATCGCCGGGAAATCGTCCTGGATGAGCCCGCCGACGCGTCGGCCGACGGTCCCGAGGAGGCCGATCGAGACGAAGATCCACGCCTCGGCGCTCGCGTCGCGCTCAGCGAGGATGCCGCCGGCCTCCTGCGAACGGCGGATCACGTCGGCGACGAAGCCGTGCACTTCCCGCATGTGCTTGCGGAGGTGCTTGCGAATCTCGGAATCGTCGCTTGCCTCGGTGAGAGCCTGGATCCAGAGATCGGCGCAGAGCACCTTCGGGTCCTTCGACTGAAAGTAGGCCTGCCCCATGGCCGCGAGCCACGCCCCAGGGTCCGGCTCCGACGCGACCGCCTCCTCCCACAGCGACTGCAATCGACGCCAGGACTCGTCGAGGACGGCGAGGTAGAGATCGCGCTTCGAGGCGAAGTGGCGGTAGAGGACGGGCTCGGTGACGCCGGCCTGGCGCGCGATCTCGGCGGTCGTCGTCCCGCGATAGCTCCCGGTCGAGAAGATGCCGCAGGCGGAATCCAGGACGGCGGCCTTCCGTTCCTTGGCGGGTAGACGGATGCTCATCAGGCGCCTTCGAGCGCGGGCTGTGCCTCTGGGTGGCGATACTTCCGCACGGTCGCCACGGCGACTACGGCGCCGGCGAGCGCGATCGCAGCCGCAATGTGAAGCGCGTTCCGATAGCCGTCGACGAACTGGACGGCGATCCGCGGGTCGGTGCTCGGAACGTGCAGCGACGCCGCGACGATCGCGCCCATAGCGGCAATCCCAAGCGAGCCGCCGACCTGACGCATGCTGTTCAGCACCGCCGAGCCGACACCGGCCTTGTCTACCGGGACCGAGCCCATCGCGGCCGCCGTCGTCGGCGTCATCGCAAGCGACATCCCAACGCCGCCGAGGAGCAGACCCGGAAGGATGTCCCAGAAGCTCGAGCCGATCCCCAGCCGCGAGAAGGACATCAGCGAAGCGCTCAACGACACGAGCCCTGCGCCCATCAACCAACGCGAGCCGATCCGGTCGGAAAACTTCCCCGCCGCGGGCGCCAGCAAAACGATCAGGACCGTCATCGGCAGGAAGGTCGCGCCGGTCTCGATTGCCGAGTAGTGGAGGATTCTCTGGAGATAGAGCGAGTTGAAGAAGAAGACCCCGAACATCGCTAGGGCAACGAGCAGCATCACGGTATTCGCACCGGCGAAGGTCGGATTGCGGAAGAGCGACAGGTCGAGCATCGGCACGCGCTGGCGGTGCTCCAAGACGACAAAGAGGACAAGCCCCGCGGCCGCGAGCGCGAAGCTGCCGAGGATGCGGCCCGAAGTCCACCCGTGGCTGTTCGCCTCGATCAGGCCGTACGTGAGCGCAAAGAGGCCGACGCCGGACGAGAGGAGTCCGGGAAGGTCGAGTCGCTGCTCCTCGGACTCATCTCGGGACTCGTTGATGACGAGCCGGGCGACGACCATGCCGACGATGCCGACCGGAACGTTGATGAAGAAGATCCAGCTCCAGCTGATCTGATCGGTGATCACGCCGCCGACGAGCGGACCGATCGCCAGCGCCATCGCGGAGACGCCCACCCAGATGCCGATGGCCGTGCCGCGCTGCCGCGGCGGGAAGGTGGCGGTGATGATCGAGAGCGTCGCGGGATTCATCAGCGCCGAGCCGACGCCCTGGACAACGCGCGCGCCGATCAGGATCGACGCGCTCGTCGCGAGCCCGCAGGCGAGGGAGGCCGCCGTGAAGATCGCAAGGCCGACGATGAAGATCCGCCGCCGGCCGAGCAGGTCGGCGAGCTTCCCCCCGGTCAGCATCAGGACCGCGAACGTGAGCGCGTAGCCGTTCACGACCCACTCGAGCTCGGAGGTCGAGATGTGCAGGTCGTTCTGGATCGCGGAAAGTGCCACGAACACGACCGTGTTGTCCAGCATGATCATGAAGAGGCCGAACGCGACCGCCCCCAGCGTCCACCACTTGCGGTTCTCCTCTGCGAAGATGCGTGCGCGCATGCCTGGCGTCCTCCAGCTGGTTAGCGAGCACTAAGTTAGCAAAAGACTAGTCCGATGGCGCAAGCGGTCGCAAAGTTCGTCTGGCAGCCCGACGAGGCGACGCTCGAGCGGGCGAACGTCGTCCGGCTGATGCGTGCGCACGAGATCGACGACTACTGGGAGCTCGTCCGCCGCTCCCAGGAGGAGCCGGAGTGGTTCTGGCCGGCGGCGATCGAGGACATGGGGCTCGAGTTCTCGCAGCCGTGGGAGCGGGTCGTCGACGTCTCGCGCGGGCCCGAGTGGGCGACGTGGTTCACCGGCGGGCGGCTGAACATCGCCTGGAACTGCGTGCACCGCTGGAGCGAGCGGCGCCCCGATGCGATCGCCTCGGTCGGGCTCGGCGAGGATGGCTCCCGTCGCGAGCAGACCTACGGCGAGCTTTCGGGCGAGGTGACGAGACTCGCCGAAGCGCTCGTCCGGCTCGGCGTCCGCGAGGGCGATCGCGTGGCGATCTTCCTACCGATGGGCCTCGAGGTGCCGGTCGCGTCGCACGCCTGCGCGCACATCGGCGCGATCCAGGTGCCTATCTTCTCCGGCTTCGCCGCGCCCGCGGTGGCGCAGCGCCTCCGGGCCTCCGAGTCGAAGGTGGCGATCACGGCGAGGACGGCGATGAGGCGGGGGCGCGAGGTGCCGATGCTCGAGATCCTCGAAGAGGCGCGGGGCGAGGCGCCGAGCGTCGAGCACGTCGTCGTCGCGCCCTGGGACGAGCTCGTCGCGAGCTCCCCGGGCGAGCTCGAGCCCGCCCAGCTCGACTCGGAGACGCCGTACCTCCTCACCTACACTTCAGGGACGACCGGCACGCCGAAGGGCGTCGTCCACGTCCAGGGCGGCTTCCTCGTCTCGATCACGCGCGAGGTCTGCTACCAGGCCGACGCCGGGCCCGACGACCGCATCCACTTCGCCACGGACATGGGCTGGATCATGGGGCCCTGGACGGTGGTCGGCGGCAACGCGCTCGGGACAACGCTCGTCTTCGCGGAGGGGGCGCCCGACTGGCCCGTCGACCGGCTCTGGCGGTTGATCGAATCCGAACGGGTCTCCATCCTCGGCGTCTCTCCCACGCTCATCCGCAGCCTGATCGCGCACGGGGCGCCCGAGGCCGATCTCTCCTCGCTGCGCACGATCGTCACGACCGGCGAGCCCTGGAATCCCGAGCCGTACCGCTGGCTCTTCGAGCAGGTCGGCGGCGGCCGCTGCCCGATCATCAACTGCTCCGGCGGGACAGAGGTCGGCGCCTGCTTCCTCTCGCCTACCCCGGCGATCCCGATCAAGGCCTGCTCGCTCGGCGGGCCCGCACTGGGGATGGCGATGGACGTGGTCGACGGAGATGGGCGGTCCCTTCGCGGCGAGGTCGGCGAGCTGGTCTGCCGGAGGCCTTTCCCCGGGATGACGCGAGGATTCTGGCGCGACCCCGAGCGCTACCTCGATACCTACTGGCGGCGCTTCCCCGGGGTCTGGGTGCACGGTGACTGGGCCTCGGTCGACGAGGACGGTTACTGGTTCCTGCACGGACGCTCCGACGACACGCTGAACCTCGCCGGCAAGCGGATCGGCCCGGCCGAGATCGAGTCGGCGGCGGTCGCGCACCCGGCGGTCGCCGAGGCGGCGGCGATCGGCGTCCCGCACGAGGTGAAGGGCGAGGTCGCCTGGGTCTTCTGTGTGCTCGGACCGGGGCGCGAGGGCGGCGACGAGCTGGCAGCCGAGGTCGCGGCCGAGGTCGCCAGAGAGCTCGGCAAGGCTTTCAGGCCCGAGCGCGTCGTCTTCGTCTCCGCCCTGCCGAAAACGCGGAGCGCGAAGATCATGCGCCGGGCCGTACGCGCGAAAGCGCTCGGCGCCGACCCGGGCGACCTCTCCTCGCTCGAGAATCCCGAGACCCTCGACGAGATCGCGAATGCCGTCTGACGACCGCCTCGACGGCCAGGTCGCCCTCGTCACCGGCGGCGGGCGCGGGATCGGCGCCGGGATCGCCCGCGAGCTCGCCGCGGCGGGTGCACGCGTCGCCGTCTGCGCGCGCACGCAGCGCCAGGTCGAGGAGGTCGCGCGAGAGCTGAACGGATTGGCGGTCGTCTGCGACGTCTCCGATCAGGAGTCGGTGAAGACAATGGTCGAGCGGGTCGAGTCGGAGCTCGGGCCGATCGACCTCCTCGCGGCGAACGCAGGGACCAGCGCGCGCGAGCCCGCCGCCTGGGAGACGGAGCCCGACGACTGGTGGCGGATCTTCGAGGTGAACGTGCTAGGCGTCTACCTCTGCTGCCGCGCCGTGATCCCGCGGATGATCGAGCGTGGTCGCGGGCGGATCGTGATCACCGGCAGCGGCGCGGCCTACCTGCCCATGAGCCGCAACAGTGCCTACGGCGCGAGCAAGGCGGCCGTCTGGCGCTTCGGCGACATCCTCGCAAGTCAGCTCGCGCCGCACGGAATCCCGGTCTTCGTGATCTCGCCGGGGCTCGTGCGAACGGCGATGACCGATGGGTTCCCCGACGACGCGCCGTGGACGCCGCCGGAGCTGGCGCCTCGCCTCGTGCGCGCCCTCGCCTCGGGGCGAGCCGATGCTCTCTCCGGCCGCTACATCCACGCGGAGCACGACGACATCGAGGATCTCATCGCCCGCGCGGAAGAGATCGAGCGCGAGGACCTGAACACGATCCGTCTGCGTCGTTGAAGACGGCCGCGTTCTACCGCTGAAGTGGTAAAGTTTTCGACTGAGAGGCGAAAACTATGAGGCTGGCGCTCGCTCAGATCAACACGACGGTCGGCGACCTCGACGGAAACCGAGAGCGAATCCTCACGGGCCTGGCCGAGGCGAAGGAGACCGGGGCCGACATCGCCCTCTTCCCCGAGCTCGCCGTCACCGGCTATCCGCCGGAGGATCTGCTGCTGCGGCCGAGCTTCGTGCGGGCGGCCGAGCGCTCGCTTGCGCAGATCGCCCGCGAGGCGCGCGGCATCGTCGCGTTCGTCGGCGTCCCCCACCTCGACCGCGACCTCTACAACGCGTGCGCAGTCTGCGCCGCGGGCGAGGTCAAGGCCCTCTACCGGAAGCGCTTTCTCCCCAACTACGGCGTCTTCGACGAGCACCGCTACTTCGCGCCGGGCCGAGATCTCTTCCTCCTCGAGCACGGCGAGGCGCTGATCGGGCCGACCGTCTGCGAGGACATCTGGCAGCCGGGGCCGCCCGCGACCGACCTCGCGCTGGCGGGCGCGCAGCTGCTCGTGAACATCTCCGCCTCGCCATTCCACGTCGGAAAGGACCGCGAACGGGAGCAGATGCTTGCCACACGCGCGCGCGACAACGTGTGCTACGTCGCCTTCGTCAACGCCGTCGGCGGGCAGGACGAGCTCATCTTCGACGGGCACTCGGTGGTGCTCGACGACGAAGGACAGGTTCTGGCGCGGGCGCCGGGGTTCGACGAGGCGCTCCTCATCGTCGACGTGGAGCCGGAAGAGGTCGTCGGCCGACGGCTCCGTGACGTGCGGCGCCGCTCGCTCGAGAGCGAGCGCGAGGAGGCGCCCGAGGTGCCGGTCTTCCACATCGGCTCGCCTCGCGCTGCGAACGGCCAATCGGTCGAGCCGGAGCTCGCCCCGCTCCTCGACGACCTCGAGCAGATGCGCCGCGCCCTCGAGCTCGGCCTACGCGACTACGTGCAGAAGAACGGCTTCGAGCAGGTCGTGATCGGCGTCTCCGGCGGGATCGACTCCGCGCTGGCGGCGGCGATTGCGAGCCAGGCCCTCGGGGCGGACCGGGTCCACTGCGTGTCGATGCCCTCGCGCTTCAGCTCGGAGGAGACCCGGCGGGATGCCGGGCGTCTGGCGGAGGGGCTCGGCGCCGACTTTCTCGAGCTCCCGATCGAGCCGATTGTCGTCACCTTCCTCGAGACGCTGGCCGACGTCTTCGCGGGCCGCGAGCCGGACACGACCGAGGAGAACCTCCAGGCGCGGATCCGCGGCGTCCTCCTGATGGCGCTCTCGAACAAGTTCGGCTGGCTCGTAGTCGCCACGGGGAACAAGTCCGAGCTCTCCGTCGGGTACGCCACGCTCTACGGCGACATGGCCGGCGGGTTCGCGCTCCTCAAGGATGTGTTCAAGACGGATGTGTTTCGCCTGGCGAGGTACCTGAACCAGCAGGCCGGGCGCGAGGTCATCCCACAGTCGATCATCGACCGCGCGCCGAGCGCCGAGTTGCGCGACAACCAGCTCGACGAGGACTCGCTGCCTCCTTACCCGGCGCTCGACCAGGTGCTCGAGGCCTACGTCGAGCTCGATCGCTCACGAGAGGATCTGACGACGGACGGCTTCGATCCCGACGTGGTCGACCGCGCCCTAGCGATGATCGACCGCGCAGAGTACAAGCGCCGCCAGGCGCCCCCGGGCGTGAAGCTGCGCCCGAAGGCGTTCGGCCGCGACTGGCGCCTGCCGATCACGAACCGCTGGCGCGGCTGAGAGGCCTCCCAAAACCGAGAAGTGAGATGATTCCCATTCGGTCCGGCGCGGACGAGCAGGGAGTCCAAAGGAGGCGACGGGATGGAATGGGCAGCCTTGATTGCATGGGTCGCGACGGCAGGCGGAGGCTTCGTCCTGCTCGCGATCTGGCTGGCGCGAGGCGGAATGCGGCAGGGCCGGGAGCCGGGGACGAGGATCCGGCCGGTGCTCATCCTCAGCCACTTCCTGCTGGCCGCGACCGGTCTGCTCATCTGGATCATCTACCTGGCGACCGACAGCGACGCGCTGGCCTGGATCGCGCTCGTGATCCTGGGCGTCGTCGCGATTCTGGGCTGGACGATGTTTGCGATCTGGTGGCAGCGCCGCCAGTCGCGTGGCCGCGTGGCCGCGGCGGTCGACCCTGGCACGCCTGCCGAGCAGCACTTCCCTGTCTCGATCGTGACGCTGCACGGTCTCCTCGCCGTCACGACGGTCGTGCTCGTCTTCCTGACTGCGATCGGCGTGGGCGAGTAGCGGGCCTCCTTGCCGACGAAGGCGATCGCTCGCGGGTGAAGCTCCCGGGCGATTCGCGCGAGGCGGTCGGCCGCGTCTGCGAAGTCGGCGCGGCGGAGGTCGCCGGAGCCGGGAGTGGTGCGGAAGGCTGCGTTCGTGAGGCCGAGCCCGTACCGCGGCAGATCGAACTGCTCGCCGGGCGTGAGCAGGCTGGGAGTGAGGCCCGCGTCGTGGAGGAGGCGCCAGAAGTCGTTCCGCGGATTGGCGAAGTGCGCGCCCGCGGCGGCCGACACACGGCCGGGGTTGATGCCACAGAAGACCGCGTCGAGACCGGGCGCGAGCACGTCCGGGACGGCGCTCGACGCTGTCACGCTTTCGGCGCGAATCCGTGACCCACGCGTGCGCATTTCATCGATAGGATCGACAGAGGGAGGAGGTGGGCGGTGCCTCTTTAACGGGCCCTGCCCAGAGGTGACGCGTCAGGCCGCGGCTGCGGGCGCGCGGCCGCGGGCCACAGTGTCCGGCGCAGGCTCGCGCGCGTCGAGTCTCGACTCGAACGCGCGGCGGAGGTCCTCGCCCGAGACGCGCGTGTCGAAGCGCGGCCGGCGCGGCTCGAGCCTCACGAAACGGACGTTGTCGTCACCGGCGCCGTAGCAGCGCGCGTAGCACTCGGCCTCGCTCAACGACCGCAACCTGCGCACAGACCGAGCGTACTGCCCCGGCGTCGCCGGCGTCAAAAATCCACGGCCTCTCGCCGCCGAGAGGATACGTTTGCGCGGTTGCGGCGAGTTCAGATGTGTCGACCGGTCAATTCATACGGACACGCGGCCAAGCCGCGCGTCCTGAGCGGCACCGCAAGCGGTGCCTTAAGGCACTGAGCCCGATGCCGAAGAGAACCGAGCATGCGGTTTCGATCGACCGGTCCGGCCAGAACGGACAGGCCGTCGCATGAAGCTGCTCGTCCTCGGGGGAACGAAGTTCCTCGGCCGGGCGGTCGTGGAGACCGCGCTCGAGCGAGGGCACGAGGTCACCCTCTTCAACCGAGGAGAGACGAACCCTGACCTCTTCCCGGAGGCCGAGAAGCTCCGCGGCGACCGTGAGGGCGGGCTCTCCGGGCTCGAGGGCCGCTCGTGGGATGCGGTCGTCGATCCGAGCGGCTACGTGCCGCACGTCGTGCGGGCCTCTGCCGAGCTGCTCGCCGGCTCGGTCGGGTGTTACCTCTTCGTCTCGAGCATCTCCGTGTACGCCGATGTCAGTCGTGGCCCGAGCGAGGAGTCGTCTCTCGAGCCGCTCGGCGACCGGCCGCTCGACCGGCTCGCCGACGACCGCTCGAACTACGGGCCTCTGAAGGCGTTGTGCGAAGACGCGGTCCGCGACGTATTCCGGGAAGAGGCGCTGGTCGTCCGGCCCGGCCTGATCGTCGGCCCACACGACCCAACCGGCCGCTTCACCTACTGGCCGCACCGGATCGCGCGCGGGGGCGAGGTGATCGTCCCGGAACCGGCCGACCGGAGGATCCAGTTCGTCGACGTCCGCGACCTGGGCGCCTGGCTGGTCGATCTCTGTGAGCGCACGCAGGCGGGCACGTTCAACGCCACCCACCCCGGCCTACCGTGGGGCGAGCTCGTCGAGACGTGCCGCGAGGTGGCCGGCAGCGACGCCCGCTTCACCTGGGTGCCCGACGAGTTCCTCGTGGAGCAGGGAGTCGGCGAATGGATGGAGCTGCCGCTCTGGATCCAGGACCCCGAGTGGGCGGGGACGCACTCGACCGACGTCTCGCGAGCGGTGGCCGCCGGTCTCCGCTTCCGGCCGCTCGCCGAGACCGTCCGTGGGACACTCGAGGAGGCCCAGCTAACCGAGGAGGCTGGCCTATCGACCGATCGTGAGCGCGAGCTGCTCGAGGCCTGGGGGACCCGTACCTGAGCAGCGGCCGCTAGCATCCCCGGCCGTGGAGGGGTTCGACTTCGTGCACCGCGAGACCGTGCGCTTCCGCGACGTCGACGCGATGGGCCACGTCAACAACGCCGTCTATCTGACCTACGTCGAGGAGGCGCGTGCGGCCTTCATGCTCGGCCTCGGGCTCGCCTCGGGCCGAGACTTCCCGATCATCATCGCGCGCGCCGAGATCGACTTCCGCTCGCCGGCGGGCTTCGGCGAGGAGATCGAGGTCGGGGTCCGCGCCGGCCGTTTCGGGACGAAGAGCTTCGACCTCGAGTACGAGCTGCGCGCCGGCGGCCGAGTCGTGGCGGAGGCCAAGACAGTCTGCGTCGCGTACGACTACGAGCGTCGCGAGGCGATCGCGGTCCCGGACGAGTGGCGGGAGCGGCTCGCGGCATGACTCGCGTCTACGAGCGACAGACCCTCCCGAACGGCCTGCGCCTGCTGACCGCGCCGATGGACCACGCCCAGTCGGTCTCGTGCTTCGTCATGCTGGCCGCCGGGTCGCGGTACGAGACCCCCGAGACGAACGGGATCGCCCACTTCTCGGAGCACATGTTCTTCAAGGGCACCGAGCGACGGCCGACCGCACGCGACATCGGCAGCGAGATCGACGGCATCGGGGGCGAGTTCAACGCCTTCACGGGCAAGGAGTACACGGGCTACTACGTGCGCTGCGCCGGGGCGCACCGCTCGATCGCGCTCGACGTCCTCGTCGACATGCTCCGTCACTCGAAGTTCGACTCGGAGGAGATCGAGCGCGAGAAGGGCGTCATCGTCGAGGAGATGAACATGTACTTCGACACCCCGCGCGACTACATCTCAGGCGTGTACGACGCGCTCCTCTACGGAGACCAGCCGCTCGGCTGGGACATCATCGGCCGCAAGGAGACCGTGCGCGCAGCCACGCGCGAGACCTTCCTCGGCTACGTCGACCGCTGGTACAGGCCGGCGCGGATGGTGGTCGGCGTCGCCGGGATGATCGACGGCGACCTCGAGGCCGAGGTCGAGCAGCTACTCAGCGAGCTCGAGCCGGCCGAGACCGGCGCTCCCGCGCCCGCTGCGTTGTCCGAGAACGGAGAACCGCGCGTGAAGGTGCACACGAAGGCCTCCGACCAGGCGCACCTCTGCATCGGCGTGCGCAGCTATCCGCTGGTCCACCCGGACCGCTACGCCCTGCAGCTGCTCTCGACGGTGCTCGGCACGGGCATGTCCTCGCGCCTCTTCACCGAGGTGCGGGAGCGGCGCGGGCTCGCCTACTACGTCTACGCGGTGAACCACAGCTACACCGACGTCGGCTCCCTCTTCTCCCAGGCCGGCGTCGACATCGAGCGGATCGACGAGGCGATCACGACGATCGTCGCCGAGCTGCGCAAGATCGCCGAGGAGGAGGTGCCGCCGGACGAGCTCGAGAAGGCGCGTAACGTGGCGAAGGGCCGGTTCGTCCTCCAGACGGAGAGCCCACACGGGCTGATCATGTTCGGGCTCCGGCGCGAGGTGCTCGAGGGTCAGGCCGTCGAGCCGGAGGAGGTGCTCGCCGGTCTCGACGCGGTGACCGCGGAGGACGTGCAGCGAGTCGCGCAGGACGTGATCGCCGGCAACGGGCTCAACCTGGCCGTGATCGGGCCGTTCGAGCAGGACCAGCAAGAGCGCTTCGAGAAGCTGCTCGCCTAGCTCGGCCTCAGCCGGCTCTCATTAGCTCAGCGTCGCGAAGTCCTCCTCGAAGTGCTCGCGCGACACCTGCCATTCGCCGCGCGCCAGGTTCTCCGGCCCGCACTCCGGCGCCTCGCCCCAGTGGAACCGCGAGGCGTGCGCCGCGTGCAGCATCCAGTCGTCGTCGTCTAGTGACTCCAGCAGGCGCCAGACCTCGTTGAAGAGGTCGACGCCGAGGCGACGGTGCTCGATCACTCCTCCGGCGCTTCGGCGGCCGAGCGCTCGCGGATCTCCTCGACGACGGCCGGGTCGGCGAGCGTCGTCGTGTCTCCGAGCGGCCGCTTCTCCGCGACGTCCCGAAGCAGCCGCCGCATGATATTGCCGCTTCGCGTCTTCGGCAGCTCCTGAGTGAAGACGATGTTCGCCGGCTTGGCGATCGGGCCGATCTTCTTCGCCACGTGGTCGCGCAGCTCCTCGAGCTTCGCGACCGAGCCCTCCTCCCCACCCTTCAACGACACAAAGGCCACGATCGCCTGGCCCGTGCGCGCGTCGGCGCGTGCGGCGACGGCCGCCTCGGCCACCTGCGGATGGTCGACGAGCGCGCTCTCGACCTCGATTGTCGAGATCCGGTGGCCGGAGACGTTCATCACGTCGTCGACGCGGCCGAGCAGCCAGAAGTCGCCGTCCTCGTCGATGCGCGCGCCGTCCCCGGCGAAATAGACGTCCTCGTAGCGCGACCAGTAGGTCTCGACGTAGCGGTCGTGATCCTTGTAGATGCCGCGCAGCATCGCCGGCCACGGCCGTCGCAGGACGAGGTAGCCGCCGCCCGGGCCGACCTCGTTGCCTTGCTCGTCGTACACGGCCGCGTCGACCCCGGGAAACGGCTTCGTCGCCGAGCCGGGCTTGAGCGTCGTCACCCCCGGTAGCGGCGTGATCAGGACCGTCCCGGTCTCGGTCTGCCACCACGTGTCGACGACGGGCACGCGGTCGCCGCCGATCACCTCGCGATACCAGACCCACGCCTCCGGGTTGATCGGCTCGCCGACCGTTCCGAGCAGCCGGATCGAGGAGAGATCGTGCTTCCGCGCATGCTCGGGCCCCCACTTCATGTGACTGCGGATCGCAGTCGGCGCCGTGTAGAGGATGTCGACGCCGTAACGCTCGATGATCGCCCACCAGCGATCGCGGTTCCGGGGAGTCGGGGACGCCTTCGTAGATGACGCCGGTCGTCCCGTTGCACAGAGGGCCGTAGACGATGTAGCTGTGGCCCGTCACCCAGCCGACATCGGCCGCGCACCAGTAGACCGAGTCGGGCTTCACGTCGAAGATGTAGTGATGAGTCGCCGCGACGCCGACGAGGTAGCCGGCGGTCGTGTGCACGATCCCCTTCGGCTTCGCGGTCGTGCCGCTCGTGTAGAGGAGGTAGAGGAGGTCCTCCGAGTCCATCGGCTCGCAGGGACACGAGGCCGGATCCTCGTCCTCGGCCGCGACGAGGTCGTCCCACCACTCGTCCCGCCCTTCCTCCATCGGCACGTCATTCCCCGTGCGCCGGAGAACGACCGTCTTCTTCACGCTCGGTGACTCGGCGCAAGCGTCGTCGGCGTTGCGCTTGAGCGGCACCGGCGAGCCTTTGCGCCAGGCCTCGTCCTGCGTGATCAGGAGCTCGCACTCCATGTCGTCGAGGCGGCCGGACAGGGCCTCCGCCGAGAAGCCGCCGAAGACGACCGTGTGCGGCGCGCCAAGCCGGGCACACGCGAGCATCGCCACCGGCAGCTCCGGGACCATGCCCATGTAGATCCCGACCGGAGTCCCTTTGCCGACGCCGAGCCGCTTGAGCGCGTTCGCCAGGCGGACGACCTCGCGCTGCAGGTCGGCGAAGGTGATAGTGCGCCGATCGCCTTCGGGCTCTCCCTCCCACTGGTAAGCGACCTTCGATGCCAGGCCCGCTTCGACGTGACGGTCGACGCAGTTGAAGCAGACGTTGAGCTTGCCGCCCAGGTACCACTTCGCGTAGGGCGGCTCCCATTCGTAGAGCTTCGTAAACGGCTCGAACCAGGTGACGCGCTCACGGCCTTCGGTCTCCCAGAGCTCATCGAAGGCCCGCTCGTAGATCTCGGGCCCCGCGCCTGTGCGGCGAAGCCCTTGGGCGGCGGATACCGCCGCTCCTCGAGGAACATGGTCTCGATCGCTGCCCCGCGGGTGGGTTCCGTCAAGGCGTGAGGTCGTAAGGAAAGTCGGTCAGGTTCTCAGCGCCGTCCTCGGTGACGAGGACGAGGTCCTCGAGCCGGCAGCCTCCGAAGCCCGCGCGGTAGAGGCCCGGCTCGAGCGTGACGACGTCGCCGGCAACCAGATCGCCCGTGCCGCCGCGGCCGAGTGACGGCGCCTCGTGCACCTCGAGCCCGACGCCGTGACCGAGGCCGTGGATGAACCCGGTATCGAGCACCTCGCCGGGCTTCTTCGAGAGCGTGGTCTTCTGACCGTGCTCCTCGAAGAGCTCGCAGACGAGGTTGTAGACGTCCGACCCGGGCACGCCCGCCTTTGTCGCCTCGAACGAGCGGTCGAGCGCTTCCTTGACGAGGCGGTGGTACTCGACGACTTCCCTCGACGGGTCGCCGACCACGTACGTTCGCGTCATGTCTGCGTAGCAGGCCGACTCGGGGTCCCTCGGCCACAGGTCGATCACGACCGGCTCATTCGGCGCAATCGGCCCGGAGCCGAGCTCGTGCCCGATCGCCGTTTGAGGCCCGTGCGAGACGATGAAGTCGTCGCTGGACATGCCGTGGTCGCTGAAGACGCGGCGGATCGCGGCCTTCAGGCGCTCGGAGGTGAGCGGCTCGCCGTCGACGTTCACGTGGTCGTTCGACGGCTCGGCACGGGCGAGGAGCGCGCGCGCAGCGGACATCCCTGCCTCGGCGGCCTTCTGCGCGCGACGGATGCCGGCCAGCTCGGCGTCGTTCTTCACCCGGCGAAGACCTGAGAAATGCCCGTGGTCGGGCTTCAGCTCGATGCCGTTCGCGCGCATGTGATCCGCGACGGAGATGGGGAACGACCGTGGCACGATCGCGTTGTCGACGCCGAGCTCCCGGCAGACGTCGAGGTTGACGTGCAGCCAGACGATCTCCTCGCGCGGGAGGCCCTGCGCGATCAGCTCGTCGTACCCGAAGTCCTCCCAGGGACGCGCCTCGATGCCGAGCTCGGCGATGCGCGCGACCTCGAACGCGGTCGAGACCGTGAAGCGCTTGCCGTCCTTCTCCACGTAGAGGAACGGGTCGGGGATGAGGATCGGCACCGCGTGCCGCATCTCCGGCGAGACGACGGAGTCGGCGAAGATAAGAACGTCTGCCACGGCCGCGGCATCGTACCCGCATAGACTGAGGACTCGTGGACGACGAGTTCGAGCGGGCCCAGGAGCTGATCGCCGCCTACGACGAAGAGCTGCGAAAGGAGCTTCCGCGCGAGGCCGAGATCTTCGACGCGCACGTCCATCTCGGGAACGACATCGACGGCTTCCGGGGGACGTACGACGATCTCGAGCGAATCGCCGAGCGCTACGGGATCTCGCACTGCTTCATGTTCTGCATGGACGAGCCCGACCGGCATCCCGGCTTCCGGGCGCCGAACGACCGCACGCTCGAGTATGCGAAGCGCTCGGAGGGAAGATTGATTCCCTTCGTCCGGCTCGACCTGGCCGAGGGGCCGATCGAGGAGGCCGAGCGTTGCCTCGACCTCGGAGCTCGGGGCATCAAGCTCCACCCTCGCGCGCAGCGTTTCCTGCTGAACGACGAGCGGCTCGCGCCTGTGTTCGCGCTCGCCGCCGAGCGGCGCGTGCCGATCCTCATCCACGGCGGCCGAGGCTTGCCGCCGATCGCCGACCACCTCGCGCGGCTGGTCGACGCCTACCCGGAGGCGCAGCTGATCATCGCCCACGCCGGGATCGCCGACCTCGCGGGCCTGGCCGGGCGCTTCGCCGGCAAAGCGGGCGTCTTCTTCGACACCTCGGTCTGGAGCCCGGTCGACCTGCTCAGCTTCTTCCACCAGGTCTCGCCCGAGCAGGTGCTCTACGCCTCCGACTATCCCTATGGACGTCAGCCGAGCTCGCTGCTGATCGCCCTGCGAACGGGGAGGCTCGCGGAGTTCGACGAGCTGCAGCTGCGCAACATGCTCGCGGGCAACGCGAACCGGATCGCGCACGGCGAGCCGCCCCTCCCGCCGACGGCGCCCAAGGGGAGCGGTACGTTCACCCAGCCGATGGCGCTCGCCCGCATTCACCAATACCTCTCGATGGCCACGCCCCTCCTCTGGACGCGACAGCCCGACACGATCGGCGTTCTCGGCCTCGCGCTCAACGCGTGCGAGGATCGGGACGGGCGGCCGGAGGAGCTGGAGCGCATCCGGGAGCTGCTCGTAACCGCCCGTGAGCTATGGCGCGCGCTGCCCGAGGTCGAGGAGGAGGACCGGACGGCGGCCAGCCGTGCGACCTTCGGGCTCATTCACCTCGCCGACATCCTGGCGGTGACATCAGGTGCTTGAGCTCAAGATCAACGGCGGCTCGTACGAGGTGGAGGCGCCGGTCGGCCGCACGCTCGTCGAGACCCTGCGCGACGGCCTCGGTCTGACCGGAACGAAGGTCGCCTGCGGCGAGGGCCACTGCGGCGCGTGCACGGTGCTCCTCGACGGAGTGCCCGTGTACTCGTGCATCACGCTCGTCCATACGGTCGGTGAGCGGGAAGTGACGACGATCGAGGGCCTGCGGGAGCACCCGCTCGTCGACTCGTTCGTGCGTGCCGACGCGCTCCAATGCGGCTTCTGCACCCCGGGCCAGATCGTGACCGCCTCGGCACTCGTCGAGGCGAGCCCGGAGCCGTCGCGAGAGGAGATCAGGCACGCGATGGTCGGGAATCTCTGCCGCTGCGGGGCGTATCCGAAGATCGAGGAGGCGATTCTGGCGTGGCGAGGCTGATCCGCACCGAGAAAGAGGTCGAGGGCCGCTACGAAGAGGTTTGGCTCGTCGTGGACGAGGACGCGCTTGACCAGTGGCCGGCCGGCCCCCGCGAGGTGGTCGGGCGCCCCGCCACACGTGTGACGGGGCCGCTTCGCGCACGCGGCGAGGCGCGCTACACCGCCGACCTCCGCCTGCCGGGAATGCTCCACGCAACCGTGCTCCGCTCCCCGCACGCGCACGCGCGCGTGAACAGGGTTGACCTCTCGCGTGCGCTTGCGGCTCCCGGCGTGCGGGCCGCGATCGGGCCGGGCGAGGCGCATGTGCTCGTAGACGAGGTCGGCTTCCAGGGGGAGGCCGTCGTGGCAGTTGCCGCCGACTCGTACGCGGAGGCGCGCGCCGCGCTCGAGCTCGTCGATGTCGACTGGGAGCTGCTGGACCCGCTCCTCGACCCCGACGACGCGGTGCGCCGCGGGCAGGTCGTGACCGAGCCGAGCCGGTACGAGCGCGGCGATGTCGACGCGGCCCTCGCCCAAGCCGACGTCGTCGTGGAGGCGGAGTACCGGACGCAGACGGTCCTCCACAACTCGTTGGAGACGCACCAGGCCGTCTGCGAGTGGCGGGGCGACTCACTCGACGTCCACATCTCGACCCAGTTCATCTGGGGCATCCGTGACGAGGTCGCCTCGAAGCTGGGGCTCCCGCCCGATCAGGTGCGTGTCGTCTGCGAGTTCATGGGCGGCGGCTTCGGCGCCAAGAACGGGGCAGGCGACTACACCTTCATCGCGGCCGAGCTCGCCCGGCGCACCGGACGGCCGGTGCGCTGCATGCTCACCCGGCGCGAAGAGAACGTCGCCTCCGGCAACCGGAACGCGACCATCCAGCGGCTGACCGCGGGCGCGCGGTCGGACGGCACGCTCGTCGCGCTCGCGGGCGAGTTCGTGAACGCGACCGGCTGGTCGGGCTGGCCGGCCCCGACTGACGGCCCGATGAAGACGCTCTACGACTGCGAGAACGTCCGCACGGTCCTCTCCTGCGCGAAGATCAACACGCCGCCGATGCAAGCCTTCCGCGCGCCCGGCTACGTAGAGGGCACGTTCGGGCTCGAGTGCCTGCTCGACGAGGTCGCGGCCAAGCTCGACATCGACCCGCTCGAGCTTCGCCGCCTCAACTACGCGCACGAGGCCGACGAGCGGCCTTTCTCGTCGAAGAACCTGATGGAGTGCTACCGGCGCGCCGAGCCGCACTGGCGGCGCCGGGACGAGGTGCGCGCAAGGAGCGAAGGCCCGTGGAAGCGCGGAGTCGGCCTCGCCAGCCAGGTCTGGTACGGCGGAGGCGGCCCACCCTCGTACGCGTGGGTGCGTGTCGGCTCGGATGGGCGCGCGACCGTCGTCACGGCGATGCAGGACATCGGCACGGGCACGGCGACCGCGATGACCCAGATCGCCGCCGAGGAGCTCGGCCTGCCGATCGACCGCGTCGGGCTCGTCCTCGGTGACTCGGCCCGCGGGCCGTACGCCTCGATTTCCGCCGGCTCGTCGACGACGCCCTCGATGGGCCCGGCCGTTCGCTCGGCGGCGGCCGACGCCGCCCGGCAGATTGTCGGGATCGCGGCTCAGCGCTACGACAAGGAGGAGCGCATCCTCTCGTTGGAGGGCGGCAGGATCGTCTCGGCCGACGGGGGCTCGTGGCCGCTCGAGGAGGTCGTGGGCCTGCTCGAGGACGCGCAGATCCTCGGTAAGGGCGCACGCGGGCCGAATCCGGCGGGGATGCAGGTGCTCACCTTCGGCGTCCAGGTCGCCGAGGTCGCCGTCGACGTCGAGACGGGCGAGGTACGCGTCGAGCGCGTTGCCGCGATCCACGACGTCGGCCGCGTCGTCAACCCGCTCGGAGCCTCGAGCCAGGTCGAGGGCGGGATCATCCAGGGGATTGGGCACACGCTCTCCGAGGAGCGCCTGCTCGACCCCGAGACCGGCATCGTCCTCACGCAGACGCTTGACGCCTACAGGCTGCCGACGATCGCGGATACACCCGAGATCGTGGCCGAGCTGCTCGACATCCCCGACGAGCATCTGACGAACCTCGGCTCGAAGGGCCTCGGCGAGCCGCCGATCGTGCCGACCGCCGCCGCGATCGCGAATGCGATCCGCGACGCGACGGGCGCGGACGTGCGCTCGCTCCCGATCACGCGGGAGGAGATGCTGCGGGCACTGCGTGACGCACACGAGCGTGAGGGCCGGCCGGAGAAGGTTGGAGCTCGTACGGCCTGAGTCCGCCGAAGCGGCTGCGGCCGCGCTCGGCAACGGAGCGGTCGCCCTCGCGGGCGGCACCGACCTCGTTCCGCTCCTCCGCGACGGCATCGTCCGCGCGGAAAGGCTCGTCGAGCTGCGCGAGGCGATCCCCCGCGGCGTTCACGACGGCCGAGTCGGCGCGGGCACGACGCTCGCCGAGCTGGAGGCGAGCCCCGAGATCCCGCAGGCGCTCCGCGAGGCCTGCGCAGCGGCCGCGTCGCCGCAGCTGCGCTCGATGGGCACGATCGGCGGAAACCTGCTCCAGGCGACCCGCTGCTGGTACTGGCGCCTCAAATTTCCGTGCTACCTCCACGGCGGCGATCGCTGTCACGCACGCGAGGGGCAGCATCGCGAGCACGCGATCTTCGCGAACGCGCCCTGCGCCTCCGCGCACCCGTCCGACCCGGCCGCCGCCCTGCTCGCCCTCGGCGCGACGCTGCGCACGACTCGGCGCGAGCTTCCCATCGGCGAGCTCTACCGCCTCCCGACCGACGACAACCGGCGGCTGACGACCCTCGAGCCGGACGAGCTCATCGTCGAGCTGGACGTGCCCGCACCGAAGGCGAGCACGTACCTGAAGGCGATGGACCGCCAGAAGTGGGCGTTCCCGCTCGTAGGCGTCGCGGCAGCGCGCTTCCCCGATGGGACGAGGCTCGCGCTCGCCGGCGTCGCGCCGATCCCGTGGGCTCTCGACTCGTCCGAGGCCATCGACCGTGCGACACCCCTGCCCGGCAACGCCTACAAGCTCGAGATCGCGCGGGCGCTCGTCCGCCGGGCGCTCGAGGCCGTTGCATGAAAGGGCTCCTCCTGATCCCGCTCGTCGTTCTGCTTGCAGGTTGCGGCGGCAGCGGAGGCGGCAAGACGGAGACAATGCGCTGCGACGTGACCGGCGACAAGGACAAAGCCCAGCTGACAGACCTCGAGAAGGACAAGGCCTACCAGGTCGCCGTCCGCACGAACAAGGGCAGCTTCGCGATCGAGCTCGCGACAACGGTCTCGCCGTGCACGACGGCCTCGTTCGTCGCGCTTGCCCAGAAGGGCTTCTTCGACGGGACGGTCTTCCACCGGATCGTGCCGGGGTTCGTCATCCAGGGCGGAGACCCCACGGGCTCGGGCTCCGGCGGCCCCGGCTACTCGACCGTCGACCAGCCCCCGGCTGACGCGGCTTACACGAAGGGCGTCGCCGCGATGGCCAAGACGGACATAGAGCCGGCGGGGACCGCCGGCAGCCAGTTCTTCGTGGTCACGGGCGACGACGCGCGGCTGCCGCCCGAGTATGCGATCCTCGGCAAGGTCGTCGACGGGCTCGACGTCGTCGAGCAGATCGGCCGGCTCGGCGACGCGAGCCAGCGGCCGACCGAGCGCGTCGAGATCGAAGGCATGCAGGTCACGACGAGCTAGCGGATCTGTTCGCGGTTTCGGATTCCTGATCTAGCCGCCATCGTCCTGGCTGCGGGAGCGTCGACGCGCTTCGGCTCTCCCAAGCAAGGCGTGCTGCTCGAGCCCGTCCTCGAGCGCGTGCGGCGGAGCTCGGTGCGGGAGGTGCTCGTCGTCCTCGGAGCGCACGAGCTCGAGACCTCAGCCCCGGCTGTCCGCTGCCCGAGCTGGGAGCGCGGGCCGGGCGCGTCGCTGCGCTGCGGGGTGGAACGGCTCCCCGCCGAAGTCGCAGGCGCCGTGGTCGTCCTCGCGGACGGGCCCGACCTGGCGCCCGAGGCGATCGACCGTGTGGTCGAGGTCTGGCGCGAGAGCGGCGCGGAGGTCGTCGCCGCCTCCTACGACGGCGTCCGCGGCCACCCGGTCCTGCTCGCGCGCGCAGCCTGGGAACGGATTCCCGACGAGGGAGCGCGCGAGATCCCGGCCCTGCTCGTGCCGTGCGACGACCTCGGCCCTCCAGGAGACGTCGATTTTGCCGATGAGCTGCCTGAGAGGTTCACGCCGCCGACCGCCGAAGAGTGATCACGCCCATGGAAGTCGTTCCCGCCCTGCACGTTCCCGCCCTCCAGTCCCGCAGCGAGACGCCGCCGCTCACCGCCGTGCGCCTACGGCGGCAGCTCACGGTGGAGAACGCGGCCAAGCTCGCGCGACTCACGCCCGACGAGATCACGTGGCTCGAGGAAGGCAGGCTCTACCGCTTTCCCTCCAGCGATAGTGCGCTCCTGGCGCTCCTTCTCTATTCGACGGCGCTCGGCATCGGCCGCCGCGAGGCGAGGCAGCTAGCAGGTCTCCCGATCCTCTCCCGGCCGGGACACGACCGGGTACGGCAGACCGCGGGCGTGGCGGTCGCCGCAGTCGTCCTCATCACGGCGATCGGCGCCTTCACGCTGCCCGGCATGGTCCAGGGCGCACGGAAGCCGACCGCCCAGAAGGCCGAGGCCGGGCTCCCGCCGACCTGGCGCGTCGCCGTGGACGTCCTCAACGGCAGCGGGGACATGAATTACACGCAGCGCGTGGCGAGCACGATCGGCGCGCTGGCGTACCGGATCGACCGGGTCACCCGCGCCGACCGGTTCGACTACTCGCAGACGGCCGTCTATTTCCATCCCGGCGGGGAGCGCCTCGCCGAACGGCTCGCACGCCAGCTCCGCGTAGACGCGCGGCCGCTGCCCGGCGCCGGCAACCCGCAGCGCCTAGTCGTCGTGGTCGGGCCCGCGCGGCTCTAGAGCTAGAGCTCGATCCGCAGAGCGGAGAGTCTCGCCTTCATCTCGGGAGACATCGCCGGGACCGACTGCCGAACGTACCGCCGCAGACTCGCTTCGAATAGGTAGCGCTTGCGGCAATGCGAGCACGTCTCGAGATGACTCTCGGCCTCCTTCATCTCAGCCTCGGTCAACTCGCGGTCGACGTATTCCTGGATCACCTGCTCGCACCAGTCACACAGATCGATCGCCGTCATCGAGCGTCCACCGCCAGATCCGCCAGCTCCTGCTTCAGGATACGCCGTCCTCGATGCAGACGTGACATGACGGTCCCAATCGGGATGTCGAGGATCTGGGCCGCGTCTGCATAGCTGAAGTCGCCGATGTCGACGAGGACGACGACGTCGCGGAAGTCGTGCGGAACCGCCGCCAGCGCCTCCGCGACGTTGTCCTGGGAAAGTCGCTCGAGGACGCGCTCCTCCTCGGTCTCCCCCGTCGCGGCCTCGAGCCTGTTGTAGAGGAAGTAGTCGGTCTCCTCGAGGGGCTGCTGGTCGGGGGTGCGCTGCGCGCGACGGCCGCGGTCGATGTTCAGGTTCGTGACGATGCGGAGCAGCCATGCGCGCAGGTTCGTCCCCGGCGTGAACGAGCGCCAGCTCCGGAAGGCGCGCGCGTAGGCGTCCTGCATCAGGTCCTCGGCCTCTTCCTTCGACCGGGAGACACCCCGAGCCACGCGGTAGACCTGGTCTGCAAGCGCAAGCGCTTCCTCCTCGAATCTGACGCGCTCACGCGCGTCGTCTGCCAGCCGCCGGGCTTCGTCTGACGACGTCTCGCTCATCCCGGCGACCCTAGCAACCTCTAACGAGCGTCGAGACAGGGCTATTCCCGCTTAGCCATCGGCTCCTGCGCCGTCAGGTCGGAGGGTTCGAAACCCGGCTCGCGCCATCGCCGCCACCAACGCCTCGCGGTCGGTCTCCTCGTCGTCCCACGAAAGCGTCACCTGGCCCATCAGGTTCGCGTTGGCGAACTCGAGACCTCGATGATCGCGAAGCGCGCCCGCCAGCCGGCCGACGCAGCGCTCGCAGCGGATGCTGCTGACCTGGATCGTCTCGGTCTGAACGGCCACTAGCTCGATCGTAGCGTCCGCTCGCAGAGATCGGCGCAGACGGCCTCGAGCCCGTCGGCGCGGCCGACCTCGAGCTGGCGGTCGCTCTCGGTCCGGGTCGTGTCGAGCAGAGCCCGCACGCCCGCGAGCTCCAGAAGCTCCGCCGCCAGGTCGGAGGCGTGCGCCGTCCGCTCGCCGTCCGGGTGGAAGAGCTCCGCAGCGAGGCCGAACCGGGAGGCAGCCCAACGGTTCTGCTGGTACAAGCCTCGCCCGGCCGGGTCGTAGGGCGGCGGAGGCTGGTCGAGAACGGCCTCGCAGAGCCCCTTGAGCAGCGCGACGAAACCGGCGCTCCGCTCGAGCGCCGTCGGCTGGTCGGGCATCCGGATCTCGAGGGTCCCGAAGCGAGGGTGCGGCCGAACGTCCCACCAGAAGCGGGTGTAGTCGGCCGAGATTCCGAGGCGCATGAACCGCTCGATGAACGCCTCCCAGTCGGCGTACGAGCGGAAGGCCGGCGGCGCCCCGCTGCGCGGCAGCTGCGCGAGCACCTCGGCCCGGTTCGAGACGAGGCCGGTCTCCTCGCCCGCGAGATAGGGCGAGTTGGCCGAGAGCGCGAGCACGACGGGCAGCCAGGGCAGGACGCCCTCGAGCGCGTGGAAGCACGCTTCCCCGCTCCCCATCCCGACGTGGACGTGGAGCCCGTTCACGCCCTGCCGCCGCGCCGAGACGCCGGCGTACTCGACGAACTCGACGTACCGCTGCTCGTTCGCGATCTCCTGCTCCTCGGGCCGGCTGAAGGGGTGGCTGCCCGCCGCGGCGAGGCGGAGGCCGCGCTCGTCCGCCAGCTCGCCGGCGCCTCGGCGCAGCTCCGCGAGCGCTTCGGCCGTCTCCTCCACCGACTCGCAGATGCCCGTGTTCAGCTCGAGGACCGACGCGAAGAGCTCACCCTTGACGGTGCCGGGGAGGCCGAGGCCCTCGGCGGCGCCGATCAGCTCCGCGGCCCGCGGGGCGAGCGCGAGCGACTCGGCGTCGAGCACCATCAGCTCCTCCTCGACCCCGACCGAGAAGGGCGCGCTCTCGCCGAAGTGCGCCTCGATCACGCTCGCAGTCTGGCGACTACACGTACTCCTCGGCCGGGAGGTGTGGCCGCCGCTCGACGCGCTCGTCGCTCGTGTCGGGCAGGAACCACCGCTCCGCGATCGCGGTCGGCACGACCGCAGAGAGCACGACGACGGTCACGAGGAGCGAGAACTGCGTCCGGTCGATGATGCCCGCGTTCAGGCCGTACAGCGCGGAGATCGTCCCGAACGTGAGCCCGGTGCTCATCAGGAGCGTCGTGAAGGTCGCCTCACGCGGAGCCGCGCGACGCGCGAGGGGGAGCACGAAGGCGATCTTGGGAAGCATCTTCGCGGCGAGCAGCGCGCCGAGCAGGCCGAGGTTGGCGAGCACGGCCGGAAGCGACACGTTTAGACCGCCCTTGAGGAAGAAGAACGGCGTCAGGAACGCGAACGCCACGACTCGGAGGCGCTTCTGCTCCTCGCGATGCTCGTCGAAGTGCCGGCTCATCGCCAGCCCGAGCAGGAAAGCCGGCAGAACCGCATGCCCGTGGGCGGCGTCGGCAAGCACCATCAGCACGAGCAGGCAGACGAATACGAGCTTGATCTCGGGCTCGATCACGCGGTCGCCGTAGCGCGCGAAGAACCAGGGGGCGATCCGCGGGAGCAGGAGAACGAGCGCGACGGACACGACGAGGAAGGCCGGGAACCAGACGTTCGGCCTGACGAAGATCGCCGAGAGCGCGAGCGCTGTGCAGACATCCGTGACGAACGTCGCGCTCATCAGGAGCTTCCCGATCCGGGTGTCGGTCAGCTCCCGCTCCACGAGGACCGCGTAGACGACCGCGAGCGAGGTCGTCGAGAGCGCCGTCCCGGCGATCAGGGAGGCGCGGGTCGACCAGTCGAGCAGGGCGTACGCGACGAGCGCAGCCACCGCGAAGGGCCCGAGGAACGAGACGACGCCGATGCCGATGGAAGCCTTCGCCCGCGCGCGCAGGTACGCCGGATCGACCTCCATCCCCGCCAGGAAGGTCAGGACGATCGAGGCGAACGCAGCGAGGAAGTCGAGCCACTGCTCCGAGTGGAGGTCGAAGAGATTACCTGCGACCACGCCCAGTGTAAGCTCGATCAGCGCAACGGTCACGCCGAGCTCGACGGAGGCGATGCTGGCGACCAGGATTACCCCGGCGAGGACTGCGGCGAGTTGGATCGGCTCCACGGCTCTACCTCCACGTTCCGTCGGACGTCACGTTCGGTAGAGGCCATCAGCCCCGGAGGGCGGTTGGGCGCGAGCCTCATCGCGCAGCGTCGAACTCTAGCGACGGCGCGAAGATGAAAAGGGCGGTCCCGGCCCGGGGGATCGCGCCGGGTGGGCCGGGACCGCCGGTGGGCCGGGCTTACTCCAGGGGAGTAGGAGATTGCCGACCGAGCTTCACATCTGCTTTCTCGCGCTCGTCTCCGCGGTAGTACTCGACCTCGAGGGTGTCGCCGGGCTGCTTCTCGGCTACGACCTGGCGAAGCCGCTCCGTCGTGGCGATGTCCGTGCCGCCCGCCTTGACGAGCACGTCGCCGCCGACCAGATAGCTCTCGCCTGCGACCACTACCTGTGTCGTTCCGCCGCGAAGGCCGGCGCGCTCGGCGCCGCTGCCGGGGTAGACGCGCTCGACGAGCAGGCCGTGGCTGACCGGGAGGCTGAATTGCTTCGCGATACCGGGCTCGATCGTGCGCGCCTCGATGCCCAGGAACGGGTGATCGACGCGGCCGTGCGCCTTCAGCTGCGCGACGACGTCCCGAACGGTGTCGATCGGGATCGCGAAGCCGACGCCGACGTTCCCCTGCGACCCCGTGTCTCCCGTCTCGATCGCCGAGGTGACTCCGATCACCTGCGCCTGCGCGTTCAGCAGAGGCCCGCCGGAGTTTCCGTGATTGAGAGGGGCGTCGGTCTGGATGACGTGGTCGATCGTGAGGCCGCCCGGAGAGGGAAGAGACCGCTGGAGTGCACTGACGATGCCGCCCGTGATGCTGCGCTCGAGCCCAAACGGGTTCCCGATCGCAGCCACCTGGTCGCCGACCTGGACGCTGTCCGAGTTGCCGAGCTCGAGGGGCTTCAGCGCCCGCGTGCTCGCATGCACCTTGAGCAGGGCGACGTCGGTCGAGGGATCCCTGCCGACGATCGCCGCCTTCATCGAGTCGTTGTTCGAGAAGCTCACCTGGACCGACTGTGCGCCGCGGACGACGTGATAGTTCGTGACGATGTAGCCGGCCTTGTCGATGACGAATCCCGATCCGAGCGCCCGCTCGATCTCGGTGCCGGGGAGGCCGAATGGATTGCCGAAGAAACTGTTCTGGGGAACCTTGACCTTCGTCGTCGAGGTCACCTGGACGACACCCGGCGCCGCGCGGGTGTAGATCGCGTTGGTGGTCAGCGCGCGGCCGCTCCCGGATTTGGACGCGACGTCGGTCAGGCTCGGAGTGAAATCCCGGAAGACCTCGCGCACAGTCGTGGTTTGCTCGCCGATCCCGACGAGAGCCGCACCGGCGACGGCCACGGCGCCGCCGGCGACCGCCGCGACGAGCAGAGCCGCAGCCGTCGTCAAGGAGTCTCTGCCAGCTCTGAGCTGCACGGGCCTCTGTATAGCGCAGTTCGCTTTAACCGAGCTTTGCGCCTTCGTTAAGCCGTGTTGCGAAAGGGCGTCACGCCTCCAGGGGCCGAACCCGCAGTCGGCGCGCCTGGAGGCCGCGGCCGGTGAAGGCGAGCGCCGAGATCGAGGCCGCCAGAGCGAAGACGAGCGCCACCCCGCCCGGCAGCCGCGTGACCGCCTCCATGCCGGCCCCGACGAGGCCGGCGCACGGGATCGTCATCACCCAGGCGAGCAGGATGTTGCCGGCGACGCCCCAGCGCACCGCCGAGAGGCGCGTGCTCGCCCCGGCGCCGAGCACCGAGCCGGAGACAGTGTGCGTCGTCGAGACGGGGTAGCCGTAGTGGGCGGTCAGCCAGAGGATCGTCGCAGTCGACGTCTGCGCGGCAAAGCCCTGCGGGGGCTGTAGCTTCGCCACACGGCTGCCGAGCGTCCGGATGATCCGCCAGCCGCCGGCATACGTACCGGCCGCCATGGCGGTTGCCGCGCTCAGCTTCACCCAGAGAGGGACGTGGAACTGCTCTCCCGACTCGTGCCCCGACACGATGAGCGCGAGGGTGATGATGCCCATCGTCTTCTGTGCGTCGTTCGTGCCGTGCGTGAACGCGACGAAGCCGCCCGAGACGAGCTGGAGGCGCCGGAAGACACGGTTGACGAGCCCAGGCGCTCTCCTCCGGATCACCCACAGGAGCACTGTCATCAGCGCAGCAGCGAGGAGGAGGCCGAGAACCGGAGCCAAGAGCGACGGAACCAGGACCTTCTCCTTCAAGCCCGCCCAATTGACGACACCGAAGCCGCCCGTCGCCGCGACGGCCGAGCCCATGACGCCTCCGATGAGCGCATGGCTGGAACTCGAAGGCAGGCCGAGGTACCACGTAATCAGGTTCCAGGTGATCGCCCCGACGAGGCCGGCGAGCACGATCTTGAGCGTGATCGCATCGGGATCGACGATGCCCTTCGCCACGGTCGCAGCGACCTTGAGAAAGAAGAGCGCGCCTATGAAGTTGAGGATCGCGGCGCTGAGGACGGCCAGCCGAGGCGAGAGCGCCCGGGTGGAGACGCTCGTCGCGATCGAGTTCGCCGTGTCGTGAAAGCCGTTGGTGAAGTCGAAGAAGAGCGCGACCGCGACGACGACGACGAGCGTGAGGTCGTCCACGCCCTACACGTTCTTGACGACGACGTTGCCCACGAGGTCGGCGGCCGTCTCGCAAGCGTCGATCGCGTCCTCGAGGCCCTCGAAGATGTCCTTCCAGCGGATGATCGTCCGCGGGTCGAGCTCCGTGTCTTCGAAGAGGCCCGCGATCGCCTCGCGAGCGATGCGGTCGCCTTCGTCCTCGAGGCTCTTGACCTCGACGAGGTGCCGCTCGGCGCGCGGCAGGTGTCGCAGGTCGGCGAGCGCCCGCGAGAGGAGCTCCGCCGCCGCGACGAGCACTCGGCACTGCTCGACCGCTTGCTCCATCCGCCGCTCGACCTTGTACAGCCCGAGCAGGTCCGAGGCCTCGTCCATGTAGTCGACGACGTCGTCGATCGCCTTCGCGAGGCCGTAGATGTCCTCGCGGTCGAAGGGCGTAATGTACTGGCGGTTGAGGAGCTCGATGATCTCCCGCGTCAGCTCGTCTCCCTTGTGCTCGAGCGCCTTGACCTCGACCTGTCGGACGCTCGTGTCGGGGATCTCCTGAAAGCGTCGCTCGACGAGCCTCGCGGTCTCGAGCATGTTCTCCCCGGCCCGGGTGAAGAGGACATAGAACTCGGTCGTGCGCGGAACCAGCGCCAGTCGCATCGTCGCTCCTTCCTAACGTGGTCGCAGCGCCTGCGGGGCCGATTCTCTACTACCTAACGGCTGTCGCCTTCCGGGTGAGAAGCGTCGGTGAACTCGCGGAACTCACCAGTCACGAGATAGGCCGTCTGCTCGCCGATGTCGACCGCATGGTCGCCGATGCGCTCGAGGCATCGGGAGACGATGAGCATCCGCAACCCCCACTCGCGCAAAGAGGGATTGCTGCCCAGGGCGAGCACGTGCTGGACGACGCGGCGGTTGGCTCTGTCGATGAGCTCGTCGAGGTCTACGAGCGTCTCCGCCCCGGCGAGGTCGCGGTTGACGAACGAGTCGAGCGCGACGCGGATCATCTCCTCGCCGCGAGAGCCCATCTCGTCGAAGGCCTCCATCAGCTTCGAGTCCGGTGAGACGTCGTAGACGAGCTTGGTCAGCTTCGCGATCGTGACGCAGTAGTCCGCCATCCGCTCGAGATGGAGGTTGTTGTGCAGAGTCGCGAGCACGTGGCGAAGGTCGCCGGCCACGGGCGTCTGGCGCGCGAGGAGCGACGCGATGCCCTCCTCGATCGCGACGTACTGCCGGTCGATCTCGTCGTCGAACGCGATCACCTCGTCGGCGAGCTCGGGGTCGCGGTGGTCGAGCGCCCCCATCGCGCCTCTGAGGGCCCGCAGGACGAGCTCTCCCTCCTCGAGCAGGTTCGCCTGCATCGTGTCGAGCTCTTCCTGGAGGCCGATCCTCATCCGAACCGCCCGGTCACGTAGTCCTCGGTTCGCTTGTCGTTGGGCTGCGTGAAGATCTTCTCGGTCGTGTCGTACTCGACGAGCACGCCGGTGCGCTCGCCCTCCTCGCCTCGCGTGATGCTGAAGAAGGCCGTCATGTCGGCGACGCGCGCCGCCTGCTGCATGTTGTGAGTGACGACCGCGATCGTGTAATCGCGCTTGAGCTCGTGCATGAGGTCCTCGATCCGCGTCGTCGCGATCGGGTCGAGCGCCGAGGCGGGCTCGTCCATGAGGATCACCTCGGGCTCGACGGCGAGGCAGCGCGCGATGCAGAGCCGCTGCTGCTGGCCGCCGGAAAGGCTGAGAGCGTTGCGCTTCAACCGGTCCTTGACCTCGTCCCAGAGCGCGGCCTGCTGGAGGGCCTTCTCGACACGTCCTTCGAGGTCGTCGGTCATGCCGAGCACGCGGGGGCCGAAGGCGACGTTGTCGTAGATCGACTTCGGGAACGGGTTCGGTTTCTGGAAGACCATGCCGATCCGCTTCCGCACCTCGACCGAGTCGACCTCGGGCCCGTAGAGGTCCTCGTCGTGGTAGAGGATCGTCCCCTCGACCTTCGCACCCGGGATGAGGTCGTTCAGGTGGTTGAAGCAGCGGATGAACGTGCTCTTCCCACACCCGGAGGGGCCGATGAACGCCGTCACGAAGTTCCGGTAGATCTCGAGCGAGACGTCTTTCAGGGCAGGCGAGCCGTCGTAGGTGACCGTGAGATCCTGGACGTCGAAGACCAGTTCCCGCAGCTCGCGAGAGGGCAGCTCACGATCACGAGACACCAGGTTCTCGAGGCTCACCTCGGCGATTCTGACAGGTGCTTCGGTGGGCTCGGCCATGCTCACCACTTTCGCTGGTAACGGTTGCGGAGCCAGATCGCAACCGAGTTCAGAGTGAGGATGATCGCGAGCAGCACGATGATCGCGGCGGCCGCAACGACCCTGAACTCGTCCTGCGGCCGAGCGATGTACTGGTAGATCTGCACGGGCAGAGCGGTGAAGTCGCCCAGCAGCGTCGGGTTGAACGAGACGTACGTGAGGGCCCCCACGAGGAGCAGTGGAGCGGTCTCGCCGAGGCCCCGCGAGAGGGCCAGGATCGAGCCGGTCGCGATCCCGGGCGTGGCGGCGGGCAGCACTTGGCGCCAGACGACCTGCCACTTCGTCGCGCCGAGCGCGTAGGCGCCGTCGCGGATCGAGCCGGGCACCGCTCGAATCGCCTCCCGTGCGGCGATGATGACCGTGGGGAGCACGAGCAGCGTCAGGATCATCGCTCCCGCGAGGAGGACGCGCCCGAGCCCGAGCCCGCGGACGAGAAACGCCAGGCCCAGGATCCCGTAGACGATCGAGGGGACCGCCGCGAGGTTCTGGATGTTGACTTCGAGCAGCCGGTTGTACCAGCGGTCGCGATTGGCGTACTCCTCGAGGTAGATCGCCGTGCCGACCCCGATCGGGACCGTGAGTGCGATGAGCAGGAGCCCGAGGTAGATCGTGGCGATGATCGCCGGCTCCGCGCCGGCGATCGCCGGATCGGCCGAGGGCGGCTCGAAGAGGAGGACCGCGTCGACGTCCCGCCAGCCCTTGACGACGACCTGCACGAGCAGTGCGCCCAGCGTGGCGATCCCGATCCCGAGCGAGAAGAGCAGGAAGGCCTGAAAGAGGAGGCCTCTGACCCGGCCGCGCGGGCGCGAGCCGCGGAGGGCTCCGGGCACCGCGCTCACTCGTAGACCTCCCGGAAGCGGCGCACGAGCCGGATCGAGACGAGGTTCATGACGAGCGTCATGACGAACAGGGTCGCGCCCACGGCGAAGATCGTCTTGTAGGCGGTGGTGCCGGTGGCGACGTCTCCCTGGGCCGTCGCGGCGATGAAAGCGGTCATCGTCTGCACCGCCTGGAGCGGATTGAATGTCAGGCTCGGCTGTCCGCCGGCCGCGATGAGCACGATCATCGTCTCCCCGATCGCCCGCGAGATGGCGAGCACGAACGAGGCGACAATGCCCGAGATCGCTGCGGGGACGACGATTCTCGTCGCCACCTGGAGCCGGGTCGAGCCGAGCGCGTAGGCGCCGGCGCGGAGATCGCGCGGCACGGCCGACATCGCGTCCTCGGAGATCGAGGCGACCGTCGGGATCAGCATCACGCCCATGACGAGCGCCGCGCTGAGGGCGCTGAACGGGCCGACCGGGAGCCCGAGCTCCTGAAGCCGGGGCGTGACGAACGTGAGGGCGAAGTAGCCGTAGACGACGGTTGGAATCCCGGCGAGCACCTCGAGCGCCGGCTTCAGGATCGACCTCGCCCGGTCGTGCGCGTACTCGCTCAGATAGATCGCCGCGCCGAGGCCGAAGGGGGCGCACACGACACAGGCCCAGAACGTGACCGAGAGCGTGCCGACAACGAGCGGCAGGACGCCGAAGCTCGGCGGGTCGAAGAGCGCGGCCCACTGGGTCCCCGTGAGGTAGTCACGGAGCGACACCTCCCGGAAGAACTCGATCGCCGGCAGGAAGAGCGCGACAACGATGCCGACCGTCGTCGCGACCGAGACGAGCGCGCAAAGGGCGAGGACGCCCTTGATGACGTCCTCGCCCCAGCGCCTCCGGGCGGCCCGAAGCCGCGGTGCGCCTACTGAGAGCTCACGTGTGGCCACCCTCTGACCCGCGAGCCCCTTCCCCTAACCCTGAATCGCCCTGTTGTACTGTCGCTTCGCCTTCGCGATCTGCTTTTTCGTGAGCGGGATGAAGCGCGCCGTCCTCGCGATCGAGCGCTCATTGAGGATGATGAACTTGATGAACGCCCGTACGACCGGCCGCTTGAACGAGGTCTTCTTCGCGTAGACGTAGAGCGGTCGCGAGAGCGGCCTGTAGGTCCCGGCCTGGACGGTCGCGATGCTCGGAGCTACGCACCGCGAGCCGTTGTGGATCCTGAGCACCTTCAGCCTGTTCTTGTTCTCGACGTAGTAGGAGTAACCGAAGTAGCCCATGGCGCCACGCTCTCCCTCGACTCCGCGAACCAGCACGTTGTCGTCCTCGCTGGCCGAGTAGTCGGAGCGGCTCTGGCGGGCCTTGCCGTTGATCTTCTCGGTGAAGAAGTCGAACGTCCCGGAGTCGGTGCCGGGCCCGTAGAGCTTGAGGGATACGCTCGGGAAGCTCGGCCGCACGTCGTGCCAGTTATCGACCGTCGAGCCCTTGTCCCAGATCTTCTTCAGCTCGCCGGTCGTGATGCAGTTGATCCAGGTATTGCTCTTGTTGATGACGACGGAGATCCCGTCGTTGGCGATGAGGAACTGGATGTACTGGACGCCGTTTTGCTGGCACTTCGCCGCCTCTGTCAGCTTGATCGGCCGCGAGGCGTCCGACAGATCGGTCTCGCCGCGACAAAAGCGCTCGAAGCCGCCGCCGGTGCCGGAGATGCCGACGACCACCTTCGCACTAGGGTTCGCCCGCTCGAAGCGCTCGGCCGCCGCTTGCACGTAGGGCCCGACCGTGCTCGAGCCGTCGGCGGTGATCTGGCCCGACACCTGGGCGCCGCCGGGCATCGCGGCCGCGGCCGCGGCCAGGGCGAGCGCCAGGCTCACCGCAGCCAGCATGAGCGCTGTCGGCCCAAAGGACATCTTTCTCATTCGACTCCCTCCGCAGCTCGTAGATCTCGCAGGTCGCACGCATTGTTTCCGCGGCCTCTCCGAGGGTGGGTGCCTGGAGGGTGAAGGTGTGGGGGAAATCTGGTGAACACGGCGTAGCTCAGTCGACGCTCGTCGCGCCGGCATCGAGTCTCGTCCGGGCGCGGTCGAGCTGGTCCGCAGTCAGGGGGACGAACAACGCGCCCTTCGCGATCCGCTCCTGGTTATCGAGAATGAACTCGAGGAACGCGCTCACCGCGAGCCGATCGAGCGCGCTCGCCTTCACATAGATGAAGAGGGGCCTGCTCAGCGGCTTGTACGACCCGTCCTGGACGGTCTTCGCGCTCGGGAGGACGCAACCGTCTCCGCCGTCGATCGCGACCCCCTTCAGCTTGCCCTCGGCGCTCTCGAGGTAGGAGAGCCCCAGGTAGCCCAGCGCGCCCCTCTCGCCCTCGACGCCGCGAACCGTGACGTTGTCGTCCTCGCTCGCGGAGTAGTCGGGCCGGCTCGCTCCCTCCTCGCCGACGATCGCCTTCGTGAAGTAGTCGAAAGTGCCCGAGTCGGTGCCCGGGCCGTAGAGCGTCAGCTTGTCAGCCGGGAAGCTCGGGTCGACCTCGTTCCAGCGATCGACACTGGAACCGGGTTGCCAGATCTTCCTCAGCTGCTCGACCGTGAGGCACTCGGCCCACGTGTTCCCCCGGTTCACGATCACCGAGAGCCCGTCGTTCGCCACCTGGAGCTCGAGGTAGTCGATCTGCTTCTCGGCGCACATCGCCTTCTCGTCGTCCTCGATCGGACGGGAGGCGTCCGCGAGGTCGGTCTCTCCCCGGCAGAATCGCTCGAAGCCGCCGCCGGTGCCGGAGATCCCGACAGTCACCCGGACGCCGGGCTCCTGCCTCCGGAACCGCTCGGCGGCGAACGTCACGAACGGGCCGAGCGTGCTCGAGCCGTCCGCGCGGATCTTCCCCTTGAGCGCTTCCTCCTCGAAGGCTCCCGTGGCGGAGCCCTCGGTCTCGGCCGCGATCGGCTCATGGGACGGACGTGCGCGCCCGCAGCCTGCGACGAGCCCGGTGAGCGCCAGCACGAGCCCGAGCAGGACCAGCTTGCGCGCGAGCGACCGCATCTTCCTTCGATTCTCCGGGCCCGGTCTCGGCGCAGGGGTGCCGATGAGGTTACGGGGTGGTGAAGATCCGGTGAACCAGGAGTGTCACGCGGTGAACCGGCAGCGGATCGTCAATCCTCGACCGGGACCCCCCGCCGCCTCGACGGATCCCCCCGCAGCCGTGACGACGTGCTTCACGATCGCGAGCCCGAGCCCGGTGCCGCGCGAGGCGCGCGCGCGATCGCTCCGGTAGAAGCGCTCGAAGAGGCGCGCCAGATCCGGCTCCTCGATTCCCGCGCCGTCGTCGGCGGCGACGAGCGTCGTCGCCTCCGTGTCGCGCTCGATCGCAAGCCGGAAGCGCGCGCCGGGCCCGGCGTAGCGCAACGCGTTCTCGATCAGGTTCTCGGCGACGACGCGGAGCATTCTCGGCCGGAGCGGCAGCGCCGCCTCCGGGTCTCCCTCGACCAGGATCCTCACGTTCGCGCGGTCGGCCCGCTCCTCGTACTCGCCCGCGACGCGACGCAGCTCCGGCAGCGCCGGCGTCGGGCCCAGGGCCACCACCGCGCGGCCGCTCTCGAGCTCGGCGAGGAAGAGCACGTCGTCGATGAGCGCGCGCATCTCCTCGACCTCGGCCCGCGCCTGCTCGACGACGGCCTTGGGGTCGGATCCCTGGAGGGTGATCGATTCGAGGATTGCCAGCAGGCGAGCGAGTGGAGTCCGGAGCTCGTGGGAGACAATCGCCGTGAACCCGGTTCGGAGCGCCTCGTACTCGGCGGTGTCGCCGCCCTGCTCGTCCAGGTAGACGCGAGCGCCCTCCTCGAGGCCGGCGAAGGTCTCGCGTGCGCCTCGGCTCGCCGAGACGACGTTGCCCTCCTCGTCGAGAACGAGGACGCGCTCAGGGCCTTCCTCGCTCGGGTCGGGGGGATCAGCGTTCCGGCCTCGCCCCCGGAAGAGGCGTTTCACCGGACGTTCACCACTTTCTCACCACCGGTGAACCCGCAGGACTGGAGCATGCAGCCATTATTGACGTGACCATGGCGAGAGTCCTCATAGTCGAGGACGACGAGGTGATCGGCCGAGCCATGGCCGAGCACCTCGCCGCAGCGGGCTTCGACCCGCTCTGGGTGCCGAAGGGCGAGCTCGGGCTCGCGCGGCTCCGCTACGAGAGCCCCGACGTCTGCGTGCTCGACCTGATGCTGCCCGAGCGGGACGGCTGGAGCGTGATCGAGACGGCGCGCGCCGAGGGCATCGGGACGCCGATCGTCGTCGTCAGCGCGCGCGGCACCGAGCACGACCGGGTCCAAGCTCTCGAGCTCGGCGCCGACGACTACCTCGTCAAGCCGTTCTCGATGAAAGAGCTCGTCGCGCGGGTGCGCGCGGCCGCGCGGCGGGGAGTGCGCGCCCAGGATCTCCGTCGGGGAGAGCCGATCGAGATCGAGGAGCTCCGGGTCGACCCGCTCGAGTATCAGGCCTACGTCGAGGGCGAGAGCGCGGAGCTGACACCGACCGAGTTCCGGCTGCTCTACACGCTCGCTCTCGAGCGAGGGCGGGTCGCCACGCGCGACGAGCTGCTCCAGAAGATCTGGGGTCGGCGAGCGACGCACCGCGACCGCACCGTCGACGTCTACGTCCGCCGCCTCCGCGAGAAGATCGACCGCCGCGCGCCGCGGCACGACTTCATACACACGCGCTACGGGGTGGGCTACAAGCTGGAGGCTGTGCCCAAGTAGGCTGGCGCGGTGCGGCGCCGCCCGGTCGTCTATTCACTCGCTGCCGCAGCGCTTCTCGCCGCCGTCCTGTTGGCGGCGCTGGGGGTCGGTGAGCAGGCCGGAAAGCTCTCGGACTGGCAGGCCTTCACCCTCGGGATCGTCCAGGGGCTGACGGAGCTGCTGCCGATCTCCTCGTCCGGGCACCTGATCCTCGTCCCGTGGCTCGGGAACTGGCGCTACCTCGAGACGCACGAGGACTTCAACAAGACCTTCGACGTCGCGCTTCATCTCGGGACGCTCGTTGCCGTCATCGCCTACTTCTGGGACGACGTGGTGCGGTTCGTCGCCGCCTGGTTCCGCTCAGTCGGGCGGCGCGCGATCCGCACGGCCGACGAGAAAATCGCCTGGCTCGTCTTCGTCGCCACGATCCCCGCGGCAATTGCCGGCGCCGCTGGCGAGGAGACGATCGAGGAGCATCTCGGAGAGCCGTGGCAGATCGCGATTAACCTCGCGGTCTTCGGCCTGATTCTCTGGGTTGCCGACCGGAGTGCGCAGACCCGGAAGCTCGAGGACATCGGGCTCTGGACCGCGCTCGGCGTCGGCGCCGCGCAGGCGATCGCCCTGATGCCCGGCGTCTCGCGCTCCGGGATCACGATCACCGCCGGCCGGGTTCTCAAGCTCGATCGCGACAGTGCGGCGAGACTCTCCTTCTTCCTGCTGATCCCCATCGTCTTCGGCGCGGTCCTCTACAAGGGGCTGAAGCACGTCGTCTTCGGCAGCCTGCCGCCCGGCTCGACGGGGCCGTTCGTCGTCGGCACGGTCGCAGCGGCCGGCGCCGGCCTGATCGCGATCGACGTCCTCCTCGGCTACGTGCGCCGCCACGACTACTCGCTGTTCGTCGTCTACCGCGTGCTCGCCGCGCTGGCGATCCTCGGCTTGATCGCGGGCGGCGTCAGGGACTCGACGTTCTAGAGGCTCCAACACAATGACGCTTCGTCGCCGGGGCGCGATGGTCGTTCCGAGGCAAGGACGCAGGGAGCGCCCAGGCTGACTCAGCCTGGGCGCGAGTGAGGACACAGCCTCGGGGCGAGCAGCGCGGCCCGGCGGCACAAGGCTCATTGTGTTGGAGCCTCTAAGGAAAGCCCACGCCCAGGCTGTAGAATCTTCCTAGGTAATGCCTAGGCAAACCTACGCCGCCGGCGAAGCCGCGCGGAGGCTCGGAATCAGCCTCGACACCCTGCGTCGCTGGGACCGCCAGGGCCGCATCCGCACGACGCGAGACCGCGCCAACCGCCGACTCGTCCCGGCGAGCGAGATCGAGCGCCTCCGAGGCGCCGAGCCACACGAGCTCTCGGCACGCAACCGGTTCTCGGGCACCGTGCGCGAGGTCAAGGTCGAGGGCCTGCTCGCCCAGGTCGAGCTGGAAGCCGGGCCGTTTCGGATCGTCTCGGTGATCACCCGCGAGGCGGCCGAGGAGCTTCGCCTCGTTCCGGGGGCGCCGGCGACCGCGCTCGTCAAGGCGACTTCCGTGTTGATCGAGCGGTGAAGTCGCTCCTCGCGACCGCCCTCGCCGTGCTCGCGCTCACTGCGTGTGGCGGCGGAGGGAGCCCGCGGTTGACAGTGTTCGCAGCCGCGTCGCTGACCGAGGTCCTCCAGGGGCTCGAGCCGGATGCGCGCTACAACTTCGCCGGCTCCGACGAGCTCGCGACCCAGCTGCGCGAGGGCGCCCGGGCCGACGTGTACGCCGCGGCAAGCCCGAAGTACCCCGACCAGCTCGCCGACGAGGGCATCGTCGAGAAGCCGAAGATCTTCGCGACCAACCGGCTGGTCATCGTCGTCCCGAGCGGGAACCCCGCGCGCATCCGGTCGCTCGCCGACCTCGAGCGGAAGGGGGTCAAGCTCGTAATCGGCGCCGAGGGGGTGCCGATCGGCGACTACACCCGCGAGGTGCTCGATAAGGCCGGTCGCTCCGGGGTCCTGGATCGAGTCGTCAGCGAGGAAGAGGACGTGAAGGGCGTGCTCGGGAAGGTCGCGCTCGGCGAGGCGGACGCCGGCATCGTCTACGTGACGGACGCGAAGGCGGGGGGAAGTCATGTTCGGGCGATCGAGCTTCCGGCCGCGGCCCAGGCGACCGTGCGCTATCCCCTGGCGGTCGTCTCGGGGAGCAAGCGGAAGAGCGAGGCTCGCCGTTTCGTGGCGCTCTTGCGCGGCGAGCGAGGTCGCCAAGCGCTCCGCGAGGCGGGGTTCGGTCTGCCGTGAGGCGCTCGTTCGAGATCGTCCTCGTCCTCGCGGCTGCTGTCGCCTTCGCCTTCCTACTCCTCCCCCTCGCCGCCCTCTTCCTCCGCATCCCGCCGGCCGAGCTCGCCGCGCAGCTGGGAAGCGAGCAGGCGCGCGAGGCGCTCCTTGTCAGCCTGAAGACGAGCCTCATCGCCCATGTCGTCATCCTGGGGATCGGAACGCCCGTCGCCTACCTGCTCGGCACGCGGGCGTTCCGGGGCCGTTCGCTCCTCGTCGCGCTCGTCGAGCTCCCCCTCGTGCTGCCCCCCGCAGTGGCGGGCCTCGGCCTCCTCGCGGCCTTCGGCCGCCGCGGCCTCCTCGGCGACTCCCTCGAGGCGTTCGGAATCGGGCTGCCGTTCTCGCAGGCGGCCGTCGTGCTCGCGATCGTGTTCGTCGCGAGCCCGTTCTACGTGCGCCAGGCGATCGTCGCCTTCGCCTCCCTCGACCGCGCGCTGCTGGACGCCGCGCGGACGCTCGGCGCGTCGCCTTTCCGCACGTTCGGGCGGGTCGCCCTGCCGCTCGCAGCCCCCGGGCTGGCGGCCGGCTCTTCGCTGGCCTTCGCCCGCGGCCTCGGCGAGTTCGGCGCGACGATCATCTTCGCGGGGAGCTTCCCCGGAGTGACGCGGACGGCGCCGCTCGCCATCTACGCCGAGCTCGACCGGAACTTTGACGCGGCGCTCGCAATCGGGGCGCTCCTCGTCGTGATCAGCGCGACCCTGCTCCTCGCCGTCAGGCTCCTTACCTCATGGGCTTTCTTCGCCTCGACTTCTCCCTCGCCCTCCGTAGCTTCGAGCTCGAGCTAGAGCTCGAGGTCGGGGCCGAGACGCTCGCGCTCGCGGGGCCGTCGGGGGCGGGCAAGTCGACAGCACTCCGCGCGGTGGCGGGCCTGGTCGAGCCCGACCGAGGGCGAATCGAGACCGGAGGCGAGACCTGGTTCGACTCCGAGCACGGGATCGCGCTGCCGCCGGAGCGGCGCAGCGTGGGGCTCGTGTTCCAGGACTACGCCCTCTTCCCGCACCTGACCGTCCAGCGCAACGTCGCCTTCGGCGCCGGCGGAGGGGTGCAGGCGCTGCTCGATCAGCTCGGGATCGCCGAGCTCGCAGGCCTGCGCCCGGCCGAGCTCTCCGGCGGAGAGCGCCAGCGCGTGGCGCTCGCCCGTGCGCTTGCGCGGGAGCCGGACATCCTGCTGCTCGACGAGCCGCTCGCAGCCCTCGACGCGCAGACGAGGGCGCGTGTGCGCTCGGAGCTGCGCGGGCACCTGCGCAAAGCCGGCCTGCCGACGATCGTCGTCACGCACGACTTCGCGGACGCAGCGGCGCTCGCCGATCGAATCGGCGTGCTCGTCAACGGCAAGCTGGTGCAGATGGGAACGGCTGTGGAGCTGATCGCCGCACCCGCGACTCCGTTCGTCGCCGAGCTTGCCGGCAGCAACCTCCTGAGCGGGACCGCTGCTCTTCGCCCTGACGGGCTGACCGAGGTCGTTCTCCCTGGCGGCGCTCGCGTCGTCTCGGCGGACCGCGGCGAGGGCGAGGTCGGGATCATCGTCTACCCGTGGGAGATCGCCGTCGCCCGCGAGCAGCCGGTGGACTCGATGCAGAACCACATTCGAGGCGAGATCGCAAGCCTCGTCCCGGTGGGGAACCGGGTCCGCGTCAAGGTCGGCGAGCTGACGGCCGAGATCACGGCGGCGTCGGCCGAGCGTCTCGGCCTTCAGCTCGGTGAGAGCGTCGTCGTGAGCTTCAAGGCCACGGGCGCCCATTTGACGCCCTCGGCCTAGAGCACGCTGTCGAGCACCGCTCCGATCACGACCAGCGCGACGCCGAAGGCGACGTAGGCGAACGACATCGTGAACGCCGCCTCGCGCTCCTCACGCTCGAAGTAATAGGGAGCGGACGAGCCGGCGGCGTGTAGGAACCCGCCGAGGGTGATCACCGCGCCGCCAAGGTAGAAGGCGAGCGGGAAAGCCCGAGACGGCTCGGTATCGCTGAGCTGGACGAGGAGCAGGGCTGCACCGCCGAGGAGTGCGGCGAGGAGGGCCAAGATGAGGATGAAGCGGCGGAGGCCGGACAGCAGCGCCCCGCTCCAAGTGGCGGGCGGGGCCTTCTCCTTCTTCGGACGGTGCTGCTCGGCGACGGGGCCGGGCGGCGTCCACTCGGCCCGGGCCTCGAGCTCGCCGCTCAGCGGCGTGAGGTCTCGCCTCCGCCCGCGTCTGTCCTCCATGAGACCGGTACAGTGACCCCCCCGGGGTGCTCCGTCAACGAACGGAGCTGAGATCACACCCGTCGAACCTGATCTGGTTAGGACCAGCGAAGGGAGCCCGATGAAAGCGCCAGCGTGGGGGATCGAGCCGGTGCCGGAACGGCTCCGCGTGCTCGGGCTGCTGGACTCGACTCTGCTCTGGACGAACCTCGGCGTCTCCCTGCTCGTGCTCGTCCTCCCCGCCTACTTCGACCTCTCGCTCAAGGACGCGCTTGCGGCGACGCTCGTCGGCGGCGTGATCGGAAACGGGATGCTCGCGCTTGCGGCGTTGATCGGCGCGGACGGGCGTGTGCCAACGATGGTGCTCCAGCGCGCCCCCCTCGGGCAGCGCGGCTCCTACATCGCCACCGTTCTCAACGTCCTTCAGTGCCTCGGCTGGGCGATCTTCGAGCTGATCGTCATCGCGACGGCGGCCGGGCTCCTCTGCGACCAGCTCTTCGGTTTCAAGGCGATCTGGGTCTGGAAGCTCGCGTTCGGCGGGCTCGCCACGCTCCTCGCCCTGCTCGGGCCGATCGGCTTCGTTCGTCGCTTTGTCCGCAAGTTCGCGATCTGGGCGGTGGTCGCCTCGATCGTCTACCTCACCTGGTGGATCCTCGACGGCGCGAATCTCGGCGGCCTCTGGTCGCACGGCGGCGGGCATCACGGCTCCTTCTGGCTCGCAGTGGACACCGTCGTCGCCGTCACCGTCTCCTGGGCGCCGCTCGTCGCCGACTACACCCGCTTCTCGCGCGACCGCCGGAGCGCGTTCTTCGGCGTGGGGATCGGCTACCTGCTGCCGACGCTCTTTCAGTTCGGCTTCGGTTCGATCCTCGTCCTCTCACGGGGCGTCGACCCGAACCACCCGGAGCTGATCCTGACGGCGATCGCCGGAGGGGGCGCCGCCGCCGCACTGGCGCTGCTCGCGCTCACGGTCGACGAGACGGACGAGGCGTTTGCGAACGTCTATTCCGCCGCCGTCTCGACCCAGAATCTGTTCCCGCGCGTCTCTCAGCGCGCGCTGATCGTGTGCGCGTCGATCGTGGCGACCGCAGGCGCGCTCGCGATCGACATGCGGAGCTACCAGCGCTTCCTGCTCCTGCTCGGGGCGGTCTTCGTGCCGCTGCTCGGCGTCCTCGTCGCCCACTGGCTGCTGAACGGGGCTCGCTACACACGGAGCGACATCTTCGAGAGCCCGGACGTACGGCCAGGATCGATTGTCGCGTGGTCTGCCGGTTTCCTCCTCTACGAATGGCTCTACCAGCCGACGGATCTCGGCTTCTGGTCGGACTGGCTCGGCCACTTGCCAACGCCCTCGTACCAGATCGGCGCCTCGCTTCCGAGCTTCGCCCTCGCCTTCCTGCTCACGTGGCTCGCCGGGCTCGCGAGCCGGCGCGTCCCGGCGCTCGCCTGGCTCAAAGCCTGACCTCTCCGGTTGCCACCACCGGTGCAACGTGATAAGGAGGGCTCGCGCCGTGGCGGACGTCACGTTTTCGAGCGTCACCAAGGTCTTCCCTGACGGAACGAAGGCCGTCTCTGACCTCGACCTGCGCGCGGAAGACGGCGAGTTCATGGTGCTCGTCGGCCCCTCCGGGTGCGGCAAGACGACGGCACTGCGAATGGTTGCCGGGCTCGAGGAGATCTCCTCGGGCGAGATCCGGATCGGCGACCGGGTCGTGAACGACGTCTCGCCGAAGGATCGGGACATCGCAATGGTCTTCCAGACCTACGCCCTGTACCCGCACCTGACGGTGTACGACAACATCGCATTCAGCCTGCGGCTGCGGAAGGAAAGGAAGGAGGACGTCGACCGGCGCGTGCGCGAGGCCGCGAAAGTGCTCGGCCTCGACCAGTTCCTCGACCGCAAGCCGCGCGCGCTCTCGGGCGGGCAACGGCAGCGCGTGGCGATGGGCCGCGCGATCGTGCGCGAGCCGCGGGCGTTCTTGATGGACGAGCCCCTCTCGAACCTCGACGCCAAGCTCCGCGTCCAGATGCGGGCGGAGATCAGCAAACTCCAGCGCGGCCTCGGAGTGACGACGATCTACGTCACGCACGACCAGGTCGAGGCGATGACTATGGGTGATCGCGTCGCAGTGATGCGGAGAGGCGAGCTCCAGCAGGTCGACACCCCGCAGACGCTCTACGACCATCCGGTCAACCTCTTCGTCGGCGGCTTCATCGGCAGCCCGGCGATGAACATGCTCGAGGCGACGCTCGAGGGCGCAAACGGCGCCGTCGCCGTGGTGCTCGGCGACCAGCGGATCACGCTTGGCAACGAGGCGCTTTCCTCACGGCCCGCGCTAAAAAGCTACGAAGGGCGCAAGGTCGTGCTGGGCATCCGACCCGAGCACCTCGAAGATGCGGCGCTCGCAAGCGACGTCCCGAGCGACCGTCGCATCCTCGGCCGAGTCGAGCTGACCGAGGCCCTTGGCTCGGAGCTGATTGTGCACTTTACGATCGCGGCTCCACCGGCCTTGACCGAGGACGTGAAGGAGCTCGCGGCCGACGTCGGTGAAGAGGCGGTCGCCGAGCTGGAGGACGCCTCTGTCGAGCAGACGACTGTCGTTGGCCGCTTCGCAGCGGATTCGCCCGTGCAGGAAGGGGAACCCGCAGAGGTCGCCGTCGACACCCGCACCCTGCACTTCTTCGATCCCGAAACCGGACTGGGAATCTACGACGAGATGAAAGGAGCTTCAGGATGACCAAACGTTGGGCGGCGCTCCTCGCCGTCTTGCTGCTGGCGGTCGGCACCGCGACCGCGTGCGGCGGCGACGACGGCGGGGGCGGCACGAAAGAGGGCACCGGGACGATCACGATCTTCTCGCTCTGGGGCGGAAGCGAGCAGGAGGCGTTCCAGAAGGTCCTCACGCAGTTCACGAAGGACACCGGCATCGAGACGAAGTACGAGTCCGCGCGCGACTTCCTCCCCGTGATCCGGACGCGACTCGCTGCCGACAACCCACCGATGATGGCGATCATCCCGCGCCCCGGCTTCGTCGCCGAGCTCGCCAAGGACGACGTCCTCATCTCGCTCGAGGACCTCGGCCTCGACGCGGGCCAGATCAACGAGAACTACAGCGACACCTGGACGAAACTGACGACGATCGACGGCACCGTCTACGGCGTCGTCGCCAAGGCGAACTCGAAGAGCACCGTCTGGTACAAGCCGAACTCGTTCCAGGAGAACGGCTTTGAGATCCCGAAGACGTGGGACGAGCTCCTCGAGATCACGAAGCAATACAAGGCCAAGGGCAAGACCCCCTGGGCGGCTGGGGCGCAGGGTGACGACAACTCGTGGACGCTGACGGACTGGTTCGAGCAGATCTACGCGCGCCAGGCCGGGCCCGACAAGTACACGCAGCTCTTCGAGACGGGTGAGGTGCCCTTCAACGACCAGTCGGTGAAGGACGCCGTCAACGAGATGGTGAAGATCCTCAACGACCAGTACGTCGCGGGAGGCATCGACACGGTCCTCGGCATTAGCTTCGTCGACAGCATCGGTCGGGTCTTCGGCAAGAACCCCAAGGCCGAGATGTTGTACGAAGGCGGCTTCGTCGGCGGCATCGCGATCGGGGAGGTCAACCCGAGCCTGAAGCCGGGGACGGATATCGACTTCTTCGAGTTCCCGCAGATCAATCCTGACCAGAGCGTCGACGTCGTGGGCGGAGGCGACGTGGCGGCTGCTTTCGTCAACAACGAGGACGTGTCCAAGCTGATGGAGTACCTCGCGTCGCCCGAGGCAGGCGAGATCTGGGTCTCGACAGGCGCGATCGCGTCGCCGAACGAGTCCGTACTCGAAAGCGCCTACCCGAACGAGCTCGTCAAGAAGGAGGCCCGGGAGTTGAAGGAGGCCAAGAGCTTCCTCTTCGACGGCTCCGACCTCCTGCCCGGGACGCTGGGGCAGAACTTCGGAACCCTGCTCCAGAACGTGGTCAAGAACCCGGGTGACAAGGACAACCTCCTCGACAACTACCAGGCCGACGCCGAGAGCGCAGGCTTCGGAAGCTAGCGACCCAGTGAGCTCAACCGCCGTCCCCGGGCCCGTAGGCAAACCCCGGGGACGGCGGCTGCCCGCAATCTTCCGGCGCCCGGGCTGGCAAGGGTTGCTGTTCATCCTGCCCGCCGTGGTCCTCCTCGGCGCGCTCGTCGCCTATCCGCTCGTGTGGACGATCGTCTACAGCTTCGGCGACACGAACTCGAGGCTCGACATCGTCAGCTGGGTCGGATTCGACAACTACGAACGGCTCTTCACGCGCGACCGAGTCTTCCTCAACCGGGACTCGTTCCCGCCCGAAGGAGCGTTGGTCAACAATCTGAAGTGGGCTCTTCTCTACACGACGATCTCGCTCGCGCTGGGCCTGCTGATCGCCGTACTGGCCGCCCGCGTCCGCTACGAGTCGATCGTCAAGGCGATCATCTTCGTGCCCATGGCGATCGCCGCCACAGCGGTCGCAATCATCTGGAAGTTCGTCTACGAGCCCGATCCCGACATCGGAGCCGCCAACGCCGTCCTCCACGGCGCATTCAACCTCGATCCGATCGTGTTCATCGGGCGCGCCGACACCGTCAACTACGCGATCATCTTCGCCTACGTCTGGGCCTCGACGGGCTTCGCAATGGTCGTGCTCTCGGCGGCCTTGAAGGGCATCCCCGAGGAGATCCTCGAGGCGGCTCGCACGGACGGCGCCAACGAGTGGCACATCTTTCGGCGCATCCAGTTTCCGCTGCTCTCGCTACCGATGGCAGTCGTCACCGTATGGCTGACCATCAACGTCATCAAGCTCTTCGACGTCATCTACGTCCTCAGCCGCGGAGGCCCGGGAAACTCGAGCGAGGTGATCGCCACCCAGATGTTCGACGAGTTGTTCCAGAACGGCGAGGGCGGTTACGCCGCCGCGATCGCCGTCGTCATGCTGCTGTTGATCATTCCGCTGATGATCTGGAACATCAGCCGCTTCCGCAGCGAGCGGGTGGTCACGTGACCGTTGCGGCCGAGGCCGTCGGGCGGCCGGCGGCGACCGTCACCGAGCGGCTCGTCCACTTCATCACGCGCACCCCGGTTCATCTTGCGCTGCTTGCAATCGCCGTCATCTGGCTCGTGCCGACAGTCGGCCTCGCGATTACGTCCTTCCGTCCGCGCGACGACATCCATGCCACGGGCTGGTGGACGAGCTTCAATCACTTCAACTTCACGCTGCACAACTACGACCTCGTCCTCGAGAACACAAAGATGGGCTCCAGCTTCGTCAACAGCATCATCATCACGGTGCCGTCGACACTCCTCCCGCTCACCATCGGCGCCGCCGCCGCGTACGCGTTCTCGTGGATCAGGTTCCCGTTCCGGGACACGATCTTCCTCATGATCGTCGCGCTGATGGTGGTGCCGATCCAGATGGCGCTGGTGCCGCTGCTGCGGCTCTTCCGCGACCTCGGCATCGCCGACTGGTACGTCGGCATCTGGCTCGCGCACACGGCGTTCGGCCTGCCGCTCGCCGTCTTCCTGCTCCGCAACTTCTTCATCACGCTCCCACGTGATCTGATCGAGGCGGCGCGCGTAGACGGCGCGTCGAACCTGCGCATCTTTCTGCGAGTCGTGCTCCCGCTGTCGGTTCCCGCGCTTGCGTCCTACGGCATCTTCCAGTTCCTCTGGGTCTGGAATGACCTGCTGATGGCGCTCGTCTTCATCTCGAACTCGGATCTCTTCCCGATGACGAAGCGGATCACCGAGATGCAGGGCACGTACGGCGCCGAATATCACCTACTCGCGTCGGGCGCGTTCCTGCTGATGATCGTGCCACTGATCGTCTTCTTCGCTCTGCAGCGTTACTTCGTGCAGGGCTTGCTCGCCGGCTCCGTCAAGTAACTAACCCTGACCAGAACCGTCCACCTCGTTCCGCACACGCACTGGGACCGCGAGTGGTACCTGCCGTTCCAGAGCTTCCGCGTGCGGCTCGTCGGTCTCGTGGACCGCGTCCTCGACCTCCTCGACGCCGACTCCCGCTTCGTCTTCACCCTCGACGGGCAGCTCGCAACGATCGACGACTACCTCGAGGTGCGGCCCGAGGCCGAGGAGCGGATCCAGCGTTTCGTCGAGGAGGGTCGGCTCGCGGTCGGCCCGTGGCAGACCCTGATGGACGAGTTCCTGGTCTCGGGCGAGGCGATCATCCGCAACCTCGAGCAGGGCCTGCATCGCGGCGACGAGCTCGGCGGTGCGATGCGCATCGGCTACCTCCCGGACATGTTCGGCCACATCGCGCAGATGCCGCAGATCCTGCGCCTGGCCGGGATCGAGCACGCCGTCGTCTGGCGCGGCGTGCCCGCGGCGATCGAGCGCCACGCATTCTCGTGGGAGGGCCCGGACGGCTCGATCGTCCGCGCCGAGTACCTGCCCAGGGGGTACGGGAACGGCGCGGAGCTCGCGGTCCCGGGCCTGTTGGCCGCGCAGGCGGAAGCACTGCACGACGCGATGAGGCCTTTCTTCGGCGATGACCCACTCCTGGCGATGTGCGGTAACGACCACACGGAGCCTGTTCCGGACCTCGTCGAGCTCGTCGAGGCGGCGAGCGAGCACCCCGAGCGGCTGCGGATCGAGCTGAAGACCCTTCCCGCCGCCCTCGAGGCGACCGACAGCGCCGGACTCCTGCGCTGGCGCGGCGAGCTTCGCTCGGGAGCCCGGGCAAACATGCTGATGGGGGTCACCTCGGCGCGGATCGACCTCAAGGCGGCCTGCGCCCGTGCGGAGCGCGGGCTGGAGCGCTACGCGGAGCCGCTCCAGGCTCTCTACGGAGAGCGCTGGCCCGAGAGCCTGCTCGCCATCGGCTGGCGGCGCCTGCTCGAGAACTCGGCGCACGACTCGATCTGCGGCTGCTCGGCCGACGAGGTCTGCGCCCAGGTGCTCGTCCGCTACGCGGAGGCCGAGCAGATCGGCGCCGGTCTCGCCGTGGAGGCGGCGGGGCTCGTCGCGCGAGGCGTGGAGCGCGGCTCCTTCGCCGTCTTCAATCCCTCCCCGCATGAGCGCACCGGGCTCGTCGAGATCGAGCTCTCCAGCTCGGAGGAATGGGAGGAGGTCGGGCTGGAGCTCCCTGACGGCAGCGTCGCGGGGGCGCAGGACGCCGGCCGCCGTCCGCAGCGCCGGCTGATCGCGCAGGTACCGGCGCCGCCGCTCGGCTGGACCTCCGTGCGGCCGGTGCCGGCGGCGGGCGCCGTCGAGCACCCGGTGAGCGCGGATGCGACGACCCTTGCGAACGGGCTCGTCGAGGTCGAGGTCGCAAGGGACGGCACGTTCACCCTCCGAGGCGGCGGACGCGAGCTCTCAGGCGTGGGCCGCCTCGTCGACGGCGCCGACGTCGGCGACACCTACAACTACGCACCGCCGGCCGACGACAGGCTCGTCGACGAACCTGAAGACGTCCGCGTGGATCTGGTCTCGAAAGGACCGGTATGCGGCGAGCTCACGGTCGTCCGCGAATACGGCTGGCAAGAGACGAGGGTCGAGGTCACGAGCTCGATCCAGCTGCGCGCGGGCGAGCCCTTCGTGCGCGTCCGAGTCTTCTTCGACAACCCGTGCTCAGACCATCGCCTGCGCTTCCACGTCCCGCTTGCCGAGCGAGCCGAGGTCTCAGCGGCCGAGGGTCAATTCGCTGTCGTCGAGCGCGGGCTCGAGGCCGAGGGCGGCTACGGCGAGGTGCCGCTCCCGACGTTTCCCGCGCACGGCTTCGTCGATGCGGGCGGGGTCGCCGTTCTGCTCGAACACGTCCTGGAGTACGAGCTCCTCGACGGACACGAGCTCGCGTTGACCCTTCTCCGATCGGTCGGGCTGGTCAGCCGCACCGCAAATCCGTACCGCGAGACTCCGGCCGGCCCCGAGCTTCCGGTTCCGGCCGCGCAGTGCCGCGGCGCGTGGACGGTCGGCTTCGCCCTTCTCCCGCACGCAGGCTCGTGGCAGGAAGCGGACGTGCTCACCCAGATGGAGCGGTACCAGCACCCGTTTCTCACGGCCGCTGGAACCGGCGAGCGCCCCGCATCGGCTCAGCGAACGGGGCTCGAGCTCCGCGGCGAGGGCGTCCTCCTCTCAGCCTTGCGGCGGCGAGGCGACCTGCTCGAGGCGCGCCTCGTCTGCGAGCGGCCGGGGTCGTGCTCCGCCGTGCTCACCGTGGACGGCCGTGAGCTCGGCTTCGAGCTCGGCCCCTGGGAGATCCGAGCCGTTCGTGTCCCCTGAGCAGGAGCCGCAGCGGGAGGCCTACATCGACACTCGCGTCCCTCTGGGGGTTCGCAGCAAGCAGCTGCGCGTCGACAGTGAGGGCTTGTCATGGGGCGACGAATCCGTCGACTTTGATCGGGTGACGGCGCTCGCATATTGGTGGGAGAAGGTGGCGATCAAAGGGATGGACTTCGGAATCGCCTACAGGGTCGAGCTCTACACGGGTGAAAAGCGCACGCGCGTCTTCTTCGGCGGGCGAGAAGACTTTTTCCGTGGCCTCTTCGAGGAGATCGTCGCAGCACTACATGTCCGCGTGGTGTCGCGCCTGGCCCGTGAGGTGCTCGCCCGCGTCGACCGTGGCGAGGAAGTTGAGGTCGCTCGTCTTCGCTTCTCGCGCGAGGGGCTTTCCCGGAAGGGGCGGATTTTCCGGCTCAAGCAGGTTCCATGGTCGACCGTTGTCGAGCTCCGTCCCATGCCCGACCCGTGGGGCGTTCAGATCCTCGCGAGCGACAGCCAGGGCGGTAAACGGGTAATCGGCAGTGGCGCCTTCCGTTTCCGCAACGGTGCGCTGGTGCCCACCTTGGTCCGTGCGTGCGTGGACCGATACGCCGCGGGTTGACGCTAGGGCCGCTCTAGCTGCGGCAGGCCCGGCAGACGCCTTCGGACAGGCCGAAGTGATCGGTCGGCTCGATCGACTGGCCGCAGCGGCGGCAGTCGAGACCGGCGTGCTGCATCGCGAAGGCTCTGAAGAGCTTGTAGAGCATCTCTATGGAAGGTAGACGAAGAGCGCGCCCGCCGCATTCCCTGCGCCGCAAGGCTTTACGGAGTCTTTACGGAAGCCGGAACTCGCCGCGGGCGACGACGACCGCCGATCCGCCGACTTCGACTCGCTCCAGCTCGTCGTCGGAGCCGTCGACCTTTGCGTAGAGGATCGAGGGGCGACCGACCTCGGCCCCCTGGGAGATCTCGATCTCCTCGCCGAAGCCGATGCGCCCGTGCCGGGCGAGGTGGAGGGCCAGCGGGCCCGCCGCCGAGCCGGTCGCCGGGTCCTCGGGCACGCCTCCGCCCGGCGCAAACATGCGAGTCTTCCAGCGGGTGCCCCGCCCGGCGAAGCAGTTGACACCGAGCACGGCGGGCAGATCGGCCAGGCGGGACATGTCCGGTCGGAGTGCCGCGACCTCCTCCTCCGAGCCAAGACAGACATAGACATGACGGGCCCCGTTGTCGTAGAGCTCGATGGGCAGCTCGGACCGTTCGACGCCGAGCGCCGCGAGCACCTCGGCTTCATCCTCGAAGGGCTCGACCGACGGCAGCGGCTGCTCCATCCGCCCGAAGACGATCCGCGGCCCTTCGCGCTCGAGGCGGACGAGAACGACACCGCTCCCCGTCTCCAGCCGGATCTCGTCGAACTGGAGCGGGCCTGCGAGCACGAAGGCCGACCCGAGAATCGGATGGCCGGCGAAGGGCAGCTCGGTCGACGGGGTGAAGATCCGGAGGCGCACGTGGCCCTCCCCTTCGGGAGGAAGCACGAACACCGTCTCGGAGAAGTTCATCTCCCGGGCGAGCCGCTGGTAGAGCTCGTCCGGCATCTCGCGAGCATCGGTGAAGACGGCGAGCTGATTGCCGGCGAGCGGACGGTCCGTGAAGACGTCGCAGACCACGTAGCGGTGGGTCGCCATCTCGGTATTCTCACCCGCCGTGCGCCTCTACCTCGTGCGCCATGGCGAGGCTGCTCCCGGCGAGCCGGACGAGCTCCGGCAGCTGACGCCCGAAGGGCGCGCGCAGGCGCGGGCGCTCGGCGAGCGGCTGCGCAAGGACGGCGTGCAGCCGGACGCGGTCCTCACGAGCCCGCTCCTCCGTGCCCGCGAGACCGGAACCGAGCTGGCCCGCAATCTCGGCGTCGAGCCGGAGCCGGACGATCGGCTCGCTCCCGGTGCGACCCTGGAGGACGTTCGGGCCGCGGTCGCGGGCCGCGGCGAACGCGTAGTCGCGGTCGGTCACCAGCCGGACTGCGGCCGGGTCGCCGCGGCGCTAACCGGCCGCGAGCCCACCTTCCCCGCCGGGAGCATGGTCGTCCTCGAGCTCGAGTAGGGGCTCGCCGACCGCAAGCCGGCGCTCGGTCTCCGCGTACCATTCGCGCGCCCATGTGATGAAGCCGATGCCGTACCGGAGCGCGACGTACGGGTACAGCTGGCTCTCCTCGACGAAGCCCGTCCGCGCCAGCAGCTCGATCTGGCGGAATCGCTCGAGCACCTGCTCGTAGAAATCTCGCTGCGCGCGCAAGTTGGCAAGCACTTCCTCCCTGCTGAGGACGTCGCCGAAGAAGAGGCGCAGTAGCCCCTCGTCGCGAATCTCGAAGATCGCCTCGCCGGTATCCGTCAACCACTCGTGGAGCGCTCTCTCGCCTGCGGGTGTGAGCGAGTAGGCCGTCCGCGGGACGCGGCCTCGCGGGACCTCACGAGCCTTCACGAGCCCGGCCGCCTGCAGGCGCTTGAGCTCGGGGTAGATCTGGCCGTAGCTCGCGCTCCAGAAAAAGCGGGTCGAGGTGTCGATCGCCTTCTTCACGTCGTACCCTGTTCGGACCCCGAGCTTCAGCATCCCCAGGATCACGCGCGCGGTCGGAGTCAGCCTTGACATATCTGGTAGAGATGTTAGATCATATCTGGTAGATATGTCGAGCGCTGTCACTGTCCACGATTTGGCGAAGCGCTACGGGAAGGTCGAGGCGCTGCGCGGGGTCAGCTTCGAGATCGACGAAGGCGAGATCTTCGGCCTCCTCGGCCCGAACGGCGCCGGCAAGACGACGACCGTCGAGATCCTCGAGGGGTATCGCGCGCGCGACGGGGGAACGGTCGAAGTGCTCGGCATCGATCCGGCCCGGGCCGGCCGGAAGTGGCGTCAACGGATCGGCGTCGTCCTCCAGTCCTCGTCGATGTACCAGACGCTCACCGTTGCAGAAAGCCTCGCGCTCTTCGCCGGCTACTACGAGCGCCCTCGCCGCGTCGACGAAGTTGTCGAGCTCGTCGGGCTCGAGCAGAAGCGGGACGCGACGGTGCGCACGCTCTCGGGGGGGCAGAAGCGCCGGCTCGACCTCGGGCTCGCGCTTGTCGGCGATCCCGAGCTCGTCTTCCTCGACGAGCCGACGACCGGTTTCGACCCGCAGGCGCGCCGGCGGGCCTGGGAGTCGATCCTCTCGCTGCGCTCGCTCGGCAAGACGATCCTCCTGACGACCCACTACCTCGACGAGGCCGAACGGCTCTGCGACCGGGTGGGCGTGCTCCGCGACGGGGAGATCGTCGCCCTCGGGCGGCCCGGAGAGCTGACCGGGGCGCTGCCGCCGACGGAGATCCGCTACCGGCGCGACGGCCAGGAGGTCGTGCTGCGCACGGAGGAGCCAACGCGCGTCCTGCACGAGCTGACGGCCGAGGCTCTCAACGCCGGCCGTGAGCTCGAGGCGCTCGAGGTGCGGCGTCCGAGCCTCGAGGAGGTCTACCTCTCTCTGACGCAGGAAGAGGCGGAGCGATGAAGCTGTTCCTGCACGAGCTACGCGGGGAAATGCGGCTCTACGGACGGAGCCGCGAGCTCGCGTTCTTCACCTTCCTGCTGCCGATGATCCTCTTCCTCCTGCTCGGCTTCGCCTACGGCGAAGAGGAGATCGAGGGCGTCAAAGGGTCGGAATACCTGCTGACCGGCACGATCGGCTACGGCGTGGTGGCGACAGCCTTCGCGGGCCTCGCAATCGTGCTCGTCATCCGCCGCGAGGACGGAATCCTCAAGCGCCTGCGCTCGACACCGCTGCCCGCCCCGGTCTACCTCGCGGCCGTTCTCGTCACGACCATGATCGCCTTCCTGGTCCAGGCCGCCTGCATCGTCGCGCTCGGCATGGCGGTGTTCGGCGCCTCCTTCCCCGACCGGCTCGGCTCACTCGTTCTCGTGCTCGTCCTGGGGGCGGTTGCATTCGCGGCTCTCGGCGTGGGCCTGACGGGGGTTGTCCGGCGGGCCGAGGGCGCCTCCGCCGTGGTCAACGCGATCTACTTCCCGATGCTCTTCCTCTCGGGCTCGTTCTTCGAGCGAGACACGTTCCCCGGCTTCCTCCAGGCGGTCGCCGACGTCCTGCCGCTGACCTACTTCATCAAGCTCGTGGCCGACGTGATGCTGCGCGGGCACGAGATCTGGGAGCGGCCGGAAGACGTCGCGGCCGTGGCCGCCTGGGGGCTCGCCGGCGCTTTGCTCGCAGTGCGGAGCTTTCGCTGGGTTCCGCACGAGGGTTAGGTTCTCGCACGACGGGAACAGCAAGAGGGATCATGGGGTCGAATGAGCCGGTGATCGCCCTCGCGACGAGGACCTTCGAGCCGCCCGGGCTCGAGATCAGGGTCAATTTCGGCGTGTTCGCGGGGCGCGAGGCGACACCGGCCGAGATCGACGACCTGGGTGCGGCGCTCCTGGACAAGGTCGGTGAGGTGGCCATCGTCGCCGAGAAGCGACATGAGCTCGGCCTCCACTCGGAGGCCTCCCTGCACCAGGTGCGGATCGAGGTCGAGGGCGACGAGCTGCCGACCGACGAGCACGAGCTGGACGAGCTGCGCGGCCGCCTCCTGGAGGCCTGCGAGCGCTGGGCGCGCGAGTGCATCGACGTGCGCCACGCCGAGCTCAGCGACGTTTAGCAGGGCTTGGCGAAACGCAGCGCTGTGCCGTCGGGCCGCGCTGCTCGCCCCGAGGCGGCGTCCTCCGTCGCGCCGATAGCGAACTGCTATCGGCGCTCCCTGCGTCCTTGCCTCGGAACGACCATCGCACCCCGGCGACGAGCGACGTTCCGCCAATCCCTCCTAAACCATACGGTTCCTGATCGCGTAGGCCGCAGCCTCGATGCGATTGCCGATGTGGAGCTTCGCGAGGATGTTCGAGATGTGATTGCGGACCGTGTGCGGGCTGATGAAGAGCTCCTGGCCGATCTCGGCGTTGCGCTTTCCGCCTGCAATCAGCTTCAGGATCTCGATCTCGCGCTCGGACAGCTCGGTAAACACGTCCCGCTCGGCCACTGTCCGGCGATCCTCCGCTCGCAGGCGTTCGAACAGCTTCGCGGCGACCGTGGCCGTGATCAGCGACTCGCCGGCGACGGCGGCTTTGATCCCGCCGACCAGCGACTCGAGCGACGTTCCCTTGAGGAGGTAGCCGCACGCTCCCGCCGCGATCGCATCGACCACGCTTTGCTCCTCCGCGTCGACCGTGAGCACGACCACGCGGGTTCGCGGAGCGACCTCGGCGATTCGTCGTGTGGCCTCGACCCCGGACAGGCCGGGCATCTCGAGGTCCATGAGCACGACGTCCGGCGCGCATTCCACCACGAGGTCCACCGCGCTCGCGCCATCGGCGACCGCGCCGACGACTTTCAGGCCTTCTTGTCCGAGCAGCTCGGCGAGACCCGTCCGAAACAGCTGATGGTCGTCGACGATGAGGACGTGAACCGGTTCGCTCGCGCCCGCCTGAAGATCAGTCTCGGATCGGACAGTCGCACCGTTCGTCCCAACCGTCGGCCCGGATTCTCCCCCGATTTCTGCCACAGCTTCCTTTCAGGGTCTCACTCCCACGATGGCCGCATGAGCGAGGCCTGTCAATAGGACGGCCTATTCCGGGGAAACTTGCGTTTTGACGGAGAGAGCCGCGCGACACCCATTTTACCTCACGCTTGTCCTGAGGACGGCGGGCTGGTAGCCCGCCTTGACCGCCCGGTAGGTGATCGTGCCGCGACGGGTCGGCCGAATCTTGAAGCGGACCCTTCCCGCCCGGTTCGTCCGTGCGGCCTGTGGCTGCATGCCGGCACCCGACGCGCTGACCGTAGCCCCGCGTATGGGCGCGCCGCCGGACGAGCGGGTCACGGTCAGCGACACGCCCCTCGATCGTCCGCGCACGAGCTTCCCGCGGAGCGCGAGCAGCATTCGCCTCGGGGCCCCGATCTTCTGCAGAGGCGTGTAGTCACCAACGTTGTTGCCCTCATCGACCCCGGCAACGCGCCAGTAGAGCGTTTGGCGGGCGAGGTACGCCGAGTGCGTCATCAGCGGGGCGTAGCTCGTGTTGTCCGTCGTGACGTCCTCGACGATCATCGCGAAGTCGGGACGGGACGCGATCTGGACCCGGTAGCGCTTCACCCCGTTCTTCGGCTCCCAGCTCAGGAGGACGTGCTTCCGAGACGCATCCGACCGCGCTCCGCTCGGCTCGCCGATCGTCCGCGTAAAGGGGAGAGTCCCGGAGTACGGACCCGGAACGGAGCCGAAGAGGGCCTTCGGGAAGTTGGCCCGCACCTTCCAGTGGAAGAGCCCGGTGCCGTACATGAGGATCGGCGTGAGGGCCGCCGTTCGGAGCCCGGTGATGTCCCGATGCGTCCCGTTCGGGAGGTCGATTGCGACGTCGTAGGACGAGGCGCCGATGATCGAATCCCAGGTCCAGGTCGGGATGAAGTCCCCGCTCGTCGGGTTCGCGGAGCTCGGCGTCGGCGCGGGCAAGCGTTTCTGGAACGACCCCGTTGCGGACCAGGTGAGGCCGATCAGGTTCTCGTCGTCGGCGCGCACCCGCCAGTAAAGCGCCGTGTCGGCCGGATAGGTCGTGTTACTGGTGTGTGACGTGGCGTCGGTGAGGACGTCGTCGATCGGATGGCCGAAGCTGGGATCCTGGGCAACCTGGAGGCGATAGCGCCGGGCCCCAAGCGCGAGCGTCCAGCGGAAGGTCGGCTGGCCCACGACGATCGATCCGTTCGGTGGCCCAAGTAGGCTCGGAGGTGTCGACCGTTTGTCGAATCTCGACGGCGCCCCCAGCTGCGGGTTGCCCACCGCGCCGTCCCCGTTCGCCTGCACGGCGGGCAGGACGACCCAGTAATAGGACGTCGTCTCGTCCGGGTACGTGGTCGGGGTGAAGCTCCGGGGTGCGTACGCGGGAACCTGCGTGAACGCGTAGTCAACGAGGTTCGTGAAGGACGGATCTTTGGCGACGATCACGAAGTAACTCGCCCGCCCGGCGAGAGGCCGCCAGGTGATTAGGGGCGTCTGGGTGACCGAGCTCCCAGCTTGCGGGAGGACGTAATCGCCGGATCCCAGGTAGCCGGCGTTGCAGGAGGGCGTGCAGGAGCCGCCTGCCGGATAGCCGATCCACTGGAACGCCCAGCCCGTCGCGTCATGGTTGTCGAGCTCGGTGTAGTCGCCGTAGACCTCGTTGTTGCTCGAGTCACGGTCGCTGCGCGCCCGCACGCGCACGCAGTAGCGTCGGTCGAGGCCGAGGGGGACGAAGTCGCGAGCTACGGAGGCCGGATCTCCGTACGGGGGCCTCGCCGTGAGCCCGGTGCCGAGCGGGGACCAGGCCGTCACCGCCGTCCTCACTTGCCAGCGGAGTGTGCTGGACCAGTTGCAGAAGCCGAACCCGATGTCGAATGGCGTAACCTCGACCTCGTAGCTGGATGCTCCCGGAACCGGATCCCATCTGACCACGGGCACTTGCGTCTGATAGCCGGGATCGCCTGGCGAGGAGTCCGTTCCGGGGTCGTTCAGGTTGTCGCGCATGCGCATGTTCCGGATGCTCGTCCCCGGAACCGGGGGCGCCTTGTCGAACGTCTTCACGAATTGCAGGCCCTCGTTCCAGATGCCTGCGTTCCCGTCGGGATCAGACGCCCGAACCCGCCAGTAGTACGTGTTGTCGCGGAAGACCGACGTCGGCGAGAGCGAGGCGCCGACGACGAGGGTCGAGCAGCACACCCGCGAGCCCGGCGCGAAGTCGCGCGACGAGTTGACCTCGACCTCGTAGCGGGCCGCTCCGGGCACCGCTTCCCACGAGAAGTACGGATCGACGACCTCGGGCTCTGCGACGAGATCGGCGAAGTGAGGCGTCATCGCAGAGGGCCACATCCAGACGAACGACCAAACCGGTGAGGGCGATCCCTTGTTCCCCTCGGCATCGACCGGGGTGATGCCCCAGTAATACGTGCCGGGGGCCAGCGCGCCGACTCGGGTGAAGCTCGTCGCCGCGGTCTCGACCGCAGCTCCCCCGACGAGCGAGCCGAGCAGTGGATCGGTGGCGATCGAGACCAGGTACTTCGCCGCTCCCGGGACCGGCGAAAAGCTCAGCCTGAGCGGCGTCAGAGGGTAAGCGACGACCGCGCCGTTCCCCGGGGATTGGAGCGCAGCGGCGGCGGTCCAGGCCTTCCGGAGCGAGCGGCCCCGCGACCAGGGCGAGACGTTGCCGCCCTTTCCCGCGGCCCGCACGCGCCACCAGTAGGTGCCGTTCGGCACCGTCTTCTTCAGGGTCGCTCTCGTGTTCCTCGTGAAGAAGTGGTCCTGGTCGCTACCGAGTACCGGCGCGTTGAACCCCGCGTCTGCTGCGATCTGAAACTCGTAGCGGTCCGCTCCTGGGACCGGCTTCCAGGCGAACGCCGGCAGCGAGGCGACTGCCGCCCCGGCCGCCGGAGAGAGCGGCATGGGCGCCTTCAGCCTCGCCTGGGCTCCGCTAACGACCACGAGGCCGGCGACCGCGAGCGCGACGACGAGCGCTCCACCGGGGACGCGCCGGATCAAGGCCGCGCTACCGAGCCGCGGGACGAGGCGCGGGGTACGCGCGGCGTAGTCTGCATACTCGGAGAACACGCCGAGCAGCGCGCGCTCCTCGAGCCGCATGCGGGTCGCCTGCGCCGCGGCGAACGCGGCCGCCACGCCAAGGTTCCAGGCGGTGGGCGATGCGAGGACGAGACCGGCGCAGGCGCCGAGCTCGCCCAGGTAGACAGGGTGGCGGATGAGCTTGTAAGGCCCGCCCGTGACGAGTCCGCGTACCTCGGGCAGCACGCCGAAACAGCGCCCGAGCGCAAGCACCGAGGCGAGAAGCCAGCCGAAGGAGACGAGAGTGACGATCTCCCCGGCGAGGACGAGCGACGTCGCCGCCGAGTCGGAAGGACGCTGGAGCACGACCACGGCGACGATCGCGATCGCGCAGGCCGCGAAGGCGATCGGCTCCCGGGAGGGCCGCCGCGACGGCTCCCGGACGAGCACGAAGACGCTGAAGGCGGCCACCACTCCGGTCTTGAGGAGCGAGTAGCCGGCGACCGCCCAGGAGCGAAGCGCTGGATCGTCGAAGGCCGCATGGAGCTCGCCGATCGCCTGGAACCCCGCCACGAGTGCGAGCAGGGCGAGCACCCCGGTGAGGACGAGCCGGCTCACCTCACCCTCCGAACGATCCCTTGAACGCGTACACCGCGGGCCCGAGCAGGATCACGAACATGGCCGGGAAGATGAGGAAGACGAGCGGGAAGAGGATCTTGATGGGCGCCTTCTGCGCCTTCTCCTCGGCCGCCTGGCGGCGCCGCTTGCGCATCTCGGTCGCCAGGTCGCGCATGATCTTTCCGATCGAGACGCCGAGCGTCTCGCCTTGGAGCACCGAGCGGACGAACGAACGCATCAGCGGCGTCTGGCAGCGCGCCAGCATGTTGCTGAGGGCCTCGTTCGTCGTCAGCCCCATGCTCTGTTGCTGCATGGTGAGTCGGAGCTCGTCGCCCAGTGTCCCTTCGAGACGCTCCGACGCGACCTGGAGCGAGCCGTTGAAGCCGAGGCCTGCCTCGACTGTGACCACGAGCAGGTCGATGAGCTCCGGGAGCTCGTAGTCGATCTGCTCGAGCCGGCGCTGGGCTCGCTTCCTGATGATGGTGATCGGGGTCAGCCAGCCGACGGGCAGAGTGCAGAGGAACCCGAGCACGGTGAGCGCACCTGGATAGCCGGCCGTCGACGCCGACCAGAGCCACACGGCCGGTACGCAGACGGCACAGAGGATTCGGTAGCCGAGGAACTTGCGCGGGGTCGTGCCGTAGATCCCGGCCGCCATCAGCTCGCTGCGAAGCTTCGCCTCGCGCAAACCCCCGAAGCGACTCGCGACCAACCCCCCGATCGCGTTTGCCATGTCGTCGAGCGCGGTCTGCAGGGTGCCCCGGCTCCTGGGCTCCAGCTGCCGGACCGAGAAGCCGTAGGCGTCGATCTGGCCGAGCGTCTCGGCCGCGCGCACCCTGGGCATTGCGACAGCGCGGGCAGCGAGAGCCACTGCGGCACCCGCCAGGAACAGGCCACCGACCAAGATGAGAATCATCTGTCCCCCCTCACAGCTTGATGTCCACGATCTTTTTGATGACGAGTGAGCCCACGACGAGCATGACCGCCGCTACCGCGAGCAGGACCCGGCCGAACATCTCGTTGAAGAGCGGCTCCACGTACGTTGGGTTGAGGAGCGAGATCGCCGCGAGCAAGGCGACCGGAAGGAGCGAGACGACCCAGCGCGACATCCGCCCCTGGGCAGTCAGTGTCTGCACCATGCGGCGGAGCTCGAACCGCTCTCGAATCGTCTCCGTGACCCGGTCGAGCACCTCGGCCATGTTGCCGCCCGTCTGGCGCTGGAGCGCGGCGACGAGGCCGACCTGCTGGAGGTCGCGGTTGTCCATCCGGCGCACGACGACGTTCAGAGCCTCGTCGAGCGGGACGCCCAACTGCTCGTCGGCGACCACGCGGCGGAACTCGCTCCGCGAGGGCTCGGCCGCCTCTTCGACGACCACCGAGAGTGCGCCGACGAGGCTGTGGCCCGCGCGGAGCGCGGAGGCGAGCACCTGGAGGTTGTCGGGCAGCTCCTCGGCGAAGCGCGCCCGCTGCCGCGCGACCCTGCGGCTGATCGCACCCCGTACGGCGAACGGCAAGCCGAGCCCCAGCACCCCGAAGAGGAGCGAGCCGCCGAGCAACGCGAGGAACCACATGGCGAAGAACGTGGCGACGAAGGTCCAGAGCAACAGGTGAACGGCCGGGATCCGGATCTGGGCCAGCTCGAGCGTCTCGACGAAGCGCGCCCACCACTTGGTCGTCTCGAGCGACCGCTCTGCTCCGACGAGGACTCTCTCCGTCAGTCGCGCGTTATCGCTGTCCTTCCCCGCGACTCGTAGCGACACGAAGTGGGCCATCCGAGCCCGCAGGTTGCCCCGCCGTGGACGGACGATCGCAACTACCCCCATGGCAAAGAGACCCGCCGAGAGGAGGCTGACGAGAAGCATCGTCAGAGCCGACTGCCAGATGCTCCCTGCGAGAGAGCGGTGGTAGGGCTCGGACGCGGAGATCGGGGGTAGCGCAGGGGTGACGTAGCCGCTGGCGGCCTCCCCGGCGATCCCGTCGACCCGGATCTGCACGCGAATCTTCGCGTTGGGCTCCGCGCGCGAGCGGTAACGAAGCAGGTACTCGCCCGCGAGCCGGACCCCGAGCTGGCCGTAGATGCGTGCGAGGTCCGCCGTCGAGGACGTCCCCGAGTAGTCGCCGCGGGCCGCGTGGGCGAGGCTCTTCAGCGGAGCCTCCAGGAAGGAGCTCGAGCGAATGCCCACGGAGAAGATCCGGACGTGGCCTTCGCGCGCGGACGCGGCGGCGCTCGCCGCGCTCACCCGGCTGCCCGTGTCGGCGCCGTCCGAGAGCACGACGATCGAGCCGGAGGAGATCTTCGCCGTGCGCAGGAGCTCGAGGGCGGTCGCCACGCCGTCGTAGACATGGGTGCCCTGAGCGAGCGGAGGCCGGCTCGCGAGCGCAGCGTGGACCGTTGCTCCGTCGGACGTGAAGGGAAGGAGGACGGAGGCCTCGCGGTTGAACGTGACGACCGCCAGCTGCTGGTTGGGGCTCCGCCGGGCCGCAAAGGCCCGCGCCGCCCTCATCGCGTCCACGATCGCGCTTCCTCGCATGCTGTTGCTCGTGTCGATGACGAGGACGACGCCGAAGTCGCCCCGCTCGGCGGCGCCGGCAGGCACGATCGAGACGCTCGAGACCGGCCCGCCGTTCTCGAGCACGTGCACCGCGCCGGCTCCGAGCCGCCGCCTGGTGGGCAGCGTCAGGACGAACGCACGGTCGGGGAAGCGCACCTGGCCCGCCTCGATGACCCGCAGACCCCGAGTTTGAGTTGCGCCGGAGGCCCCGGCCGCGAAAGCGGCGAGCAGCCCGAGCGCGCCGAGCAGGATCCCGACGGCGAGGGCTTTCCGCGTCACGCCGACGCCCCGTCCGACGGCCGCCGCCCCGTGCTGAAGAGGCTCAGGGGCAGGCTCACACCCCGCTTCTCGAACTTGTGCAGGAAGGTTGGACGGAGACCCGTCGGCTTGAGCGCGCCGAGCACGGCGCGGTCGGAGGTCACCCGCGAAAGCTTGTACTCGAAGATGTCCTGCAGGGTGATCACGTCCGACTCCATGCGCTGGACCTCGGTGATCGCGCTGACCTTGCGCGACCCGTCCTCGTAGCGCTCGAGGTGCACGATGAGATCGAGGGCCGAGGCCACCTGCTGACGAATGGCGAGCACGGGCAGCTCGAAGCCGGCCATCATCACCATCGTCTCGATCCGCGACAGCGCGTCGCGAGGCGAGTTCGCGTGCACCGTGCAGAGCGAGCCGTCGTGGCCGGTGTTCATTGCCTGGAGCATGTCGAGCGCCTCAGCCCCTCGGACCTCGCCGACGATGATCCGATCCGGACGCATGCGCAGGGAGTTGCGGACCAGCTCGCGGATCGGGATCTCGCCCTCGCCTTCGATGTTCTTCGGCCGGGCCTCGAGACGGAGCACGTGGCGCTGGTTGAGCCGCAGCTCTGCCGCATCCTCGATCGTGAGGATTCGGTCGGCATCGGGAATCGAGGTCGACAGCGCATTCAGCAATGTCGTCTTGCCCGAGCCGGTGCCCCCTGAGATCAGGACGTTGAGCTTCGCGAGCACGCAGCGCTGGAGGAACTCGACCGTCTCCGTGTCGAGCGTCCCAAGGCGGATGAGATCGCTCAGGTCGAGTCGCCGCTTGCTGAACTTCCGGATCGTGACGAGCGGGCCGCTCAGCGAGAGCGGCGGGATGATCGCGTTCACGCGGCTGCCGTCGGGAAGGCGAGCGTCGACCATCGGAGACGACTCGTCGATGCGGCGACCGACCTGCGCCACCATCTTGTTGATGATCCGCCGCAGGTGCGACTCGTCGGTGAAACGGACGGTCGTTTCGAACAGCCGGCCCTGACGCTCGACCCAGACGTCGAAGGGGCCGTTGACCATGATCTCCGTGATGCTCTCGTCGGCGAGCAGCCGCTCGAGCGGTCCGTGACCGAGGATGTCGTCGGCGATCTCCGACGTCAGCCGCTCGCGGTCGTCGCGCGAGATGCCCGCCTCCTGGCTGAGCTGAGTGCGGATGTCGGCGGTGACCCGGTCGCGCAGCGCGTTGGGGTCCATGTTGGTGTTGAACAGCTGCGGTCCAAGGTCGCCGATAACGGCCAGGTGGATCTCGTTCTTGACCTCCGAGAACGGGTCGTGCCCGAGGAGCACGGCGACCGGAGGGGCCGTCGAGAGTCGCTCGTGAAGCTCCATTAGTTCTTCCTCCGCAACAGCCTGGAGCGTTTGCTCCCGTTCTCCGAGCCGTTCCCGTTTGACCCGAGATAGAGCTCCGCGAGCGAGCGGAAGGCGCGGGCGGCCTCCGAGCGCGTCCTGGCAGTCACGATCGGGGACCCCTCGCTGAGCATGGAGGGAATGTCCCGGTCGCTCGGGACGAGGACGTCCGGCACCCTGCCGACGATCGCCACGACTTCGTCGCGCGTGATCCCCACGTGTGTGTCGGCCCGGTTCAGAAGGAAACGGATGCGTTCGGGCTCGTAGCCCATGAGCTCGAGCGTCTCGAGCCCGAGCTTGGTGTTCTTGAGCGACAGCGAGTCGAGCATCCCCACCATGCAGACGTGCGAGGAGCTGTCGATCGAGGCGATCACCTCGGGCGTGAAGCCGGGCGGCGTGTCGACGATCACGAAGTCGTTCGCCGAGCGCAGCATCACGTATACGTCGCGGAGGAAGTCGACCGAGATGGCCGCAGCCTGGTCGGGGCGCGTCGGCCCCATCAGCACGCGTACGCCGGACGGGTGCGGGATGAGGTAGTCCTCCAGCTTCCCCGCGTCGATCGACCCCGCCGACTTGGCGAGGTCGTAGATCGTCTTCTCAGGCGTGAGCCCGAGCGAGAGGCCGACGTCGCCGAACTGGAGGTCGAGATCGACGAGAACGACCCTCTGACCCCCGGCGGCGAGGCTTACGGCGAGGTTGCAGGAAGTGGACGTCTTCCCGGTGCCCCCCTTCGGACCGAGGACGCAGATCATCGTTGCAAGAGCGACGCCATTCGCGGCGGCGACTCCCTGTTTCCGGGCCACTGCCTTCTCGAGGGCGAAGCGCACCCGATCCGGCGACTCGGGAAGCGTGATCATGTCGTCGGCGCCGGCATCGAACACCCTGCGGACAAAGCCGTCGGGCGAGCTCTCGCACACGACGACCACAGGCCGCTCCGGCCGGTCCTTGACGGCGCCCGTGACGAAGAAGAGCACGCGATCGGAGTAGCCGGCACAGACAACCACGAGGATGTCCGTGGAGGTCGCCTGGAGCGCGCTCCAGCTCTCCTCGAGCCCTTCCACCAGACCGACGATGTGGATGTCGGACTCGGGCGGAAGCGCTGCGTGGACGGCGTCGCGGTCGACGCCGGAGTCGAGCGCGATCAGGGCTCTGATCGTCTCGCTCATGGTCGCCCCCCTACGAGCTTTCGGGCTTTCCGGGACACGGTCACCGGTCTGACGCCCAGGAGCAGGCTCTCGGGCGTGACGATTCCAGGCCTCTCGACCGGAGCGCCCGCGCGCGGGCGCAAGACGATCCAGAGCCTGCCGTTGTCCGCGGCCCAGGCGATCTCGAGTGCCTGCTGGTACTCGGTCCTGAGCAGGATGTCCGAGGTGCTGGAGGCGCCGACACCGGTGCCCGACCGGTCTGGAGCGTCGAGGACGAGGACGTTCTGGGTGATGACCTTGAGCACCGGCCTCGACGCGGCGGCGCCCGCGCCCGAGCTCACGTTGAAGCCGGCGAGGATGTCGACGCGGTCGCCCGCCCGCACCTGACCAACCATCCCGTGCGCGGAGTCGACCGGCACGGAGATTGCACGCTGCTTGCCGGCGATCTGGGTCCCGATCGCGCCGTCCGCCGAGGCTGCGAAGTCTCCGGTCGTCAACTGCTGCCCCGGGTAGATGTCGCTCGTAGCGAGCCTGCCGTGGAGGGTCGCCGGGTCGGTGACCGCGCCGTCCTTCAGCTGGCTCTGGGGCGCCTCGCTCGTCTGGAACAGGCCTTTCAGGCCCACGACGTCCCCGGGCGTCCCCTTCTCGATCAGGGACTTTGCGACGAGGACCGTCATCGACTCCCCGGAACCGTTGACGCTCTTTCGATAGTTGCTCAGATAGACGAGGAGCAGGAGCGCGGCCATCCCGGCTGCGAATCCGCCAACCGTCACGGTCCCTCCCCGTGTCGAAAGCAGTCTCTGGACGAGTTGCATGCCTATGCCTCCTTACTCCGTGAGGACGGCGATGCAGCTTCCGAAGCTGTTGAAGTCGCACAGCTCGCCGCCCCCACCGCCGTCGTTGAGTCCGTAGATGTATTTGATGAAATGGCCGACGATGTTCCCCGGGTCCCCGTTGGGAACCGCGTCGTCGCCGGCGCCCTGACATGGGTTCCTGTAGCCGTTGCCCTGCGCGGTCCAGCCGGTGACGTAGAACGTGCCGAACTTGGTCACGGGCACGACTGTGTTACCGGAGCCGCCGAACGAGCCGAACGGCGTGATGAAGACGTTGAGGACACGGGGGTCTCCGGGAGGGAGATTGGGGAACGAGCTCCAGTTGTTCGGCGAGGTGCAGATGCTCGCCTGCTCGTCGCCGAGAATGCGGAGGTTCAGCCCCCTCGGCACCTGGTTCGTCGCGTTCCCCGTCTGGATCGCCGTGCACGGCCACGGCTCCGGGGTGGCCCACAGAGCCGAAGCCGTCGGCGGGCACAGGGTGCCCGTGTTGGTCGTGTAGCGGGGCCGGCATCCGAACGCCAGCTCCTGCCAGAGGTTGCTGTAGTTCGGGTCGCAGTCGAGTGACTGGTTCTGGCTCCCACCGACGACCCGCAGCGTGACGATCGGATCGTTTACATCGCGAGCGTTCTGCAGGGTGGGGAGGACCCCGATCTTGACGACGAGGTCGTGCGTGGCCCCCGTCTGGAACGAGTTGGCCCAGAAGGAGCCGCCCTCCCACACCTGGGCGAGCCTGATCGGACCGGAGCGCGGGTCGCTCGCGCTGAAGGTGCGCTGGACGTTGCCGAACGAGCCTTGGCAGGGGTTGTTGCCGCCGTTCCTACAGGTTTGCCCGCCAACGTTGCCGATCGTCTCCTCCCACGTCAGCTCGACGGGGACCGGGCCGACGCCGGAGCCGATGGAGAATTGGTTGTTGGCGGCGGACTCCCAGCGCCCGTTGGCAGCGACGTAGGTGAGCGGATGCGTGACGCCGCCGACCACGGCTCCGAGCCTCGCTCCGACCGTGGTCGGGTCGGACACACCGAAGTCGACCACGGCGCTGACGCCGATCGAGCAGGTCAAGCTCGCCGACGAGAAATACGGATCGGAGCACGAGCCGGGAAAGAGCGTCACGTCGCGCGCGAGCGGCGGGCTCGGCTGCGCGCCGCTCCCGCTGCTCGACCAGCCTCGTAGGTGCACGATGCCGTTCGCGGAGCCTGAGTCGTAGCAGTCGACGAGCGGGTCTCCGCAGGTCGTCGAGGCCCCCCCGCTCAGAGTGATGCGAACCCCGATCTCCGAGGAGTTGACCGGCACCGACAGGGGCGCCGCGCTGTTGTCCCAGATCGAAAGGCCGTTGGCGAGGCCCGTGTTGGCGAGAGGCGTCGTCGCGAGTACCGCGCCGGTAGCCTCGTTGACGAACGTCACCCGAGCGCGAGTCGGATCGACGTCGGGCACGGCGATCGGAAGGGATCCGCTCGAGTAGCTGAGTTGCTGGATCTGTACCCGCGCGTGCGCGTTGATGGCCGGCACGACGCTGAGCCCGGGAATGAGGCCGAAGAACAGCGGGAGGTCGGCCTCCGTGAGCTTGAGGTCGACCATCCTGGCCGCGCACGGCGGCCCACCGTCGGAGTAATCGGCGCCGCCCTGGTTCCAGTAGCTCGTCGAGTTGACGAGAACGTGGACGTTCGCCTGGTTCGACACCTGGAGGTTGTAAGGGGCCGCCGCGCCCGGGTCGCCCCCATATTTGCGCGCACCGTTCAGGATCGGCGAGTCGCTGCACGGCACCGTGAACAGGCCGCCTCCAGCGAGCGCCCCTGAGTCGGCCTGCATCTGAAGATGCCGCTTGTGCACGAACCAGTTCCCGACGTCGGCGACGAAGACCATGAAGCCGAAGAGCACGGGCAGCCACAGTGCGACCAGCACGAGCGCGGCACCGCGTTCCCCCTCGCGCGTGCCCGATAGGGAGACCATCACGAGCACCCCGCCGCGTAGTTCGTCGGCCGGGCCTCGAGACGCATGTGGGAAGAGCCGGTGATCGTTGTCTGCGCAATCCCGATGCGCCCGGTGACGATCGACAGCCAGTGATACGTCGCGCTCACGGTGACCTCCACCGGATCGCCGACGTTCGCCGTGCCACCCGGGAAGCTGATGCAGACCCGAGCCGGAGCGGGCAGCGACGCAGTGCCGCCGCTCCTCAGCTCGGCCGTGGTGGCTTGCTGAAGGATGTACTGCTGGAGCGACCCTCCTCCCGGATTCCTGTTGACGGCCGCCCAGCGCGCGCCCTCGTTCGCGAGGTGCGTCTCGTCGATCCAGTAGTTGAAGGCCTTGCCGAAATCGAGCATGGAGAACAGAAGGAGGGCCAGGATCGGCAGGATGAGCGCGAACTCGACCAGCGCGGTCCCCTCCTCTCCGCCCAGCCTCGGCAGGCGCCGCGGGAGTCTGATTCCGATGTCTCTCACGCAGCATCCTGGGCATCGCTTACCCGCGGCCGATCAGAGGGCATTTGCCACGCTGGTGAGCGGACCGGTGAGGTTCACGCCGATAGTCGTCAGGACGGGCACCGCGACCAGGGCGACGAGCAGCAGGACGAGCGAGTACTCGACCAGCGCCTGGCCCCCGTCGTTCCGGGCCGCTGCCCGGAGCTCTCGAATGTGTCCGAACATCCGTCCTCCTCTTCCCCACGAGTCTTCCCGGCGCCGCTTCCTGGGCGTCCTGCCGCAGACGGCGCCGGGATTTCCCGTTTCGTGCCTACAGTGCGTTCGCCACGCTGGTCAGCGTGGTCACGATGTTGCCGCCGAGCGTCGTCAGGATCGTGATCGCGGCGACCGAGACGAGCGCCAGGATCAGCGAGTACTCGACGAGCGCCTGCCCATCCTCGTTGCGAATCGAGGCAATCCATGCGCGCATCCAAATTCACCTCCTCCCACCCACAATCGAGCGCCCTCTTCTTAGAGGGACGCGTGGTCGGCTCGCGTGTGTTTCACGAGAACCACGACTCCAGCGACGATAGAACCCGGCTGGAGCCGGATAACCCCCCGTAGGTCTAGTTCGGGCTGGACTTCCGTCGGGTGCTGGCGGGGCGACCGCCATTGGATAGTTGCCGGAGATCGAGCCGAGAGATCCAGGCACCTACACGGGCGCGGCCGCGCAATCTCCGCGCGAGCGCCGACGGGCAGGAGACGCGATGCGCAGACGAGATCGACACCGCCGACGGCTTCTCCGGAAGGCGGCCGGTCGCCTGCTCGCGACGAGCCTCGCTTCCGTCGCCCTCTTCTTCGCGGGTGCCTCGGTCTCCGCGTGGGCCGGCAGCGAGGCGGGCGCGCTCCCCGGCTCGACCGACGAGACGGGCGAGGTATCGACGGCCGAGACAGTGACGGAACAGGAAACCGTTCCGTCCGAGCCTCCAGGATCCGAGGAGGATCCCTCCCGGCGCGCCCACCGACTCGTGCGGGCCTACGGGTCGCGTCTCGGGGCGGGTGGCACAGCGCGCCGAGCGTCTGCGCCTGCGCTTCGGGGAATGCATCATCGACTGAACGCAGCGGCCTCTCGGCAGATGAAGGAGCGTTCCGAGCCGCCGCGGCCCCAACCGCCGTTGACGCCCCCTCGGAGCCACGCGTCGAGGGCAGTCGATCCCGAGGCGCGCGCGCCCGGCGGCGCCGCGACGATCTGTCTGCGCCGGCCGCTGCCCGACCCCACGCCTCCGGCGAAGCGCCTCTCGCTGGACTTCGCCGTACAGCTCGCTCTCGAGGCGAGGAGCGCACGAGTCAGCTGGTCCCTCGTGCTCGCCGTGTTGCGTGTCCAGGGGCACACGGGGCCTTTTCCGGCAAGCTCGGGCGAGCTCCGCGCCCTTACGAAACGGCTCGCGGCGCTAAGGGCGGGTTCAGGCCGCAGAGACGCGGTTCGCGCGCTGACCGGCTCCGCGAGCCTCACCGAGAAGGCAGTCGCCCTCGCTCATTACAACCGGGCGGTCGGCCTCTACTCGCTCGTGACCGGACTCGAGCGAGCGAAGCCGCGGCTCGATCGGCTCGTGCTGAACGACCCGCGAATCGACATCTACGCGGGCGGGCGGGACGACATCGCGAGCGGGCTCGTCGACGTGCGAGTGATCGTCCTGATCCGTTACCTCAGTGACGTCTTCGGCCAGGTGACCGTGTCGAGCCTTCACTCCGGTCACGGGCTGTACGCGCGGCCGGGAATCGTCTCAGCGCACGTCTACGGCCTGGCGGTGGACGTCTCCGCCGTCGGGGAGACCTCGATCGCCGGTCACCAGGAGCCGGGCGGGATCACGGAGCGCGCGGTGCGGAGCATCCTGCTTCTGCCGGACGAGCTGCAGCCGCAGCAGGTGATCTCATTGCTCGGCCTCGGCGGGCCGTCCTTCCCACTACTCGACCATGCCGACCACATCCACGTGGGGTACTAGTGGAGATCTCGCTCGAGCACGCTGACGGCCGGCTCGCCTGCGAGCGGTGCCTCGTGGCCGATTCGCCGCTCACCCGTCTCAGGGGGTTGCTCGGCAGGCCCGCGCTCGACGAAGGGCAGGGCCTCCTTCTTCGCCCCGCGGCGGCAATTCACACGTGGTTCATGCGCCGTGCGATCGACGCCGTCTTCCTCGATCGGAAGCTCGTGGTTCTCCACGTGGTCCCGCACCTCCGTCCGTGGCGATTCGCGGCACGCCGCGGCTCGCGCGCGGTCCTCGAGCTCTCCGCGGGAGAGAGCTCGCGGCGGGAAATCGCGCCCGGCTCATGTCTTCACGTGCGCGCGGCCGACGGCGCGCCGGGAGCGCGATGATGCGAGGAGCCCGAGCGCGCCTCGAGAGCGCGCGGCGAGGGGAGCTCCGGCCGGCCGTCGCGGTTGCGACGACCGCCCTCGTCATGCTCGCGCTCGCCCGCTTCGGACCGAGCGGGCGGGCGCTTGGGGCTGTGTTCCTCCTCTGTGTCGTGGCGGCGCTGGCGGTGGTGGATCTGGAGCAGCGGAGAATCCCGAACCGCATCGTGCTGCCGGCGATAGCTGCCGTCCTCGCCGCGCAGATCGCCCTCGATCCCAGCCGGGCGCCGGCGTTGCTGGCGATCTCGCTGGCTTGCGGCCTCTTCTTCTGCCTGCCCCTGCTCGTTTCCCCCGGCGGAGTGGGCATGGGCGACGTGAAGCTCGCCGTTCTCCTTGGCGCCGCTCTCGGCCAGGCGGTCGTCCTCGCGATCGCCGTAGCGGTGATCGCCGCGTTCTTCGTGGCGCTCGCGATCCTGCTCCAGAACGGGGCCGCAGCGAGAAAGAGCGCGATCGCGTTCGGGCCGTTTCTCGCCCTGGGAGCCGCCGTCGCGATCTTCCTCGGCTGAGGCGGTTGCTTCGTTAGGTTACGAGGGGTCGACGATGCCGTGCTCGTAGGCGAAGCGCGCGGCCTCGGTGCGATTGGCAACGCCGAGCTTGCGGTAGATGTTGCCGAGGTGGAACTTCACCGTCTGCTCGGTCACCCAATATTCCTTCCCGATCGCCTGGTTCGAAAGCCCTCGCGTGAGCGCCTTCAGCATCGCGAGCTCACGCTCGGTTAGCCCCACCTCGGCCGCGGGACTCTCTTCATCGTCGTCGGCCGGGATGAACGTGGTGAAGACGGTCCCTTCGATTGCTTGGCGGAGCGCTGAGGCCAGGTCGAGCGGGTTCACCGTCTTCGCGATGTAAGCGCTAGCGCCTCGCTTGAGCGCTGCCTCGATGTGCCGCCGGTCGGTGTGGACGGAAAGCATCACGACCTTCACCCTGGGGTAGCGAGCGCGAATCCGGTCGAGGCACGCCAGGCCGTCGAGCTGTGGCATCTGGACCTCGAGCAGGACGAGGTCGGGATCGGTCTGACCGATCAGCGGCAGCACCTGGCTCCCTGACCGCGCTTCGCCCACGATCTCGATGTCGCCGGCGTCTTCTAGCACGCGCCGGATACCTTGCAGGGTCAGCGGTTGGTCGTCCGCCAACAGGACCTTGATCGCCATTCGCCGCAGCCTCCCTCTTCTTCCCGTACGAAGCGTGGCACATACCTCCACGCCCTGAAAATGGGACGAATGAACCATTTGCAGGACGAACGAACTACGACCGGGGCCGGTTGGACGCTTGAGCCTCGGTCAGACGTGTCAAGACGAAGTCGTCGTTGCCCCATCCGGGCGCTATCTTGGACGCGAGCCCCCGTAGCTCAGTGGATAGAGCAGTGGTTTCCTAAACCGCGTGCGCATGTTCGATTCATGCCGGGGGCATTGATTTGAGACTGCCTCTGGGGCTGTGCAACACCTGACCCCCGCTCCTCTCCGCCGCTCGACGCCGACCAGCTCACCGCGCACGTCGCGCGCAGGCGCCTTCCAGAGGCGGAGTGACCTCTACCAGTCGAGGTCCAGGTACGCCGCGCCGCTCTCGTCTCTGAGGACAGCCGTTCGGCCGGTGCCGTCGAGCCTGCTCGTCCCGATGCGCAGGCGCTCGCTCTCCGCGACGAAGGCGACCCGCGTGCCCTCGGGTGACCAGGCAAGTCGGCCCGTATCTAGCCCGTCGATAGGGAGCGTCCTGAGGCCGGTTCCGTCGGCCGACACGATCTCCGCCGAGGTCGAGGCGAACCGACCGTCGTCGCACACGACCGCGAACACGAGCTTGCTCGCGTCGGGCGACCAGTCCGGAACCGCGATCGACGTTTCGTTCCCCGGCGGACAGATCGTCGAAGCGTCGGCGATCGTCCGCTCGACTCCTGTCGCGACATCGACCACGAACAGGCGCGCCCCGCGCACGAATGCGATCTCGCCAGCGGCCGGCGACCAGGCCGGGCTGAAACCGGCTGCGACCCGGCGCGCGGGGCCGTGGCTTACAGGACGGATGCTCACTCCCGAACCCCCCGTGAAGGCCAGCTGCGTGCCGCCCGGGGACCACGAAGGCTGCGTGCCCCGGAAGAGCCGGCGCTGCCCGCTCCCGTCGGCGGCCATCACCCAGATCGCTCCGCGCCGGACGAAGGCGACCTTCCGTCGGCTTGCAGACCACGCCGGCATCCAGTCCTGCACCGAGTTTCGAGTCAGCTGCCGAAGCCCGGAGCCGTCGGCCCCGACCGTGAAGATCTCGAAATCGCTCCGGAGCAGCGTGAGGGAATAGACGAGCGTGCTGCCGTCGGGCGACCACGCCGGTCCATCATCGAACTCGAACCCCCGCTCGGTCCTCACGCGTCGGACACGGGAGCCGTCCGCATTCATCACGTACACGCCCGACCCAGCTGTGAACGCAATGTGACTGCCGTCGGGCGACCACGTGGGCCAGTCGCCGGTGCGTCGCCGCCTGCTCAGCGCTCCATCTCGCACGCGCACGACGTAGACGCTCGACCTCGCCTCGAACGCGATCAGCCGTCCCGAGGGCGACCACTGGGGAGTCCGACCGATGTCCACGTCCCGCCCACGGAAGAGACGGCGGTGGCGTCCGCCGGCGGCAGAGACGAGATCGACCGATTGAACCACGCCGTTCGAATCGGAGCGGACGAACGCGATCGTCCTGCCGTCGGGCGACCAGGCGGGGCTTGAGTCGAAGGGGCCGCTCGTGAGACGCCGGACATTGCCTCCTCGAGCCGAAATGACGAAGATGCGGGCCGAGCCAAACGCGATCGCGCCTCCCGCGGGTGACCACGCGGGCGCGAATCCGTCGCGTGCGAGGAACCGGAGATGTGTGCCGTCCTTGCCAACGGCCCAGATTCCACGTTGTGATCGGCGCTCGCCGGAGAAGGCGATGCTTCGGCCGTTCGGCGACCAGCTCGGCGGGTCGGAGTCGCGGCTGGCGACGAGGCCGCGCGGGGTCAGGCGGCGAAGCACGTGGCCGCGCGCCGTCATCAGAAAAAGGCCTCGGCTGGTGTCTCCGGGAGCCGAGCGCTCGCTCCAGAAGGCGAGGAGCTTGCCGTCCGGCGACCACGTCGCGCCGCCCGCGCCGCCGCCCGGATTGCGGACGAGTGCCCGGTGGGCAGAGCCGTCGACGCGAACTGAGTAGATGCCGCTGTTCTCGAGCGTCGAACCGCGCTCGCTCGCGAAGACGATGCGCCCGGGCAATCGCGGCGCCGCATCGCCGGTCGTCGTCGTGGCAGCGGAAACGGCGAGCAGGACGAGGAGAAGCCGTCGCACCACGACGCCGATGGTAGCGAGCCCGTGCTAGGGATTCGTAAGGGCCCGACCTCCGAAAGGCAAGACCCGGGTTGAGCATCGTGTCCGAAGTGGCGGTGCGGGGTGACTGGCGCATTCACTGGCGCGCACGTACCTAAAGCATGATGTTTTGCCTGCAAATGGCGTTTTGGCGCGCTCGTTCCTAAACCACGTGCGCATGTTCGATTCATGCCGGGGGCATTCGCCTCGCGCACGCGGCCGAAGACGGCCGAGCCTCTACCGTCGGCGCCGCCGAGTCGGCGTCGCTCCGCGTCCGGGCAGATCATCGAG
>DASYUD010000017.1:0-5474 GCA_036001625.1 Gaiellaceae bacterium
GGCGGCAGAGACGTTCGCACGGGAGCGGAAGCTCAGGTAGGACGGGACGGCGATCGCGAGCAGGATCCCCAGGATGATGATGACGACGAGGAGCTCGATCAGGGTGAAGCCCTTCTCGTCGTTCCTCAGGCGCGCCCGCAGTGTGTCAAGCATTCGATGGCTCCTTCTCCATTTCGGCATGGCGGTGGCACCGGCCCATATCGGCCTGACGGATCACCGCGACCTACCCTCGAACGAGTGATCGGGCTGCGACGAAACCTGCTGTAAAGGAAGCGCGCGCGCCTGCCGATTAGCTCGTTCGAGGGAGCAATGTCACAACTCGCGTTTTCTATCGACGACCTGCTCGAGCAGATGGTCGCTCGCGGCGCCTCCGACCTCCACGTCACGGTCGGGACGCCGCCTGCGATGCGGCTGCGCGGGCATCTCGAGCGTCTCGAAGGCATGGGCGCGCTCGTGCCCGAGGACACCCAGCAGCTGCTCTACCGGGTCCTCAACTCCGAGCAGCAGAAGCAGCTCGAGATCAAGCGGCAGCTCGACTTCGCCTACGCCGTTCCGGGCGTGGCGCGCTTCCGCGTCAACGTCTTCTTCCAGCGCGAATCGCTCGGCGCCGCCTTCCGCGTCATCCCGCACGACATCAAGACGCTCGAGGAGCTCGGCCTGCCGCCCAGCCTGCACGCCTTCACCGACAAGCCGCGCGGGCTCGTGCTCGTGACCGGGCCGACCGGCTCGGGCAAGTCGACGACGCTCGCAGCGATCGTCGACGAGATCAACCGGACCCGCTCGGACCACATCCTCACGATCGAGGACCCGATCGAGTTCGTGCACAAGCACAAGCGCTGCATCGTCAACCAGCGCGAGATCGGCCCCGACGCGGTCTCGTTCGGCGAGGCCCTGCGCGCTGCGCTCCGCCAGGACCCCGACGTGATCCTGCTCGGCGAGATGCGCGACCTCGAGACGATCTCGACCGCGCTCACGGCTGCAGAGACCGGCCACCTCGTCTTCGGCACGCTCCACACCCAGAGCGCCTCCTCGACGGTCGACCGGATCATCGACGTCTTCCCGGCCGAGCAGCAGGAGCAGGTGCGGATCCAGATCGCCGGCTCGCTGCAGGGCGTCGTCACCCAGGCGCTGCTGCCCACCGCGGACGGCGCCGGCCGGATCGCCGCGCTCGAGGTGCTCTTCCCCGACGACGCCGTGCGGAACCTGATCCGCCAGGGGAAGGTCGAGCAGATCTACTCGATCATGCAGACCGGGACGTCGAAGGGCATGCAGACGATGGAGCAGGCCCTCGGCGACCTCGTGATGCGCCGCGTGGTCACGATCGACATCGCCCTCTCGCGGTCCAGCCGTCCCGACCAGCTGCTCGGCCTGCTCGAGCGCTCCGGTTTCGACCTCGGACCGATCGCCGCCCCCGAGGCCGAGCAGCCGCCGCTCGGCGGGCTGCGGATCGCAGGAGCCTGACGTGGTCGACTGGAAGAAGGAGTACAGGTTCTTCGGCAAGGGTGCCTCGAAGCCGCTGGCCGAGGACGAGAGCCCGAAGACGCCCTGGTACAAGAAGGAGATCTCGGCCAAGCGGGCGCCGAAGGAGGCTGCCGTCGAGGTCGAGGGCGAGAAGACGCCCTGGTACAAGAAGGAGGTCTCGCTCAAGCGCGCTCCGAAGCCGGAGCCTGCGCCTGTCGAGGAGCCGCTGCCGCACGTCGCGCTGCCGGAGCCCGTTGCGTCCGAGCCGGAGCCCGAGCCGGAGCCCGAACCCTTCGCGCTGCCGGAGCCGGTCGGCGAGCTCGAGCCTGTCGCGCCCGAGCCGGAGCTGGAGCCGGAGCCCGAGCCGATGCGCTTCGCCCTGCCCGATCCCGTCGCCGAAGTCGAGCCTGTCCTCCCCGAGCCGGAGGCGGCTCGCGCGGTCTCGTGGGTCGACGCCATTCTCTCGGGGGCGACCGTCCCGGACGAGCCGGCGCCGCCGCAGCCCGTCGAGGCATCGGCGCCGGAGTCGGAGTTGCTCGAGCCCGTCGCCGAGGTCGAGCCGCCGGCTGCGCTCGCGGAGCCCGAGCCGCCCGCACCCATACCCGCACCGATCCCCGTCCTCGCGCTCCACGAGCCTGAGCCCGAGCTCCTGGCAGAGCCGGAGTCCGAGGTCCTGGCGGAGCCGGAGCCCGAACTCGTGTCGGAGCCCGAGCCCGTGGCCGTCCCCGAGCCCGTCGCGGCCGTCGATCCTCGCCCGATCAACCCTCCCGTGTACGCGCACGAGCTGCCGCTGCTCGAGGACGAGCCGCCGGCCGTGCCGTGGTACAAGCGTGATCTCTCGCGCGGTCGCAAGCCGAAGCGGGAGAAGCGGGCCGCCGTCGCCGAGGTCGAGGCCGCCGTCGACGAGCCGCGCGCCAAGCCGACGCCGTTCTGGAAGAAGGAGCTCACGTTCACGCGCGGCGGCAAATCCGAGGCCGTCGCAGTCGAGCAGCCCGAGCCCGCCGTGGCGGCGAAGCCGGAACCGGCCGTGACGGAGAAGTCGAAGCCGGTCCCGTTCTGGAAGAAGGAGCTCGGCCGCAAGGCGAAGCCGGCATCGGAGACCGCTGCGGCACCGGCCGCGGAGAAGCCCTCCGCTGAGCCGTTCTGGAAGCGCGGGTTGAGCCTACCGACCCTCTCGCTTCCCCAACGCGGCGGCGGCGGCCGCGGCTCGGTCCCGAAGCAGCTCGTCGGTCTCAAGATCGGCGCGTCGCAGATCGCGGCCGCCAGGGTCTCGAACAACGGCCACGCCGAGGTGCTGCAGGTCGCCCGCGAGTCCCTCGACGCGGGTGTCGTGGTCGGCGGCGAGCTCCGCGATCCGGACGCCCTCGCCGAGGCGCTGAAGGCGTTCTTCCAGCGCAACAAGCTGCCGAAGAAGGCCGTCCGGCTCGGGATCGCGAACAACCGCATCGGCGTCCGCACCTTCGACATCGTCGGGATCGAGGATCCGAAGCAGCTCACGAACGCGATCCGCTTCCGCGCGCAGGACGCGCTGCCGATCCCGATCGAGGAGGCGGTGCTCGACTATCAGGTGCTCGACGAGACGGTCAACGACGAGGGGGAGAAGGTCCGCAAGATCCTGCTCGTCGTCGCCTACCGCGAGCTCGTCGACCGCTACGTCACCGCGTGCCGCAAGGCCGGCATTGCGCTCGTCGGCATCGATCTCGAGGCCTTCGCGCTCCTGCGCGCCCTGGCGGCCCCGCCTGCGGACCACGCCCAGGCGAACGCCGCGCTCGTCGCCGTCGCCGTCGGACACGACCGCTCGACCTTCGCCGTCTCGGACGGTCGCGTGTGCGAGTTCACGCGCGTGCTCGAGTGGGGCGGTCAGAACCTGAGCGTCGCGATCGCCCGCGCACTCGATCTCTCGCCGTCCGAGGCGGAGCCGATCAAGCACGCCCTCTCGCTCGCCGGCGGGCCTGCCCCGGAGGGCCTCTCGGACGAGCATGCCGCCGCGGCGCGCGACGCCGTCGTCCGGCAGGTGGCCAACTTTGCGCGGGAGCTCGTCTCCTCGCTCCAGTTCTATCAGTCGCAGCCGAACTCGCTCGGCATCGGCGAGATCGTCCTCACCGGCGGCACCGCGCACCTGGACGGGTTCGCAGCCGAGCTCCAGAAGGTGATCGGCGTGAAGGTCCGGGTCGGCGACCCGCTCGTCCGCGTCAAGGTGCCGAAGCGCTTCCGCGAGCCGGAGCAGCTCGGCTCGCTGTCGGTCGCGATCGGCCTGGGGATCGAAGACTAATGGCGATCCCCTCAACCACATCTCGTACTCGAGGTAACCGCTAAATGCGTGCCGTCAACCTTCTCCCTCGCGACGACACCAAGCGGACCAAGACGAACGTCCCGGTGCTGGTCGGCGTGGCCGGCGCGGTGATCGTGACTGCCCTCGTGTCGGTCATGTTCCTCTCGGCGAGCTCGAAGGTGCGCGACAAGCAGGACCAGCTCGACGCGATCCAGGCGCAGATCGCCGTCATTCCGCCGCCGCCTCCGCCCGACGCGGCGGGGCAGGGCCTCGCAGCGCAGCAGCAGGCTCGCCTGACGGCCCTGTCGACGGCGCTCACGCGGCGCGTCGCCTGGGATCGCGTGCTGCGCAACCTCTCCCTCGTCCTTCCGGACGACGTCTGGCTGACCCAGCTCACCGCGACCTCGCCGGCGTCCCCGTCCAGCGTCGCGCCGATCGTGACGCCGCCTCCGACCGTCGCTCCGAGCCAGTTCACGCTCGGCGGCTACACGTACTCGCAGACGAGCGTCGCGCGCCTGCTCTCGCGGCTCGAGGTGCTCCCCGATCTGACCAACGTCCAGCTCCTTTCGAGCCAGCGGACCAAGCTCGGCTCGCAGGACGTCGTCCAGTTCACCCTCGCCGCCAACATCCGTACCGGAGCCGCCTCGTGAACACGAAGCAGCGCGTCCCGCCGAACGCTCAGATCGCGCTCGTCGTGGTCGGCGTCCTGCTCGTAGCGGCGATCGGCTGGTTCGCGCTCGTCCACCCGAAGAGCGCGTCCGCCGGCAAGCTCTCGAAGCAGATCGTCGACGCGCAGGCCAGGCTGACCCAGGCCCAGGTGGCCGCCGCCGCGGCCAAGAACGACAAGCCGGTCCGGGTCGCGAACCTGTTCCGCCTCGTGAAGGCGATGCCGGACTCCCAGGACATGTCCGGGATCCTCCTGCAGCTGAACCAGGTCGCACAGGACTCCGGGATCACGTTCGAGTCGATCAAGCCGAGCACGATGATCCCGCTCGGCAGCTACAACGCCGTGCCGATCACGCTCTCGTTCACCGGCAACTTCTACGACCTCTCGGACTTCCTGCTGCGCCTGCGGACGCTCGTCTCGGTCCGCCACGGCGCGCTCGACGCGACCGGGCGCCTGTTCGCCATCGACACGCTCACCTTCGGCCCGGCAACCGGCGGGTTCCCGAGCATCAGCGCCTCGCTGACGGTGGACGCGTTCATCTACGGCTCGGGCGGGGCGGCGTCTCCGGCGCCGGCTCCCACGCCTGCGCCCACGGACGCCACCTCGACCGACACGACGAGCACCGATGCGACGGCCACACCTGACGGCGCGGCCGCCGCGGGAGCGGGAGCGCCCTGATGTCCAAGAAGCAGCAAGACCTCCTCAAGGCCAAGCAGAAGAAGCAGAAGATCATGGTCGCCGTCGGCGGTGTGCTTCTGCTCGCGCTGCTCGCCTTCCAGGTCCCGCGCATGATGAAGCAGATGAACCAGCTCAACGGCAACGCGAGCGCATCTAGCAGCGCGGCGACGACGACGACCGCCTCGACGACTCCGGCGCCCGCCGGGACACCCCCGGCCGACGGCTCCCTCACCCCGCCGACCCTCTCAGGGCCGGCGACTGCCTCGACCACGCCGGCGTCGTCGAGCGGTCTCGCCGACAGCGATCCCGCTCCTGCCGTCCAGGACGGCCAGCTCGTCTCGTTCAGCCGCTTCATCGCCAAGGATCCGTTCAGCCAGCAGATCGAGCAGAATCCAA